>NZ_CP094347.1:0-69485 GCF_022807955.1 Diaphorobacter sp. LI3 | reverse complement strand
TTTCCCGGTCGATGTCGGCCGAGTTGGGCATAGCGCCCTTCTTAGCCTTCGAGGCGGGGTTGTTCGGATCAAACATCTGCTTGCGTTCAAGCTCGATGCGTTGGCGTTCTTGGTCGAGCTGGGATGCGGTCGGCGTGCTCTGCGCCACGCTTTCGCGGGCGAAAGCGGCCAGCAGCATCAGCCCGATGACAGTTTTCTTGTTCATCAGAATCCCACTCCCAGGCAGCAGTTTTTCTTTCGGAAAATCATGTAGGCGAAGTCTTCGCCGGCATACGGGTAGCTCTTGCCAGCTCCCCAAATCGCGGTCGTGCGGCCATAGGGTTGGCAGCAGCGCCCGTTGATCTTTTCCGTCTGCGGGATCGGGTAGAGCATCTGGTACTTGTATTGGGTCTTGTCCATCACCGGCTCGGGATAGATGCCACACAAGCCATCAGCGCCAGAGGTGCCCCACATCAGGAATTCGCGGTGCAGCTTGGCCGTCATGCGCTGCACCAGCAGCGAGCTGGCTTGAACGTGCGAGACGTGGGCCTGCACATGGCCATTGAAGGGGTAGATCGAACCCTGGCAGCCGGCGCACCAGAAAAGCGCGTTACTGCCAAAGCCGGCCGATGACAGCACGCAGTCACCGGCACACGCGGCTTGGGCGATGGGGTTGCCGAACAGGAAGGTTTCCGGGTTCAGCAACATGGTCAGCTCGTCGTCGTTCCAAGTCGGATCGACTTCGGTGATGTAGGCCACGTCAAAGGAACCCGTTTCCAGACACGGGTTGTCCAGGATCACCTCCAGCCAATACAGGATCGGATCGGCGTACCAATGAACCTGATAGTTGGACTGCTTGGTGTTGTCTTGCTGCAAACGGATCTCGCCTTCCGGGGCGCGGATACCGGGATCGAGCTTGATGCCGCCAAGCGAGACAAAGCAGTACGGGGTGCGGGTCACATCCACGCGCCGCGCCGGCTCCCAAAAGCCGGTCTTGATGCCGATGCGCAGGGGGTTGGTGCAGGTGCAGAGGAAGCCGTCAGGGTTGCCGGTATCCTCCTGGCCCATCGTCATGATCGGCGTGCCGCCTAGCGTCAGCGGAAACAGGCAGCTCCAGCAAATATCGGTGATGGGGTTGGCAAACTTGCCCTGGCACACGCCGGCCATACTTTCGCGCGCGAAAGTCGCCGCGAGCACCATGAAAGCCATTACAAGCCAGCGTTTCATTGCAGCTCCTTCGCGGGAATCTCATCGAGCACAAGCATCTTTCCCTGCTGACGAATCACAGCCGGCACGGCCGTGATGCCGAACCGTTTGGAAAGGGTGCCCTTCTGGTCGTAGAAAACTTGGGTCTTCCAGGCTTTTGTGAGGTCGAGCCAAGACCCAGCAACGAGAATCGGCTTCACCTTGAGCTGGCCGCCCTTGGCCACCAAGCGCCCCACTGCTTCGCGCTGCTCGGGGTCGCGGCCGTCGAAGAAAACCAGCGTCTTCGTCAGTCCGGTCATGTCCAGCGGGTTGATCTTCGTGCCGGCCGGCACCACGATGCGGCCGTCATCGGTCGTTACCGGCTTGGTGTAGGTCACGGTGGGGTCGATGAAACGCTGTGCGCGGGCGCGCACGGTGGTGATGCCATCCACCGGCTTCATGTTCTTGATGCTGCCCATCGAGCGGCGGATGGCTTCTTCCTGCAACCGCTTCAGCTCGCCGCTGCGCTCCTTTTCGCGCAGCTTCTTCATAATCATGTCGAGCGCGCTTTCCTCCCCAATCGGGTAGGTCGGCCCGATGCTGCCCAAGCTCGCCGCGTTCGCGGTGGGCAGGATCGAGGCGATCAACAGGGCTGCGATCAGCTTAGAAAATTTCATAGGCCCTCCCGATGACTTCGGCCTGCTTCACGTTGCCGGTCAGCGCATAGCGCGAGTCCAGGCTGTTCGGGTTGGGCGTCGAAACGAAATACTCCCCTGCCCCGATAACCCCATCCTGCGCGGGCTGGAGAGGCACGCCAGCCTTCGAGAAGGGCTTGGCGGTGCCGATGTATTGGTCATTCACCCAAAACGCGCTGCCGGCCCGTTTAACCGTGTCGCCAGCCACACCGGCCACGCGCTTGATGAAGGTGGTGCCAGCGGGATAGGTCGCCCCGCCATGCCAGCGGTAGGCGATCAGCTCGCCCTTCTTCACCTCCCCACCCTTGTGGATCACGTAGAGGGTGCCGGGCAGGCTGTTGGTCAGGTTGAAGGTGTAATCCAGCCAAGGGGTAGTGGCGGCGGCCAGCGCACCCACGGCGAACACACCCGCGCAAACCGTCCAGTAGATGCGCTTCGCCTTCATCACTTCATCCTCGCCCGGACTTGATCCGTGTAGTCGATGGTCACGCCGCCCAGCAGCGCCGCCTTGTTGACGATCACGCAGTTGCACTCTTGCCCCAGCGCATCCACGGTCGCGGACAGCTTCTTGGCAAAGTCGATGGTCAGCTTCTGCGCCACGGCGCGCTGCTCGTCCGTCACGTCGCCGCCCTTGCCGATCACGTCCAGGGTGCGCTTCTGGTCTTCCTCCACCAGCACCTGCAAATCCACGGTCGCCACGCGCGCCGGCATGTTGCGGTTGATGACGTAGGCCACTGGCGCGAGCGCCACCAGAGTGAGCAAGGTGGACAGCACGGCCGGGATCACGTAACGCATCCGGTCGGCGGCCGGCGCTGCGGCCTCGGTCGGCGCTGGCGTCTCGGGGGTTGGGTTGGTGGTCGGTTCAGTAGTCATCTTTCCTCCGGCGCGGGGACAGTTGTTCTTGAGGGGTACGGCGGGCCAGCATGATTTCCAGGGCTTCCATCGTGGAATGGCCCTGCTCCAGCAGCGCGTTGCATTCGTTGAAGTCCTGCGCGTTGGTCGAAGCCATCAGCAGGGAGAACGGATCGGGGATGTGACGCACCACAGAATCGCCGTTAGGCGAGGAAATGAGCATTTCGCTGAAGCGGCCGCGCTCGGTACGCAACGACAGCAGCATCCGCTTCACGGCCGGCGAGAAATTCACCATGCCGTCCTCGATCAGCTTTTCCAGGTTCTTGCGGTCTTGGCGCAGCAGAATCTTCCAGTCGGCGTTGTTGTAGGCCGCCTGGGCCGCATCGTTCTTGTAAGCGTCCTCGATGCCCTGCGTACCCACGCAGAAAATTCCGTTGTACTTCCGGGCGCGGCGGTAGCCTTCCTCGATGAACTCGGCGGTTTCCTTGTCGGCCCCCAGGAGCTGCCACGCCTCATCGACCAGACACAGCTTCTTGCGGTCGCGGGTCAGGTACATGTCGTGGGCAATGCGCGAGGTCAGCACGAACAGCACCACGCGGCGCAGCTCGGGCGCGTTCTTCAGTTCTTCCAGCTCCAGACCCACCATGTCAGCATCCAGGCTGATGTTGGCGCGGCCATTGAAGAAGTCGCCATAGACGCCATCCTTGGTGAACGGCGCGAGCTGCTTGGCCAGCTCGTAGGCCACGCGCTCGGTGCTGCCCGACTCGTTCTTGATGTTGCTCAACAGATAGTCGCGGATGCGGGTCGGGTTGGTGTCCTGGCCGTAGTCCTGCCAGACAGCGGTAATCGCCTCCCCGATCAGCGCGTACTGGAATTCCGTCAGTGGCGCATTGGGTGACGCCATGCGGCCGATCATCGGCTTGAGCATCCGCATTTCGGCCTTGAAATCCAGCTCGTCGTCAGTGCCCACCCATGTGAACGGGTTGATGCAGAGCTTGGTGCTCGGCGTGAATTCGAGGAAGGTGCCCTTTTGGAGCCGGATCAGGTTCTGATAGCTGCGGCCCACGTCGATCACCCACACCCGCGCACCGATGCCGCGATAGGCCGAAACGACTTCGTTCATGGTCACGGACTTGCCCGAACCGGACACACCCGCCACGAACACGTTGTAGTTGCCCTGCTGGTTGCTGTAGAAGTCGAGGAAAGTAGGCGTGCCACGGCGGCCGAAGAACATCATCACCGGGTCGCCTGCGCCCTTCCATTCGCCAATCACCGGAGCCATGTCCACGGCGTTCACCGTGGTCTTGGAAGTGATGAGGCGCAGCTTCTGCAAGTCGTCGCGCACCGTCTCGGTGAGCGTCATCGGCAGGCTGGAATACAGGGCCGTCAGTTGCAGCAGTTGCAGCGGGCAGATCGTGAAGCGTTCGCTGCGCCACACGTTCAGGGCCACTTGGCTGGCCCGATTGATGACTCGCTTGGGCGCGAACAGCAGCAACGTGTGGTACAGCTCGCACATGCTGCCGCCGTTGTTGAGCTGGTGCAGCACGATGTCCCAATCATTCGCCTGGGCCTGAAGCTCGGGCTGGAATTCGGCCATCTTGGACTTGGCGTTTTGCTTGGTGCGCGCGGCCTTGATCTGAGCCTTGCCGTCCACCACGTTGGGGTCAAGCGTGAAGACGCCACCGCACACCAGGAACGGGCACGGGTATTGAAGGCCGTCATCGAAAAACGAACCGATGATGTTGGCCATCTCCCACAGCTCTTTCTTCTGCGGGTACTGAAGCACGCCGAAGCCACGCACGGCAATGCGCTTGTCTTCGTCGCCCTGCTTCTCGGGCGGCAGGCCAAACAGCAGCTCGTTGGCCTTCACGCGCACATGCTGGCCAAAGGCGGTGACTTGGTTCTTGATGGATTTCCCGTCGTCGTAGCGCAGGTCGGGGAACGGCTCCTTGCTGAACATGCTTTCGGGGTTGAGGATCGGCCACAGGAAGCTAATCAGCCCGTCAGCATCGAGGGGGAAGGACGGCAGGCTTGCCGTGCGCAGTGAGGCGCGCACTGTCTCGCGCAGCTCGTACATTTCCTCCACCAGCTTGGCGTCACGGAAAGAGCCGGCTTTTGTGATGGAGAACAACAGCCGGATGTTCTTCACCACGTAGTTGTCATTGGGCCAAAGCGGCTTGCCCTTGGCCTTGTAGATGTACTCCACGCGGCGCTTGGCCAGCTCCTGGAAGAACGGGGTCGTCTTGCCGTTGTCCACCGCGATATGGCGTTGATCCATGTACGCCTGAAACTGGTCATCCAGCACCGGGCTACCGAACAGGCACCACTGAATCCCGTAGTGCGGCGGCACCGGGGTAAAGAGCGTATTGAGGCGGCTTGCCATGTCGTCGTCCGCGCCCGTTTGGGCGATGACTTCAAAGCAGAAGGCCACCGAGTTGTCGTTGTAGAAAAGGCCCGTGTCGGGGTCGTATTGGTCGTACTTGAGGATGCTGTGAAGACCGTAGAGGCTCGTCACCTCGTTGGCGGCCGCCACAGGGGCCGGTTGGCTCCCGACATCCGAGGTGTTACCCAGCACGGTTTCGTCCCAAAACCGGGCGGCAGCACCCTTTAGCTTGTCCATCATGCTGTCTTGCATTGAATGTTCTCCATGTTGGCCGCCCGGCCAGCGTTGTTTATTCGCTGTCCGGGATGACGTTGCCGGGGCGCATGATTCCGTTCAGCAGCTCGGTGGCTTGCTCGTTGCTCATGCGGTCTTGACGGACGCCGATAGACTCCATCCCGTTGTCAGCGGGAGGCGTCGGCTGCTGCCCCAGCACGCCAGGGCTTTGCCGTTGCTGGCCAGCGCCGGCCGCTTGCGGCTGCGCAGCCTGGGCCGTCACATTCGACGGGGCGCGCACCGGCCGGTAGTTGTCCTGGATGCGGCGGCGGTTGTGCTCGATCAGCCAGCGGCCGGAATCGACCGGCAGGTACACGTAGGACTGGTCATGCAGATCGCCATCGGTGTCTTCCCACGGCGCGAACCAGACCCGAAGCAGGCGCGGGGCGCTGCGGATCGGCGTGCCCGAGTAGATGGGCTTGGTCATCACGTTGCTGCCGGCTTTCGCCTGCGAAAGTTCCACCGGAGCCTCGCCGCGCGCATTCACGCGCTGGCCCGGCAGGTTCTTCGCCTGGGCATTGGCGTAGATGCCGCTCATCGACTCGCACAAGATGCCGTCCGGGGCCTTGCACGCGAATTCGGATTTCGCATCAAAGCCGGACATGCTGCTGCAACCGGATAGGGCCACCACGGCCCCGATGCCAAAGGTCAAGGCCAGTGCCTTCATTTGCTTCCCTCCCATGCGTGCGCGGCACTGCCGCTGAAACCGACTCCCTTGCAGCAAGCGCCGCAGTCGCGGCCAGCCAGCGAACCGCAGCCCGTCAGGGCCAGGGCCAGCGCGCCGGCACCAAACATCAAGGCCGTGCGCTTCATTGGGTTGCCTCCTGCGTGGCGGCCGACGCGGCAGGCTTGCCGGCGTTCAGCCATTGGTCGATCTTCTCGGCCGGTGCGGAGCCAGGCAGGACGCGGCCATCGGCGGCAATCAGGGTCGGAGTGCCCACCACGCCCAGCTTGGAACCCAGCACCAAGTTGTCGTTGACGGGGTTGTTGCAGGCCACCAGCTTGGGCTTCTTGCCGGCCAGCATCAGCTCGCTCCAGGCTTTGGCCTTGTTCGGCGCGCACCACACGCTGACAGCCTTGGTCTTGGCTTCCGGGTGCAGCGATTCGAGCGGGTACAGGAAGGTGTAGATGGTCACGTTGTCCAGGCGGGCCAGCTCGCCCTCCAACTGCTTGCAGTAGGGGCAGTCCGGGTCGCTGAACACAGCCAAGATGCGGCTGCCGTCGCCCTTGACCGTCTTGATTGCTTGGCCAAGCTGCTGCGCCGGGAACTCGGTTTTCTTGCTATCGAGTTTGCGCTGGGCAGTCAGATCGACTTGCTGCTGCATGTCGAACAGGTGCCCGAAAATGAAGTAGCGGCCCGACTCGTCGGTGTAGGCGATGTTCTCGCCCATCACCACCTCATACAGCCCGGAGACTTGCGACTTGCGAATCTCTTTGAAGGTCGTCTTCGGGTACATGGTCTTGAACTTCTCGACCACGGAAGCGGGTGCTTCATCCTGGGCAAATGCGGGAACAGCCAGCGCAGCAGCCAGCGCGAGGGTCAACACTCGTTTAATCATCTTCGTATCTCCTGGAGTTGGTGCCGGTGCGCTTCAGGAGGCCCCGGTAATCGTCCTTGGCGAGCGCCTTGCCGGAATAAACAGCGCCCTTGGTGATGAGGATTTCGACGGTACGGCCGCCATCGGTTTCGATGACGGGGTACAGCTTGTCCGCCGCCTTGAGGTAGTACTGAGCGAGCTGCTGGCCCGCGCTGCCTACCCCCCCACCGATAGCGGCTTGCCCGATCTTGTCCGGGTCGATGGTTTGCGTGATGCCGCCGCCGCCCGTGCTGGTGATGGTTGCGGAGGACTGGAAGGCTTTGCCGATACCACTGAGCGCGCCGGCAAACAGGGCATTGGCGAGCAACTGGCCCTGCTTGGTGACGAGACGCCCCCGCACGCCGGCCTTGCCGTCTTCCCCGATCACTTGGCCCTTGATCGCCATTTCAACGGCCTCGCCGTTGATGACGCAGGCCAGCGTCTCGGTACGCCCCATCATCCGTTCGGAGGACAGGTCGCCCCAGGTGGCGGCAACGATGCGGCAATCCTTGATGTCCAGCTTGTGCTTGTTGGCCAAATTGGCGACATCGAGCACATGGAAGGCCACCGGCAGCGGGTTCGATTGGGCTTGCCCGCCTGTCGGTGCATCCACGCCGTTGAGCATGGCCACGCGCACAAAGGAGCCAGCCGGCAGGAACTCGATGGTCTGCTTCTTGCCGTCTGCACCGCCGGAGGTGGTGCCGTACTTCTTGGCTTTCTCGTCGGTTGGGAAGCCCAGCACCTCGGTGATGCCACCAGCGCCGCCAACGGCCGCACCCGCTGCGCCCTTGCCCTCGGCGTTGTTGAAGGTGATGATTTCCACCTCGCGCCGCGCCGGCACATCCACCTGATTGAGCGGCTGATTCAGGGCGGTGGCCCCGGCCTTGCCGTTCGGTGACTGGAGAACACGCTGGCCCGGCCCGGTGCCATTGCCAATGGGCAAAGGCTTGTCCAGAACGGAAGCATCCGGCTTCGCAGCCGTGGTGGTGCCAGCGGAACCGGCAGCGGCCTTGTTGGCCTTCAGTTCCTCCAGCGCCTGCGCGAGCTTCTTGTTCTGTTCCTCCTGCGCCTTGAGCTGGGTCTTAACCTCCCCGATCAGGGCTTCGTTGGACTTCTCCTTGGCCGCCTGCTGTGCGCGCCACGCATCCTTGTCATCTACCGTTCCCGGTGCGGTGATGCTTACGGTTTTGGGCTTTTCGCGGTGCTGCGCTGGGCCGCTGTCGAACAGGAACATGCCGGCCCCAGCCAGACCGAGAATGCCGGTCACGGCCCCGCCGATGAGCATCATCTGGCGTTTCTTGGTTTGTGCGTTCGGTTCACTCATTGTCTTTGCGCTCCCGAACGATGTAGATGTCCGTCCCGTCGCCCTGCATCAGCGTGTGGTGCTCCACGGCAATGGCGCGCACGCCACGGCGGTAAAGCTCCTGCTCGACCAGCAGCATTTCGGAGGGGGAAACATTGGTCAGGCGGTATTTCTCGCCCACCACTTCGCCATCCATGTACTTGGCCACCAGGATCAAGCGCCCCTCTTTCCACAAAGGCACTTCCTTGTTCACCGGGATGGTTTCAACGCTGTCCTTCAGCTCGTCGTCGGCCATCACCAGCATCAAGTCCTTGATGCGGCGCTGGTAGGAGACGGTGCGGCCATCAGCGGCTGCGCGGCTCGAAGGCGTGGCCTTCTCGCTCGGCGGCCGGATGATGATTTCCTCGCCGGCCACCGGACGCGGAACGAGGATCAGCTTGTAGGTGACGCCCTTCTCGTCGGACACGAAAACTGTGACCGTGCCCTGGTTGGGCGACTCGCTGGCCAGCGTGAAGTAGTAAGCCCCCAGGGCCTCGTCCTTCTGGCCTGCCAGCACGCCCTTCACGCTGGGCACCACATTGGCAATGCGGCGCCCGTCGATTGCGAGACGGTTGGTTTCGTTGACCGAGATATTGACTTGAACGTGGCCCCGGTCAGCGTTCTCAACGACTTGCGTTGCGCCTGCTTCAGTTGCCAGCAGGCTTGTTAGCAGAAGGATCGCGCTTAACGATTTCTTCGATCTTGGAAACATAGAGACGCCCCGAGGTAGTGATGGTGAATTCAACGAGATAGTCCTTCTCGCGTTCGGAAGTGAGCTTGTCGGCAATAAAGGTCTTGAGTTTTCCGCTGACCTTCACGCGCTTGTCCTGCTCGCTGACTTCCTCTTTGCGAGGAACCCAAATGGTGGTGACTCGCTCCTGTTTGAGCCGCATTGCGGCCGCATCCAGCGCGGTCTTCAACCCGGCGTAGCCGTCCGGGTCGGCCATCTTGAGAATCACCTTGTTGTTGTAATCAACCGTCTCCGGCGTGACGGTCAACACCGTGCCCAGGACATAACCAGCCATATCCAGCAGGTAGTCCTTATTGGCGTAGTTCGATCCAATCTCGTAGGGCCGCTTAACTTCAGGCGGCACGATCTTGGTTGTGTCGCGCACGACTACGAAGCCCAGCAGCAGCACCCCGAAAAACAGGGTGCCCAGCAGGCCCGCGTTCATCGCGCGGTGAAAGCGGACTTGCGTTTTCAGCGCGTCCCGCTCGTTGTTTGCTTTATCTGGTGCCATTGCTCGTGTAGCCCCTTATCCATTGAGTTCTCGAATGTGGCTACCCGGCAGTTCTTTCGGCTCGGGAAACCCGGTGAACCAGTACAGGAGGTGGGTGGCCATGCCCGGATGCTTCCCAGCCTTCAGCTTCCCGTAGAAAAAGGCAGCTCCAATACCAAGGAACAGCCCAATCACCGGGAAGCCGGAGCCAATGCCAACCAACACGCCCATGAGGCCGATCATGGCAACGTCCATTTCCCAAAAGAGGAACTTGGCTCCGTCGTCCAGTCGGCGCGGGATGTAGTGAGAGAGATCCGTTTTTTCGGACATGGCCACCTCCTGCGCTTAGATGACGGCCGTGAAACTGGCGTTGACGATGCCGACGATCACGCCGATACCCATCGACAGCACCACCGCGCCGAAGAACCAGCTCCAGTCCTTCTTGACGGCGGCGACGACGGAACCCACGCCGATGGCGATCAGGGCGGCCAGCTTGCCCAGGTTGCCCTTCACCCAGCCGTCCCACTTGGTTACGGCGGCGTCGAACTCCGTGCCGTCACTGGCGTATGCGCCGGAAGCCAGCATCATCAGACCCAGGATCAGGCCGGCGAGCATCAGGGCCTTGAACCACTGGCCCGCTTCCTTGCGAACATCGACTGCTTGAATTGCTGCGTTCATCTTCAAAAACTCCTACGTAGAAAGTTGGTTGGAACCCCTGAATTTCCCCGTGTGGGGCCTTGCGCCAGGGGGATGCGCAAAGACGGAAAGCCCATCACTTCGGTTTGGTGACAGGCTTGCATTCGTACTGAATCGCGGGCTTCTTCCGCTTCTTCTTCAGTGGCTTTTTCTTGGCCGGAACTTTCGCGTGCGAAAGTTCTTCGGGCGGCTGGATGGATTGAGGCGCAGGCATGACCGGCTCTTGAACAGGAGGCGGCGGCGGAGGCGGGACGTACAGGTGCTTGATGGAGCGTTCCGGGCAGTCTTCCCCGTCGCAGAACACAAACTTGGTGTCGCGGGGGACGCCGAACTGCACCACGTCGGAGAGACGATCCAGGGGGTTGGGCTGGTTCAGTGACTGCGCATTGGCAGCAGTGACGCCAGCAGCAGCCAGCGCAAAGACGATAGAAAAGCGAAACGGTTTGGCTGGCAACGCCATATCAATCCCCTTGGAAACTGGCCACTTGGGCCGGTGAAGTTGAAATTTGGTGGGCTTGCTGTCTGCGGTAGCCCTCGTAGAACCGCTGCACGTCGCGGACGTACTCGACCTGGGCGCTCACATTGGTTGATGCCGGGCCGGCGTAGTAGCAGCCCACGGACTTCCAGGTAGCGCCGAAACGCTGGATGCAGTCGGCCAGAACCCAGGCCCCCACCTTCTGCGAGGTGCAAGCGTCGAACAGGTGTTCACGGCGGATGCCGAAGCGAGCGAGGTTCGGCAGGTGGATCGTGTTGATCTGCATGAGGCCCAGCGCGCGGTTGCCGTCTTTCAGCTTCGGGCCGACTGCCCCCGTCCACCCGCGCGATTCCTTCCAGGCAATCGCCTTCAACAGCAGGGGGTCGATCCCGTAGCCGCGCCCAGCCTCATCCCAGCACGTTGCAGAAGCAGCAAGCGGCAGCATCAGCGATGCCGCCGCGATCAGTGCGCGTGCAGAGAAGTACATAGAGGCGTTTTCCATTGCATTATTGTAGCAGTCAACTTGCTTTCACGGTGAAAGCAAGATAACAGAAAAAACCTAGAGCGACAAGGCATCTAGCCTAGGTTTGTCATCTTTGGATGTGGTCTTGCGGCACCCATCCGACAGCCCCGCTTTACCCGCCGAATCCCGCTTGCCAAAGGCATGAAATGCCCACGGCAAGGGGCCAAATGATACCATGTAGGAGAAAAATAACTTCCTGTCAGCGGAAGCAGTGGGTTAGATGGCACGTATAATGCCGTCCCCCGAACGGTGCAGATCATGGCTAGATCAGCCGGGCGCGGTATATCGAATGCGGCTTTTCTGTCAAAATTCGGTTATTGCCTCGCCGGCGAGGGTGTTGCACCCACCGCTGATCTGCATGGCCGCTAAATCCGCCAAGCACGGCAGCGCCTGCCTGCATGGCCAACGAACTTCGGGATCAACACGATCCCAAACCAATAGGTGACGTTTTGGGAATAAAAGTATTTCTTGCGGACGATCACCGGCTGCTGGTGGCCGGTTTCCGCGATGTATTGAAGGACTACGGGATCGACGTAGTAGAGGTGGCCTACAGCCTGGACGGGCTGATCGACCGCTTCCTAGAGGTCAAGCCGGATGTTCTGGTGATCGACGTGCGCTTTGACAGTAAAGGCTGTGGCGAGAACGGGCTGGACGTGTGTGAGGAACTGCTGGCCCGCGATCCCTCGGCCAAAATCATCGTCTTTAGCCAGTTTGACGATCAATACATCATCGAGCGTTCCTACAAGCTCGGCGTGCTGGCCTTTGTGCGCAAGGATGAAAGCACGGAAGTGCTCAACGAGGCGATCAACACGGTAGCCCAGGGCAAGGAATACTTTTCCCCGGAGATTGCCCGCCTACTCGCATGGTCGGCCGTCAAAGATCGGAACCCGAACCGGCTGCTGGATGAGAACGAAATGCGGGCCTTCAGCCTTGCAGCCGATGGCGCATCCATGACCGAAATTGCCACCGCAATGGACTTGTCCACCAAGACCATCGGCCACTTGATGAAGGGCGTAAAAGCCAAGCTAGGCGTTGAAAGCCAAGCGGACATCACCAAGCTGGCGATCCGTCACGGCATTACGACAACTGCCCTGAAAACGAAAAGCTGAGTTTCGCTCCCGGCCGCTTCTGGTTGGTAGGATCGGACGCCTGTATTTTCAGCGCACCGCCAAGCACCCTCACCCGCTCACGCATGTCGATCAATCCGATTCCGGCGTGCTCTCCATTCCGGGCGGTAGCTTTCATGCCTACGCCGTCGTCTGTGATTTCGACCTTGTAAGTATCCATCGCCTTGTTGTGGTGGATGCTGACGTGAACTTGGTCGGCTTTGGAGTGTTTGATGGCGTTGAAAATCGCTTCCCGGATGATCTTGTAGGCGCTGACTGCGGATGTCTCTGGCAGCGCCGGCCGCTTCGGTAGGTTGTGCTCCAGCGTGATGATCGGTTTCTCGGAAATATTCGTGTAGTGGGCCACCAGCGACTCCAGGGCGGCCGTGAAGCCGATGGAGTCGATAACCTCGATCCGCGTGTTCTTGATGATGTCCCGCATTTCGGCGTAGGCGTCGTTGAGCATCCCCGAGGCGTTGCCCAACAGCTCGGCCGCCCGCGTATTCCCAGCCACCAGCGGCTCAAGCTGCTTCAGCACGTTGCGCGTCAGCAGGAGCTGGGGATTCACCTCGTCGTGCAGACGGCGTGCGAGGGTGCGCCGTTCCTCGTCAATGCGCCGGTTCGATTCAGCCAGGACACGGCGGGTTTCTTCGTGAGAAACGTCCACGCGCTCCATCCCGTAGCGGACGGTGATGTAGAGCACGTAGAGAAAAAACACAAGCATCAGGCCAGCGGCGATGTGCGAAATCATGTTGGCCCGGTTCATGAGCGGCAGCGCCAGGATCATCAGCGCCGCCCATACCCACAGGAAATACTTGGCCGCCTGGTTGCCGCGCACAGCCAGCACCATGCTGACCAAAAAGACGGTCAGCAAGAAAGCGCAGCTCGTATAGAAGATGACTTCCACTTGGATGCCCTCGCTCCACTCTCCAGGCGGCACGGTCTAAATCACCGCATCTTGTTCAGTGCGTCTTGGCCAGACTCGCCCACTTGGATACCCAGCTCAACCGCTTTGTTCGAGGTGGCCACCACCTTGGCCTTGCGCATGTCGTCAAAGGTATTCACCCCGGTCACGATTGCGCAAACCTCGCCGGTTTTGTTGCAGGTTTCGACATTGATATACCCGCAACCGAGAATCCCCTTGGGGGCCTTCATTACCAGCAGCGGCCGCGCCAGATCGAATTGCAGCAGTTCCAAGTGCTCTTGAATGGCTCCAGCGTCCATAGTCATTTCCTTTGCAGAGAGGGTTGAAAAAATCAGTTTTTACGCTTGCTGTTCTGGATCATTTCGTTAATAGCGTCATTGGCGATGGTGGCCTTGAAGGTATCAACAAAATGCTCGACATATTCCGGGTGTTTCTTGTCCATTTTCGATATGTCGATATTGATGCAGATGAAGCCGATCAAGCCGTACACATCATGAAAAATCGGAATTGTGGTGGACTTCACCGCGCGCCCGTCTTTCAGGGTGAGGTCGTAGCTCACGAACGAAGCGCCACGCCCTTGGCCCTGCCCTTCGCCATAGCTGTAGTTCTTGATGAGCTGGATACCGAAGTTGGTATTCGTGTCGCCCAGCCTGCGGCCTGAAATGGGGTTCTGCACGGCCACAATCGAGCGCAGTGGGTTGCGCGTGTCGTGCAAGACGATTTCTACCGGCGTGCCCGCGAAGGTCTGGCCAATGCCGTTCACGATGTCCGCATAGGACTGGAAGATGCGATCCTTCTCCCGATCCACCTCTGACAGCGCCGCATAGTCGGGCTGCTGGGTCAGCATGAGGTATTTGGCCTTGGTCGGCCCGTCCAGCAACAGGGTGACGTTGTTGGAGTTGCCCAGGTAGATCAAATCCGCGACAGCGCGCGGCGAGGGATGCTGAGAGAGGTAGTTGACCGCCTTCACGAACAATTCCCGATCCAGGTACAGCGCCCCAGTGTCATCGGCGCGGATCGGGTAGAACTCGTCGTAGGCGGCCAGTGCTTTACCGGGCAGAACCCTAAGATCAGGGGAAGGCGGGGCACGAAAGCCCAGCACATAAATGCTGATGGCTGCGATCAGTACGCCCGGCACAAAAACCGAAGCCAAGCGTTTCCAGTTGATCGTTGAAATAATAGACACGCGCACCTCTCCCTGAATCCACCGAAGAACCTCACATGATATTCGGGTTCCCGGCACCCCGGCAAACAGGGCGAGGCGACTATGGCGCGGTCACTTTTTCCGTTTCTTCAAGTCGCTTTCGATGAGTCCCGAAATATAAGTGTTGGCGGGGATTTTCAGATCGTCGCACAAGTCCATCATGCGCTCGTGCAGGTCGGGGTCCATCCGCAGGGATACCGTTCGGCGGTCGCCATAATTGCGAGTTCTACGGCGTTTCGTTCCCTGCCCATCGGCCGACATCTCGGCGTCCTTTGGGTCGGTCATGGCTTGTTCTTTTGCATAGTCAAAGGTTCATCACACAAGTCTAAGCCGACTTGCCTACTGGCGAAAAGCGGAACCAGCCGCCAACTTTCGCGCGCGAAAGTCGGTCAAGACCAGCGCGCGCAAGTTGACATTTTATCGGGATTACCTTTGCACGTCACCGTTTCGCTGCGGCGACACCGGGCGTTCCCCCACCTTGTCGGCGGTGATTGCCGTGGCCCGTTCGTGCTGCCGGAGCGTTTCCACGGCGCTGGTCTTGTCCTGCTTGGCCGCCACCGCCTTGGCCGCCACCGCCTTGTCGTTGGTATAGATGCGCAGCTCATGCGAGGCGCGCGTGGCCCCGACATAGAAGCTCCGATCACCGAAGACCTTGGCCATGTTCTCCAGCGCCCGCTCCTGCTTCTTCTCGCTCTCGGTCTGAGGCGCGCGGATGTGGAAGATGGCCCGGTGCTGAGTCGCGCCCTGCGAGGCGTGAACCGTCTGCGCGTAGGCATGATCCCAATGCTTGTTGCGCGACAGATCCACTTGGTGCAGTGACACGTCTTTACCCTGCTTCAGCTCCAGCGTCACCTTGTCCCCAGCCACGGCCGTGACACGCCCCACCTCGCCGTTTTTGAACTCCCCTTCGTTGCGGGTGATACGGATCAGGTCGCCCTTGGCCAGCTCGCGGGTGTCGCGGTCGTACACCTCGATCTTGTTGTGCTTCTTCGGCTGCCACGCGATCACCGAGCCGTCTTCCTTCTGGAGCACCACGGTGCCGTTGGGTGCATCCACGGCCGAAACGCGCATGTATTCGCCCTTCTTGGCGTCGATCTGCTGGTAGTCCCGCCCGAAGCGCACCACGTCGCCAGCCTTGTAGTATTGCGCCTCCTTCTGCATGGCCCGCGTCCAGCCCTTCGAGGTGTAGATTTCCCGTGTATCCTCGGAGCGCGACAGCTCTCCTTGTTCCTTCAGCCCCTCGCGCACGCCGGCATTGATGGCTCGCCTGTCTTCGTTATAGGCGGTAATGACGATGGTGCGCTCCCGCTCGGCCTTGTCGAGCTTCAAGATGTCCTGCACCACGGCCGCCACCAGGCGGCCCTTGTCGTCCTCGGACTTCTCGGGGATTTCCCGGATCATGCCGGCCTTGTCCATGTACTCGAAGGCCCGCGCGTTGTTGGCCAGTTCCACTTGGGTGAGTCGCTGACCTTCCCCCAGGTTGTCGCGGCCGGTGATGATGTCCACGGCTTGCTTCAGGTCGGCGGTCTTCTGGCGGTTGATTTCGGTCATGTAGGCGGTTTCCATGCCGTCCCGCTGGGCCAGCTCGAAGGGCTTGCCGGCCTCCACGCCCTGCAACTGGAGCGTGTCGCCCAGGTACACCACCTTGGCCCCGGCCTTTTCGGCCATGTGGTCGAGCTGGGCCTTCTGACGCTGCGACAGGAAGGACGATTCATCCACGATCCAGACTTCCGCCTTGCGCTGGAAGTCGGGTGCGTACTGCTTGGCAAACTCGATGTCCTTCTGTAACTGCCGCTCCTTGATCTGGAACATCGAGACGGTATCGGTAGCAATACCTGTCTCCCTGGCCAGCACCTTACTGGCCGCGCCGGTCGGAGCCATGCCGCGCACCGTGTAGCCCTGCTCCTGCGCCATTTCGCGCACGCCTTTGAGCATGGTGGTTTTACCCGTCCCGGCAAGGCCCTGCACCGCCACGTAACGATCTTCAGTGGTCAGTACCTTGCTGATGGCCTCTTTCTGGCCTTCGCTGTATTTGAAGCCCTGCCTGCCCTCGGCCTGCGCGATCCGCGCCGCCACCGCTTCCGGCTCCATCATCTTCGGCGTCTGGCCCTTCTGTGCGCGCACTTGGTCGAGCGCCCACATTTCGCTGCCCAGCATCTTCTTGGTCGTGTAGTTGCCGTCAGGCAAGGCCACCAGATCGCCGTCCTTCTCCAGCTTGTCGAAGGCGCGCTTCACTTCCGATGCTGAAACGCGCCCTGCCCCGTGCTCGATGGCCGCCGCCATGAGGTCGTTCTTTGATACCACGGCCTCGCGCTCGATCAGGTGCGCAGCCGCAAAGGACATCGCCTCCCGGCCGGTGAGCTTGTCGGCCCGGATCACGCCTCCCTGCGCGCGCTGCGCGTCGGCCTTCGCCTGGATGGCGTCGAAGTCGATCCCGATTTCTTTGGCCCGCTCCTTCCAGCTCCCGATCAGGGCTTCGTGATCCACGTCCACCTTGCGCGCCCTGGTCTTCAGCGTGGCGTCCTCCTTCTGCTGCGCGCTGGCGTCGTCGATGTCCACGCCCTTGGCTTTCAGCGCCGCCTCGATTTCGGCCCGGCGCTGGCTGAAGTGCTCGATCTGCTCGCGGGTGATGCCGGCAATCTCGAAGTTGCCCTTCTCGTCGGTGCGGCGAATGTCGTAGCCCAGCGCCTGGAGCCGGTCGGCCAGCTCGGACGTGTAGATGGCTCCGATGACGCGCTGCGCGTTGTAGATTTCCTCATTGGTCAGGGAGCGCCACTGCCCATCCTCCCGCTTGGTGGCGTTCATGATGACGGCGTGCGTATGCGTCTGCGGGTCGAGGTCGCGGCTTGTGTTGTGCCGGAACATGGCCACGGTCACGTTGCCGGTCTGCACCGCCTCCGTCTTCCCGTCCACGGTTTGCCGCGTCCTGGCCAGCTCGGTTTCTATGTGGCTGAGTGCCTTTTTGACTGCTGCCTCATGCGCCTCCCGCACGTCCCGCTTGCCGTACACCTCGGCCATGAGCGAAACGCTCTTGGGCGCGGAAAACGTCATGTCGGTGCCCGGCCGGTGCTCGCGTTCCTTCTCGCCGGTTTCCTCGTTCTTGACCCACTTGCCCAGCTCCTGGCCTTCCACCTTCCCGTTCAACACCTCGAAGAAGGCTTGACGGTCGATCTTGCCGGAAAGCCCAAGGTGCTCGGCCCCCTTGCCGAACCACTCGGAATGCTCCAAGCCCTCGTCCTGGGTGTAGTAGTTATCAGCGGAAAAGTAGTGCAGTGCCTGCCCGGCGCTGCCTACGTTGTTCATGCTAATCATCCCTGTTTTCCTCCCATTGCTGGCACGCTGAAAGCCTTGGTGATCGGGGCATAACACACCCCCACAATGGCCGCACAGCCCTGTGCCGTGGCCACCAGCTTGACGGTCTGATTGGCCCCAGCCAAGCGCACGCGCACGGCCACCCGCTCGGTGTAGTAGCGCATGTTCTGGCCCATCGCCTTGTCGAACTTTTCAAGCGGTGGCGGCAGCTCAACGCCTGCCACCGTCACGGCCGGGTTGTCCGTTTTGAAGCTGAAACGGTCGCGGTACAGGTGATAGCCCGGCGCGATGATGTACTCCAGCTCCACCACCCGCGCATCCACCCGGCGAGCCGACACACGGAAGGCTTCATCAGGTTGCAGCAAGTCCGGTTCAGCCTGCACGGAAACGCAAAAAGCCGCCAAGCAGGCGGCCGCGACGGAATGTAGAAATGCCCGTCTCTGAGTCTTCATTAGGTATCCTCCTATAGCGCATCCGCCAGTGGGTTGGGCTTCTTGCCTTGGCTGGCTGAATTCGCATCTGTATCGTCTTTCGCGCGCGAAACTTTCTCGGCTGGCTTGATGATTTCGCCGGTCGCCTTGTCGATCACATCACCGTTTTCGTTGCGCATTACCTCCACCGTAGCCGGCGCGTCCATATCATCATCATCCAGCATGTCGCCTTGCTCCGGCGCGGGCTGCTGATGAACTTCTGCGGTCGCCTGAGTGGGTGCCGGCGCGGCGGCCGCCGTGGTCGGCTTGAAGCTGATCGCAAAGCCGTCGCGCTCGATGAAACCGTTGGCCTGTTTCTCGGTCGGGACGTAGCCGTACTTGACACGGGCAATGGGATAGTCACCCGGAACCAGCAGATAGCCGGTCATGTCGGGCAACGTCAAAATCTCCGATGTCAGCACAAGGTCGCGCATCTGTCGGCGCGCCATAACGCTCACGCCGTCGCGTTGCGAACTGAGGCCGTAGCTCAAGGTTTCATCCTTTTCATCCACCTCGGCCTGCCCCATCAATTCGGCCAACAGCTTCGCCGCAGCACCATCCGTCACACGCAGCAGCAGCTTCGTTTGGCACCCGGAAATGATCGTCTTGGCAAGATCGTGCCCGTAGATTTCGTAGAGCTGGCTGAAGTCCTGCACGCCCAGCACCATGCACAAACCGTACTTTCTGGTATTCGTCAGAGCTAGCTTCAGGATGTCCAGTTTCTGGAGTGTCGGCAGCTCGTCAATGCAAAACCAAAGCCGCTCTCGGTGGATAGGCTCCAAGTCGAGCACGGCCTTGATTGCCGTGTCGATCCACAACGACAAAACGGGCTTCAATGCCTCGCGCATCGCTTCCCGTGCTGTGATGAACATCCATGAATCGCCTTCTTCATGTACCCACTTGCGGATGGAGAACGATTCGCCTTCATCTGGCAAAA
Source organism: Diaphorobacter sp. LI3 (assembly GCF_022807955.1). Classification (NCBI taxonomy): domain Bacteria; kingdom Pseudomonadati; phylum Pseudomonadota; class Betaproteobacteria; order Burkholderiales; family Comamonadaceae; genus Diaphorobacter; species Diaphorobacter sp. LI3. The sequence continues at coordinate 50,331 of NZ_CP094347.1, read as the reverse complement.
ACCGGAATGCTTCGAGCTGGTTCTGAACCGTCATCTTGAGCGACATCCCCGTGCGTTCGGTCGTTGGGTCAACATAGGTCGCCCCTGCCGTTCCCTGCAACAATGCGTGCATGGCGTCCAGGTTGCTCTTGGCGATAGCGTTGTAGAGGTCGCGGTTCGTGCGGCGGCCCTCGCGTCCCAATACTGCGATCACGTCCTTGAGCACCATCCGGCCAGCAAGTGCCCAAAATGGATCGGACTCGGCCGGATCGGGGATCAGGCCGTTCGCCATGTTGTCGAAGTGGTAGTCCTTGGCGATTTCGTTCCAGATGTTCCAGTTCGGGCTTCTGGAGTCCAGCGGGTTCATCAGGATGTCTTTGCCTTCACGGTAGAACGCTTGGGTGAACTCGCCGGTCGGGTCATACACGATCATCCGCTTGCCACGCGCGCGCACTTGTTTCATGAGTGCGAAAAACTGCTGTGACTTACCCGTACCCTGCGCGCCTGCAAACAGCGTATGCAGCGTCTCCGACTTCACGCGCATGGGTACGCCCGCAATCTCATAAGGGCTTGCCTCGTCGCGGTGCCGGATCAGGCGCGCAAGCTCTTTTCCTTCCACTAGCTTGGCCCCGCGTAGTTGGTTGTCCTGCATACGTTCGCGGCCGTAGCCCCACCAATACAAAGAGATCAGAAACACCACACCGATGGAAGTCAGCAAGCCGAACATGCCACCGTTGCGCAGCTTTCGCCAAGCATCCTCGGCCATGTCGTCGGTCAGCAAGGCTACCTCCGACACTTCCATCTTGCGCAGTTCGCCGTTGACGTTCAGCTCCATCTTTCCGGCCGTCATGTAGAGCGCATCCCGCGTGTGCGCCAGGACGTTCCGCTCCAGCGCGTACTTTTCGTCTGCGGTAGTCGCATTCCAGAAATAGGCCGTCGTCACGGCCAGCCCGCCCAGGATGGAAATCAACACCACCGTCCAGATGGCCACCACGAACAGCCGGGCTTGGTGCATCCACAACTCGGCCCCACGGGAGAAGTTACCGGCGCTCCCCTTTTCCTCTCTCTTTGCCATTTCAGCCTCCTTTCACTCGCTTGAGCTTTGCCTTCGCCTTGTTCTGCGCCTCGTACAACTGCTGCACGTCTCGCGCCTCAACAATCGCCGCCAGCATGTACTCCGCAGTGAAGACCGAAAGCCACAGTTCATCGGGAATCTCGACCTTTCCGCCACCCTGCCCGCCAGCGCGGATTTCATCGAGAAGGCGGCGCAGCCGTTGCTCGATGTCTTGCACGTTTTCTGCGATCACTCCCTGCACAAGCGTTTGGCGCAAAAACTCGGAAATGCTGATTCCGTGCTCGTTGGCCTTGGTCCGATAGAACCCTGCCGTGTCCTCATCGAGCCGGATGTTGAACCGCTCGGTTGGGCCTTTCCCTGTTCCTTTAGCTCTCGGCATTTTCCTTTACTCCATAAGGGTTTAGACCATTATAGCATTTTCGGTGTCGCCGCGTTATCTTTTCGGTGTCGCCACGCTAAAAGGCGCGCCATAGCGCGGCTTTTAGCACCTGCAACCATGTTGCGTGGTGTGTGACCATTCTTCCGGGGCGCGGGGCTTGCCCTGCGAACTGGAAGAATGGTGCCGTTCTCTCTCCCAGGCCCTAGTGGAAGAAAACCGGGCATTTGGTAAAATGCAGCCGATCAGGGACGCAGCACGTCCCGCCAGATCAGGCAGGTTTTCCACTAGAACCCACATTGCGAGGTAAGAGCCATGAGTAGTGAAACGACGAATCCGAAGTCAGGCCGCAAGGCCAAGACGCTGGATGAAGAAATCGCAGCCCAGCGCGAAAAGCTGCGGAAGCTGGAGGAACGACAGCGGGAGCAGCAGCGCAAGGAGCGCGAGCGGAATCAGAAGGCCGTGATGGAACTCATCAAGACGGAACGGCTTGATGCGGTTCCATCTGATCTTTGGCGCGAAGCGATGCCAAAGATCAAGGCGCTTCTGGTCGTTGATGCAGCGAAGCCGGTAGAGCCGGCGAAGCCTGTTCAAACTGCGCCGGATGGTGCAGCGACGGCCGAGGCCAGCCAGTGAGCGTTTTCCACAAATCCACAGGCCCCGGTGCCCTCGACCGGGGATACCCAAATATCCCAAAGGGAGAGGGTCGCGCCCGGTTTTCCACAAGAGACTTCTTGTGGGAAACCGGAAAAGCGCGAGGGCCTGTGGAGCTTGTGGGAAACGCGGCGTTTGTAGGAGAGACGGCCCGGAGTCCAGAGGCGTGCCTTTGGTCGGCTCCCCTCACGGGGAGACGAAACGGGTGGGGTTGGTTTTTGACGCATCCGAGGGCAGGACGGTGCAGGCAGCGGATGAGCGTTTTCCACAAATCAACAGGCTCCGTAGCCGTTGCCCGCGATACCTCAATATCGCAAGAGGCAACGGTCGCGCCCGCTTTTCCACAAGAAACCTCTTGTGGGAAAGCGGATCAGCGCGAGGGCCTGTTGAGCTTGTGGGAAACGCGGCGGTTGATAGGCGCACGGCCTAGCGCCCGGAGGGCGCAAGCGAAAGGGATGTGCAAGGCTGCGCAGCAGTCCCCGCAAAGTGGGGATGAGCGCGAATGCGCGAACCTGGAGCAGCCCGGTCGGCCCGCAAAGCGGGACGATTCGCCCAGCAAAGGACGGTGAAGAAGATGCAGCCAAACATCGGAAGCCAGGAGCTGCACCAGCGCCTGAAAACACACGGCCGCGCGGAAATCGACGGCTGGGCGATCAATGCGGACGGTGCTGAAATCTGGCTAACTAACCCCTACGGCATCGACGTGGGGTTTTACGACAACGACGCGGAAGGATGCGGCCGCATCCTGGAGCGCATTTCAACAGACGATCACGAACGGGAATGGGGTACGCTGTAGCGGAGCCATTCAGAAATTGAGGGCAACCGACAGACGCCACGGAAGGGGCGCGGTTGCGTGACAAGGAAAGGCGAAGGCGGCGAACGAAGGAAGTCGTCTTCGCCTTTCGCACTTTCCGGCCCTGCGTGACGCGGCACAAGCGCGGAACGAAACAGCAGGCCGGAAAGCGGGGAGTAGGCGCAAGGCGAACCGCAGCAAAGCAAGGGAAGCCGCCCAGCGCCTCCCCGACTTTCGCGTGCGAAAGTTGCGCATTACCGGCCGCAAAGCGGACGGGCCGGGACGGCCGCCGAATGGCGGCAGCGGGAACCGCGACGGCCCGGCGACACGAAGCAAGTTTGCGAGGGTGGCGGCCTACGGGGCTAGCAGCGGAGAGCCTAGAAGCGGTAGCGGAGAGGCTATCGGCAGCCGGAAGCCAGGCCGCGCATTTCGCGGCCGGCGCCGGTTGCAGCGAAGCGGCAAAATCCGGCGATGGCGGCAATAGGGCAAGGATGGTGGTCGGCCGAAGGCTGGCCACCATCGAGCCAAGGCAAGCGGAGCGATTTACGGCCCGAGTTCCTGCGAAGCGGGAACGAGAGGCCGGGAAGAAGCGAAGCCGGGGAAACCGGATTGGCACGGCCGGGCCGAAGGGCCGGCGGTGTCAATCCGGTGCTTTTTTGGGGAAGTGCCGCGCAAGGAACTTGCGCATGGTTTTCTCGGTGACGCCGAAGTATTTGGCGAGCTTCGGCGTTGTCAAACCAAGGGCGTGCAGCTCCCCTACTTTGTCGCGTTGAGGGTCGAGCTTGAGGCGGCCGGTGCTGCCTTTGCGCCGGCCGCCGATGCGGCCCTCAAGGCGAGCACGCTGCAAGCCTTCACGGGTGCGCGCGCGGGTGAATTCCACCTCGATCATGGACGCCATAGCGAAAGCGGCGGCCTGAATTTGGGCATTCAGGCTACCGTCCATGACGGTGCCGTTCTTCGTGATGATGATGGTGACGCCGCGCTCGGCGGCAGTCTCCAGGATCGAAAAGACTTGGCCGGGCGATCCACCCAGGCGGGTGAATTCTGAGGTCAGAATCAGGTCGCCGCGCTGGCTCTGCTCCAGCAGGAGCGAGCCTAGAGCGCGTTCCCGCCAGGGAACGGTGCGACTTGCCGTTTCTTCAACGACAACGAGCGGGGCGTAGCCGCGCGAGTTGGCGAAATCCAGCAGGCCAAGCCGCTGGTTCGCCACGTCTTGCGAGTCGCGTGAGACTCGCAAGTAAGCGAAGTAACGAGGCACGGCAGATTCACGCGGAGAACATGAGTTTGTAGGCGAGAGGGAAAGCAGCCAGGACGCCCACAATCGGGCACAGGCGGCGGCAGAATGCCGCGCCGGTCTTGGACTGGATGCTGCGAGCGAGAGCGAAGCCCAGCAACCAGCCAAGGCCCCAGCCGGCGACAAGCACCAGGAGGGCAAAGAAGGTGCTGCGGCTGAAATAGTCGAGGGATGCGGACATCACTCGGTCGGCGGTTTTGTCGTCCATGAACGGCTCCGGTCAGTAGACGCAAACGGAGCTGGCCAGCAGGTCAGCGAGTTTGCGGGCTTTGGTGGTCTTGGGCATGGATTGGCCAAAGTCGGTGATCGCGTCCACCAGGACGCGACACTCGGCTTTGGTCAGTCGCACGCAGGGGATGGGGTAGGCAGCGCCATTGCGGAATCGGCTGGCCAGCGCCGGAACGGCGCGCAGCCGGCGATTCGCGCAATGCACGGCATCGAGCACGTCGGCCACGGCCAGCATGTCGCCGGCTTTGCCGGTGAACATGTGGTCGGCCTGGGCGTGATCGCCGTCCGAAGTCAGCAGCGCGAAGATGTCGAGCGCCATGATGGGCCGGCGCGTCAGCGGCCGCGCGGAGCGCGCAGCGCGGTGGCCATGAATGGCTCAACAAAGCGCAGCAGTGCGCTTTGCTCGTCCACGGTGAAACCGCTGGTCAGGCTGTGTTCGATCAGCTCCAGGGCGGCCTCCTTGTACTCGATGGGGAGGGCACTGAGCATGGCCAGACTGAAAAGGTAGTCCGGGTGCGCGGCGGAAGCGGCGCACTGGAGCAGGATCAGCGCGGCCTCGTTAGACGGGTTTTTTTCGATCAGGTGAAGGGTTGCCCTCACCGGCTCGGGAAAGTCGCTCAAAACGGCTGTATTCGCGCCGTAGATCGGGCGATGCTCGCTCATAAGGGCCTCACGGTAGTTATTTGTCCAGAAAGGGCAAATTTTACCGGATTCAACGGTAATTAAAAGGTACGTTTTAATGCCGCTTTTTCCGATAGGAAAAACGGTCGTTAAAACTACCGGGCAAAACGCCCCGAAGGGGCGTTTGCCGGGTTTTTCACCCGGCCAGCAGCGGCTACAGCAAGCCGCGTTGAGCGAAGGACACGGACGCGCCACCCGCGACGACGACGTGATCCAGCACGCGCACGTCCACCAGGGCGAGCGCGTCCTTCAGCACTCTGGTCAGGTTCTCATCGGCGCGCGACGGCTCGGGCACCCCGGACGGGTGGTTGTGCGCGAAAATGACGGCGGCAGCGTTCAGGCGCAGCGAGGTCTTCACCACCTCGCGCGGGTACACGCTGGTCTGCGTCAGCGTGCCCCGGAACAGCTCGATGTACTCGATGACGCGGTTCTGTGCGTCCAGGAAGATGGCCGCGAACACCTCATGCTCCAGATTCCCGAGGCGCAGCGAGAAGAAGGCGCTGGCGTCAGCCGGCGCTGAAATCAGGCCGTTGCGCATCACCTTTTCGTCAAGGATGGCCAAGGCGGCCTCGATGACTTGGCCGGCGCTGGCCAGTTGAAACTGGCCGTTGTCGTCAATAGTGAAAAGGTCGATGTGCGAAGCGGTCATGTCATGGACTCCAGGAAGTGGGCGGGATTGCCTACTTCCTCTGGATCGGTTCGCAGCGCAGCGGTCAAGGGTGAAACGGCCAGCGGCCGCAAGCGCCCTTCAGGGCGCGCAGCCCTTGACGGCGAGAACGAACTGATACCCTTGGAAGTGACAGGCAATCCCCACCCTCTGCACACCACGGACGCCTTTGTGCAGTTGTCCAGCTTTCGCGCGCGAAAGCTCACTTCAGGCCGTCAGGCCAGCGCCCGGAGGGCGCAAGCGAAAGGGATGTGCAAGGCTGCGCAGCAGTCCCCGAAGGGGATGAGCGCGAATGCGCGAACCTGGAGCAGCCCGGTCGGCCCGCGAAGCGGGACGATTCGCCCAGCAGGTTTTCAGGGGCCAGGGCAAGCCACGGAGGGAGCGGAACAGGGGGAAGGAGAAGATCCAGCCAGCCAGCAGCAGCGACACAAGGAAGGACGCCGGCAGGACGGCGCGCGCAGCGCGCAGGCTTGCCGGCCCAGCCAGCAGGGCGAAGCCCTGCCCTTCCAGCCCGGCGCAGCCGGGCTTGTCGCCAGCCTACCGCTCCACCTGGGGAGCGGTCGCGGCCACGGCCGCCCTGCCCGCCTCCATAGCAGCATCGGCCCGCTTGTCCAGCAGGGCGCACAGGAAGGCGGCATCGTTGGCCACGTCCACCGGGTCACGGGCCAGCGCGGAGCGCAGCGCGTCTTTCATCCAGTGGGAGGCGGCGGGATCAGCTAAAACTTCGTCAATGGTCGGGACATGGGCGCGGGGCATAGTAGGTGCTCCAGTTGCGGCCGCCACCGGGCGGCCGCGCGTTTCAGAAAAGGGCCAGTTGCGGGGGTTCCGCCTCGGCCAGCTCGGTTTTCACGTCCTCCAGCTCAAGCGTCAGCTTGACCAGAATGGACAGGTCATAGGAAATGTGGGCGTCCTTCAGGCGCAGCGCCGTGCGCAGCGCGCCCAGCGGGTTGTTACCGCTGGAAATGCACACGTCGTAAGCGGACAGGGCCGCTAGGCCCTGCTCGCGGTAGCGCGTATATGTGGCGATGTCGCGCTGTAGCTCGGCCTCGTACTGCTCGATTTTCCGGGCCAGGTACTCGGCCCGGTCGGCCGGGGCCTTCGGGACGCGGTGCCCTAGATGGGGATCGAGGCTTTGCCAGTTGGTGCGGATGCCCACCTTCTCGGCCTCGGGGAATTCCGCGATCACGGCCGCGACAGCGGCCGGATCGACGGCGGCCACCAGTGCGGCGGCCTGCTCCTGTATAGACATCGGCCGCCCTCCCCTAGCCTTCCAAGCGGGTCAGCAGCGGGACAGCGCCGTAATTCCACCAGTCGAAAACCCGGTGCAGCGTGTCGCGCTGTTCGTCCTCGGTCGCGGTGCTGAAAAGGTTGTGTTGCCGGATCACGCGGCCAGCGTGGAAGGCTTGCAACACCTCCAGCGGGGACGGGGCACCATCGAGGGCGCGCAGCGCCTCGCGCAGCTCGCCGTCTTTCACGAAGCCGGGCGGGAACGGCTGGCCACGGTCGGCGGCAGCGGTCGCGGCCTGCTCGATGTCGTGCAGCGTCCATTGCTTCATGATTCGATCCAGCAGGGCCGCGCGGCCCTCACGGACTCCCGCGCGCAGCGCGGCCGCTTGTTTTTCCAGTTCCTCGGCGCTGGCCAGCTTGGCGGCCAGCTTGTTGCGCTCGTTGCGGATCGGGTCGCCCACTTCCGGCAGCAGGTCAACCCAAGGCATAAATTTCGGTTGCATGGCTCGTACTCCTTGAGCGGCCCCGGCGAAGCCGGGGCGCGTGCGTTGGTGGGTTAGGCGGTCAGGGTGAAAAGGGCGGTATTAACGGCGGTGCCGGATTCCGCGAAGGTATCGGGCGGCAGGTTCTCCCATTCGCCGCCGTGCTGCTCCACCAGCGGGCGAAGCTGGGCATTCTGGCGGGGGCCGTTGGCGCAGATCGCCACCAGCTTGCCGCCCGGCTTCAGGAAGCGCAGCGCGTGGCGGATGTGCTTGATGTCGTCTGCGTTGGCAAAGGGCGGATTCATCAGAATCCGGTCGAACGATCCCCACAAGGTTTCGGGCGTGCATTGCAGGAAGTCACCGATCACCACGGCGCGGCGGTCTGCATCGAGGCGGCCACCCAAGGCCGCGTTAATCTCCACGGCCACCACTTCGCAGCCCTCGGGCAACTGCTCCAGAATGCGGCCGGTGCCGGCGCTCGGCTCCAGCACGCGCATTCCCGGCTCGATGTCGGCCAGCTCCACCATGCGGGCGGCCAAGTCGGCCGGGGTCGGGAAAAGCTGCGGGGCGCTCACAACCTGCACGCCGGCCTTGAGCTGGTCGCGCATGGCTTGGAAGTCCTCGGCCATCGCCGCGCGCTTGTCGGTGCTCTCGGCGCTGGCTGGGGCCTGCTCGGTCGCCACCGGGGCCGGGGCCACGGGTTCGCGCTCGAATTTCACCGGCTCGGCGGCCTCGGGTGCGGGCTTGTCCACGCGCTTGGCGTCGGTGATGTAAACCTGCACGATCCGATAGCCACTATTGGCCAAAAAGGCGGTGCGGTAGCGGTATGCGCCATGCTCGGCCGTGGCTTGCGCGGTGCGGGTGCCCTTGTAATCGGTGGGCTTGCGCTTGTATTCCTCGGCGGTCATTTCGATGAAGCCTTCACCGGGGAAATTCACCAGCGGCGGCAGCTTGGCGGCCTTCTTGACCTTGGCCGCGTCTTCCTCGGTCGGCGCGCGGTAGTCCTTGATTTCCTCGATGCCGCGCACGCGCACATAACGGGCATTCGTGGTCACGCTGTTGATCTGGCCGCCCTTCTTGTTGACGCGCATCACCACCAGCCATTCACCATCGACCAGGACGCGGCCGCCCGGCTGGATGTCGAAGCCTTCAGCCTTCAGGCCGCCTTGCTCGTCCAGCATGGCGCGTTCGTAGGCAATCCGGTTTTCAAAGTGGGCAATCCAGCGGTCACAATGGGCAATCGTCGCCGGGTAGGTTTTCTTGGCCGCCTCGATCACTTCGGCCAGGGTGCGCGGCGCGTAGAGGTTCGGATGCGAGCCGTTCAAGGCGTCGTAAGCGGTCGGGGTGTGGCTCCAGTCTTCGCGGTCGCCTTCCTTGCGCGGCAGGTGCAGCCAGCACATGCCAGCGATGCGCAGGGCGACGGCCTTTTGCAGCTCGGCGTCTTGCTCGGCCTCGCATTCAAGCCACAGCTTCAGCCACATTTCGGCCTCTTGCTTGCTGCGCTCCTGCTTGCGCTTGTCGGCCTCCAGCCCCTTGATGCGGCGATGACGGACGGCGGGCAGCTCCTTGTATTTCGCATGACGCAGGGCACCGGCTGCGCGCTGCTTCCAGTATTCGGAGGTTTCCCACATCTGCACGGCGCGGCGCATCCCGTTTTCCATGCGCTCGGCGTCTTTGCGGGCCTTGCGTTCGCTATGGTGGCCCACAAGGATGGGTTGCCCGAACTCGAACCGCTGGCCGATGGCCTGCACGGCGTTGCGCGCGGCGCTGGCGTCATGGGCGCGCTTGTCGCTGTAGTCCTCGAAACGGTCGGCGCGTTCCTCGGCGCGCTCGACTAGGCCGGTGTCCTCGTCGCCAATCTCGCCGCACAGCTCCATCAGCAGGTCTTCGCGGGCCGGCGTCCACATGGGGGCCACGAAAAGCTCTTGACGGGGTGCCCACTTGAACCCGGCCGCCTTCACGCGCTCATAAGTCGCGCTATCCAGTCGGGAGGACGGATAAAGGCGCAGCTTGTTGTCTTCGGGGGAGTAGGTGGCGGTCAGCGTTTGCATGGTCGTTTTCCTTATGCGGAAGGGTTGAAGATGGTCTAAGCGGCTGGGGTCTGGTCTGCTCACCGTTACCCCTGCCGGGGCATCGCCTCATCACTGAAGCAATGCCTATATTCTACCCGTCAAACTATTGACCGTCAATAGTTTGATAGAGAAAAAAGCCTGATTTTTCGCGGGTTCCGGGCTTGTGTTTCTTCGGGGTTCAGGCAAGCTACCTTGGAGCCTCGGGGCGGGGTTTGGGGGCCGGAACAGGCCCCCAAGGTGTTGCAGTTGCTCTTGCCCCGCAGGGGCACAAGCTCCCCTGCTCCCCGTCGATCACCCACATGGCCAGCGGAGCGCGGGGGCCGGCTTTTGCATCCCACCATCTACCTCGTCGCCTCGGCGTCCAGGGGCACGCAGGACGGGCGCGGTCAAGGGAGAAACCGGAGGCCGCACGCGGAGCGCAGCCGCAGGCGAGCACCGAACGGGTGAGGATTTCAGGGCGCAGCCCGGCCCTTGACCGGAGAAGCCCGGCCGGAGGGCACCATGACGACGAATAAAGGCGCGAGGTAGTGGTGGGGTGCGGCCCCGCGCGTAGCGGATTCAGCGCACCAGCGCCGGCACACCACGGATCAGATCCACATCCCGAACTTTCGCGCGCGAAAGTTCCTCGGCTGGGCCTTCAGGCCCGGCAAGCGGAGCGCGCAGCGCCGGCACGGCGCGGAGGCGTCAGGGATTGACGCCCGCAGGGGCGAGACGCCGCAGGCGGCTCGATGCGCAGCACGAAAGCCCGGCCCCGTAGGGGAGACGCCCTAACGACGGCGGGAATCCTGGTGCAACAGGTCATAGACGCCCTGCCCTTCGCTGTGCTGGCAATACTGGCACCAGCGGAGCATCCCCGCAGGCGTAGCCCGCCATTGCGTCATGCCGCGCTTTGCACATACCGGGCAAAGCCCGCGTTTCGGCTTGCGGGCACCAAAGCCCTGGCCAGCTCTCACGCCCACGGCGCACACCCGAAAAAGGGCCACGCCGGGACGGCGAAGCCGTGCCGGCCAAGCCCAGCAGGATGCCGCGCGGCGGGGCGCAGCCCCAAGAGCGCCCGCCCGCGCAGGCGGGCGGTGGTCATCAGCATTGCCAGTTGGCGCGGAAGCCGCGCCAGTCGCGGGCCACAAAGCCCGTGGCCGATTCGAGCGCGGCGGCCAGGGCCTTGGCGCGTTCATGGGACGAGTGACGGCGGATCACGGCCGCAAACTCGGCCAGGGTCAGGCGGGAACCCCAGCGCACCAAGTAGCCCCATGCCGCGATAGCGTGGCGGATCAGTTCGTTGGTGGCGGTGTCGGCGGCGGTCTTGCTCATGGTCATATCCTCGGGTTGGATGGTCTAAGGGTGAAGCTCACGCGCGGGCCTGCTCGCCCTGGTGCGCGTCAGCGGGTTGCAGCGCCGGCCAGCGGACGGCGCTCCGATTTAGGCGGCGGCCTCCAGCTCGGGCACGGCGCGGGATTCATCCAGGCGCAAGCGGGATTCAGGAACCGGGAACCACGGGCAATCCCAGTCCAGCAGATAGCGCGCGCCGTTCGCGTACTGGCCGCACGGCGAAGCCGGGCGCTGATAGAAGCCGGTGACGCGCAAGGGAAACTCAATGCCTGCCGGGTTCGTGTAAATCACCGGATCACCGGCCTTGAATCGCAAGGGCTGGCCGTTCTCGGGTGCATAGGGCTTTTGCGCGTCGTGCTGGGCGGTGACTTCCTCGGCCCATTCGTGGTGGCTGCTCATGGTGTCGTCCTTCGTGTAGTGGCGGGAGGGATGCCCGGCCGCGCGTCCAGCGTGGCCGGGCGGCTCGGGTTAGCCCTTCAGGCGGCGCATTTCCTCGGCCAGCACCCACAAGGCACGGTTCAGCTTAACGCTCTGGTCAATGCCGTTGACCGGGCGCGTTGTGGTGGTGCGGCCGCTGCGGTTGCGGCCGCGCAGTCCGCCCTTCATCATGTTTTCCTGCACGCGGTTGAAGGTCGTCCACATGTCGTCGCGGCGATCCTCGAAGCGGCGCGGGGCCAGGATTTGGGATTCAGTGACAGGCACGGCCCCGCTGTCCTGGTCGTCGTACTTCAGGGCCAGTGCAGCGCGGGCAAAGGCGGCCTGTTCACCTTGGTTGAGCGTGAGCACCTGCATGGCCTCGCGCTGGGCGGTGGCTTCCTCGAAGCTGTCCAGCACCTTGAAAGCGCCTTCGATCACCTCGCCCACCACGTCGCCGTTATGGCGCACGCGGATGTCGCTGGTTGTCTCGCCGCATACCATGCCGTTAGAGCACACAAAGCGGAACATGCCGGCCAGCATCTGGTAGCTGCTGGTGCCGTCGTGGCTGTTCAGCAGGATGATTTCGTTCGCCTCGCGGCCGGTGATCTGGTCGGCGTGGCGCAGGCGGATCATGTGCTTGGTGTGCTCGCGCTTTTCCTCGTTGCGCACGCGGGTCTGGCAAACCATGAAGGGCTGAAAGCCCTCTTTGCGCAGGCCGTTCAGAACGTCAATGGTCGGGATATAGGTGTAACGCGCGGAGCGGCTTTCGTGGGCGGCCTCGGCAAAAATCGAGGGGGCCACGGCGCGGATTTGGTCATCCGACAGGGGCATGTCGGCACGGATACCGGAAGCATTGCGGAAGCGGCTTGCGAGTTGCATGGTGGTTTCTCCAGTGAGTTGATGATGGTCTAGGGGTTGAAAACTGGCGCGCTCGGCCTGCTCGCCTTGTGCGCCAGGGTGAAAGATCAGCGGCGGCCTTGACCGGCTTGCTCGGTGCTGTCGTAGTCGCGCATCCAGTCGTCGTGCTCGGCGTTGCCGGGGCCTTGCTGCTGCTGGCCAGCGTCACCGCCTGCACGGTTGCCGCTGGGACGGCCCAGGTACTGCACGCGCTCGGCCTCGAAGTTGAAACCGCCCTTGCGTTCGGCCTGCTTGTACCAGCTACGAATCCGGCCCATCACCGCCACGGTGGAACCCTTCTTCAGAAACTTGGCGTCGTTCTCGGCTTGCTTGCCGTAGGTCGTCACCGGGATGAAGTCGGTTTCTTCGTGCTTCTTGCCGTCGCGGTCGAAATAGACGTTATCCACGGCGACAGTGAAGGTCACGGAAGGCGTGCCGCTGGGCGTGTAGCGCAATTCCACGTCCTTGGTCACGTTGCCCACGATGGTGAAAGTGTTGATGCTGGCCATGATCGAAGCTCCTTTTTTGCTCGGTTGATGGTGGTCTTTGCTGCCTGGTGTAGAACCGTTCTTTATTCCTACACCATGAGTCATATTGTACCATAAAACTATTGACCGTCAATAGTTTTAGAGAGAAAAAAGCCTGATTTTTCGCGGGTTCCGGGCTTGTGTTTCTTCGGGGTTCAGGCAAGCTACCTTGGAGCCTCGGGGCGGGGTTTGGGGGCCGGAACAGGCCCCCAAGGTGTTGCAGTTGCTCTTGCCCCGCAGGGGCACAAGCTCCCCTGCTCCCCGTCGATCACCCACATGGCCAGCGGAGCGCGGGGGCCGGCTTTTGCATCCCACCATCTACCTCGTCGCCTCGGCGTCCAGGGGCACGCAGGACGGGCGCGGTCAAGGGAGAAACCGGAGGCCGCACGCGGAGCGCAGCCGCAGGCGAGCACCGAACGGGTGAGGATTTCAGGGCGCAGCCCGGCCCTTGACCGGAGAAGCCCGGCCGGAGGGCACCATGACGACGAATAAAGGCGCGAGGTAGTGGTGGGGTGCGGCCCCGCGCGTAGCGGATTCAGCGCACCAGCGCCGGCACACCACGGATCAGATCCACATCCCGAACTTTCGCGCGCGAAAGTTCCTCGGCTGGGCCTTCAGGCCCGGCAAGCGGAGCGCGCAGCGCCGGCACGGCGCGGAGGCGTCAGGGATTGACGCCCGCAGGGGCGAGACGCCGCAGGCGGCTCGATGCGCAGCACGAAAGCCCGGCCCCGCAGGGGAGACGCCCAGGGGTTAATACGGCGGGTCGTCATCCAAGCTGTCATCCACAGCCGGAAACGGATCAATTCGATAGCCCAAGTCTTCGATGGAACGGGCGTTGTCGGGCAGCTTCTCACGCATCCAAACCGGGATGCGACCCTGCGCGAACAAATTGCACTCGGTCGGCTCTCGATCAGGGTCTAGCCACTCAACACGGAACGCCTGCCCACCGAAGCCGATTCCCTCGCCAAGCACATCCCAGGTGTAATGCACGCCTTGGTAGATCACGCGCTGAATATCGGTGGCGTCGGCCAGCTCGGCCCAATAGGATTTCAGTTGCGAGACGGCATCAGATTTCGCCCGCTCGATCCGTGCCAAGGTGTCGGCATCAGGGGTCGGACTGGACGAAAAGGCGAGGACTTGACGCCAGCCAGCGGCCGCATCTTGGTGCGTGAAACCGGCGTGGATTCGCAACGGCTGCTCGGTAAAGCAATGCCGGGTTTCGCGCGTGTCATTGTTGATGTGGATTTCCACGGACTGCCGCTTCGCCCGCAACCAAGCCGTGCGCGCGGCTTGCTCCAAGCGGTCAGCCTCGGCCTTCGCGGCCCGGCCCTCCGTATCGAGGCGGGATTGTTCGGCGCTGCCATCTTCGGCATCCACGCAGCGCAGAAAAACGGCGCGGTGATGCGCTTTCGCAGCCTCCCAAGCCTGGAATTCCTGGGGGACGGTGTGCGGGGCATCAATGAGGAAAAAATCGACGGTCATGGTGTTCTCCGAGTTCCTGTTAATACCGGGCACGGAAAGGCTCGGATTGCCGCCAGTTGCGATCAAAGTGGGCCAGATATGCCTTGGCCAGCGCCGAATTATTCCAGTTCACCAGGACGTTCTCCGAATTCACGCGCGCGGCTGCGTCGGAGTAGTTGAAGCTCCCCAGCTCGACGGTCTGGCGATCCACGATCAGCACCTTGTCGTGGTGGATCGGGTAAGCGGAAATCACGCGGACATCGCAACCGGCCTCGGCCAGCGCGGAAAGGGCCGCCCGGCCCTTTCCGCTGCGGTCGTCGGTGATGTTGTTCTTGTAGTCGGCCACCAGGGAGACAGCCACGCCGCGCTTGGCCGCGCGCAGCAGCGCGGCCACCACGCGCGGACTGGTGAAGCTGTAGGACAGCGCCTTGATGTCGGTCTTCGCGGAGTCGATCACGCGAAGAACCAGCGCCTCGGCCCCGCCCTTGGGCGAAAAGCCCACCTCGATGGAGCCGGCCGCAGGCACGGCAACAGGCGCGGCCGTTTCAATGGCATCGGCCAGCTCGCGCAGCGCGCTAGGCTTGAAGGCGAAAGCGGAGCCGGCCCAGCTCAAGGCGAGGCCGGCGAGGATCACAGGAAGGAAGCGAGAAGGTTTCATAGGGCAGCTCCAGGAAAACGATCAAGCCGCAAGGCGCAGCTCGTTGAGGAAGTCGGCGGCCACCACGGGGCAGACGGCATTACCCAGCAGGTGCATGGCATCGCGGTGGACGTTGGGGAGGACGTAGGACGGCGGAAAGCTCATTGCATCCCGTGCCTCGGGCACGGCAAGCATCCGCATCTTGTCGCCCTCGATCACGGCCCAGCGGTCGCGGGTCGTGATGGTGCCGACAGGCCGGTGGATGCTGCGGCCGGTGAGGCCGCTGCCGCTGGAGTAGTACGGGATCAGGAAGCGGTCGCCGTGCGCAGCACGGCCCGCCGCGATCTGGCGCAGCGTCTTGTCGCTGCGCCTGGGCGTAACGATCGGACTCCACGGGTGTGCATCCCACTGGATCACATCGGCAATAGGCCGGTGCTCGCGGCGCGGCAGGCTCAAGCGCAGCGGCCGCCGAGAGCGCGTGCAGACCAGGAACAGGCGCTGTCGGTTCTGCGGCACGCCATGATCCGCCGCATCAACCAGATGCGGCGATACGGCGTAGCCCAGCCGGCGCAGCGCATCGCGCCAAGCTGGGTAAAGCACCCACTTCTCGAAGTCGGGGACGTTCTCGACCAGGATCACCGGGCTGCGGTGGTATTCCGCGCAAGCCACCACGGCCCAAGCCGTGCTGCGCAGCGCGTCATGATGCGGCCGCTCGCGGCCTCTTGCCCTCGAATGCCCTTGGCAGGCTGGCGAAGCCAGCACGACATCATGCGCGGGCACCGCGCGCCAGTCGGCTTGCTGGAGGTCTTGGCACTCGTGCCAAGTGTCAGGGTGGTTGGTCTGGTGGTACTGAACAGCCAGCGGCCAATGGTTCGCGGCCCACACCACGCGCGCGCCAGCCAGGCGCGCGCCTTCGGTGAAGCCACCGGCCCCTGCAAAGAGGTCGATACAGCGCATGGGTCAGAATTCCGTGGTCAGGGTGCCATCGGGAAGGCGCTTCATCAGGTCGAAGCCGTTATCCGTGCCGCCGCAGCTCTCCAGCTCCTTCAGCGCCGCCTTGAAAGTGTGGTGGTCACTCCACACGTCTTCGGCATCGGTGCCGGCGTTCTCAACGATCACCCATTGCGGGTAATCCGTGGCTTGGGCGGTGGTGTTGGCCAGGGCGGTTTGCATGGTCGTTTTCCTTATGCGGAAGGGTTGAAGATGGTCTAAGCGGCTGGGGTCTGGTCTGCTCACCGTCACCCCTACCGAGGCATTGCCTCATCACTGAAGCAATGCCTATATTCTACCCATTAAACTATTGACCGTCAATAGTTACGCGCAAAAAGTTGCTTTCATTATGAAAGCACAACATCAGCCGGCGCAGGCTTTCGCGCGCGAAAGTCACCGCAGGGCGAAGCCCAAACGGTTGTAGAGGTAGAGGCCGGCGAGCGTCAGCGCCCCGGCCACGGCTGCGCCGGCCAAGGCGTGCCGCCAATCGCGGCCGCTCGGCCACGTCGCCAGCAGGCATTGCACGGCCAGGAGTTTCAGGCCAAGGCTGGGCCATGCGAGAGCGAGCCAGCCAGCGGAATGCCACAGTAGGCCGGCGCTCAACGGAATGAGAAGGAAGGGCGCGAGCGCCACGGGAACCGCATTCCACCAGCGCAGGCGCATGAACAGCACGCGCCCCAGCAGCAGCTCCCCGTCAGGCATCCTGCGCGGCAGGATCGACAGGGAAACCGGGCGCGCACCAAACAGCCAGCCGGCCAGCCAGTGCATAGCCTCATGGGCCAGCGTGCCGGGCAACACGGACAGGGCGTACAGCCACGTCCAGCGCCGGACGGCGCGGATCGCCACCAGCATGACCGCGAAGCTGGCCAGATGCAGCCACGCGGAGCCGATCACGTCTTGTCAGCCTTCTTTGCGGTGAAGCCCCGGATGGTCGCCTCTTGACTGGCGACTTGACTGCGCAGCGCGTCGAGTTCCCCTGTCACCCGGCCAAGTTGGGCGGCCGCATCACGGGCCTCTTTGCGCGCCTCGTCCAGCTCGGCTTCCATGCGCTGCTTGGAAGTCTCCAGCTTGCCGATGACCTCCACGCTGCGCTGCTTCTGGTCGTGCAATGCCTGCTGGTGAGCATCTTTCAGTCGCCCCACCTCGGCATCATGCTGGGCACGTTGAGCAGCCACCCCTTCGGCGTGCTCTTTCCGCGCCGCCGCCAACTCGGCCGCTCCTTGCTCCTGCACTCGCGCAAGTTCACCGCGAACCTGGGCCAGCTCGCGCTCCAAGTCTGCCGCTTGCTGGGAGAGTCGGGCCACGTCCGCGCGCTGGGTGGAAAGCTCGGCTTCCACCGTCCGGCGTGCGGCCTCCGCTTCATCGCGTCGCGCCCGTTCAGCCTTCAGGTCGTCATGCACCTCGTTGGCCCGCTTCTCCAGCTCGGCCGCCCGCGCTTCCCCAGCCGCCGCTCGCTCGGTTTGTGCAGCCACGTCGGCCTGAAGGCTGGCCAGTTGGTCGGTCAGTTCGGCGGCTTGCCGGCGCGCCTCATCGCGTTCGTCCTCGCGTTTCTCGGCCAGGGCCAGCGCCTCCGCAGTCTCGGCTTCGAGTTCCTGACGCACCCGCTCCAGAGATTCACGCTCGGAGGCCAAGCGACCATTGGCAAGCTCCAGTGCCACGCCCCACATGTCCGAAGCCCAGCCCTGCACCTTGTCGAGCACAACCTGGGGCGCGGCTTCGCGTACCGGCTCGGCCGACTCGGCCGCCTTGCGGCGGGCCTTCCAGGCGCGCAGCACCGGGCCGATGGTGGCGTAGCTGCCGCCCTTCGTGCTCGTCCACTTCGCCAGCAGTTCGCGCACCGTCTCGTTTGTCGGGCGCATCCCCTCGGCCGCCAGTTGTTCGGCGGCTTTACAGATCAGTTCTTCCGTGATGATCGCTTCGCTTGCCATGACAGGCTCCTTTCGGTTGATTGTGTTGTTTGTTGTTGTATGTTGTATTTTACAGTAAAAAACAACAAACGCAACAGGCGAAGTGCCGGCCGGGATCGGCCGCCGTCGCGCTTGCCTTCGGCGGGCCGGGCGTCGAGCTGGTGGTGGAAGCGGGTCGGTGGCCACCTCGGCGGCCGTCCTTCTAGAAAAGCCCCCGATAGACGAATCGGGCGCGTCGGCCCGAGCCTCGAATGGCTCCAGGCCGGGAAAAATGGGCAAGTTGGCCAGGATCAGGCCGATTTCATGCGTGTTGGCACTCGAATTCGGCCGCCAAGCCCCGGAAACAGAGCCTTCGCGGGCAGTGATTCGTCTATCGTGTTCACTTTCGCCGGCAGGGCATCCGGCCCGCATCGAGGCGGCCGCAGTGGAGCAGCGGCTGGCCAGCCGTTAGCATGAGCTGTTCAGCCAGAAAACCGACCGCACAGAACGCGCTACAAGCGATTTTTCCGGGTGTCCTAGGGGTCAGGGCTGGCCAAGGGTCAGAAAACGCCGTGACGGGCCTCCTGCGCTGCCATTTCAGCCCTTCTAAGCCTTCATGCCCATCGCGGAAGGCTTCGCCCCTCCCTTTTGAAGACTTTTTGACGGTTGTGTAGCAGGGACGGTGTTCCACGGCGCGCTGCGCGCCCGGTTGAGCGGCCGGCGCGGCCGTAGGACGCGGCGGGCGTGATTTATCCGGTGTCTTAGCGCCCGTAGGGTGCCCCGCTTGCGGGGCAGGTCAGGACGGCCGCTTGCGGACGGCCTGAGCCGCTTAGACCGTGGTTGCAGGGCGGTGGAGCACCCCGGCCCGGCGCAGCCGGGCTTTGTGAGCACTCGCGCCAACGGCGCGCACGATTTGGGGTGAGGCCGCAGGCCGAGGGGCACAGCCCCTGGGGGGATGGGAGGACGGCGAAGCCGGCCGGGCGGGTTCGAGAAGGGGGGGCACCCCCCTTCGGCGGCGTTAAAACGTTAAATAAAAAGGCGTTAAATCGCGCGCGCGTGTTACGCTGTGGATAAGCTGCCGTAAGTCCTTGTTGCGCAAGGATTTTTCCATGTGGCATGTACGCCGATAGACGACAACCCTGTACGGCGATAGACGAAAAAAACGTACCGCGATAGACGAGTGTTTGTACGGCGATAGACGAAACGGCCGCGTTTTCTGTGGATAAGTGCCCAAATGTACGCCGATAGACGAGTGTTTCGAGGCGTACCGGATGCTTTCAGCGTGGCAGCAAAAAAGCCGTTTTTTGATGCTGCCGGGCTAAAAATCCAATGCTGACGCGGGTTTTTCGGTAGTTTTGTCGCGCAGAGGTGTGCGGCGATAGACGAGTAAACCGTACCGCGATAGACGAATTCGCGCAGTTTGGCAAGAAGGCGAAATGTACGCCGATAGACGAGTCCGGGCCGGCGCTGGCCAGGGGGCCACGATGGGCGGTTGAGGCTCTGCCCGTGGCCAAGCTGGGGCAGCGCGGCGAGCCTCTGCATGGGGATCAGGACAGCTTTTTTTGCAAGAAGTAGGACACCCAAGACAGCTTGCCAGCCTTGTTGGCCTCGCATACCAGTTTGGCGTTGTCTCGGGTCATGATGACCAGCTTGTTGGGCTTCACGGACTCGTCCAGGAACATCCGGTAGTCGGGCAATGGGTCGCGCTCCACGATTTCCTTGATCTCCTGCTTGAAGCGGCGCAGGGTCTGCGAGCTGCCCGTCTTCTCCAGCAGCAACGGAAGGCCGATTTCCCACCACGCCTTGTCACCGCAGTGCTTGCGGGCCAGCTCGTACAGCCGGCGCTCCAGGGCTTGGCCAAGGCTGAAATAGTCGGGGTGCAGCGTGAGGATGTCGAAGTCCATTGCGGCCCGGTAGAGCCATTCGGAAATCGTCAGCTCCAGTTCCAGCGCGCCTTTGCCGTTCTTCGTCCAGGTCGTCACCCGGTAGTCCTCGATCAAGCCGAAGCCTTCAAGTTGCTCTTTCTCGTTCGTCTTGACGTTCGTTTCAATCGTCGTGCCCTTCAAGCGCCGGCACATGTCCACCACGCGCTCGTAGGCGGCGCCTCCGGTGCTGCGGCGCGTGCCCAGCAGGAACGGGTACACGTCCACGCGGACGCGGCGCGAGGTCTTGATGCCGGCGTCGTGCCCTCGCACGATCTGGCTGATGCAGTAGATCAGGATGTCCTTGTCGAACACCGTAGCCGCGCCCACGGCAGACGGGATGATGCGGATGCTCCGGCCCGCGCGCGAATAGACGCGGATGCGGGTGTCGCGGTTCTTCGACAGGGAGAAGATGGGGTATTCCATCGAGGACACATCATCTTTGACGGGCCAATCATGGATCGCCTCAAGCACCACAAACAGGTCAGGTTGCACGGCGCTGGCCAGGATGTTCCCACCTGCCGGCTCATCTGATCGCCCGAGTGGAAAAAGTGTTGCCGTTTCGCTGTCTGTGGTATGATTGGACATTCATTGCTCCTTATGTGTCTCTTGCTGCCAAGCGGGTTGATCCGTTAGGGGTTGATGATGGTCTTGAAGTGCCCGGCCTGCTCGCCGGGCATTTTCTTTTGTGCGTTCCGATTCATGCCGTTGCATGGTGCTGGCCGACAGGCTGCACCGCCAAGCGCAGGCCCAGCGCCTTGAGCACGGCCGACAGGCTGCGCAGCTCCGGGTTGCCCTGGGGCGACAGCGTGCGGTAGAGCTGGTTGGCATTCAGCTCGGTTTCCTTGGCGATAGCGCGCACGCCACCGCGCGCTTGCGCCATCTGGCGCAGCGCCACCAGTAGATCGGCCGGTTCTCCATCCTGGAGAAGCTGGTTCAGGTACTCGGCCGCAAAAGCCGGGTCTTCCTTGAACAGCTCGGCCATTGCTTCGTCATGGCTTCGATCTTTCATGCTGACCTCCGTTGCCAGTCTTTCCAATGCCCAATGGCGCGCTCGATGTCCGCGTCCTGGGTGCCTTTGTCACCGCCGCACAGCAGTAGAACCACCACCGCGCCCGCCATCGCGTAATAGACGCGGTAGCCTGGGCCTTGGTCGATTCGCAGCTCCCACACGCCTTCGCGGCAGGGCTTGTGATCGCCAAAGTTGCCCGCCTCGATGCGGCCCACCCGCTTGACCACCTGGCCTTTTGCAATCGGGTCGCGTAGCTTCTTCAGCCACTCTTGAAACGGGTCGTGCTCGTCCTCGGTGATGTAGTGCCGAACGGTGAACATGGTTAGATTATCGTTTATAAACGACAAAGGCGCAAGGGAGCACCCTGCGCCTCGTCTTGGTTGATCGTGCAGGTCATGGCGCAGCCTTCAAGGGGACGTTTGACGAAAGGGAAATTAAAGTACGTTAAGCCTTTGGAATTGGCTGTAACGGGGAAGTAAGCCGAAACGGACGTAATGGGCGCGTCACATTCACATGCGTGCAGCGGACTTCTGACCGGGAACGGTCAGGAGTCCTATGTACAAAGCGCCGCGAGAAGCCGGAACCGCCGAAAATTCCGGCGATCAACCGGCAAGCTGCTTGAGGCGCTCGGCTAGGCGGCCGAAAGCCTCGTTCACGTATCCCAGCTTTACGCCAGTTTGCTGCCATTCAAGGTTTCAGGCTGTCCGGCAGCTGGGTGCCCGTAGCTGCCGTTCGCGCAGCCAAGTGTTCAAGAGGGTCGGCCGGGAATCGTGCGAAACACTTGAATTATTGCGATAACTCATTGATTTCGCGTCGATACTTGACCACCCTTGCGGCTGGCTCCGTCGTCAGCGCAAATAACGTACTATCAAACAACGGAAAACCGGAGCTAATTCAATGCGTTGTGTATTTCGTACCGTATTACGTAATACGATATTACATACCATCGGCTCCCGTCGATGTCCGCCAAAACGCCACGTTCTAACACGCGATAATGCAGGATGGGCACGGAATGTCGCCACCCACGGATAGCGCTCCGCCCGGTTCGTCACAGCTATCTAAGTCCCACAGATAGCCGTCAATACAGCACGCGTCAGGATAGGCCGCCCCGAAAAATGGCGCATGGTAGTCACACATGGTTTTCACCTTTCAATTGTCAATATTTGTACAACGAATCAAGTTGTTACATCGATTTTTTGAGGATTTCGCACGATTCCCGGCCGACCCTCTCAAGGACAAGAACCTGTTCGTACCCGATGACCCGAAGAATTACCCGGCGCTGGCGAACTTTCTTGGTGAAAAAATCAATCAGAAAATTATTCTGACGCAATGGCAGGAATATCTGCGCCTGGTCACGTCAATCAAACAAGGCACCGTGACAGCATCGCTGATGTTGCGCAAGCTTGCCAGCTATCCACGACAAAACGGCCTGGCGCTTGCACTGCGCGAAATTGGGCGCATCGAGCGCACTATTTTTGCGCTGGACTGGCTGCTCGACCCGCGCTTGCGCCAGCGCGTGACTGCCGGCCTGAACAAGGGTGAGGCGAAAAACACATTGGCTCGCGCCGTATGCTTCAACCGGCTTGGCGAAATCCGGGATCGCACCTACGAGCTTCAACGTCACCGAGCCAGTGGCCTCAATCTGGTTGTGGCGGCGATTATCTTGTGGAATACGGTCTACTTGGAACGGGCAGTCAACGCGATGCGTGCCCAGGAATATCCCATTGATGAGGCGTTGCTCAAGCATGTTGCGCCGATTCACTGGAACCATATCAATCTGACTGGCGACTACGCCTGGAAACAGCATCGGAGGGTCGAGAAAGGCGGATTCAGGCCGTTACTACCAATTCCAAAGGCTTAACGTACTTTAATTTCCCTTTCGTCAAACCTCCCCTTCAAGAGCTTGGTGGCCTTTCGCACGGCCGTAGTGGCCTTCTCCAGCGCCTCGGCGGACTTGGCCACGTCGTCGCACCCCTTCATCGCCTCGGCCAAAGCCGCCAGCTCAAGCGCCAAAGTTTCAGGAAGATCCAGCTCCACACGGATGGAACTCACGCCCGGCGTGGTGGCTTTCTTGTAGGCCCGCTCGATGGCCGCAACGGCCAAGCTCACGCGCTGCTTGGTCATCCCGTGCTCGGTGGCCACGTCCACCTGGGCGCGGCCATCCACCAGAACGGCCCGCGCCATTTCACGGGCTTGTTCGCCCAAGCGGGTGTCGGCGGCGGTTCGGTCGAAGGCTTGCGGGGTAAGGCGTTTCAGTCTCATGGGGCCGTCCGGTACATCAGCGCGGTTTCGCGCGCGAAAGTTGAAAAGAGGCGGCCAGCGGCCGCCTTCAGGAGAGGGTCAGAAACGCCAGCCGTCCGGCATGTCGGGAGAGGCATTCCGGCCAGCGCCCTCGATGTCGGGGTGCATTTCCTCCCACAACTGCGCCGGGGTCTTGTCCTTCAGCTCGCCCTGGAGCTTCTTCAGGTACATGACTGCCCGCTCCGGGCCGATGCCTTCCAGCATCGGCAAGGTCATGGCCAAGAACCCCTGCCACAGCACCCACTCGGTTTCGTGCATGTCGTGGCCCAGCGTGGTCATGTGGGTTTTCATGCTGAAGAACTGCGCCTGATTGGCTTCGCCCCACTCGAAGGTTTCTTCCCGCAGCGACAGCAGCTTTTCGTTGGCGCGCTCCTTCTCGGCGGCGGCCTTCTGCTCCGGGGTCAGCTCCATCGTTGGGAGGGCTTGCTGGCCACGCCCCGAGGTAGCGGCTGGAGCCGTCGCGGTGTCCTGGTCGTCCGCGTCGGCACCGTCGCCGGCATTCGATCCACCGGCCGCCCGTTCGGCATCCCGCTTGCGCTGTTCTTCCAGCCATGCGGGGGTCTTCTCCGGGGCCTTGTCGCCGGCCTTCTTGGTGTTCTCCAGCTCGATACGGCGCTGGGCCAGCTCGTCTTGCTGCTGCTTCCACGCCTTCATTCTGGCCAGCGTGTTGCGGGCCTCGTCGCGCGACAAGGGAAGGCCCTCGTTCATGCGGTGACGCAGGCGGTAGAACTCGGTGCGCGTTTCCTCGATGTCGTAAATCTGGTTGAGGCAGTGCAGCACCTCGAAGTCACCGCACAGATCGTTCTCCAGCAGCTCGCGCACCGGGTCTGCATAGCGGCGCACAGCCATGCGCTTGCTAACCCATGCCTCGCCACGGTTCCAGATCGTCATGGCTTCCTTGGTGCCGTACAGCTCCACATCCTCGATCACGCCCATTGCTTCCTCGTAGGCGGTCAGGTCGTCGCGGTCGTTGTTCTCCGTGACTTGCAAGCGGCGGATTTGCAGCTCGGTGAGGCCCTTCTTGATGATGACGGGCACCTTGACCAGACCAGCCAGCGGCGCGGCGCGGTAGCGGCGCTCCCCGACGATGATGCGGTAGCGGCCGTCAGCTTCTTCATGCACCACCAGCGGCTCGATGATGCCGTTCAGCTTGAAGCTCTCGGCCAGTTCCTCCAGGTTGCGGAACGTCTTGCGAACCTGCTTGACGCTGTAGATGCGCGCCAGTTCGATTTCGGCGTCGGCCGGCTGTACCGGCTTGACGGCGATCTGAGCCACGGCGGACAGCTTGCCCAGGTTGAGGCCGGGCTTTTTGTTGGTTGCGGTTGCGGTCATGTCCTTGTCCTTTTAGATCGCGGCTTTGTCGAAAATCTGGTTGCACACCGCTTTCATTTCGCGGGCGGCCAGGATTTGGCTTTCGCCGCTTTGCACGCGCCACACCGGCCGATCTTTGGCGTACTGCGTGGCTGCGCGGTCGTAAAGCACCCCTTCCATCACCACCTCGCCCAGCTCGTCGCGCAGTTGCTCCAGGGCGTTGCGGTCGAAGGCGCGGCGGGTATTGACGCGGTTGGCCAGCAGGCCCAGCGTCACAAGGTCGGCGTTCCATTCCAGTTGCTGCACGCGCGCGATGTCTTCAAACAGGTCGCCCAGGCCGTCGATGGCGTCTTGATCCATCGTGCAAGGGCACACCACGAAGTCAGCGGCGATCAGCGCGGCATACAGCGGATTTCCCAGCGTCGGGGCCGTGTCGATGATGCACACGTCGAAGTCTTTGGCCAGCTTGGCCAGCGCAGCGCGCGGGGCGTGCAGGTCTTCCAGCGGGCGGCTGGCCACGTCCACCAGCTCGCGGTCAGCAGCCACCAGCGCAGCGGACTCGCCGCACGGAAGCGGTTGCAGTTCGATGGCCTCTCCGTCGAACAAGGCGCTGCCGGTCAGCGATTGCAGCTCGTCGCCCTGGTCGCCCACGGTACGCTCGCGCAGCGCCCGGAGGGTCTTGCTGAAGTTCTTTTGCGGATCGAGGTCAACGCACAGGACGCGCAAGCCGCGCTCGATGGCGAAGAAAGCCAGGTTGCGGGCAACAGTGGTCTTGCCGACTCCACCCTTCTGGTTGGCGATAGCGATGGTTTTCATGATCGTTCGTCCTTTCCCTGGTTGTCGATCAGGCCGCCACCGACACGTCGGCAGGCTGGAAGCACAGCTCAAAATTCACCATGACTTGCAGCCAGTTCATAGCGAACATGTTGATTTGGGCGCGGCGCGGATTCACCGCACTGCCGCCCGTGTAGATCACCTGATAACCGAAGGTGTCTTCCATCTCCAGTACCTCGGCCAGCTTGTTGGCCATATCCACACGCAGCTTGAGCCACGGCGCAGGCATTACCGTGCCCTTCTTCTGGTTGTCGTCGGCCAGCTCGATCAGGCGCATGTCACCCTCGACGGCCGCAATGTGGCAATACACGGCCATGTCGTCAGGGATTCGCGGAGGGGCGCAGAAAACCGCACCAGCGCGGGCGGATTGCAGGCTGGGGATCAAGTCGGCCAGTCGGTCAAAGAGGCGGGCATAAACGGTAGTACGCATGGTCAAAGCTCCTAAGTCATGTTGATGATGGTCTTCGGTGGATCGTCCCTTTCGCGTGCGAAAGATCGGTTCAGTGCCCCACTGTCTGCTCACAGTTGTTTCCGGGGTTCATCGGCCGTCCATCCGCTGCCGATGAGTTGAATTCTACCATAGAACTATTGACGGTCAATAGTTAAAAGCATGTTTTTTTCCAAGCCGCATAAGTCGATCAGCTCGCCCACGGAAAACTTGGACGGCCCAGCAATGGCGGTCAGAATCCGGCGCAGCATTGCCGGTGCATTGATCTGCTGGAGACGCGGCGCAGCCGTGGCCACCAGCCGCGCCCGGCCCTCGGCGTACTCCAACTGGCAACCCTGCATCGCGCTGGCCAGGAAGAAGCCTTCGAGGCTCGAAGCCTCCAAGGCCAAGTCGTTGAAGGCGTCCCCACCCTTAGCGCGCACGTAGCTGTCCGGGTCGTGGTCGCGCGGAAGGAAAAGGAAACTCACGTCTGCCGCGTCGGTGACATGAGGCAGGCACACGTCCAGGGCGCGCGCAGCCGCCCGTCTGCCGGCGTCGTCTCCGTCAAAGCAGAAGATCACACGCTTGGCCAAGCCCAGCAGCCGTTCCACATGCTGGCCTGTTGTAGCCGTGCCCAGCGTTGCCACGGCGTTCTGCACACCATGTTGGGCCAGACTGACGACATCCAGGTATCCCTCCACCACATAGGCGGTGCCGGTCGCGGCAATAGCCTCGGCCGCCTGGGTCAGCCCGAACAGCACGCGCCCCTTCTGGAAGACTTCGGTTTCTGGTGAATTGAGGTACTTCGGCCCGTCGCCTTCGAGCACGCGGCCCCCGAACCCGATCACGCTGCCTGCGTCATCGAGGATGGGGAACATGATGCGGTCGCGGAAGCGGTCATAGCGCCGGCCGCCGTCGTTGACCGCCACCAGCCCAGCCTTCTCCAAGGCACGGTCGTTGTAGCTCGGGAATGCCTCGCGCAGCGCCTGGAAACCGGCCGGGGCATACCCCAAGCCATAGCGGGCGGCGATGTCGCCCCGCAGGCCGCGCGACTTCAGGTAAGCCACCGCGCGCGGAGAGGCGCGGAGCTGGCCACGGTAAAACGATGCGGCTTGTGTCAGGTGGTCGATCAGGATGTGCATGGTTCAAGCCTTCGGGATGTCGAGAGAGAGGCGGCCGGTGTCGTACATGTGCAGCATGGAGAGGAAGTAGCTCGGATCGGCTGGCCACTTGCACCCCTGCCAGTAGGCCAGCAAGGCCCTGCGCACCGGCCCCTGGTAGTCGTTGAGACGCCGCCGTGCCTCGCGCCACTTGTCTGCCCGGCGCTTGCGATCAATGGCTTGGTGACGCTCCCATTGCAGCCGGCGAGCCGTCATTTCCTCGTCCACGTCGATCTGCTCGGCCGCCACTTGGTCAGCGAACAGAGGAAGGGCCTCGCGCTCGGCTTTCTGCTTGCGCGCGAAAGCGGCGCGCTTGCGCTCGGTGTCGCGGAACTCGTACTTGCCATACCGATGGAAACGCATGGCGCAGTCCTCAATGGTTCCAGTGCTGCCGGCCGTACTTGCGCCCGGCGATGGTGATGCGGTCTTCGGCGTCGATGGGCACGCACTCGCGGCCGCCATCGGCACGCAACACGGTGCATTGGCCAGCCTCGCCGGTCACGGTGGAGTCGAAGCCGCACACATAGAACACCCAAGGGCTGTGCTCGTCTTCGCGGAACTGAGCGAACCCGTGGAAGTCCCGCTTCAGAGCCACGCTGCTCCGGGGAACATCCGGGCCAAAGTCGAAAGTGCCTTGATCTGCCATGTTGAAACTCCTACTCAACCAATGCCTATATTCTACCCGCCAAACTATTGACCGTCAATAGTTTGATAGAGAAAAAAGCCTGATTTTTCGCGGGTTCCGGGCTTGTGTTTCTTCGGGGTTCAGGCAAGCTACCTTGGAGCCTCGGGGCGGGGTTTGGGGGCCGGAACAGGCCCCCAAGGTGTTGCAGTTGCTCTTGCCCCGCAGGGGCACAAGCTCCCCTGCTCCCCGTCGATCACCCACATGGCCAGCGGAGCGCGGGGGCCGGCTTTTGCATCCCACCATCTACCTCGTCGCCTCGGCGTCCAGGGGCACGCAGGACGGGCGCGGTCAAGGGAGAAACCGGAGGCCGCACGCGGAGCGCAGCCGCAGGCGAGCACCGAACGGGTGAGGATTTCAGGGCGCAGCCCGGCCCTTGACCGGAGAAGCCCGGCCGGAGGGCACCATGACGACGAATAAAGGCGCGAGGTAGTGGTGGGGTGCGGCCCCGCGCGTAGCGGATTCAGCGCACCAGCGCCGGCACACCACGGATCAGATCCACATCCCGAACTTTCGCGCGCGAAAGTTCCTCGGCTGGGCCTTCAGGCCCGGCAAGCGGAGCGCGCAGCGCCGGCACGGCGCGGAGGCGTCAGGGATTGACGCCCGCAGGGGCGAGACGCCGCAGGCGGCTCGATGCGCAGCACGAAAGCCCGGCCCCGCAGGGGAGACGCCCAGGGGTCACGCTTGCGCCTTGATCTGCCCATGCACAGCGGCACGCAACGACTCCAGCACATCCAGGAACCGCTCGGCCGCAACGTCAGCCGCCCACGGCTCCCACGGCCGGCAACCGTAGATGTCAGCCAGCGGATCGACATCGAGGACAGGATGCACGATGCTTAGGACATCGCGGACTTCATGAACTGGCCAGCCAATGCAATGCACAGCCTCGGAAGCGGCCGCCACCGAGTCGGCCCGTTTGTGGACGGCGTGCGCGGCCGACGACCAAGCGCGCAGCTCGTACCGCTCTGAAACCGCAGCCATCAGGCGAGACGAAACGGCCCGAAAGGAAAGACCCAGCACGTCCTTCAAAGGGGAAATGCAGTCGAACCCAAGGAAACCTTCCTCGGCGTCGTGCAGAAGCTCCAGAAGGGCGTCAGAAGGCGTCAAAGGGGTGTCACTCCACTGCCGGCGCAAAGCGAGCACCAGGAGCGAATGCTGGGCCACAGAGAGGGGCAGGGGCCATGACGATTCCCCACCCCAGCGGTACGTCCTCGCCAAACGCAAAGCAAGGTCACTGTCGAGCCACGCGCTGGGGTCGGGGTTGATGAGGTCGAGACGGCGGCCAGAAGGAAGCCGAACCCACGCGCGCGCCGCTTCCGGCGTCATCGGCCGCCCCGCAGGATCATGAAGCCGCCCGAATAGGCGATCTGGAAGCGGTTGAGCACGTCCATCCCCAGCAGCGGAGCGGAAAGGCGCTCCAGGACGGCGACAGCCGCACCCTCAACGGCGAAGGGGCCGACGATCACCGTGTTGGCCGCAGTGATGCCACCACGTTCACGGCCTGCGGCCGTGTCAAAGGATGTTGCGCGGCCGGCGCGGATGCCGGCATTGCGGGCGAGCTTGACCGGCAGCGTCGTGAAGCGCGCCCCGGTGTCCACCATGAAGACCACGGGAAAACCGTTGACGGCCCCGGCGATGTAGTAGTGCCCATCCGCAGCGCGGGGAATGGAGTAGTCGCCATTGCCCAGGCGCTGCGCTGGCTTGACCATCACGGGAGAGGCGGCCGCAACGTCGAGCTGATCGCCGGTGTAGCTCTGCCCGTCATAGATGATGTATTCCCGCTGCTGCGCGGCCGCAGTGCCAGCCACAAGGCTGGCCAGCAGTGCGAGAAGGTAGCTGCGGGCCTTCATTGCGCAGGAGGCGAATTCAGTGAAACAACTAAACCGGCTGCTTCATGCAGGCCATCAAGCGAAGACTGGATCAGTCGCGCCGGCAGCAGCTCGGCGTCCTCGGCCGTGGCCAGGACAGAGCACTTCTGTTCCGTGCCGCCCTCCTTGCGCGTCAGGTTGACCACATTGCGCTGACGGTAGCGCCATGTCTCGCAGCGTGACAGGCATTTGCCGTCCGGGTCGCCGGCCGCTGCCGCGTTCACCGAGTCTTGCGCGCCGGTCGCATTCCCGACATTGGACGCAATCGTGCCGATCAGCATGGCCAGCGGGTTCAGCGACAGCATGACAGAGCCGCCCCGGCCGCTCTTGGTGGCCAAGGGCGCAGGGTTCTCGGCATAGTCACCCACGCGCACCTCGGCGGTACGGCGGGTCGCGGGGCGCAACGCCTGGAAGGCACCATCCAGCTCGTACACCACGTCGGCCTGCTCGCGGGTGTCCACCAGCTCGAAGCCGCTGGAGGCCAGCGAGGCCCGCGCGGCGGCCGTCAGCCTCGGACTGGCCAGGAATTCGATGAAGACCTTGCGCCCTCGATCAGCAGCCAAGTCGATGTGGCCGGCGATGGCCACCTTGACCTCGGCGGCCGGAGCGGCCGCAACAGCGGCCGGTGCATCATCTGGCACCGCGTCAGAACTGGCCAGCGCCGGCAGTGCGCAACCGGCCGCAGCGGCCAGAAGCAGGTAAAGCGGAAGGTGACGCATGTTTTCCTCCTTGTTGTTCTTGACGTTCATTCGTCTTCACGGAAATGGGTGGTGGAGAACAGCAGCGCCGATCCGCGCTGCTCGATCTTCACCATTCCCAGGATGTTCATGCCCAGCAATGCAGGGCCGTTCATGGTGGGCATGACGGCGACTTGGACGTTATGGGCACGGAAGGAACCGAAAACCACTTCTGCAACCGTGGCAACGCATCCGAATGCGTCTCCGGCCGCTGTACTGAACTGGCGAGGCTCGCAGGATGTAATGCCCAAGGGCTTGGCCAGCGAACCCGGAACGGATGTCAGGTCCGCGCCGGTATCCACAATGAAAGTGACAGGCTGGCCGTTGATACTGCCCGGCGTCTCATAGTGCCCCCGCTGATTTTTCAGCACAGTCATGGTGGCCACGCGCGGCTGTTCGCTTTCTCGCGGCGCAGCCGTGGAGACACGCTTGTTGCCGAAGTAGTCAAAGGCAACAAAGCACAGGAACCCGATCCCGAGCCAGGTATAAACCATGCCGGCCAGGCGCGGCTTTGTCATGTAGAAGGCTGCACCGGCCACCATCAGGAGACACAAGGCCGGATGGCTCAACACGAAACCCTTGAGCCATTGAGTGGCCATCAAGAGGGCGTCGTGTGGAGTTGCCCCGTGTGCAATTTGCCAGACCGTTCCCGCGACAATCAGAAGGGCGTAGGGCAGCGAATTGGCGATGATGAACTGCAAAAAGGTGATACGGGGTTGTTCTGAACGAACCTCCCGCGAACCGCGAAACACCTTCGGGTCATAGTAATGATCCCGCATGGTTTTCGCGGCCCGCTCTCGATACCAATCCCGTTCATCTGCACTCATGGCCAGCTTTCATTTATTGACGGCCACGGCCGGCGCCGGCATCACCAGTTCAACCTCTACACGCCGGTTTGCGCTGCGCCCAGCCTCGGTGTCATTTGAGGCTACAAAGCAGGTCACGCAGTAGGAGACTTTCAGCTTGCGCGGGTCAACGCCGCCGCTGGCAAACGCGGCGCGCACGGCCGCAGCCCGTGCGATGGCCAAGGCGCGATTGCCGGCCACGGTGCCGGTCGAATCGGTGCGGCCACGGATTAAGACGCGCTCGGCCGTCATGGCCAGCGGCAGCAGCTCGGACAAGCCACGCTTGGCCTCATCGTTCAGATTTGCCACGGAGCTGGAAAACGGGAGCGAGCGCAAGGAACGGGACGCCGTAACAGCGACTGGCGCGGCCGTGGCCGGGCCGACTGCAACCACCGTCACGGGGCGCACGTCGTCGGTGAGCTGGGCGGAGCCGGCCGGGATGGCATCCACCTCGGCCGGCATGGCCAGCGTAGCAACAGTGTGGGCGTCGAGCTTGGCCAAGATCGAAGGCTGCGGCCGTGCGGCCGGCTTGCCATTCGCCTCGGGCGCAACATCGGCGCTGCCCAGCATTGGAGTCTTGGGCGTTGGTGCCGCACACGGATTGCACGGCACAAAGTAGTCGGTGCCGGTTTGCGGATCGCGCACTTGGGCCAGCCCGGTGAGCACAGGCGCGCCCATCAGGAGCGCACGGGGTTGCTCGGGAGGCATCGGCGCGCATCCTGTAACGCCAGCGGCCAGCAACGAGGCCCCCAGCGCCAGAGTCACAGGCGCTGGCCAGAACGGCGTGCCAGGATGAAGCGCGCGCCGGCCCTTGCGCGTCAGAGACAGTCGGATGGATGTGCTGGCAGGTTTGCGCGACAGATAGCCGCGGTCGATAAGGTGACGGGTTTCACCCAGGTACTCGCGCATCACGTCCAGATCGGCAGCACCGCCCAATGGACGGCCCGCCGCGCGTTCCGAAAGCACCCGAATGCCCCGCACTTCGCCACGGTCGAGCGCGCGCAGCAGCGCAAGCGCGGTTCCGTTCAAGTCGGGATGTTTGCTCATAGTTCAGTCCTTCACCAAGTCCTTGAACGTGGCCCCAGGCGTGAATTTCGGTTTATGGGTCGAAGGAATCTTGATCGGTGCGCCGGTCTTCGGGTTGCGCCCGGTGCGCGCGGCGACGGCTGCTTTCTCGAAAGTGCCAAAGCCGGTGAGCTTCACCGCGCCACCCTTGGCCACCTCGTTCTGCACGATGGTGATGAGGCTATCGAGAAAGCGCGTGGTGGCCGCCTTGGATGCTTCGGTGTCTTCAGCAATGGCGTCGATCAGGTCTTGTCGGTTCATGGAAATCTCCGTGTGTCGTCAGTTGAGGATATGACCCAGCACCTTGCCGCAACGGGCGCAGCGCCGTTCATGTACTTGGGTGCCGTCCCAGCTCGAATAGATGGGCGTGGACAGCGGCGAATGGATGCCAAACAGGCAAAGGAGGGTGTTCCACACCTTCACGGAGCTGCCCACATCACGCGGGTGAGCTGAAGCAACGACTCCCCGGTAAGTCCGTCCAGGTACTCGGTGGCCACCAGCCGGCGTGTATCTGGAAATTCCTGCACGCGGTCATCGAGGGCGGCCCATTGGGTGACGCCGTACTCGCGGACAACGCAAAGGATCTCGTCCAGCCTGGTGCAATCAGGCAAAACGGGCGTGCAGCCGATAACGCGCTCGCGCAGCTCTATGGAGAAGAAGTTGCGCAGCTCATCCAGCGTGTGTGTCTCGCGCCAGTTGGATGAAATCACCACATCAACATCGGGATGCGCTCGCAGCCACGTTTCCAGCAGGGGCAGGTAAATCAGCGTGCCTGACTGGCCAGGGTGCAGAACCCCGTCGATGTCCAGCATCAGGACGGGGCCACGGGGCGCACGCTGAAGCGCCCAGCGTGGCGCGCGGGGATTCACCGGCAGACTTTCGCGCGCGAAAGTCGGGGCGACGGTCGGGCGAATGCCGACGAAGCGGAGTAGGGCGCCCATCATCAGCCGTGCTCCGGCAGCTCGGGCAGCGCCGGCATAGGAGCCTCGCCAGCCACCCATTTCCAAGAAGGGAGCTTGCTTTCCGCAATCAATTCATCGACGGCGGCCGCATAGTCTTCACTGGCCCCAGGCGGAACCACGTACATGGCGGTCGGCTCTGGCTCGGTATCCGAAGCCACCGCGCAGGCCAGCGGCCGCGTGGAAGGCAGGTTGTAGCGCATCCCTTTCATGAAGCGCCGGTTCTGCTGCGTCAGCGCATCGAGCACCATCTTCTCGAAGGTGCTTTCAAAGGGAATCCAGTTCTCGGTCACGCACATCAACGCGACTTCCTCCAGCGAGGCTACGCCGGTAGCGCCGATGCTGAACGTGCCGATCATCATCAGGTGGGTGCCCTCCAAGGCATCCCACAGGCCCAGCTCCACCTCGAACCTCTTGAGCAGCCGCTTGTAGATGTCGTCGTTCATCATGAAGTGGCAATCGGGCAGGTGTTTGAGGACGATCTTGTGCCCGTAGCGTGACTGAGCCAGTTCCTTCACTTCCCCCACCACAAGCATCAAGCGCCGTGTGCCCTTCTCGGGTGTGGCGATTCGCATCATCTGCGCGAGTCGCCGCTGGGTGATTTCGTTCTTCTTCTCGGCGTTGAACGATTCGGGCATGTAGAGCATTCCGGCCAAGCTCGCGCCTTTTGCCGTCTTGTCCTCGGCTGCTTGCAGCAGGTACTTGCGGATCACGTACCAACTGCGCTTGCCGGCCATCGTCGGTGCCCAGCGGTTGAAACCTGCTTCTTCCCACAGGTAATGCAGGGTGCCGCGCAGGGTCAGCTTGTTGCCATCGGTCTTGACGCTATCCGTCTCCTTGCCGCTCGGTGCCGGCGCGGATCGGCTCGCGCCCTTGGACAGCGCGAAGTCGAACTTCAGCGCCGTGGTGCCTTCGTCGGGGTTCTCCTGGATCGCGGAGCCAATGACTTGGCCAAGCCCGGACAGCTCGGGCGGCGGCTCGTAGGAATCGCAGGCCGGGGCGTGGCCGCTACCAGAATTGGGCATCCGTTTGATGAGGTACTTTTCATCAACTTTGGCCACGTACATTTCAATGCCGGGGGTGCGACACAGGCACAACGGCCGCTCCCGCGAGCTGTAGATGCGGGCCAGCAGCTCGGGCAAGCCTGGGTCGTCGGAATGAATGGATTGCCCGCCAATCTGGTAGATCGCCATGTTTTTTTCCCTTTCTTACCGGCCCATGTCCCGGCCCACGTCCCGCGCGTTCTCCCGCGCCGGCTCCTTGCCCTGCTCGTACACCTGACTCTTTTCGTTGCCGTGCTGGATCGTCACTTTCTCGCCCACACGGACATCCCGATCTAGTCCTTCCTTCTCGTAGCGCACAGCCACCATGTCGGACATCTTCACCAGGGCGTGATGCGATGAGGTGGCCACCACTTCGCCCTTCACGTCCTGCTTGAGTTCTTGCGCATCCCGCACCACCAAGCCCCGGTGACTGGCGGCCATGTCGATCACGCGCCGCGACTCATCCACGGTGACACTGCCCTCCGGGACGCGGCCCCGGTGAAGCTGCTCGGACAGCTCGGCACGCGCATTGAAGTAGCTGGTTTCCCGCTGGCCTTGACTGGTCTGAGGTGTCCAGCTCTGCTTGATGTCGTGAAGCTGCTTGTAGGCCCCGTCCAGCTCCGGGTGGCGCTCCAGCGCCTCGCGCTTGGTGAGCTGGTCGAATGCCTGGGCGCGCTGATAGGCCGGTGTCTGCTCGAAGCGGGCCAAGTCGTTTCGAGCCGCTTCGAGCTTGGCCGCCAGCTCGTCACGGTCGGCCAGCACTGGCCGCGCGGTACGCTCCTGTTCAGGCCGCAAGGCATCAGCGTAGGCCCGCTTCAGGGCCTCGTCGTTGCCCCCGATGTACTTGCCATACTCCCGCACACCCTCTTTCTCGGTGTACGTGGTCTGCCCCGGCGTCGAGGCTGACTCCCGGCCATTGGGAAGGCGCTCGGTGCGGATCACATAGGGCTGGTCTTCAGCCTTGGCATCCCGGAAGGCCCTGGCGGCTTCATTGACGTTGCTGTAGTCCTTCGCATCGTTCTTGGCCACGGTGCCCACGGTGTAGGTCACGTTGTCGCGCACACCCTCCCGCTGCTTGGCCAGCGTATTGATGTCGTCCAGGGCGGACACGTAATCGCGCCGTTCGGCGTGCGTCCAGGCGCGTCCGCGCTCCTGCTCCAGCACCTCAACCGCTGCTGCACGCCGCTTCCACTCTCCGCGCTCTTGGCTGTTCTCGTAGATTTGCCGTTGGTTGGCGTCATAGACGCGCACCGAGTCGGTGAGCTTGTCGCGCTCCAAGGCGCGTACTGACTCCACCATGCCGTTGTAGGCGTTGTCGTGCTGTTCCTTGTTGACGAACCGCCCGGTGCCGCGCTCGGCCACCTGTTCCTCGAAGCGAAGCCGTGCGCGGGTCACTGAGGTTTCCGGGTTGACCGCCAACACGCGGGCCTCCACCTCGTAACCCTGTTCCTTCAAGCGAGTGGTCAAGTCCCGGATGTTCTCCGGGCTGCGCATCGTGCCGTCCACCACCAGATTGCGGCGGTTCTCCACGGCGGCCAGCGTGAGGCGGGTAGCCCATTCGCCGGCCTCCTTCTGCGTTCGGTCGGCGGCGTGCTGGGGGTCTTCGCGCGAAAGCTGCTTGTAGCGCGGGTTTTCCTCGCGCATCCGGTCGGCGTCGATCACCACAGCGCCGCCGTTGGCGCGCAGCTCGCGGATCGCTTCGGCGGCCAGCGCCGATTTGCCCGATCCTGGTTGGCCGCCCAACAGGATCGCCTTCGGATTCTCTTGCGCCGTCGTTCTTGCCAGTGCATCGCGCTCTACATCCTTGTAGGCGCTCTCCATTGCGTACTTGGAAACCTCCCCAGCCATTTGTCTGCCCTCCTGCCTTATTGGTAAAGGTCGCGGGCCTGTTGGCCGTACTGAGTGATGACGCGCTCGATGGCCTCGTCAGCATTCGGATCGAGGTCTTCGCGGATCGTGCGCAGCTCGTCCTTCGCTTTCTGAGCGGCCGCAATCACGGCCTCGTCAGGGGTAGCCTTTTCGCGTTCGGCGGCAATGGCTTCGGAGTGGTGGGCGATGATGGCCCCCAGGACATCCAGCGCCACCTCGTAGCGGACGCCGGCACGGCTGAAAAGTTGGTTGGTCATGGTCGTGGATTCCTCACTGATTACCGGATTGGTTTTTGGCTTGGGTTGCATGGAGCGGCCACAGGGCCGCGTGCAGCAGGCGGTAGGTGATGCGGTCGCGCTTCAGCAGGCGCGCATACACGTCGTTGGCCGTCAACCCAAGGCTGCGGGTGGCGTACAACCCCCACGCCAGATAGACGGCCAGCAGCACGGCCGCAACGGGGACGAAAGCCAGAAACCACACCCCAGCGATGACAAGCCCCACCACAAGCAAGCGGCCCCCTACGGTCGCCCACTTGGAGCCGAACATTTCGAGCTGGGCCTTACGGTTCAGGTCGTGCTCGGCATGGGCGCGTTTCCAGACATCGGCCCACGGCTCGCCGGGGGAACGGCTGAAGACGGCATCCAGGTAGGCACGAAACTCGCGCATCAACAGGTAGGACGCGGCAAAGCACATCCCCACAAAAACCAGCAGCTCAAGCGTTTCTCGATTCATGTTCTTCTCCGTCGGTCTTTCGCGCGCGAAAGTCAGCGCGGCGTCGGCACGCGCTCGCGCTCCATCTGCATGTCCTTGCCGCCACGATCCCGCGCCGGCTCCTTGCCCTGCTCATAGACTTGGCTGCGCGCCTTGTCGTACTGGATCGTCACGCGCTCGCCCACGGCAAGGTCACGATCCAGATTGGCGCGTTCGTAGCGCACGGCGATCATGTCGCCCACTTGGAGCATCGCGTGGTGCGACGAAACCGCCACCACTTCGCCCTTGAACTGCCCGCCAAGCCGTTCGGCGTCCCGCACCATCAGCCCGCGATAGGCTGCGGCGTGGTCGATGACTCGCTTGGACTCGTCCAGCGTCACGCCATCGCCCACTAGCCGGCCGCTGTGCAGCTCCTTGGAAATTTCTGCCCGCAGGTAAGCGGCGTCCTGCCCGGCACGGTGGGCGTCGTGCAGCATCTTGTAGGCACCATCCAGCTCGGGATGCTTGGCCAGAGCTTCGCGCGTGGCCAGTTTGTCGAAGGCCACCGCCCGCTCCACGGTCGTGATTTCGTAGAAAACTTCGCGCGCTGGCTCCAGGTTGCCGCGCGCGGACTCCTTGGCGGCCTCGTTCCACGTCTGCTTATCGACCTTGGAGTAATCGAGCTGATAGCCCGCATCCTTGGCGAGCTGCCCGATGAATTCGCGCGTCGTGCGGCCGTTCCCTTCGCGGAAGGGGTGCATTTCGTTCACGCCGGCATAGACCTCGGCCATCTTCCCGCTGAACTGCTCCTTGTCCATCCCGCGCAGATAGTTGGCTTCCTTGATCGCGGATTGGATTTCCTGCGCCTTCTGCGGGATGTCTTCCTTGAAGGTGAACAGGGTTCGGTCGCCGGCAGGCCCCTTTGCAATATCCACTTTGCGCACTTCGCCGGCCCACTCGTACACATCCCGAAAAACCTGCTTGTGGATCGCCTGAAGGTGGGCCAAGTCGTACTCGCCCCGTACCGGGTTTTCGCGCAGCTCCTGAATGCGAACGGCCGTTGCGCCGCGCTCGAAGCGTTGAAGCGCCGCGAGGTCGCGGATGTCGGCCTTGTTCTTGAGAACGTGTGTGCCGGGGTAGGTGTAGTCCTCTTGCTCGCTCATTGCCCAGCCCCGCGTGCGCGCTCCAGATACTTGGCCACCGCCTCGTCAGGGGTCAGGGTGCCGGCGATGACGGCCTCCTGAATGGCGAGGTCGGCGGCGTCCACCGGCATTCCCTCCAGGGACAGGGAAGCATTGGCTTGAGCAAACTGCGCACGGCGCACGTCGGCCGGATGGGGCGCAGCCACGGGGCCGGTATCGAGTTCATACGGGTTCTTGTCTTCCATGTTCGCCTCCAGTCAGCCCAAGCCGGGCACAGCAATGCCGAACACCCGCACGGCAACAAACACCACTGCCGCCAACCCCGCCACGATCAGCACGCCGCGCAGCACGCGCGCGAGCAACAAGCCAACGACAATGCCGATCAACAGCGGAGTAGGGGTTTCAGCGAAGATGCGTTGCAGTGCGGCCCATGCCCCGCCCACGTAGGGAGAAACCATTTGCCATATCTGCGTCAGCAGCGCATCCATCGGTAAGTTGTCCATGCGGGTGTCCAGTGCCAGTATTCAGATGCCGTTTATTTGCTTTCACGATGAAAGCAAGTTTATCAAAAAAATCCTACTGGCACTAGGCGTTTAGCGCGATAACGTCAATAGGAAGGGGAGGGCGATCACGCCACCAAGCTCTCACGCACCGGCCGCAGCGCGGCGGATGTCTGGCTGATGATCTGGTGGATTTCGCCCAGGTAGCTATCCACCCGGTTCTTCATGCTGGCCCAGGTATGTTTGGTCTGAACCAACGCATCGAGCGTTTCAGCGTCGAACCGTCCCGCCTGGATGCAGTTGTGGATGGTCAGCAGGCGAATCTCCATGTTGCGCAGCGCGTACTCGCAACGATTGATTTGCTGGCCGTCGATGGGGGTATGGCAGTAGCGGACGTTCTCCACGTCGCGCACGAAGCCCTCGAAGTCCTTTTGATGGTCGCTGAGAAGGCCGACAAAAGTTTCCATCAGGCGCAGTTCGCGGTCAGGGGTAGTCATTGGTGGAATCTCCATGTTGTTGGTTAAGGGTTGAGAGAAAAGCATTCGGAACGATGGCCGCATGTGTTGCATTTGCGGCCCCGGCTTTTGCGCGCTTTGGCCCTGCGCTCGGTGATGTCGATGTACCGGGCCACCAACTGCTCGCAATAGGCGTCGTCGCGCAGCTCCACGCGCATGGCGCGGCGCTCACGGGTTTTTCGGTTGTTGATGGCCACGAAGCCAAAGGGCGCGGTTTCGAGTCCGTTCAGGCGAAGCAGCCACGCTTGCAAAGAGAGCTGCGCAATGTCCGTCTCATAGACGCGGTGGGCATCGCGGTTCTTGTTTTCGAGGGGAACATGCAGTCCATCAGGAAGCCGATACACCTGATCGGGCCGGCCCACGATGGGGAACGGCGCATTGATGAACAGGTTGCGTTCCACTTGAGCCACCTTGCCGGCCGCAAGCTCGGGAGGGAGCCAGTTCTGAGTGAACCCGCGCCAGACCATGAATGTCCAGCCGGCCAGCACCAGGGCAAGGGCGAATAGGATGTAGCTGGCCAAGTTGCTCATCGCGGCATCCCCATCAAGCGAAGCAGGGCGTTCAGCCCGGCGCGCACAGCCGTGGCCGCGCACCGGCTCCTGCACAGCAGGGGCACCAAGCTAGGTGAGACGGCGTAGTAGGCTCGGACGAACAAGCGCCCTGCCATTGCCGGCATCAGCACACGATCACGCCAAGCGCGCAGGAAATTCGTCTCGGCCGCGTCAGGCCCGTAGATCGCGGTGGCAATGAAACAGCGCCGATCAATCGCTGCGCGCGTCTGCCCTTCGACCTGAAACCGTAGGTGCTCGAAGGTGCCGGCAGCGGCCTTCGCCCGAACCTCCAGCGGCCGGGCATCCCCACGCTCACGGTCGAAAACCACCTTTTGCTCGCAGTAAACCGTGCCTACGATGTCGGTGATCGTGTGGTACTTTTTGGCCCGCCTCATCACCCCTCCTTCTTTCGCGCGCGAAAGTCGGGCTTGGCCAGCATCCAGCGATAAATGCCTAGCAGGCTGGTGGCAGTGAAAGCCACTTGCATGAAGATCAGGCCCGGCGCGTCGGTCATGACGCCGAAGCCGATCCAGCAGACATTCGAGGCCAGGAAAGACACGAAGCCCCAGCCGGACAAGCGGTTATTGAGGGCCAGCATCAAGGCCCCCAGCACCCCAAACGCGCAGCCGATCCATTGCAGGTAGAAGGCATCCATGCTCATCTCACAGAAGGGCCTTGCGCCCGGTTTCCACGGCCCGCATCCGCATGGCCAAGGTCGGGTAGGCATTGGCGAACGAGAACCAGCGAACCCAGGATTTCGAGGGGTACAACACGGCCAGCTCGCGCAGCGCCGTCAACATCGTTCCGCGCCCTACGGACTGCGCAGCGCCGGCATCCGCCCGGTACTCGCAATACCGGCGAATCCCCAGGAACAGGAGGAAGGCGGCAAAGAAAAAGTTGTTGTTGTCCAGGAGGTGGCTGCTCACAGCAAAGCAGCAGGCATAGGTGAACGTGGCGAAGATGTGGCGCTCATGAACATGGGCGTTTTCATGGGCGATCACGCCCCGCATACCCTCGTCGCTCATGCTGGCCAGCAGGCCGGTTGTCACGTAGATGCGCGAATGACTCGGCAGCAGCCCCACAGTGTTGGCTTCCTTGTCGGCATGGTCATACAGGAAGACGGGGCGACTATCAGGGACGGTTGCCACTATCCTTGCCAAACGCTCTTGAAGCGCAGCATCCCGCGACGGTCGCGGAGCAAGGAAGCGCGCCGATAATGGCGCGCTGGCATAAAAGCCGAACAGGAATATCAGGCTACCGAGAGCCTGAGTCATTGGCTTGGCGGCCGGATTCGTGGATAACCTGCCAGTTACCCACAAAATGCCGCCAGCAACCTCCATGATGAAGACGATCAGAATGATCCGTCTGAACCAGTGAGACGGGATCATTGCAAATTGCAGTCGTCACAGATTAAAGCTGTTGGGATCGAGCGATACGGCGTTTGATCGGTGCCAGCGCGCCAGTCATTTCTCATGCTGAGAGGCTGTTGCGAAGCACATCCGCCCAAGGTGGCCGTGGTAATGAGAATCAGGAGAAGTTTTTTCATCGGTTGCCCTTTCAGGGGAAAGTTGGTTATTGATTTCTTCCAGCAGCTCCCGGCACACTGAATGCACCCGTTGACGCGAGACGCCGACGTGGCGCGCGACGGTTGCCTGCCGGTAGCCTTTGAGGAACACTTCATCAGCGATGCGGTAAGATTCGGACGAAAGACCCAGCCGCCGCGCTGCTTTCACGAAGACAGCACGCGACACATGGCCACACGCTGCGGAAACAGTCTTGAATATCTGGCTCATCCCCTTGCACCGTAAGGGTTTTGGGCGTATTTTGTCAATAGACAAGATGCGCAAATTCTATCCAAATTGGAAGGAGAGTTGTAATGAAAAAAATGCTTTACGCTGCTTTCATCGTGGCAGCACTTGCCGGCATGACGAACGCCAGCGCCCAAGCGGCCGCCTCGAAGCGTGGCGGTGTCTGCATCGGCCCCTTCCGTGGTGGCGATTCGGTGTTGCAGTGCGAACACATCGGCAAGGTGACGATCAAGCAGATTTACGAAAAAGGCTTCCGTGTCGTGCATATGCAAGACGACAAAAACACGGCCACCTATGTGACGCTGGTTATTGAGGAACAATAATGATGCGACTGACAAAAATGCTGTTCTCTCGAAGGCGCTGGATGCTCTGGCTTCCATTGCCGGCCGCTGCCGCACTTTCGGCATCCGGTGGTAATTTCCTTGCCGACTACATTCCAATGCTCGGCGGCGGATTGATTTTCTGGATTCCATTCTGGCTTGCATGGTGGTTAAGCGATGGATTCAAGGGAATGTCGAAATGGCCCGGCACTGGCGCGCCAAATAGCGCAGCAGGCGTTAATCCATTTACCGGCAAGTCTTGTGTTGTTCATCATTTACCCTGGGGCGATAACTACACGGGCGGCAATTCTTGAAAGGGGGCAAAGCCCCCTTTCCCTTTACTTGCTGCCGTTGTTGATCTGAACCGAGGCGGCTGTTTCCCGCTTCATGTTGTCGTTCAGCTTTTCGCCGTCTGCCGTACCGTCGCCGCCAGTCAGCTTGTCCCAAGCCTTCTGAACGGTGTCCTTGCCGTCGCGGATCATGTTGTCCTCGTTGACGGCTGCGGGGTTGGCCCGCCCAGCGCCAACAGCCTTGTCCGGGCTGGCCCAGGCATTCACGTTCTCGTCCAAGGCCCCGGCACGCGCGGGGATGCTGCCCTTGTTCTTCGGGTCGAGCTGGCCCTGTACGTCCCCTCTGGATTCCGCAATGATCGGAGGCGCAGAGGTATCGACCTTGAGCGGAGCGGTTCCGCCGTAGCCGGTCTGTGCCACCTTCTTCTTGTGGACGCCCTGGATGTCCTGCGGGATGCCGGCGCGATCCTTGGCGGATTGCTTCTCCAGCTCGCCCTTCGTGGTCGGCAGTTTTTCGCCTGCGAAAGTCTGCTGCGGCATGGTGGTAGCTTGTTGAACCATGCCCTTCTCGCTCACGTAGTCCTGCACCATGTCCATGATCCGGTCTTCGGATTGGTTGGCGAAACGCATGGCGGTCATGCCATTGCGCGCTGCCACCTTCTCGAACAGATACGGATCAGCCATCAGATCCTTGTGAGTCGTGAAGCTGTTGCTGTCGCTACGGTTGGCGCGGTCGCCAGTACCGAATTCACGACGATCAGAGACATCACGCACGCGGGAAACCTCATCCACGTTCGTAAGGGCGGCATCGCGGCCGTGGCGGTCGTTTTGGGCCGATTGATTGCCCGTCCCGGCCTGCTCGGTGCGGGAGCCGCGTTCAGCAAACGTGCGCTCGGTGCGCGCGGCCTCCTGGTTGCCATGAACCGTATCCACGCCCCGATCCCGGCCGTGCTCGGCGGTGTAGGTCTTCGCGCCGTTGTAGCCCAGGCCCGCGTTGATGAGGCTGCCCGAAGGCTGGGCACCGCCCTTGCCGCCACGGTAGTTCTTCAGCGCCTGGTCGATCTGTTGCTGGTTCGCGCCGCCCTGCTTCATGGCGTCAGCAATACGCTTTTCCTCGCGCGGATCAGGCGCGCCACCCGCGCCACCCGCACCAGGAGCACCGCCGCCGTTGGGGTTCCCACGGCCAACACCCAAATTCATGTGGAGTTGGTCATTGGCACCGGCCGCAGTACGGAAGTGCGAACCCTCCCGGAAGTTGCGATCCAAGTTCTGGCCAGTGGAGTGCTGGCCGCCATACCCGCCCTCGCTCCCGCGAGCCGCCACCACGCCCGTGTTCTGGTATTGGCCACGGGTTGTATCGTGCCCCTTCACGTCCGTGAGGCTTGAGCTGTCGCCGTGCCGGCGCGCCAGTTGATCCCCGGTCGAAGTGATGTCGGTACGATGCGCTTCCTGGTTTCGGCCGGCTTCCAGTCGGTGATCCATGTTCATCTGCGTCAGCATCCGGTTTTGGAGCTGCTGCAAGGCAACCGCGCCGTTCGCGGCCATTGTGGCCGTCGAGCCATTGCCTCGGCCGATGGTTGCCCCGCCGCCTTGCAGGCCGATGTTGCTGTCGTACTTGTTCATCGAGGTCGTGTTGACCGATGCGGTATCAAGTCCAGCTTGGCCCATGCTGACATTGCCGCTGGCATTGCTTGCGCCCACCGCTGCGCCGGCAGAGGCAAAGCCGGTCATCATCCGGTCGGCAACACCCATGAAACCGCCCTGCCCCAGCTTGATGATGGCCCCGGCGATGAATGGCACCAGGACAACCATGTAGCCGATGGCCGCCTGCTCGTTGGTCAGCGTGGCGTCGAAAGCATCGGTGAGCTGGAACGGCACACCGGCCGCCAGCTCCAGCGCGCGCGCCTTGTAGCGCAAGTGCATGAGCGACAGGTGGTTGATGACGGCGAATAAGATTGGCCACAGGCCGATCCAGGCCAGCGACATCATGTAGCCCGCGATGATCTTCTTTGCACCCTCGGTCGAGCTGACAACCATCAGAACCACAACAAC
Organism: Diaphorobacter sp. LI3; assembly: GCF_022807955.1. Classification (NCBI taxonomy): domain Bacteria; kingdom Pseudomonadati; phylum Pseudomonadota; class Betaproteobacteria; order Burkholderiales; family Comamonadaceae; genus Diaphorobacter; species Diaphorobacter sp. LI3. The sequence goes on along the minus strand of NZ_CP094347.1, from coordinate 6,756 downwards.
CGGGAATAGGCCGTAGATGATTGCCTCGATCCAGTTGCGCATGTGGGGCAGCGTCTCTTGGGCCAGCAGGCTCAACGTGCTGTTGGAGCCGTCAGCTTGCCGTGCCGCCTGGGCAGCGCCGGCCAGGGCATTAACCTCGGCCACCCGCGCAGGATCGTTCAGCAGCGCCGGCAGCTCGGTGCCGGCCTCCTTCCAGATGTTGTTGAACATCGCCTGCTTCATCGCGTCGGAGGCGTTGCTGGAGTTATTCAGAATCCAGTCGTAGGACGTGCCCACCGTCGAAACGAACATGCTGGTAGCGATGGCATCACTGCTTGCCCGAGTGAAAGCCTGCTTGCCGTAGAAGGCTTGGCCAGCCGTTACGGCGTCGTTGACCTTCTCCTTCAGGATGGCCGCAACATTGGTGCAGGTATCGGTGGTCGGCGCATTCGTCAGGGTGTTGTAGGTGACGAAGCGGGCCGGACTCGTGTTGTTGAAAATCACGTTCCAGGTATCGGTGCCACCCACAATCTGCTGCGGGGTGATTTCACCGTCTTTCACGTCGTACAGCGTGCATTCCTTGATGAACTGCATCAGGTCGGAGCGCAAGCTGGGGTCGCGGATCGTCGCGTTATTCACTTGCTTCAGGATGCGGTGCCCGAAGCCCACATCCCCTTTTTGCAAGCCCAAGTCTTCAGGCACACCGAAGACCGTTTCATAGGTGTTGGTCAGTGCGCCGAACACCAGATTTGTCGTTTGCGCAGTGACGGCCAGGGCAAAGGGGACGTTATCGACCACGCGAGGCGGCTCCAGCCCGGTCTTGTCGGTCAAGGCAACGCGCGCGATCGGCAGATTCAGCACCGTCACGAAAGCCAGGGCGTGGATAAACCACTTCGCCATTTCGAGCTGCTTGTTCATGTAGCCGAACATGCCGATTGCAATGGCGAACAGGAAAACCAGCTTCAGCAAGCCAGCGAAGCCAGCGCCGGCCATCATCGAGGCCACGGCGTTGAAGACGTAGTAGAGCGTTTCTACGTTCCAGTAGGTTTGAATTTCGATGTCCACGGCATCCTCCCTTAGCGCAGGCTCTTGCCGAAGGCGAGCGAGTTACGCAGCGTCTGCGACAGGTTGGCATTGAGCGCACGCTCCATGTACTGCACCTCCTGGGCGATGTTGTAGGTGCTGATGGTCTGCGAGTAGGCAGTGGCCAGCACCTGCTTTGCTGCGCGCGAAATTTCCTCCAGCTCGGGCTTCATCTTGCCCAGCTCGGCGGCCTGGGTAGCGTCGGCTGCGGCGGAGAACTTCGCCATTGCGCCGCGCAGGTCGGTGACGGCACGCTGGATGTAAACCTCGGCGTATTTGGCGGCGATCAGCTCTTGGTAGCGGCCAATCAGCGCATCGGCCATCGAGGTGTTGTTGAGGGTCGTCGTCACGGCCAGCATCTTGTAGATGGGCAGATCGGTGGCGTTCAGGAAGCCGATGGTGGCCGCCATGTCGTCATGTGCCGAACGGTTGGCGATCTTGTCGGAGATTTTTTCCATCTTCTCCCGCACCATCGTCTTGAAGCTCTTGGTGGTCACTTCGTCCTCGGTCGGACTCAAGCAACCGTCCGCGCTGGTCGTGTCGCAACGCCAGATCGGCACCGTGATGGTGTCGGAGGTAGTACGCGCACCCACCAGAGCCTCCACCGTGATTTCCTTGCGCAGCAGCGGGATTGGCAGTTGTGGGGTGTCGCCGGTCGGGAAGATCATGCTGCCGATCATCGACATCAGGATCATGCGTTGCTCGTCGGTGATGCCATCGAGCTTCTTGAGCGCCTTCCACACCACGTTGCCGGTCGGGAGCTGGTCTTTCGCCTCGGGCCTCGCGTTGGCCACCGAGTTCACCGTTTGGTTGGCCCGGCTTTCGCTGTTCATCACGTTCGTCCAAGCGTCGGTGATGTTCTCGAAAATATTGGTGTCCACACCGAAGTTCTTGGCCGCGTTCTGCTTGCCGCGTGTCCAGGTGTCGGGCACGGCCGCATTGACGATCCCCTTGGCCGCCTCGCACGAATCCATGTTCAGACGGTTAGCCGCTTGGGCCGTGGCTTGCAGTGCCTGCATCACGTTGTCGCAGGTCGGGCACAGGTTCTGGATGGCCAGCTTGAAGCCGTAGCCCAGGGCATTCGAGCCGATGTTGCGCAGCATGGCCACGAACTGCTCTTTGTTGATGAACGAGAAGCCGCCTGCGAACAGGTCAATGCCTCCGCACCCAGCGTTCCAGCTCGGCGGCGTCACCGTGGCCAGTTGGTAGGTGCGCTTGGGCATCCGCATGAACAGACTGCCCCCGGTGTAGAGGTTCATCGTCTGGCCTTGCAGCACGGCCGGGTTGCTGACGTTGCCTTGAGCATTCACGGAGTCGAAAAGCTCCTGCATGTTCATGGCGTAGGTAGAGGTGGTGAAAGCAAATGCCGTCACCAGCGCCGTTACTTTTTTCAGTAGCATGGGCAGCTCCTTAGAAGTTATCGCCGGGCTTGGTGCCGGTGAGGACAAAAATTCGATTGACGATTTCGGTCAGGGCCATCATTCCGAAGCCCACGGGTGCGCGGTCGCCGGTCTGCTTCGAGCCGATGAACAGTGCTGGCACGCGCTCAATCCCCCAAGCCGCAGCTTGCGCGCGGCCGTCGCGGGGGTTCGGGAACTCGGGCAGGCCCATGCCATCGACGGATACCGGCAGCACCTCGATGCCGTACTTGTCGGAAAGCATCTTCAGCGTCGGGGCCATTGCATGGCAGTACGGGCAGTCGCTACGGAAGAAGAAGATCAGCCCGTGTTCCTTGGCCAGCATCTTCAGTTGCTGTTCCTCGTTCTGAATGCGGCCCTCGTCGTAAATCTTGATCGCGGAGTTATTGACCGGCCGCTTTTGCGCGTAGTCGAGGCTCGGGTTTTGCCAAACCACGCGCCGCCAGTTGTCAGCGAAGACAGCCCCCTTGTCCTGCGTCATCTGCCAAAGCTCCAGGTAGTCCTTCATGTTCTGGTCGGTGGGGTTCATCACCGCCACGTCTTCCCGGCGCTTCAGTTCTTGTCGCAGTTGCTCGGCGGTCTTGATGTCCTTCAGCTCGATGCGCTTTGGCTGGTCAGCCTTGCGGCCAGTCTGAGGCCGGGCCGGTGCCGGCGTCGGCTGCACAGGTTGCGGCTTGGCGTCTTCCATGTCGCAGTACCAGTTGGGCTTGTTCGCATCGCACTGCCAAACAGAGGGGTAATCCAGCGATTGCGCATTGGCGTACCCAGACAGCAGGGCCAGCAGGAGAAGGCTTCGCTTCATCATTGGCTTACTCCACGGAAATTGGCGGGGTGCCGTCGAGGCAGTAGTTGAGCTGAGTCTTCAGGATCGCGTCGGTGCGCCCTTGCGGGGTATCCACATCCTTCTTGGTGAACACCATTTCAAGGCGCTTGCAGTCGGCGCGACTGAAAGACTTGATGACCTTCGCAGTCACCAGCAGCGGCCCGGACGAGCGGAATTGGCGCGTGAAGTGCTCGGCCACCTCCCCTTCCATGACGCCGCTGGAGCTGCCGTTGCGGATCGCGGCGGCCAGCACGTCGTGTTGCCGGGTATAGACGGTTGGCCCAGCGAGGCTTTCGCGCGCGAAAGTCGAGCAGGCCAGCAGAACGAGGGCGATAGAGAGAGTTTTCATTGGTCGTAGTAGCTCTGAACTTTTTGGTTGACGGTCTGCTGCACCCGATTGCTCATGGTCGATGCCGGCACATCCTTGGGCACGATGTCCGCGATGAACTCGGACAGATCAATCCGGGAGAAATCGAGGGCTTGAAGCTGCGCCTGGTTGAAGCCGCCACAGCTATTCATCGGCATCCCGAGTTGCGCGCGGCCTTGGCGATTGATGATCTTGGCCAGCTTGGAGTTAAAGCAGCAGTGGCGCTCCTTCTTCTCCACGCAGACCTTGAGCACCTTCTTGCTGCAATACGTCTCGATGTGGACGCACAGGTTTTGGCCGCGCTTCATGGCCATGACCTGCTCGGCCGAATCGCAGCTCAACCATTCCTGGATCAGCATGATTGCGATTTGAAGGGCGAAGCTATAAGGATCGAAGCTGACGAACTGAAACCCATTGGCCATGCTGAACTCGAAGGTAAAGCCATAGAACCCGAATTGCGGGTTGAACACTCCATCCCCCAAGCCGGACGCCCAGCTATTCATCGCTCCAAGGCCCTTGTCGATCAGCGAGCTATCGAGCTGACCGTAGAGCGAGTCATAGACGTACTTGGAACCCATAACGATGGATTCGCGCCCAGCCTCGCCGGCCACCGTCATGCCAGCACCCAGCAACTTGTAATTTGTGAAGTTCTGGCCGCCACCGGCTGACTTGCAGCAGCTCTTGAGCGTGGTGCCACCCAAGACCTTGATGCTGCATTCCTCCATGTAGCCCTTGAAGATTTCCACCTTGTTCGGGTCGATGCCGTACACGCCGGCCTCGCGGGCGGCCTCCATCATCACGGCCGCTTGGCCAAAGTCCTTGTCGGGTGGTGCGCTGGTATCAAAGCACCCTGCCCCGCCGTTCTGGCAGAAGGCGCTTTGATCGCACACCGTTTTCTCGGTGTAGGTTTCAGGCTTGTCCGGGCAGTTGTATTTCTGCTCGTACATCACGCAGGTGCCGGAATCGTCGCGCTCCACGCATGACGATCCGATCTGCGAGCACCCCTTGTCTCGCAGCGGCTGGCAGTCGTTGACCATGTTCTGGCTGCGACATTGATAGGTGTCCTGGTACTCCCAGCATTCACGGAAGACAGACAGGCCAGACACGTTGCGCGTCTGGTTGGGCGCGGTGCAGACCGTGCCTGTCTTCTGGCAGTCAGGCGCTGCGAAGGCGCTGAAGCTGGCGACAAAGGCCAATGCGGCAAGAATCTTCTTCATCATCATTGAGCCCTCTGTTCCAGGGGAGCGCACTGGCTGTTGTCCCATTGGTCATAGCAGTTTCGCGGGCACAGTTGGCGCGTCGTGAGCTGGATCGCCCCTTCACCGCCACCTGCAACAATCGTCCGCATGAAGATCGTGTTGGAGCCGTTCTTGAGGTAGGGCTTCACGTCGATGTTCAAGCCGAAGTTCCAGCTCGTCGAAAGCTCCGGGCCGCTGAAGCAGGTGGCGCAGTACTGAACCATGCCGGTGCGGTAGTCGCTGGCCGTGCAATTCCAGCCGCCGCCCACTGCCGTGCAGGATTGGTAGGAGACGGCATTGCCGCCACCGCCGCCGCCCCACCAGCCGCCGCCGCCCGTATCGGAGCACTGCCAGCCACTGCCCCAATCGTCCCAAGTCTGCGTGCATGAGCGCGTGTTAGAGGACTCGAAGACCGGAGGCGGTGAATAGATTTCGAGACGGTCGCCGCCACGCGGGCCGACATAGACGAGGTTTCCGTTCACCTTAACCATCAGCCAGTCGTCAAAAGCGGCACGGGTCAGGGCGAAGCGGGTAATCAAGCCTACGTCGCGGATGTCGAAAGTAAGGTTGCGGTCGTACACCGCGCCCCAGCCGCCCCAATAGTTGTCCGCGATGGTGCCGAACTGGAGGATGTAGTTGCCGGCCCCGTCCGGGGTGAAGCTGGTGGCCATGTCGCCGGCCCAGCTATTCGGGACGATGCCGCCTTGGTCGCAGCCGTCGCGCTCGGGATCGCACGCCACCTTGAGCACGCGCTTGCAGGACAGGTTTTCGAGCGTCTGCGTTTCCGTGCAAGTCTCGGTGATGTAGGTCGCCGGGTTCTTCACGCGCTCCACTCGGCATTGCTGCGTCGAAGCGCCGGGGATGCTGCCGGGGTTGTTGATGACGCCCTTGGAACCGGTCAGGATCGGGTCGGTCTGCTTGTCGATGGTGAACTTCGGCCGCTGCGTCGGGTTCTTGCTCATGAAGTTCACCGCGTCGCATTCCTGCTGCTGGAAGGCATTGGGGGCCTTGTACGTCTCGCACTGAATTTGCTTGTTCGTACCTGCCCCGCCGATGAGGTTGCGCCCTTCCTGGAAGTTGGCCGTCTCCGGTGCCGTGGTGCTGTAGTACGGCAGCACGTTGGAGCCAGTTGCGCCATTGATCTTGCCCCCCGCCACACCCTTGCCCGTGTTGGCGAAGTCCTTGCCGGCGTTGAAGGCATCGGCCGGCGTCGTGATGGTTTGTGCGCTGGCTACACCCACAGCGGCCAGCATCGCGGCGATGGAAAGGACGCGCTTCATTGGTTCCCCCTGATCTGGCGAAGGTAGCGAGACGCCACGGCTTCAAATTGCGGAGCGCGGCGCACAATCTCGTCCAGCGCGTAGTCCAGCGAAACGTCACCGGCCACCGCCACAAAGTTGTCAGGGAGGGCGCAGCCCTCGTTGTCCACTTGGTCGATGGTTGCGGCCTTGGCCAGCACCATCGTGGGAACGGCCTTGACCTTGTACTTGGTGAAGGCGTTGGGGTTCACCAGGACGTTGCCGCCCTGCTCTCCCAGCTCCTTGATGGCCAGCGCCGTATCCTTCAGCGAGTTGTTCTTAAAACCGCGCAGCACCACGGAAGCCCCCACCCGGTTGGCTTGGCTGACGATCCGCTTGAGCGATTCGGCCGGCATCGTGAAGCTGGCGAAAATCATCAAGTCATCCATCTTGCGGGCCTGGGCCTTTTGCTCGTATTGCTTGGCCAGCGCCTCGATGTCGATCCCGGCGCGCTCCGGCGTCGGCACGTTGGGGAATACGTTGGCGGCGTTCTTGGTCGCGGGATTGTTCGGATCAAACATCTGCTTGCGCTCACGATCCACGCGGCGCA
>NZ_CP094346.1:3882500-4181932 GCF_022807955.1 Diaphorobacter sp. LI3 | reverse complement strand
TGCGCGGCCCTACATGCACCGGATCGCGAAGTAGGCCGCGAAGTGGGCCGATACGCCCCAGGCATTGCCAGGATTCACCGAGCCTGCAATAATCCGCGGTTTCCCTGAATGGTGTTCAGGGTGATCAAGCCCGGGCGGCTGCTTTTCGCGCATTCCATGCAGGATGCAGCAGGCCCGGCGGGTGTTGCCGATCGAAGCCGCGCCCGTAACTGAACCTTCAAGGATCGAGAACATGAAACGTACTTACCAGCCCTCCAAGACGCGCCGTGCGCGCACCCATGGCTTCCTCGTGCGCATGAAGACGCGCGGCGGCCGTGCCGTCATCAACGCTCGCCGCGCCAAGGGCCGCAAGCGTCTGGCCGTCTGAGGCCGGGCCGCTCGGCTTTCGGCCGCTTACGGGTTTGCACCGCCAGTTCCCTGCCGGGGACGCTGCACCCATGCATCGGCTGAAAACGCGCCCCCAGTTTCAGGCAGCCATGGCGGGAGGCACCGTCTCCCGCACGGCGCACTTCGCATTGCACCGGCTGGGTTTGCCGCCGGTGGCAACCGATGGAGTTCCGCCAGCCACAGGGCCCGATTCCTCGCCGCAGGCGCAGGGATCGCAGGCCCTGTTTCTTGTGGGGGGGCAGGCGGGCGGCGTGTGGCTGGGCGCCATGGTGCCCAAGCGCTGGGCCCGCCGCGCAGTCACGCGCAACACCATCAAGCGCCAGATCTATGCCGTGGCCAGCGGGTTCGAGGCGCGCATGCCCAGCGGCGCGCACGTGGTGCGCCTGCGCATGGGCTTTGATCGCAAGCAGTTCGTGAGCGCCACCTCCGAGGCTTTGAAGCAAGCCGTGCGCGCCGAACTGGAACAGCTCTTTGCCGCGGCCGAACGCCGCAGTAGGGTGGCCGCGACAGGGGCGCGACCATGATGCGCGCGCTGCTCATGGGGCTGGTGCGCGGCTACCGGCTGCTGCTAAGTCCCTGGATCGGGTCGGCCTGTCGCTTCGAGCCCACCTGCTCGGTGTACTCTCTGCAGGCGCTGGAGCAACATGGTGCCGCGGCCGGCAGCTACCTGACCGTGCGCCGCCTGGCGCGCTGCCATCCCTGGTGCGAGGGCGGGCTGGACCCCGTGCCGCAGGAGCTGCCGCGCGGCATGCGCCTGTTTTCACGGCTCACGCCTTCCGACGACACTCCCTCTTCCTCACGTAAGAAGACTTCATGAACGACATCCGCCGCACCATCCTGTGGGTGATCTTTGGCTTTTCCATGGTTCTGCTGTGGGACAAGTGGCAGATCCACAACGGCAACAAGGCCACCTTCTTCCCCACGCCGCCGGCGCAGACGGCCAGCACGCCCGCGGTAGCGGCCTCCGGCGCTGGCGCTGCCGACGTGCCGGTGGCCGCCGCCAGCGCCACGCCGGGCGCGGCGCCGCAGCCGCCCGCAGGCGCCAGCGTGCCGCCTGCCGCCATCCCGCGCGAGCGTGTGACGGTGAGCACCGACGTGCTGCGCCTGAGCTTTGACTCCGAAGGCGGTTCGCTGGTCCACGGAGAGCTGCTGCAATATCCCGAGATGGAGGACAAGACCAAGCCCTTCCTGCTGCTGGACGAGAGCGCTTCGCGTGTTTATGTCGCGCAGACGGGCCTCATCGGCAACGGTGCCGGCGGCGCCTTCCCCACGCACAAGACCCCCATGGCGGTCGTGCCCGGTCCGCGCGAACTGCAGGACGGCCAGAACGAGCTGACCGTGCGTTTCGAGTCGGCCGACATGGGCGGCGTGAAGCTGGTCAAGACCTGGACGCTCAAGCGCGGCGCCTACGACGTGGCCGTGAAGCATGAGGTGGTCAACACGGGCACGGCCCCGGTATCGCCCCAGCTGTACCTGCAGTTGGCGCGCGATGGCAACAAGCCGGCGGGCGAGTCGTCGTTCTACTCCACGTTCACCGGTCCGGCCGTGTACACCGAGGCGAAGAAGTACCACAAGGTGGAGTTCAAGGACATCGAGAACGGCAAGGCCGAGATCGACAAGTCTTCCAGCAACGGCTACGTGGCCATGGTGCAGCACTACTTCGCCACCGCGTGGCTGCTGGGCGACGGCGTGCAGCGCGACAACTTCGTGCGCAAGGTGGACACCAACCTGTACTCGGTGGGCATGATCACGCCGCTGGGCGAGATCGCCCCCGGCCAGTCGAAGGCCGTGGACGCGCGCCTGTTCGCCGGCCCGCAGATCGAGACGCTGCTGGAAAAGCTGGCCCCGGGCCTAGAGCTGGTCAAGGACTATGGCTGGCTCACCATCCTGGCCAAGCCGCTGTACTGGCTGCTGGACCAGTTGCACAAGGTGATCGCCAACTGGGGCTGGTCCATCGTGGCGCTGGTGTTCCTGCTGAAGATTGCGTTCTACTGGCTCAACGCCAAGGCCTACGCCAGCATGGCCAAGATGAAGGCCATCAACCCGCGCATCATGGAAATGCGCGAGCGCCTGAAGGACAAGCCCCAGCAGATGCAGCAGGAGATGATGCGCATCTACCGCGAGGAGAAGGTCAACCCCATGGGCGGCTGCCTGCCCATCATGATCCAGATCCCGGTGTTCATTGCGCTGTACTGGGTGCTGCTGTCCAGCGTGGAGATGCGCAATGCGCCGTGGATCGGCTGGATCAAGGACCTGTCCTCGCCCGACCCATTCTTCATCCTGCCGCTCCTGATGACGCTCTCGTCGCTGCTGCAGACGGCGCTGAACCCCGCGCCGCCGGACCCGATGCAGGCCAAGATGATGTGGCTGATGCCGCTGATGTTCAGCGTGATGTTCTTCTTCTTCCCGGCCGGCCTGGTGCTGTACTGGCTGACGAACAACATCCTGTCGATCGCGCAGCAGTGGATCATCAACACCCGCATGGGCGTGCCGCCGCAGTTCAACCTGCCCAAGTTCCGCTGACGGAGCGCGGCCTTCCCGGCCGCAATCCCCTGCTCCCTGCAACGGCCGCTCAGCGGCCGTTGTTGTTTTCGGTACGATGATTGCTACTACGTGATCCGGTAGTAACCATCAACACACAGGAGCCAGACGGATGATTCAACGTACCACCTTCAAACTGGGCTTGCTGGGGGCCGCCGTGCTCGTGGCCATGGGCACCGCCCACGCCGCCACCATGCGCTGGGCCGGCGCCAACGACATCCTCACCGTGGACCCCCACGCGCAGAACCACCAGACCACGCACGCCTTCCTGCAGCAGGTGTACGAGAGCCTGGTGCGCTATGACGACAAGTACCAGATCGAGCCCGCGCTGGCCACCAAGTGGACGCAGGTCTCCCCCACACAGGTGCGTTTTGAACTGCGCAAGGGCGTGAAATTCCATGATGGTGCGCCATTCACGGCCGATGACGTGGTGTTCTCGCTCACGCGTGCCGGCACGGCGCCGTCCAACATGATGTCCGCGGTGCAGAGCGTCAAGGAAGTCAATAAGGTGGACGAGCACACGGTGGACGTGTTCCTCAAGGGCCCCAATCCCATCCTGCTGCGCGAGCTGACCGAGGCGCGCATCATGAACAAGGCCTGGGCCGAGAAGCACAACTCTGTGAAGTCGCAAGATTACGCGGGCAAGGAAGAGAACTACGCCTCGCGCAACGCCAACGGCACGGGCCCCTTCGTCATGGTGGGCTGGCAGCCGGACGTGAAGGTCACGCTCAAGAAGAACCCCAACTGGTGGGACAAGCCCAAGGGCAACATCGACGAGGTGGTGTTCACCCCCATCAAGTCGGCCGCCACGCGCTCGGCCGCGCTGATCTCGGGGCAGGTGGACTTCGTGGTCGATCCGCCGCCGCAGGACCTGGCGCGCATGAAGGCCAACCCCGACATCAAGCTCATCGAAGGGGCCGAGAACCGCACCATCTACCTGGGCCTGGACCAGTTCCGCGACGAGCTGCCCGGCGCCGGCACGGCCGGCAAGAACCCGCTCAAGGACAAGCGCGTGCGCCAGGCGCTGTACCAGGCCATCGACTCTGCGGGCCTGCACAGCCGCACCATGCGCAACCTGTCGGTGCCTGCGGGCACCATGATCGCTCCCATGGTGCATGGCTGGACCAAGCAACTGAACGAGCGTGCCGCCAAGTACGACGTGGAGGCCGCCAAGAAGCTGCTGGCCGACGCCGGCTACCCGAACGGCTTCTCGCTCAAGCTCGACTGCCCGAATGACCGCTACGTGAATGACGAGGCCATCTGCCAGGCCGTCACCGCCATGTGGACGCGCATCGGCGTCAAGACCAACCTGCAAACCGCGCCCATGGCGCAGTTCGTCACCCGCGTGATGAACAACGACGTGAGCGCCTACCTGTTCGGCTGGGGCGTGGCCACGTTCGACGCGCTGTATTCGCTGGACTCGCTGATGTCTACCAAGGACGGTAAGACCGCTGCCGGCGTGTACAACGGCGGTCGTTTCAGCGACCCCAAGCTCGACGCCATGATCCAGCAGATCAAGGTCGAGATGGATTTGCCCAAGCGCGACGCCCTGCTGAACGACGCGCTCAAGCTGACCAAGGACGAGTACTACTACCTGCCGCTGCACCACCAGATCCGGCCCTGGGCCATGCGCAAGAACGTGGATACCGTGCACCGCGCGGATGACCGGCCTATGCCGATCTGGACGACCATCAAGTAAATCCGTCCCACCTGCCAAGGCCCGCTCCGCGGGCTTTTTTTTGGCTGTCGAATCGGGAGCAAGGGTTTTCGCTAGGTTTTGCGGGTTGTCAGCCGCTTGAATGATAGAAATTTTTCTTTAATATCCGCCTCTGCAAATTTTTTATCATTACAGCGTCCGCCCACCATGTCCAAACCCGTGCACGCCAGCCCGCCGCCGGTTTCGATCACTGCGCGCATCACACAGGCGCGGATGCAGCTCACGCCGTCGCACCAGCAGATTGCGGACTATGTGCTCAAGCACCCCTTGCAGGCCGCCACCATGCCCATCGATGAGCTGGCGGCGGCGGTGGGCGTGTCCGTGGCCACGGCGAACCGCTTCGCGCGCGCCATCGGCCTGGACGGCTACCCCATGCTGCGCGCCGAGCTGGTCAAGGGCTTCGAGGCCATGCTGGCGCCGGTGGAGAAGATGCGCGTGCGCCTGGAAAAGCCCGGCAGCGCGCACGATGCCTTCCTGGCCGTGCTTGACGAGAGCCAGAACAACATTGCCGCCACGCGCGCCGCGCTCGAGCCCGCGGCCTGTGAGGCCGCGGTGCAGGCCATCGCCGCGGCGCGGCGCATCTATGTGCTGGGCTATGGCGCCTCGGGCTGGCTCGCCGGCATGCTGGCGCGCGGCCTGGACATGCATTGCGACAGCGTGCACCTGCTTGCCACCGTCGCCGGCGCCACCGACGGCGCGCGCCAGCTGCCGCGCATGGCGGCGCAGGACCTGCTCATCGCCATCAGCTTTCCGCGCTACCTGCGCGATACCGTGGCCCTGACGCGCGCGGCGCACGAGCGCGGCGTGCCCATTCTGGCCCTGACCGACGGCCCGCATTCGCCGCTGGCGCCGCTGGCGCGCCACTGCCTGTTCGCCAAGACCGAGAGCTACCACGCGGCGAATTCCGAAACCACGGTGCTGGCGCTGATCGAGGCCCTGGTCAGCGCCGTGGCGCTGCACACGCGCGGCACGCTGCAGAACGCCGCGCGCATGACCGAGGCCGTGCTGCCCTGGCTGCACGGCGCGGGCCGCGCCGCCGCCCACAACGCTTGCGAATGAAGACCATGCCCCATACCGCATCTTCCGTCACGCCCGTCATCGCCATCCATGGCGGCGCCGGCACGCTCACGCGCAGCCACATCAGCCCCGAGCAGGAGCGTGCCTACCATGCGGCGCTGCAGGAGGTGCTGTGCGCCGGCCAGGCCGTGCTGGCGCGCGGCGGCTCGGCGCTCGACGCCGTGTGCGTGGCCGTGCAGGCGCTCGAGGACTGCCCGCTGTTCAACGCCGGCCATGGCGCGGTGTTCACGGCCGATGCCACGCACGAGCTGGACGCCGCCGTGATGGACGGTGCCACCCTGGCCGCCGGTGCCGTGGCCGGCGTGAGCCGCGTGCGCAACCCGGTGCTGGCCGCGCGCGCGGTGCAACAGGACGGCCAGCATGTGCTGATGATAGGCACGGCTGCCGAGCGCCTGGCGCAATCGGCGGGTCTGGCCATGGTGGCGCCCGACTACTTTTCCACCGAGGCGCGCCTGGCCCAGCTGCGCGCGGCCCAGGCCAAGGCCGCGGGCGCGGTGCTGGACCATGACGGCGCCGCGGCCCTGGCCGCGCGCACCCCGGAGGGGCCGCTGCACGAGGGCCGCAAGATGGGCACCGTGGGCGCGGTGGCGCTCGATGCCCGGGGCCACCTGGCGGCCGCCACCTCCACCGGCGGCTTGACCAACAAGCGCCCGGGCCGCGTGGGCGACAGCCCGCTGACCGGCGCCGGCACCTATGCCGATGACCGCACGGCCGCCGTCTCCTGCACCGGCCATGGCGAGAGCTTCATCCGCGTGGCCGCGGCGCACGATGTCTGCGCGCGCATGGCCTACGCCGGCGCCACGCTGCACGAGGCGAGCGAGGCCGTGGTGCACCAGGCGCTGGCCGCCATCGGCGGCACCGGCGGGTTGATCGCCGTGGACCGCCAGGGCAATGTCTGCCTGCCCTTCAACACCGAGGGCATGTACCGCGGCCTGGCGCGCGTGGGCCAGGCGCCCGAAACCTTCATCTACCGCTGACCGGGGCTGCCCTGCCATGACGAACCAATCCCCCAACGCCGCCACGTCGCTGGCGCTGCCCGAGCAGCGTGTGCTGGCCGTGCACGACCTGAGCGTGCGTTTCACCAGCTCCGAGCGCATTGTCGATGCCGTGCGCAAGCTGTCCTTCCACGTCGATCGTGGCGAGACCCTGGCCATCGTCGGCGAGTCGGGCTCGGGCAAGTCCGTCACCTCGCTGGCGCTGATGCGCCTGGTCGAGCATGGCGGCGGCAAGATCGTGGGCGGCTCGGCGCTGCTGCGCCGGCGCGGCGGCCAGGTGCTGGACGTGGCCCGGGCGACGCAGGCGCAGATGCGCGAGGTGCGCGGCGCCGACGTGGCCATGATCTTCCAGGAGCCCATGACCTCGCTGAACCCGGTGTTCACGGCCGGTGAGCAGATCGCCGAATCCATCCGCGTGCACCAGGGCATGGACCGCGCCGGCGCGCGCGCCGAGGCGCTGCGCATGCTGGAGCTGGTGCGCATCCCCGAGGCGAAGAATGTGCTGGACCGCTTCCCGCACCAGCTCTCGGGTGGCATGCGCCAGCGCGTGATGATCGCCATGGCGCTGTCGTGCAAGCCGCAGCTCTTGATCGCCGACGAGCCGACCACGGCGCTGGACGTGACCATCCAGGCGCAGATCCTGCAGCTGATCCGCCAGCTGCAGGACGAGATGCACATGGGCGTGATCTTCATCACCCATGACATGGGCGTGGTCGCCGAGGTGGCCGACCGCGTGCTCGTCATGTACCGCGGCGACAAGGTGGAGGAGGGCTCCTCGGACCAGGTGTTCGCCGCGCCCCAGCATGCCTACACGCGTGCGCTGCTGTCGGCGGTGCCCAAGCTCGGAGCCATGCAGGGCACGGACCTGCCGCGCCAGTTCGACCTGCTGCGCCCCGACGGCAGCATGCTCACCGGCCAGTCCTCGCCCGTTGACACCCGCCCCGCCGATGCCCAGCCCATACTGCGCGTGAAGAACCTGGTCACGCGCTTCGACCTGCGCTCGGGCCTCTTGAACCGCGTCACGCGCCGCGTGCATGCCGTGGAGCAGGTCAGCTTCGACCTGTACCCGGGCGAGACCCTGGCGCTGGTGGGCGAGTCGGGCTGCGGCAAGTCGACCACCGGCCGCTCGCTGCTGCGCCTGGTGGAGAGCCAGAGCGGCGCCATCGAGTTTGGCGGGCGCAACATCCTCGAGCTGCCGCGCAGCCAGGTGCAGGCGCTGCGCCGCGACATCCAGTTCATCTTCCAGGACCCGTTCGCCTCGCTGGACCCGCGCCTGACGGTGGGCTTTTCCATCATGGAGCCGCTGCTGGTGCACAAGGTTGGCACGCGCGAGCAGGCCCAGGCGCGCGTCGACTGGCTGCTGGAGAAGGTGGGCCTGCCGCGCGAGCATGGCCAGCGCTACCCGCATGAGTTCTCGGGCGGCCAGCGCCAGCGCATAGCGATTGCGCGCGCGCTGGCACTGAACCCCAAGGTTGTCGTCGCCGACGAATCGGTGTCGGCGCTCGACGTGTCCATCCAGGCGCAGATCGTGAACCTGATGCTGGACCTGCAGCGCGAGCTGGGCGTGGCCTTTTTGTTCATCTCGCACGACATGGCCGTGGTCGAGCGCATCAGCCACCGCGTGGCCGTGATGTACCTGGGCCGCATCGTCGAGATCGGGCCGCGCCGCGCCATTTTCGAAAACCCCCAGCATTCCTACACCAAGAAGCTGATGTCCGCCGTGCCCATCGCCGACCCGGCGCGCCGGCACCTGAAGCGCGTGCTGCTGGAGGGCGAGATCCCCAGCCCGATCCGCGCCGTGGGCGACGAGCCCGTGGTGCCGCCGCTGCAGCAGGTCGGCCCGGGGCATTTCGTCGCACCGCCGGTGGTTTGATGTTGAAACCGGCTGTAAAGCGCGATGAATAAGCGCAATAAGCTATTGTTTTTATAGTATTTACCGTTCTTACACCCACCCGGAGACCTCCCATGCAAAAGACCTCTGTCACCTTCCGCCGCAGCCTGCTGGCCCTGGCCATCGCGGCCGCATCCACGGGCGCGCTGGCTGCCGGCAATGCCGTGCTGGCCATTGGCGGTCAGCCCGAGACGCTGGACCCCTACAACACCAACACCACGCTGACCACGGCCGTGACCAAGACCTTTTACGAAGGCCTGTTCGAGTTCGACAAGGACCTGAAGGTCAAAAACGTGCTGGCCGAGAGCTACGAGATGTCCAAGGACGGCCTGGTCTACACCTTCAAGCTGCGCCAAGGCGTAAAGTTCCACGATGGCACCGACTTCAATGCCGCCGCGGCCAAGGCCAACCTCGACCGCGTCATGAATCCCGAGAACCGCCTGCTGCGCGCCACGCAGTTCAACCGCATCGCCAAGGTCGAGGCCGTGAACCCGCAGACCCTGCGCGTCACGCTGAAGGAGCCCTTCGCGCCCTTCATCAACTCGCTGGCGCACGCCTCGGCGGCGATGATCTCGCCCGCCGCGCTGCAGAAATGGGGCAACAAGGACATCGCCTTCCACCCCGTGGGCACGGGTCCATTCGAGTTCGTCGAGTGGAAGCAGACCGAGGCCATCGTCGGCAAGAAGTTCGCCGGCTACTGGAAGAAGGGCTACCCCAAGGTGGACCAGGTGAGCTGGAAGCCGGTGCTGGAGAACGCCACGCGCGCCGCCATGGTGCAGACCGGCGAGGCCGACTTCGTCTACCCCCTGCCCTACGAGCAGGCGGCCAATCTGAAGAAGAACGACAAGATCGAGGTGGTGAGCACGCCGTCGATCATCGTGCGCTTCCTGGCCATGAACGTGCTGCAGAAGCCCTATGACAACCCCAAGGTGCGCCAGGCCATCGCCTACGCGGTGAACAAGGAAGCCATTGCCAAGGTGGCCTTCGGCGGCTACGCCTTCCCGGCCCAGGGCATCGTGCCCCAGGGCATCCAGTACGCGGTGAAGATGGACCCCATCCCCTACAACCCGCAGAAGGCGCGCGAGCTGCTGAAGGAGGCCGGCTACCCCAACGGTTTCGAGTCCACGCTCTGGGGCGCCTACAACAACACCACCACGCAGAAGGTGCTGCAGCTGGTGCAGCAGCAGCTGCAGCAGGTGGGCATCAAGCTGCAGGTGCAGGCCCTCGAAGTGGGCCAGCGCACCGAGTGGGTGGACGCCTGGCCCGACCCCAAGACCTCCAAGGTGCGTCTGTACTACACCGGCTGGTCGTCTTCCACGGGTGAGGCCGACTGGGCGCTGCGCCCGCTGTTCGCCACCGAAGCCCAGGCGCCCAAGCTCAACAACATGTCCTTCTACAGCAACAAGGTGGTGGATGACGCCATCGCCAAGGCCTTGGTGACCACCGACAGCACCGAGCGCGCCAACCTGTACAAGACCGCGCAGGAGCAGCTGATGCAGGACTTGCCGCGCATTCCGCTGGTCACCGACGAGGGCCTGTATGCGCATGCCAAGCGCCTGTCGGGCGTCTACGCCATGCCCGACGGCAACATCAACAGTGGCGAGATCGCGCTGAAATAAGCCCCGGCGCCTTGCCGCCCGGCCCCGGTGGCCGGGCGGCAACTCCTTTTTGAATCGCAAGATTGGCTGCCGCGGGCAGCGCAACCCATGCTGAACTACTTCCTCAAACGCCTGCTGGGCCTGCTGCCCACGCTGCTCATCGTGGCCGTCCTGGTGTTCCTGTTCGTGCACATGCTGCCCGGCGACCCCGCGCGCCTGGCTGCGGGCCCCGATGCCGACGAGGCCACGGTGCAGCTGGTGCGCAAGGACCTGGGCCTGGACCGGCCGCTGCCCGAGCAGTTCGTGCATTTCTTCTCGCGCATGGTGCAGGGCGACTTCGGCACCTCGATGCGCACGCGCCGCCCGGTGGCGGCCGAGATCGGCGAGCGCTTCATGCCCACGCTGCTGCTCACCCTCTCCAGCATGGCCTGGTCGGTCATCTTCGGCATGGGCATAGGCATCGTCTCGGCCGTGTACCGCAACCAGTGGCCCGATCGATTGGGCATGACGCTGGCGGTCTCGGGCATCTCGTTTCCGGCGTTCGCGCTGGGCATGATGCTGATGCAGGTTTTCTCGGTGCAGCTGGGCTGGCTGCCCACCGTGGGCGCCGACACCTGGCGCCACTACGTGCTGCCCTCGCTGACTCTGGGCGCGGCCGTGGCGGCGGTGATGGCGCGCTTCACGCGCGCCTCCTTCGTCGAGGTGGTGCAGGAGGACTTCGTGCGCACCGCGCGTGCCAAGGGCCTGAACGAGCGCGTGGTGGTGCTCAAGCACTGCCTGCGCAACGCCCTGATCCCGGTGATCACCATGATGGGCCTGCAGTTCGGCTTCCTGCTCGGCGGCTCCATCGTCGTCGAGGCGGTGTTCAACTGGCCCGGCCTGGGGCGCCTGCTGGTGGACGCCGTGAACATGCGCGACTACCCCGTGATCCAGACGCTGGTGCTGCTGTTCTCGCTGGAGTTCATTCTGATCAACCTGCTGGTGGACATGGCCTATGGCTTCATCAACCCCACCATTCGCTACAAGTGAGCCGCGCATGAGCACGATCTCTTCCGCACCCGTGGCCGTCGCCACCAACAATGCACCCGCCATCCGCACGCCCTGGCGCGAGTTCTGGCGCAAGTTCAAGAAGCAGCATGTGGCCGTCGTGGCCCTGGTGTTCGTGCTGCTGCTCGTGGCCGTGGCCGTGCTCGCGCCCTGGCTGTCGCCGTTCGACGCCGAGAACTTCTTCGATTACGACCGCCTGAACGAGGGGCCGTCGGCCATGCACTGGTTCGGCGTCGATCCGCTGGGGCGCGACATCTTCAGCCGCATCCTGATGGGCGCGCGCATCTCGCTCGCGGCGGGCTTCCTGTCGGTGGCCATAGGCTGCCTCATCGGCACCACGCTCGGCCTGCTGGCGGGCTATTACGAGGGCTGGTGGGACCGCATCGTGATGCGCATCTCCGACGTGCTGTTCGCCTTCCCCGGCATCCTGCTGGCGCTGGGCGTGGTGGCCATCCTGGGCAGCAGCATGACCAACGTCATCGTCGCCGTGGCGGTGTTCAGCGTGCCGGCGTTTGCGCGCCTGGTGCGCGGCAACACCCTGGTGCTCAAGCACATGACCTACATCGAGTCGGCGCAGAGCATTGGCGCGAGCGACTTCACCATCATCACGCGCCACATCCTGCCGGGCACGATCTCGTCCATCGTCGTCTACTTCACGATGCGCGTGGGCACCTCCATCATCACCGCCGCGAGTCTCTCGTTCCTGGGCATGGGCGCGCAGCCGCCCACGCCCGAATGGGGCGCCATGCTCAACGAGGCGCGTGCCGACATGGTGAACGCGCCGCATGTGGCGCTGTTCCCCAGCCTGGCGATCTTCCTCACCGTGCTGGCCTTCAACCTGCTGGGCGACGGCCTGCGCGACGCGCTCGACCCCAAGATCGACCGCCAGACATGATGGACCAGCCCCCCCGCATCGGCCGCCTTGAAAGCGGCGCGCGCGATGCCATCACCGACGTGGCCGGGGTCACCGTCGGCCATGCCACGCTGGCAGACGGCGCGGTGCAGACCGGCGTGACCGTGATCCACCCGCATGCGCGCGATCCGTTCCTGCACAAGGCGCCCGCCGCCGCCGCCGTCATCAACGGCTTCGGCAAGAGCCTGGGCCTGCTGCAGCTGGAAGAGCTGGGCCAGCTGGAGACGCCGATCGCGCTGACCAACACCTTTTCCGTGCCCGCCGTGGCCCAGGCGCAGATCGCGCGCTGCATCGCCGCCAACCCCGAGGTCGGGCGCGCCTGGTCCACGGTGAACCCGCTGGTGCTGGAGTGCAACGACGGCTATCTCAACGACATCCAGCGCATGGCCGTCACGGCGGCGCATTACGACGCCGCCTGTGCCGGCGCGGATGCCGAGGTGGCGCAGGGCGCAGTGGGCGCGGGGCGCGGCATGTCGAGCTTTCAATTGAAGGGCGGCATAGGCACGGCCTCGCGCCGGGCCGCCTTGACCAGCGGTGCGCAGTACACCGTGGGCGCGCTGGTGCTGGCCAATTACGGCGTGCAGGCCAATCTGCTCTGGGACGGCGCCCCCCTGGGCCGGCGCCTGGCGGCGGCGCAGCAGGCGCAGATAGAGGCCGAGAAGGGCTCGATCATCATGGTGCTGGCCACCGATGCGCCGCTGGACGCGCGCCAGCTGCGGCGCCTGGCGCTGCGCGCCGCGGCGGGCCTGGCGCGCACCGGCTCGGTCTACGGCCATGGCAGCGGCGACATTGCGCTGGCGTTCTCCAGCGCCTACACCCTGCCGCAGCAGCCCGGCGCGCCCATGCCCGCCGTGGCCCTGGTGCACGAGGCGCTGCTCGACCCCCTGTTCCAGGCCGGCGCCGACAGCGTGGAACAGGCCATCGTGCATGCGCTCTGGCATGCCGAGGCCGTGACCGGGCGCGACGGCCATCGCCGCGAGGCGCTGCGCCCGCTGCTGCAAGCTATGAATAAATGAGCTTCTTGCGCAGATACAGCAAGCGTTTCATGCCATTTTGATCTTGAATTCAAGGAATGCCATGAAGATCCTGATTTCCGTGGATATCGAGGGCGTGGCCGGGGTCTACCACCCCGAGCAGACACGTGCCGGCAACCCCGAGTACGAACGCGCGCGCCGCCTGATGGCGGCCGAGGCGAATGCGGCGATCGCCGGCGCCTTCGACGCCGGCGCCAGCACGGTCTACGTGAACGACTCGCACGGCGGCTTTCGCAACCTGCCGCCGGACCTGCTGGATGCGCGCGCCCAGGCCATCCAGGGCAAGCCGCGCTACCTGAGCATGGCCAGCGGCGTGGAGCTGGGCGTGGCCGGCATGGTCTGCATCGGCTACCACGGGCGCGCCCAGGGGCGCGGCATCCTGGCACACACCATCAACAGCTTTGCCTTTGCGCGCATCGCCTTCAACGGCCAGGAGCTGGGCGAACTGGGCATCTACGGGCTGCTGGCCGGCCAGTACGGCGTGCCGGTGATCGCCGCCTCGGGCGACGACCAGCTCATCGCCGAGCACCAGGCGCTGCTGCCCGCCACGCGCTTCATCCAGGTCAAGCAGGCCCAGGGCGCGCACAGCGGCGTGAGCCTGTCGCCCGAGGCCGCCTGCGCCGCCATCCGCGCGGGCGTGGCCCAGGCCGTGGCGCAGGCGCCCGGCGCGGCGCCGCTGACCATGGCCGGCCCCATAGTCGTCGATCTGCAGACGCAGACCGTCGCCCTGGCCGACCTGTTCTGCCAATGGCCCACGCTGGAGCGCCTGGCGGGCGACGCGCTGCGCTTCAACGCACCGGATACCGAGAGCGCGGTGCGCATGCTCAACGGTCTTTCTGCCATGTCCAGCATGCTCCGATGAACGCTACCACTCCACCTACTCCTCACACCGTCGGCATCCTCGCCGGCATGGGCCCGGCCGCGGGCGTGGATTTCGCGCGCCTGTTCGTCGCCGCCTGCGAGGACTGGCTGCGCGGCCACGGCCAGGCCGTGTGCGACCAGGCCTATCCCGCGCACTGGATGGCGCAGCTGCCGATTGCCGACCGCACGCGCGCGCTGACCGACGGCGCGGCGCCCCAGCCGCTCGACGCCATGGCGCAGGGCCTGGCGCAACTGGCCGGCCTGGGCGCGCGCGCCGTGGCCATGCCCTGCAACACCGCCCATGCCTGGCATGCGGCCCTGCAGCAGCGCGTGCCCCAGGTCGAGCTGCTGCACATGCCGCGTGAGACCGCGGCCGCGCTGCGCGCCCGGGGTCTCACGCGCGTGGCCCTGCTGGCCACCGAGGGCAGCTACCGCATCGGTCTGTACGAGCAGGCCTTCGCGGCAGAAGGCATCGGCTGCGTGCTGCCCGACGCGCAGGCGCGGCATTGGCTGATGCAGGGCATCTATGACGGGGTCAAGGCCGGTGACCTGGCGCTGGCGCAGCAGCGCTTTGTCGCCGTGGGCGAGCAGCTGCGTGCCGAGCATGGCGACATCGCTCTGGCCATGGCCTGCACCGAGATCCCGCTGGCCCTGCCGCAGGCGCGCGCGGCGCAGGGCTGGACGCTGATCGATCCCGCGGACATCCTGGCGCGGGCGCTGGCGCGCCGCGCCTACGGCGCCTGATGGCGCGTGCCCCCTCTTGCGCCGCGGCCTTGCAGCGGGCATGGTGATGCCCCATGCGCCTGCGCCACATCGAAGTCTTCAACGCCGTCATGCTCACGGGCAGCGTGAGCGCGGCGGCGCGCCTGATGAACGTCACCCAGCCGGCCGTCAGCCGCATCCTGGCCCATGCCGAGCTGCAGCTCGGGTTCGCGCTGTTCCAGCGCGTCAAGGGCCGGCTCGTGCCCACCCAGGAGGCGCAGACCCTGTACCCGCAGGTGCAGCAGCTGTTCGCCCAGCTCGATGAGGTGCAGCGCCTGGCAGCCAGCCTGAAGAACCCGCAGCGCTGCGACGAACTGCGCATCCTCACCGTATTCGCCCTTAGCGTCGAGCTGTTGCCGCGCGCGTTGCGCGCCTTCCGCGCCCGGTATCCGGGCGTGGCCGTGACCATCGATGCACTGCATTCGCCGCAGATCGTTGCCGCGCTGCTGCGCCAGGAGGCGGACCTGGGCTTCGTCTTCACTGCCGCCGCCCACCCTTCGCTGGTGCAGGAACACCTGGCCGATGCGCACATGCTGTGCGTGGCGCCGCGCGGCATGCTGCCTGCGGCGCTGGTGGCGGGCGGCAGCCTCGCGCTGCCCGACCTGGCGGCCCTGCCCCTGGTGCGCCTGGCGGCCAGCGACCCCATAGGCACCCTGGTGAACCATGCCTGCAGGCAGGCCGAGGTGAGCCTGCAGGCCTTGTACACGGTGCAGACCTACCACGCCGGGCTGGCGCTGGCCCACCACGGCCAGGCCGTGGTCCTGGTCGATGCCTGCACGGCCGTATCGGCCGAACGCGACAAGGTCGATGTGCTGGCCGTGCAGCCACCCATTGCCGTGCCTGTGCAGGCGCTGCGTCCGGCGCACCGCCCGGCGTCGTTGCTGGCCGACGCCATGTTGGGCTGCATGCGCATGGTGGTGGCGCAGTCGCTGGGGACTTGAGCCTCACACAGCATCGGCCACGGCCGCTGCCGTGCCAAAGGCCAGCGTGAAGCCCAGCGCCCCATGCCCGGTGTTGAGCAGCAGGTTGGCGGGGCCGCGCGCGTGGCGCCCCACGATGGGCAGGCCGGTGGGCGTGGCCGGGCGCAGGCCGGCCCAGGGCTGCAGCTGGCGCTGCATGCCGCTGTGCGGAAACAGGGCGCGCGTGGCCGCGCACAGGCTGTCTATGCGCGCCTGCGGTATGTCCAGACCGTAACCCACGAGCTCGGCCATGCCGGCCACGCGCAGGCGTCCTCCCAGGCGCGCGAACACCACCTTGCGTGCGGCATCGGTCACGCTCACCTGGGGCGCCGCGCCGGGTTCGGAGGCGGCGTCGAAGGTGATGCTGTAGCCCTTGAGCGGATAGACCGGCAGCGCCAACCCCAGGCTGCGCGCCAGCGCGTGGCTGCCGCTGCCCAGCGCCAGCACGAAGGCGTTGGCCTCGATGGCGCCCGCGTCGGTCTGCGCCGCGGCGATGCGGCCCGCCGACTGCGTGAGCGCCGTGATCCTGCTGCCCAGCACGAAGCGCACGCCGCGCGCCTGCAGCCGGGCATGCAACCCCTGGCAGACCTGCAGGCAGTCGGCCGCGCATTCGCCGGGCGTGTGAATGGCACCCGCGATCCGCGCCGCGTAGTGCGCGAGCGCGGGCTCGATCTGCGCGCAGCGCGCCGGGGTGACGGCCTCCTGCTCGCAGCCCCAGGCGCGCTGCAGCTCCAGCTGGCGCTTGGCGTCGTCGAGCGCGGCCTGGCTCGCATACAGCACCAGCTTGCCGGTACGCGAAAAGTCGCAGGACAGCTGTTCAGTGGCCAGCATCTGCTCGAAGCCCTGGCGGCTGCGCGCCGCCAGGGCCAGCAGCGTGGCCGTGCCGTGCTCGGAGGTGCGGCGGTTGCAGGCGCGCAGGAAATCCAGCCCCCAGCGCCACTGATGTGGGTCCCACCGCGGGCGCAGCTTGAGCGGCGAGTCGGGCGCCAGCACCAGCTTGGGCAGCTGTGCCCAGATGCCGGGGTCGGCCAGGGGCTGTACGTAGCTGTAGCTCAGCTGCGCGCCATTGCCCCCGCTGGTCCCCGCGCCGGGATGGGCCTGATCGACGACTGTGACCTGAAATCCCCGGCGCTGGAGTTCGTAGGCCGTCGCCAGGCCCACGATGCCCGCGCCCATGACACATACATGCATTGCGAACTTTGGCAGATTGCGGATTGCCCCAATGTAGGGCGGGCGCCGGCAATTGAACAATGCCAATCCAGGCGCGGGACATGACGGAAAGTTATGCCCCGGCCCCGCCCCCGGTTCAGGGCTCGCGGCGGCAGTGCATGACTTTTGTGCATACCCCCTACCATGAACGGCATTGTTCAAGTGGCTGCATGCTTCCTACAGTAGCGCCGTGACCTGTCGTGACAAACCACTACCTCGATAAAGCAAAGGAGACACCATGAAACCCACCACCATCCTCGCCGCAGCACTGGCTGCCTGCGCACTGGCCGGTACCGCCGCCCAGGCCGACACCCTCAAGAAGGTCGCCGACATGGGCAAGATCACCGTGGCCTACCGCGAGGCCTCGGTGCCGTTCAGCTACCTCGCGGGCTCGGGCGGGCCCGTGGGCTTCTCGGTGGAGATCAGCAATGCCATCGTCGATGCCGTGAAGAAGGAGCTGAACAAGCCGGCCCTGAAGGTGGACCTGCAGGCCGTGACCTCGCAGAACCGCATACCGCTGCTGCAAAACGGCACCATAGACATTGAGTGCGGGTCGACCACGAACAACACGGTGCGCGGCAAGGACGTGCAATTCGCCATCAACTACTTCTACACCGGCACGCGCCTGCTGGTGAAGAAGAATGCCGGCATCAAGAACTGGGCCGACCTGGCGAAGAAGAAGGTCGCCAGCACCACCGGCACCACCAACGCCCAGGTGATACGCAAGTACAGCAAGGACAACAACCTGGACTTCGACATCGTGCTCGGCAAGGACCATGACGACGCCATGCTGCTCGTCGACGCCGGCCGCGCCGAGGCCTTCGCCATGGACGACATCCTGCAGTTCGGCCTGAAGAACAACGCGCGCAATCCGGCCGACTGGGACGTGGTGGGCGATGCGCTGCAGGTCGAGCCCTATGCCTGCATGATGCGCAAGGACGACCCGCAGTTCCAGAAGCTCGTCAACGGCGTGATCGGCGGCATGATGAAGTCGGGCGAGTTTGAAAGGCTGTATGCCAAGTGGTTCACCGCGCCCATCCCGCCGAAGAACCAGGTCATAGGCCTGCCCATGAGCCAGGAGCTCAGGGACAACCTCGCGGCGCAAAGCGACAGGCCTGCCATGTGAGTGCGCACGGGCTGCTGCGGGGCGGCCCAGCGTGAATAATGCGCGCTGCCCCTCTGTTGAAAGAACCGCCCATGCTCGCTCGCCACCAAGACCCCATCGCCGCCATCGCCACCGCCCCCGGGCGCGGGGCCGTGGGCATCGTGCGCGTGTCGGGCCGGGGTCTGGCCGCCTTCGTGCAGGGCCTGCTGGGGCGCACCCTGCAGCCGCGCCAGGCACATTACCTGCCCTTTCCCGACGCCGCCGGCCAACCCATAGACCAGGGCCTGGCGCTGTACTTTCCCGCGCCGCACAGCTACACCGGCGAGGACGTGCTGGAGCTGCAGGCCCATGGCGGCCCCGTGGTGCTGCAGCTGCTGCTGGCGCGCTGCCTGGAGGCGGCCACGGGCGGCGTGCTGGACCGCCTGCGGCTGGCCGAGCCCGGCGAGTTCACCGAGCGCGCCTTCCTCAACAACAAGATCGACCTGGCCCAGGCCGAGGCGATCGCCGACCTGATCGACGCCAGCACCGAGGCGGCCGCGCGCGGCGCCAGCCGTTCGCTGTCGGGCGACTTCTCGCGCGAGATCCACACGCTGCGTGACGCGCTGGTGCACCTGCGCATGCTGGTGGAGGCCACCCTGGACTTTCCTGAAGAGGAAATCGACTTCCTGCGCAAGGCAGACGCGCGCGGGCAGCTATCGAATTTGCAGCAATCGCTGGCCCGCGTGATGCAGCGTGCCGGCCAAGGCGCGTTGCTGCGCGAGGGCATTAAGGTGGTGATCGCCGGGCAGCCTAACGCGGGCAAGAGCTCGCTGCTGAACGCGCTGGCAGGGGCGGAACTGGCCATCGTCACGCCGATCGCCGGCACCACGCGCGACAAGGTGCAGCAGACCATCCAGATCGAGGGCGTGCCGCTGCACGTGATCGACACGGCGGGCCTGCGCGAAAGCGACGACGAGGTCGAGCGCATCGGCATCGCCCGCGCCTGGGACGAGATCGCGGGCGCCGACGCGGTGCTGTTCCTGCACGACCTCACGCGCTGGGGCAGTGCGCAATACCAGGACGACGACGCCGCCATTGCGCACACGCTCTCCAACCGGCTGCCCGCGGGCGTGCCGGTGGTCGACGTCTGGAACAAGGCCGACGCCGCCCCGCAGGCGGCGGCGCCTGCGCGCGAGGGTGAGAGCCAGGCGGTGCTGCTGTCCGCGCGCACCGGCCAGGGGCTGGATACGCTGCGGCGGCAATTGCTGCAAATCGCGGGTTGGCAGTCGGCTGCGGAGGGCGTGTACATCGCCCGCGCGCGCCACATCGAAGCCTTGCGCGCCGTGGACGCCCACCTCATGGAGGCGGCCGCGCAGCTGGAAAGCGACGGGCCGGCGCTGGACCTGCTGGCCGAGGAGCTGCGCCTGGCGCAAAACGCCCTCAACACCATCACGGGCGAGTTCACGTCCGACGATCTGCTCGGTGTCATCTTCTCCAGCTTCTGCATCGGCAAATAGCCGGCGCGGCGGGCGCGCAACGCCATGTGTAAGTAAGGGTAATGAGTGCTTGTGCAGATGACGGCGGCGCGTTACCGTTCGCGCCCGATGAATGCCATCACCGCTCCCTCCTCTAAAGTCGACCTTTCGGGTCTGATCCAGGCCATCACCCACGCGACGGCGGACGACAGCATGAACAACGTGCTCACCGCCGAGCAGTGGGATTGGCTGTCCGCCTACCTGTTGCCCATCAGCATCCCCTCGGGACAGGTGCTGTTTGCCAAGGGCACCAACGACCGCACCTTGTACCTGGTGGAAAGCGGCTCGCTCAGCGTGCACTTCGAGGACGAGAAGCAGCGGCTGCGCCTGGCCATCGTCGGCCCCGGCTCGATGGTGGGCGAGGGGGCGTTCTTTTCCCATCAGCCCCGCAGCGCCACGGTGCAGGCGGGCGCACCGAGCAAGCTGTGGAGCCTGCCGGCTCTGCGCTTTACGGAACTTTGCAATCGCCAACCGGCGGTAGCGCTGCACTTGGCGATGGCGGCCGGCGCCGTGCTGGCCAAGCGCCTGGGCAACCGCCGCCGCCGCATCGCGGCGACCTGAGCGCGGCGCGCGAGCGCCACGCTTTGTGACCACAGCGCCCATCGCGGCGCGGCCGATCCTGCAACTGTCACGCCTCGGCCGAGGCGCGCGCAGTACACTTGCCGACGTTTTTTAAGCGCTTCTTCGCGAAGGCAAGCATGTCATTGTTCAGCTGGTTCACCCGCAAATCCAAGCCTCCGGTCGCGCGTGCGCGCCCGGCACCCGCCGCTGCTGCCCAGACCAACGGCGCGGCCCCGGCGCGCGCAGGCAAACCCCTGCTGGAGCCCCAACCCGCCGCGGCCCCCGAGCCCGCCACAGGCCGCAAGAACGAACGCATGGAGCGCCGCGAGCTGCTGTACACCGTGGTGCGTGACGCCATGGTGCGTGCCGGCGTGCTGTCGGCGGGGTACAAGTTCAAGGTGCTGTCGCTGGACCAGCGTGGGGCGCAGTTCCTGGTGATGATGGACTTGGCGCCGGAGTACGGGCGGGACATGGCGCGGCTGGGCGAAATCGAAACCCTGGTGACGCAGACCGCCCGTTCTCGTTTCGACATCCTGGTGACTGCCGTGTATTGGCGCACCAACGACCAGATCAGCACGGGCGTGCAGGTGCGCACCCCGGCCCAGGCGCCCGCGCCGCAGGCTTCTGCCGCCCCCGCATCGCCCATCATTTCGGGGACGCCCCGGCCCGCGGCTGCCGCGTCGCAGGGAGCGGCACTACCCTCGCGTCCAGCGCCGCTGGTGCCACCCGCGCCCGCGCGCGCGGCGCCGCGGTTCGAGCCCATCGAGGCCGACGAGGTGGCGGCGTTCAAGCA
This sequence comes from Diaphorobacter sp. LI3, assembly GCF_022807955.1. NCBI lineage: Bacteria > Pseudomonadati > Pseudomonadota > Betaproteobacteria > Burkholderiales > Comamonadaceae > Diaphorobacter > Diaphorobacter sp. LI3. The sequence continues at coordinate 4,160,968 of NZ_CP094346.1, read as the reverse complement.
GGCGCACACCAGCGCTGTGGCGCGTGCACCCGCGGCCGCGCCGGCTCTGGGTGTTACCACGCGCAGCGGCCCGCTGCTGCCGCCAAGCCCCGCGCCCACGGGGTTCGAGGACACTGTCATGCCGGGGCAGGACGGCCGGTCGTCCGACCTCAGCTCCACGCAATACGGCGACCTGCGCTGAAGAACCGGCTGCGGGGACTGCAGCAGCCCAGCGGTCTAGTGGCCGCTGAAGTCCACCAGCGTGTACAGCGGCAGTCCGCTGGCACGCAGGCGTGCCGAGCCGCCGAGTTCCGGCAAATCCACGATGGCGGCGCCCTCCATGACGGTCGCGCCCAGTTTTTCCAGCAGTTTCTTGCCGGCCATCATCGTGCCGCCGGTGGCGATCAGGTCGTCGATCAGCAGCACCCGGTCGCCGGGCTGGACCGCGTCCGCGTGCAGCTCCACGGTCGCGCTGCCGTACTCGAGTTCGTAGGTTTCCTCGACGGTGGTGAAAGGCAGCTTGCCCTTCTTGCGGATGGGAACGAAGCCCACATTCAACTCATAGGCCACCACCGCGCCCAGGATGAAGCCGCGGGCGTCCAGTCCGGCCACCACGTCGGGGCGCAGCACGCGGTCCATGTAGCGGTGCACGAAGGCGTCGATCAGCACGCGGAACACTTTGGGGTTTTGTAGCAGGGGCGTGATGTCGCGGAACTGCACCCCCGGCGCCGGCCAGTCAGGGACGGTGCGGATGTGCTGGCGCAGGTAGTCGTTGACGCTAAGGGCTGTCATGGGTGGGGCAAAAGAGAGAACGATTCGGATGTGCAGACCCTGCCGGGCACCGCCAGGGCGCACAGTGTAATCAGCCGCGCAGCAGCTTCTCCTCTGCCAGGCCCAGGGCGGTGGGATGGCCGGACAGCACCAGCGTGTCGCCTTCGGCCAGGGGCGTGCGGTCGTCGGGCGGGGACATGGCGCCGCTGGCGCGACGCACGTTGACCAGACGCACGCCGATGGCATGCAGGGGCAGGTCGGCCAGCGGCTTCCCCACCACGGCGGCGCCCGCGGGCAGGGACAGGGAGTACAGCCGCTCCTGGTCGCGTTCGGACGGCGTGTCGTCGTCCGCCCCGTGGAAGTAGCCGCGCAGCAGGCCGTAACGTGCATCGCGCTGGTCTTGCACCAGGCGCAGCACGCGGCGCATGGGCACGCCCACCAACGCCAGTGCGTGGCTGGCCAGCATCAGCGAGCCCTCGATGGCCTCGGGCACCACCTCGGTGGCGCCGGCCTCCTGCAATTTCTCCAGTTGAGAGTCGTCCTGGGTGCGCACGACCACGGGGAGCTGTGGCGCGTGGGTGCGCGCATGGTGAATCACCTTGAGCGCGGCGGGAGTGTCCAGGTAGGTGACGACCAGGGCGGCCGCACGCGCCAGGCCCGCTGCCTTGAGCGCCTGCAGGCGCGTGGCGTCGCCGAACACGACCGAGTTGCCCGCGGCGGCGGCCTGCCGCACGCGGTCGGGGTCCAGGTCCAGCGCCATGTAGGCGATGCCTTCGCGCTCCAGCATGCGTGCCAGATTCTGCCCCGAGCGGCCGTAGCCGCAGATCAGCACGTGCCCGCTGGTGTTGATGGCCTGGCGCGCGATGGTGGTCACCTGCAGCGACTGCTGCAGCCAGTCGCTGGCCACCAGCTTCATGACGATGCGGTTGCTGTACTGGATGAGGAATGGCGTAGCCAGCATGGACAGCACCATGGCCGCCAGCACCGGGTTCATCAGTGCGGGCTGCAGCAGGCCGTGGACCTGCATGAGCGACAGCAGCACGAAGCTGAACTCCCCTGCCTGCGCCACGTACAGCGCGGTGCGCAGCGATACGCCCGTTGTCGTCCCCAACCCGCGGGCCAGCGCGACGATGATGGCCGTCTTGATCAGCAGCGGCGCGGCCAGCAACACGAGCACCAGCGACCAACGCTCCACCAGCACGTGCCAGTCGAGCATCATGCCCACCGTGATGAAGAACAACCCCAGCAGCACGTCGTGGAAGGGGCGGATGTCGGTACCCACCTGGTGCCGGTATTCGGTCTCGGACACCAGCACGCCGGCGATGAAGGCGCCCAGGGCCAGCGAGAGGCCTGCCAGTTCGGTCAGCCAGGCCAGCCCCAGCGTGACCAGCAGCAGGTTGAGCATGAACAGTTCGTCGCTCTTGCGCCGCGCCACCTGCGTGAGCCACCAGCGCATCACGCGCTGGCCGCCAACCAGCAGTACCGCCACGAGTACTGTGGCCTTCAGCAGGGCGACCGCCAGCGCCGTCAGCAGTTGCTCGGGCTCGGACCCCAGCGCAGGCACCAGCACCAGCATGGGAACCACGGCCAAATCCTGGAACAGCAAAATACCCAACACCCTGCGCCCATGCTCGCTCTCCAGCTCGCCGCGCTCGGACATCAGCTTCACGACGATCGCTGTACTGCTCATTGCCAGCGTTCCGCCCAGCGCCAGTGCGGTCTGCCAGCCCATGTCCCACACGCCGCCGGTCAGCCGCGCCAGCAGCAGCAACCATGCGGAGAAGGCCGCCATGCACGCCAGCACCTGCAGCAGGCCCAGGCCGAACACGTGGCGGCGCATGGCACGCAGCTTGGGCAGGTTGAATTCCAGGCCGATGGTGAACATGAGGAACACCACTCCGAATTCGCCCAGGTGGCGCACGCCTTCGGAGTTCTGCGTCAAGGCCAGGGCATGCGGGCCGATGAGGATGCCCGCCGCCAGATAGCCCATCATCGGCGGCAACCGCAGGCTGCGGCATGCCACCACGCCCAGCACGGCGGCCAGCAGGTAAAGCAGGGTCAGGGCGAGAGAGGACATGTTTCATCGTAGCCGAGCCGCAGGTGGGCCGACCGATAGAATTCATCCATGCCTGTCGCTCCTGCCGCTTCCTCGTCTTTCAATGCCGAACAGGCCCTGCGCCTGGGACGCGAGACCGTCCGCACGGAGGCCGAGGCGCTGCATGCCATGGGCGAACGCCTGGGCGGCGGCTTCGTGCAGGTGGTGCAGCGCGTGTTGGCAACCACGGGCCGCGTGGTGGTCATGGGCATGGGCAAGAGCGGCCACGTGGGGCGCAAGATCGCCGCCACCTTGGCCTCCACCGGCACGCCCGCGTTCTTCGTGCACCCTGCCGAGGCCAGCCATGGCGACCTGGGCATGGTGACCAACGGCGACTTGGTGCTGGCGCTCTCCAACAGCGGCGAAAGCAGCGAGATCACCGTGCTGCTACCGGTGCTCAAGCGCCTGGGCGTCCCGCTGATCGCGATGACGGGCGGGCTGCAGTCCACCCTGGCGCGCCACGCGGACCTGGTGCTGGACTGCAGCGTGCAGCGCGAGGCCTGCCCGCTGAACCTGGCGCCTACCACCAGCACCACGGCGCAGCTGGCCATGGGCGACGCGCTGGCGGTGGCGCTGCTCGACGCGCGCGGCTTTCGCCCCGAGGATTTCGCGCGGTCGCACCCCGGCGGTGCGCTGGGCCGCAAGATGCTGACCCATGTGCGCGACGTCATGCGCGCGGGCGCCGACGTGCCGCACGTACCGCCCGATGCCAATTTCAGCACCCTGATGCGCGAGATGAGCGCCAAGGGCGTGGGCGCCACCGCGGTGGTAGACGATGCGGGCCGGCCCGTGGGTATCTTCACGGACGGCGACCTGCGCCGGCGCATCGAGGCCGGCGTGGACCTGCGCGAGACGCGCGCCCAGGACGTCATGCATGCCAGCCCGCGCACCATTGCAGCCGATGCCCTGGCGGCCGATGCGGCGCAGGCCATGGAGCATCACTCGATCACCAGCGTGCTGGTCACGGACGACGACGGCGTGCTGGTGGGCGTGGTGCACATCGGCGACCTGATGCGAGCCAAGGTGATCTGATGTCCCCGTCCAACGCCACGCCGCTGCCCCCCCTGCAACCGGCCCTGCAGTTCGATCCGCAACTCCTGCTGCTGGCGCAGCCGGTGCGCGTCGCCTTCTTCGACGTGGATGGTGTGTTGACCGACGGCGGCCTGTATTTCTCTGAAGTGGGCGAGACCCTCAAGCGTTTTCATACGCTTGACGGACACGGCATCAAGCTGCTGCAGCAGGCGGGCATCACGCCCGCGGTGGTCACGGGGCGTGATTCACCGGCGCTGCGGCTGCGCCTGAAGGCGCTGGGGGTGATGCATGCGCGTTTCGGCACCGAGGACAAGCGCCCGGCGGCTGAGTCCATCCTGGCCGAGCTGGGCCTGTCGTGGCCGCAGGCCGCCGCCATCGGAGACGACTGGCCCGACCTGCCGGTGATGCGCCGTGTGGCCTTCGCCTGCGCGCCCGCACAGGCCCACATCGAGGCCCGCGCCGTCGCCCACCATGTCACCGCCGCGCCGGGTGGTGCGGGTGCGGCGCGGGAGTTCTGCGACCTGCTGCTGGTCGCCAGTGGCCGTTACGCCGGTCTGTTGGCCGCGCATGCCGCATGACCTCACGCCTACACCTGGCGTGGGAACGCCTTTCGCTCTACCTGCCCGTGCTGCTCATGGGGCTGCTGGCGCTGGGCTCCTGGTGGCTGGTGCGCAACGCGCCGCGGCCGCAGCAGCCGGCGCAGGAGCGCCCCGTGAGCCACGAGCCCGACTACTACATGCGCGACTTCGCGGTCAAAAGCTTTGATGCCACGGGCCGACTGCAGAGCGAGATCCGCGGCACCCTGGCGCGCCACTACGCGGACAACGACACGCTGGAGATCGACCAGGCGCGCATGCGCTCGGTGAACGAGGAGGGGCGCGTCGTCACCGCCCGTGCGAATCGTGCCCTGTCCAACGGGGACGGCAGCGAGGTTCAGCTCTACGGCAATGCCATCGTTACGCGCGAGGCGTCTGCCCCCGAAGGCCGCGCTCCGGTGCCGCGGCTGGAGTTCCAGGGGGAGTTCCTGCATGCATGGGTGAATGAAGAGCGCGTGCGCTCCGACCAGCCCGTGACACTCAAGCGCGGCGCCGACACGTTCACCGCCGACAGCATGGATTACGACAACCTGGAGCAGGTCATGCAACTGCGCGGCCGCGTGCGCGGCACGCTGATGCCGGCACCCGTGCGCCGTTGACCGAGATGGCGCGTTCGGCTTCGCAAGACCGCCCACTGGTGTTGATCACTGGAGCCTCCAGCGGCATCGGCCAGGCGCTGGCCGAGCGCTACCACCGGGCAGGGTGGCGGTTGGCCCTTGTGGCGCGGCGCGTCGATATGATCGAATCTTGGGCTAGGGCAGTAGGGATAAGCGCGAACAGCTATGAAACATATAGCGCAGATGTAGCACAGCCTGACAGCGTCATCGCGGCGTGCCACGCTTGCCTGGAGCGTCAAGGGCTGCCCGATGTGGTGGTGGCCAACGCGGGAATCAGCGTCGGGGTGGACACGGCGCAGCGCGGCGACCTCGATGTCATGGCGCAGACCTTTGCGACCAACAACCTGGGCATGGCGGCCACCTTTCATCCGTTCATCGATGCGATGGTCCGCCGCGGCAGCGGGCGGCTGGTGGGAATCGGCAGCGTGGCGGGTGTCCGGGGCCTGCCTGGCCATGGAGCTTATTGCGCGAGCAAGGCGGCGGTGATCAGCTACTGCGAGAGCCTGCGGGGGGAGTTGCGCGGCACCGGCGTGCAGGTGGTGACGATCTGCCCGGGCTATGTGGATACGCCGCTGACGCGGGAGAACCGGTATGCCATGCCCTTCCTGTTGCCGCCGCAGGCTTTTGCGGACCGCGCGTTCCGTGCCATTGAGGCGGGGGCGACGTACCGGGTGATTCCCTGGCAGATGGGCGTAGTGGCCAAACTGCTGCGCATATTGCCGGATGCGTGGTTCGACCGGCTGCTGGCGGGACGGCCACGCAAGCATCGCGCGGGCCAGGGCCGATCTTCCAATCCCTGAGGCCTGGAAGGACAAAAGGCTCCCGAGGGAGCCTTGTGATGGTGGAGCGCACTTTTACCCGCGCCTGCCAAAATCAATATCCGTTGTTGCCGCCACCGCCGTAGCCGCCACGGCCACCGCCGCCGCCACGTGGACCGGAGCCGTAGGGGCTGCGAAAGCCGCCTTCGCTGCGGCCACCACCACCGCCGCCGTAGCCGCCACCACCGCCGCCGTAGCCGCCACCACCGCCACTGCGGCCGCCGCCGTAGCCGCCACCCCCACCAAAGCCGCCGCCACCGCTGCGGGGGGGGCGCGCTTCCATGGGACGGGCTTCATTCACGACAATGCTGCGGCCGCCGAGGGACTGGCCGTTCATGCCATTGATGGCCTCTTGGGCCTCGGCATCGCTGCCCATTTCCACGAAGCCAAAGCCTTTGGAGCGGCCGGTGTCGCGCTCCATCATGACCTTGGCGCTGGTCACCGCACCGAACTGGCTGAAGGCTTGCTCCAGATCTTGGTCACGCACCGAGTACGGCAGATTGCCGACGTACAGTTTGTTGCCCATTAAGGGACTCCTCAAAAACAATGGAATGAGCGACGGAGTCCCGAACCCGCAGCCAGTTAATCACAATGACGCCCTATGCGCGAAAACTGACGGATCACCGCAACCTCTACGAGGCAATACCCTCGTCAAAACATTATGCGCCAGAACCTTTGTAAAGATGCAAGGGGTTTTCAACGCACGTGTCGTCAATCTGACGCAAAAAAAAGGAGCCCTAAGGCCTAGCCGTTCCGTTAAGGTGTTGCTAAGCCCTTGATTCAAGCCCCTCTGCTTCGGCACGAGGGGCTTCGTTTCTTTGGTCGCTATAAGGGACATGCTGAATTTCAAGCCCCTTTCCCTAGGCGTCGCGCTCGTGTGTGCCGCCAGCTTCCTCACTGCCTGCAACGACGAGCCCGCTCCGGACTTCAGGGGCAGCACTCCCGTGGCATACGGCAATCGGACTGTCTCTCTGAGCGTTGAGGCTTGGCGAGACAATGGCAGCCAGCCTTGTCGTGTCCTTATCAGAGGCGCTGAAGTAACAAATTGGGTCAAACCAACCGGTATTCTGCCGCGGATGACCCTAGCCCCGGCAGTAGTGCTGGCCTGCACAGGGCGGAGCCCGTACCTTTCCTCGGTGAGCGGCGAGGGTGAAGGGGGTGTAGCCGAATGGGAAGAGTCCTCGGGGCCTGAATCGGGAGCCCCCCTCTCTGTCTACCAAGTGCGAGTGAGCTCCCTGACTGCGGACCAAGCTCACCTCGAACTACGGGTCCTACGCGGCAAGTGACTCGCTTGCGTGAGCCACGGGGCCGGAGGGCTTGAGCGACCGAGCGGCAGGCGCGCGGCGTCTTTCGGGCGGTTCGGGAGTGAAATAGATGATGTCTTCGGGCGCTATGGGTCCGCGCGCCAGCCCCAGCCGCATTGCCGGCGTTTTCCCGTCCCGGCCAACCTCGCAGTAGTTGAAGTACGTCCGGAAGATGCCGAGCACCTTCACCAGGACTTCGGGGTTGTAGGCGCTCTTCCCGAACCAGAGACGTCGGTCGGTGTTGGCGCTGGCCACCGCGCGTTCTGCCAGCGTGAGGCCTCGCCGGACCTGCATAAAGAAGCGGTCGACAGCGGTAAGGGTGGCTTTCAGGTGCAGTAGCGCCTGGTGGCTAAGCTGGAGCCGACGCTTGTCCGGTTCGGTTTCGACCGGGTCGATATCGGTCAGCCAGCAAACGGATTTCTCAGGCTCACGCATCTCCGATATGGGATGGCGGAACCAGCGGTCCCCCCACTTGCCGATGGCAACCATGCGCGCCAGTTCTTCCTCGGCAGCCAGAAGTTCTGCAGCCTCAGGGGTTACCCCGTATTTCTCCGCTAAGCGCGCCAGACGCCGCTTGGTTGCACCAACCAGCGCGCGCTTCATGTCCACTGACATATCTTTGAGCACCTTGACATAGAAAGCGTCAGCCGTCCGGTCCAGAACCCTTTTCGGCACGGCCGTCAGAATGGCCGCACGTATGCCCGACTCCTGGTCTGTGAAGAAGCGAATCTTCTTGGCACGGCAGAGCAGTCGAGTGACAAGCTGGATGTGGGCGTACATCACCACTTGCTCATGCAGCAGCATGCCCTTTACGGGGGCACGGGATGAGTTCGCGGGGCCTTCACCATCTTCTATATCGGGGCGACCTAAGGCTGCGTCGTACGTCTCTTCGATGACCGATTCCATAGGCTTTCGGGAGGTACCTCCGCGAGGCGCCGCCCTCTCAGCCGCAGCATTCCAATCAGCCGGTAGCCAGACTCTCGCGTAGCGGCGAAACGCTCTGGCAAGTGCATGGTCGCCAAAGCGAACCATGTCCTTCTCTACGTCAGCAGAGTCCAGCGCAGGGTCAAAGTTGACGTTGACCCCGAACACATAGCCCGTAGCCTGGTCGGCCGTTGCAATGGACAGCAAAAGTGTGTTCTTTCGCACCTTCTTAGAGTGCCAGTTCACCACCAGCTTTTGCCGGTCAACCGACAGATATCTTGAGCCTAGGTCGTCGCGTCCCATGAGGGTTCGCTCACGCTCGCCGGCGAACATCTGGGCCTGCTCATAGAGGAAGTCGATGCGGTCGTATAGCTGGCTGGGGGAGATATCGAGGACCTTGATGATGCGCCGCAGCGGCATGGCGTTCATCAGATGCACCAAGATATCGCGATTGGAGTGACTGCGACGTTGGCGCTTGGTTGACCGGCCGCCGAAGGAGAACGCCTTCTTGCAGCCGACACACTTGAACCGGGGAGTTCCGTGGGCGTTGGTGCCGAAGCGAGTCACATTCTCAAGGGATGGCGCCCCCTCCGATAGAGAGCAGGCCTCGTTCGGACACTGCGGGAGTACTGGTTCAAGGTACTCCGACATGCGCATAAGCTCCTCGGCAATCGCCAAGTTGCTCTGCATAGGGGTGATTTCCTCGCACAGGCGGCACTTCAGTGCCGGCTGGTCCTTACCGGTAGCGACCACGGTGTAGTCGCCTGGGCCAACGGAAGAAGCTGGAGTACCGGCCCCGCCTCGGGCAACCGCAAGCTTGGGCGGTACGCCGAAGTTACCGCACTTGGGGTTCTTGCAGTGATTGACTTGAATACCCGCCGCGGCCGGCGGAAATCTAGGCGGCCACTTAGTCGGCTTTACTGAAGTTGGATGAGATTTTTCCTTGGACAAAGAAACGCCCTAGTCGTTGACTAGGGCGGAATTTTGAGCCATTACAGCTTTCTTAGCAACACTTTAACAGAACGGCTAGGCCCTAAGGCTCCTTTTTTGACTCAGCGGAATATCAATAGCTGGAGCGGCCGCCACCGTAGCCGCCGCCATAACCACCGCCACCGCCGCTGCGGCCACCGCCGTAGCCACCACCGCCACCAAAGCCGCCGCCGCTGCGGGGCGGGCGGGGTTCCATCGGACGGGCTTCGTTGACCACGAGGTCGCGGCCGCCGTAGTTCTGGCCATGCGCGCCCTGGATGGCGGCCTGGGCTTCAGCGTCGCTGCCCATTTCGACAAAGCCGAAACCCTTGGAGCGGCCGGTGTCGCGCTCCATCATGACCTTGGCGCTTTGCACGGCGCCGAATTGGCTGAAGGTCTGCTCCAGATCCTGGTCGCGGAAGGTATAGGGCAGGTTGCCCACGTAGAGTTTGTTGCCCATGATCGGACTCCTAGAAAAAACATGAAATGCGATGGAGCCCGACGCAATCAACAAACCTGTGACGACTTCAAAGACGCGAAACTGACCAGACACCGCAGCGTGCACTTCCGCATGGCAGAACTGCACGGCCATTATCAAGCATTGCCATAACCCCAAAGATGTCGTAATTGCGCGCCTGCAACACTTTCCAGGGTAACTACTGTGTCTAGCTGGGCAAAAAGGTGCCTTCTTCGACCGGATACAATCCTCCGCTGTCTTTGGGGAGTAGCCTGCCCCGCGCGAGTCCGCTGCGACTGCGACGCGAGAGGATGCATGCATCAACAGACTTGGGGCCCTTGGGCGCCATGGTGCATGGGACCCGCTGCCACAGCGGGTCGGGCGAGACCATTGACCGCGTACCGATCCATCAGGCCGGAGTCGGAGCGTGGTCAATGCTGTCCGATGTACTTCCGGCCGGAATCCTATTACGACCGCCCCATGGAAGCCTTCCTCGTCTCCACCGCCATCGTCACCCTTGCCGAGATGGGTGACAAGACCCAGCTGCTGTCGCTGGTGCTCGCCGCACGCTTTCGCAAGCCCTGGCCCATCGTGCTGGGCATTTTCGTGGCCACGCTGGCCAACCACGCGCTGGCAGGCGCGGTGGGGTCGTGGGTGACCACCGTGCTGGGGCCGCAGGTGCTGCGCTGGGTGCTGGGTCTTTCCTTCATTGCGATGGCGGTGTGGATGCTGATTCCCGACAAGCTGGACGACGACGGTGACGGTGCGGCGCCGCGCTTCGGCGTGTTCGGCACGACGCTGGTGGCGTTCTTCCTGGCCGAGATGGGCGACAAGACGCAGGTCGCCACCGTCATGTTGGCTGCGCAGTACAGCGCCTACCTCTGGGTCGTGGCGGGTACTACGCTGGGCATGATGCTGGCCAATGCGCCCGTGGTCTGGCTGGGGGATCGGCTGGTGAAGAAGGTGCCGATCCGCGTGGTGCACTTGGTGTCTGCGTTGATCTTCCTGGTCTTGGGCCTGCTGGCGCTGTTTGCGGGAGATGCGACGCCTTTGGCATAATGGCCCGCAGACGCGCCGATTTGCACCGCTTGCGGGCGCTTTACAAATCCAGCTAAAGACGTGACCGATCGACACGCCTGCCACCCCAGCACGCACCCGGACCCGGCCTCGTTGTTTAGCGAAGCCGGGTTTTTTCATGTCGTTCATCGCCACACCGCAAACCATGCACTTCGCCGAGCCCCTGCCGCTGCAGTCGGGGGCCTCGATCCGCGACTACACCTTGGCCTACGAGACCTACGGCACGCTCAACGCCGACCGCTCCAACGCCGTACTGGTATGCCATGCGCTCAATGCCTCACACCACGTCGCAGGCAGCTACGCAGGCCAGCCCAGGAGCGAGGGCTGGTGGGACAACATGATTGGGCCGGGCAAGTCTGTCGATACCAACCAGTTCTTCGTCATCGGCGTCAACAACCTGGGCTCGTGCTTCGGGTCCACGGGGCCCATGCACCGCCACCCGGACACGGGCGAGGTCTACGGTGCGGACTTCCCCGTCGTCACGGTGGAGGACTGGGTCGATGCGCAGGCGCGCCTGCTGGACCGCCTGGGCATCGCGCAACTGGCGGCAGTAATGGGCGGCAGCCTGGGCGGCATGCAAGCGCTTTCCTGGACGCTGCAGTACCCCGAACGCATGCGCCACGCCGTGGTCGTGGCCAGCGCCCCCAACCTCACGGCCGAGAACATCGCCTTCAACGAAGTGGCGCGCCGGGCCATCGTCACTGACCCGGACTTTCACGGCGGGCACTTCTACCGCCACGGCGTGATCCCCAAGCGCGGGCTGCGCATCGCGCGCATGATCGGCCACATCACCTACCTGAGCGACGACGTGATGAACGAGAAGTTCGGGCGCCAGTTGCGCGAGGGCATGGACCTGAAATACAGCACGCAGGACATCGAGTTCCAGATCGAGAGCTACCTGCGCTACCAGGGCGACAAGTTCAGCGACTATTTCGACGCCAACACCTACCTGCTCATCACGCGCGCGCTCGACTACTTCGACCCCGCGCGCCAGCATGGCGGCAATCTGGCGCAGGCGCTGGCCGTGGCGCGTGCCAAGTTCCTGCTGGTGAGTTTCACCACCGACTGGCGCTTCTCGCCCCAGCGCAGCCGCGAGATCGTGCACGCGCTGCTGGAGAACCGCCGCGACGTGAGCTACGCCGAGATCGACGCCCCGCACGGGCATGATGCGTTCTTGCTTGATGACCCGCGCTACATGAGCGTGGTGCGCTCTTATTTCGATAGTGTTGCCAAGGGGCTGCAGGGAGGACAACCATGAGCGACCACGCCACCATGCAAGCCATTGCGCGCCTGGTGCCCGAAGGCGCGCGCGTGCTCGACCTGGGGTGCGGTGATGGCGCGATGCTGGACTACCTGCAGCGCGAACGCGGCTGCAGCGGCTACGGCATCGAGATCGCCGACGCCAACGTGCTCGCCTGCGTGCGCCGCGGCGTGAACGTGATCCAGCTCAACCTCGACGAGGGGCTGGCGATGTTCGGCGATAACAGCTTCGACGTGGTGCTGCAGATCGATACGCTGCAGCACCTGCGCAATGCCGAGGTGATGCTGCGCGAGACTGCGCGCGTGGGCAAGAGCGGCATCGTCGCCTTCCCCAATTTCGCGCATTGGCCCAACCGCGTGTCGGTGCTGCGCGGGCGCATGCCCGTCACCCGGCGCCTGCCCTACCAGTGGTACGACACGCCCAATATCCGCGTGGGCACGTTCAAGGACTTCGAGGTGCTGGCGCACAAGAACAAGCTGCGCATCCTGGACGCCTTCGGCCTGCAGGACGGGCGCGAGGTGCGCTGGCTGCCCAATGCGCGTGCGGGTACGGCAGTGTTCCGTTTCGAGCACGACTGAGTAACCGTCTTCGAAGTCAAGCGCAATGAAGCGACTTGTCCCAAGGTTTTCCAGTGCGCACCATGGCGTTGAGCGTGGTGAGCAACTTGCGCATGCAAGCGACCAGGGCGACCTTGGGCAACTTGCCAGCGGCCTTCAGACGCTCGTAGAAGGCCTTGATGGCCGGGTTGTAGCGGGTGGCCGTGAGCGTTGCCATGTACAGCACGCGGCGGATCTCGAAGCGCCCGCCTTGTACGCGCCGCCTGCCCTTGCTGCCGCCGGAGTCATTGGCCATGGGCGCCACGCCCACCAATGCAGCGATCTCGCGCCGGTTCAGCCGGCCCAGCTCTGGCAGCTCGGCAATCATCGTGGCACTGGCCACCGGGCCGACTCCCGCAGCCGACTGCAGCAGCGTGTCGAGCTCCCCAAAGTGCTCGCGCACATGCGTGACCATCTGCTCTTCGATCTCATCGAGCTGCGCCTTGATCGCCGCCTCGATGGCCTCGATGCTGGCGTGCAGCTTCTTGGGCGTGATCTGCAGCCGTTGGCGCTCCGAATGGAGCATGGTCAGCAACTGGCGCCTGCGCGTGACCAGGGCCGCGAGCCACTGCTGGCGCTCATCGGCCAGGGGGCGCAAGAAGCGCTGCAGATCGTCGCGGCGCAGCAGCACCGCTGCCAGCTCGGCCAGCGTGCGCGCATCCACCGCGTCGGTCTTGGCCAGGCGTCCCATGGATTTGGCGAAGTCGCGCGCCTGGCGCGGGTTGATGACCGCCACGGGCAGGCCTGTGGCCTGCAGGGCACACGCTAACGCGGCCTCGTAGCCGCCGGTGGCCTCCATCACCACCAGACCCACGTCCAGGGGCTGCAGGGCAGCCGCCAGCGCCGAGTGGCCTTCGGCATCGTTGTCAAACCGCTGGGCGCTGCTCTTGGCACCCAGCACACAGACATCCACGTGCGCCTTGGCCACGTCGATGCCCACCGTCACTGAGGTAACAGACATGATCTTCAGATCCCTTGCTTGTGCATGCGCGCTCAATCAAGGCGCGCGTAACCGTTCGGGCTTCACGAAGACCAGCGCGGCGGCCATGCGTTCTGTACTCAGTCACGGGCTCTATCACCCCAGCGCCTACCAAACTGCACGGGCCGGTCTGGCCGCCTCAACGGCGTTCAGACTCTACCGCGCTGGTCTGGTTTAAAGATACAAGCGCACCGTCCAGCCCGGCGCGCAGGGGACATTTCTCGCTGGTGGGGTTTGTTGCTATTGAAAATGTAGCTATCAGCGCTTGATGGGCAAGCGCTAGAGGCTAAATTCCTCGGTTTCCGATGCCGGGCCTCTGGGCGGGATGCGTGGTACGTGAGACCGCGTAAGGGATATTGTGAATAGATGTAACGGCAGGCCTGCCGTAGATTTCCAGACAGACCGGGACGACCCGGCGCACCCTTTTTCTGGAGACATGCATGGCCGCCGTTTCGCTTGCCCACCATTCCGTTGCCCGCCGGGTCACGCTGACCGCCCTGGGGCTTGTGGCCCTGGTGCTGGTGGGCGTGGGGCTGGCCCTGGCGGTTCTGACCGAACGCAGCACGCGGGCGCAGTTGGTGCAGAGCATTGGCGGCACCACCCAGGCCGTCGCCCATTCGCTGGATGCGGCGGACAACACCAACCGTGAGCTGGTCCAGGCCACCATGCGCGGCTTTCGCCGCTACTTCGAGGCCACCATGCAGCTCGACGAGGGCGCGGGGGAGCTGCGCAGCTTCGGCGCGCTGGTCAACGAGGACTACAGTGCGGTGGACAAGTTTGCCAACGAGACCGGCGGCGTGGCCACGGTGTTTGCGCGCAAGGGCGACGACTTCGTGCGCATCACCACCTCGGTGAAAGATGCGCAAGGCCAGCGCCAGCAGGGCACGCCGCTGGACCGTGCCGATCCTGCCTACGCGGCAGTCGCCAAGGGCGAGCCCTACACCGGCATCACCGTGGTCGCAGGCAAGCCCTACATGGGCCACTACCTGCCGGTCAAGGACACGGCAGGCAAGGTGGTGGCGCTGCTGTTCATCGGCAATGACGTCAGCATCTTCCACGCCATGCTGCAAAAGCAGGTGGAGCAGACGCGCTTTTTCGAGCACGGCGGCGTGTACGTGATCAACCCCGGCGCCGGGCTGGAGCAGGCCGGCTTCGTGTACCACCCCACGGCGCGGGGCCAGCGGGTGCTGGAGGCCTTCCCCCAGTCACGGGCGTTCTTCGAGGCGTTGGTGGCTGCGCCAGAGGGCTTCGTGCGCGACGCGGCGGCGGTGTATTCGCCCGGCGCGCAGGACCCTTGGGCGCTGCTGCGCAAGACACAGGGCGGATGGTGGGTGGTTGCCGAGGTGCCGGACGCCGAGGCCATGGCCGGCCAGCGCCACGTCACCTGGGCCGTGTGGGGATTGATGGCATTGGCCGTTGGCTTGCTGGGCGTGGGTCTGTTCGTGATGCTGCGCCGCGGCGTTAGCCAGCCGCTGACCGGGCTCACGCAGGCCATCACGCTCGTCGCGCAGGGCGACCTGACGCAGAGCTTCGAGACCACGCGGCGCGACGAGATCGGCACGCTGGTGCGGGAAGTGGAAGGCATGCGCCTGCGCTACGTGCAGATGCTGCAAGAGGTGCGCACGGCTGTGGACAGCATCGACACAGCCAGCGCCGAGATCGCCAGCGGCAACCAGGACCTGTCGGCACGCACGGAGGCCACTGCCGGCAGCCTGGCGCAGACGGCGCAGAGCATGGACCAGCTCACGGCCACCGTGCGCCAGTCCGCCGATGCGGCCCACCAGGCCAACCAGCTCGCGGCCTCCGCCGCGCAGGTGGCGGCCCGCGGCGGTCAGGTGGTGGGCGAGGTGGTGACCACCATGGACGACATCAACCAGAGCTCGCGCAAGATCGCCGACATCATCGGCGTGATCGACGGCATTGCCTTCCAGACCAACATCCTGGCGCTGAACGCCGCCGTGGAGGCCGCACGCGCCGGCGAACAGGGCCGCGGCTTTGCCGTGGTGGCGGGCGAGGTGCGCAGTCTGGCGGGCCGCAGCGCCGAGGCGGCGCGCGAGATCAAGCAGCTCATCCAGGCCTCGGTGGAGAAGGTGGAGACGGGCGCGCGCCTGGTGCAGGACGCCGGCAGCACCATGGGCGAGATCGTGGGCAGCGTGCAGCGCGTGGGCGACATCATTGGCGAGATCACGGCCGCAGCGTCTGAGCAGGCCGGCGGCATTGGCCAGGTCAACCAGGCCGTGGGCCAGCTGGACCAGATGACGCAGCAGAACGCCGCGCTGGTGGAGGAGTCCGCCGCCGCCGCGCACAGCCTGCGCGAGCAGGCGGCGCGCCTGGCCGCGGCCGTGCAGGTGTTCAGACTGGGGCCGGCCCTGGGCGACGCGTCCCTGATTGGGGCACCTGCGCATGCACCCGCGCCAATGGCTGAGGTGGCCGACCTGCGCGTGGGGGCCCTCGCGCTTACCTGAGTGCGGGCCTCGCCGGGGCGGGGCGGTTATCCTCGCGCGCTGCGCGCCTGGCCCGGGGCTCGCCCACCCTTGCCGTTTCCATGCCGTTCCTCGATGTGCCCACCATGCTGCTGATGACCGCGGCGGCTTCCCTCACCATGGCGGCATCCCTGGGCGCGGTGCGGCCGGGGCGCCGCGAGGGCATCAGCCTGTGGGCGCTGGGGCTGATGATGCACACCTCCACGTACGTGCTGTACGCCCTGCGCGGCCTGGTGTCCGACTGGGCCAGCATCGTCCTGGCCAACACGCTGCTGTCGGGCACGTTCGCCATGGTGCTGGCCGCCGTGCACCAGTTCCAGGGGCGGGCGTTGCCGTGGCGCCGCATGGCGGTGCCGGTCGCGGCGACAGCGCTGTTGTTTGCGTTCTTCATTGACGACTACCGCGCACGCATCGTCACGGCGGGCGTGGTGCCACCGCTGCAGCTGGGCATGGTGCTGTGGTCCCTGTGGCGCGAGCGGCCGGCTGCGTCCCTGCGCGGCGCGACGCTGCTCAGCGTGGGCCTGGTGATGGAGGTACTGCTGCTGGGGGTGCGCGGAATGCTCGCCGCCACGCGCGACATACCGGCCGAGGGGCTGATGCAGGGCAACGCCATGCAGTCCATCACCTTCATGGCGGCCTTCGTGGTGGTGATCCTGAGTTCGCTGGGCTTCATCCTCATGGGCAAGGACCGCTCCGATGCCGACAACCGCTATTTCGCCGCGCACGATGCGCTCACGGGGCTGGTCAACCGCCGTTCGCTCATCATGGCGCTGGAGCGCGATGTGGCACGCGCCGTGCGCCTGCGCGAGCCTTACGCGGTGATGCTGGTGGACATCGATCACTTCAAGTTCGTCAACGACAGCCATGGCCACCTGGCGGGCGACAGCGTGCTGCGCCATGTGGCGGACCTGCTGCGCACGCGCCTGCGGGCGCAGGACCTGGTGGGTCGCTACGGGGGTGAAGAATTCATGGTCCTGTTGCCGCACACCCCGCTCGGCGGG
The DNA here is from genome assembly GCF_022807955.1 of Diaphorobacter sp. LI3. NCBI lineage: Bacteria > Pseudomonadati > Pseudomonadota > Betaproteobacteria > Burkholderiales > Comamonadaceae > Diaphorobacter > Diaphorobacter sp. LI3. The sequence continues at coordinate 4,144,009 of NZ_CP094346.1, read as the reverse complement.
GCCCTGGAGCTTGCCGAGACGCTGCGCCGCGCCGTGGAGCGCTTGCCCTGTGTGGGCGGCGGCAAGGAGATACCGGTGACCGTGAGCATCGGCGTGTGCGGCGGGCCCCTGCAGCCCGCGGATGGCTGGGACAGGCTCGTTCAGGGGGCCGACGAGGCGCTGTATGCAGCCAAGCTCGCCGGGCGCAACCGGGTGGAGTCCACGGCGCTGGCGGCACCGCGCCCCGCGCCCGTACCGGCGGTGGACTAGGGCCTGTTCACACTATTTTTGCCAGATGCGTTGCGATCAAAAAGGGCCAGGCGCAAGGCGCCAAACGAAGCTGGGGTGCTACCCCAGCGAGGCTTGGCAACGCCGCGAATGGCCCTTTTTGATCGCAACCCGGAGGGAACGGAGTGAAAACCGCGCCACGCGTCGTTGCCCTCCTAGCCAAGGCCCCGGCCTTGGCGTCGTCACGCGCCTAGATTGGCGCGGTTTTCACGCCATTCGCACTGGCAAAAATAGTGTGAACAGGCCCTAATAGGGCGCCGTGCAGATCGCCGTCGCCGGGCGGCGGGTGTTGGCGTATCCTGCGCCTTTTGCGCACCGACAGAGGTTCCGCCATGAACGACCGCCTGCCCGCCGCCGCCCTGGATGCCGCACTCGCGCTGGAACGCGTGGGGCGGGTGTGGGACGAAGACATCCTGCGGCAGCTCACCGACTACATCCGCATTCCCGCCAAGTCGCCGGGCTTTGCGCCCGACTGGCGCGAACAGGGCCACCTGGAGACTGTGCTGCGCAACGCCGCGCAGTGGGTCGAGGCGCAAAAGGTGGCCGGCCTGCAGTTGGAGATCGTGCGCCTGCCGGGGCGCACTCCGGTGCTGTTCTTCGAGGTGGCGGCCACCCAGCCGCGGTCCACGCAGACCGTGCTGATGTATGGCCACTTGGACAAGCAGCCCGAATTCGAGGGTTGGCGCAGCGACCTGGGCCCGTGGACACCCAAGTACGAGGACGGCAAGCTCTACGGCCGGGGCGGCGCCGACGACGGCTACGCGGTCTACGCCAGCGTGGCCGCGGTGCAGGAGCTCAAGCGCCAGAACGTGCCGCACCCGCGCATCGTGGGCCTGATCGAGACCTGCGAGGAGAGCGGCTCCGCCGACCTGCTGCCTTACATCGACGCGCTGAAGACCCGCTTGGGCGACGTGGCGCTGGTAATCTGCCTGGACTCGGGCGCGGGCAACTACGACCAGCTGTGGCTCACCACCAGCCTGCGCGGCATGGCCAGCGGCACGCTCAAGGTCCAGATCCTCACCGAGGGGGTGCACTCGGGCGACTCATCGGGTCTGGTGCCGTCGTCGTTTCGCATCATGCGCCAGGTGCTCGACCGGCTGGAGGACTCGGCCACGGGCCGCCTGTTGCCTGCGCACTTCCACTGCGAGGTGCCACCCGACCGCCTGGCGCAGGCGCGGGCCACCGCCGCCATCCTGGGCGAGGAGGTCTACAAGCGTTTCCCCTGGGCGCATGCCGATTGCGGTGGCAGCACGGTGTTTGCCCTGCCCACCACCACCGACCCGGTACAGGCGCTGCTCAAGCGCACCTGGGAGCCCACGCTCAGCGTGACGGGCGCCGAGGGCTTCCCCGCCCTCAAGGATGCGGGCAACGTGCTGCGCCCCTACACGGCCTTCAAGCTGTCGTTGCGTCTGCCGCCGCTGGTGGACGCCGCCGCCTGCCTGCAGGAGATGAAGGCCGTGCTGGAGGACAACGCACCCTACCAGGCCAAGGTCACCTTCGCCCCCGATGGCGCGGCCAGCGGCTGGAACGCCCCGGCCATCACGCCGTGGTTCGAGCAGGCGCTCAACGCCGCGAGCCAGGCGCACTTCGGCGCGCCTTGCGGCTACATCGGCCAGGGCGGCACGATTCCGCTCATGAACATGCTGAGCCGCGGTTTCCCGACGGCGCAGATGATGGTCTGCGGCGTGCTCGGCCCCAAGAGCAATGCCCACGGCCCCAACGAGTTCCTGCACGTGCCCTACGCCAAGAAGCTCACCGCGGCCGTGGCGCAGGTGATCGCCAGCATGCCGGCCTGAAAACGCGCACGGCCATGGAGGAACTGAGCGAACCCACGCTGCGCCCCTTCACCGCCAGCGACGGTGAAAACCTCGCCGTACAGGACTGGCCGCTGCCCGCGCAGGAGCGCCGCGGCGCCGTGCTGCTGGTGCACGGCCTGGGCGAGCACGCGGGGCGCTACGAGGCTCTGGCCCAGCGCATGAACGGCTGGGGCTTCAGCGTGCGCGGCTACGACCACTACGGCCACGGCGACTCCGGCGGGCCGCGAGGCGGCCTCACCAGCGACCTGCGCCTGCTGGCCGACCTGGCGGACCTGGTGGACGCCACGCGCACGCGGCTGCGGCCCGGCGAGCCGCTGGTGCTGCTGGGCCACAGCATGGGCGGGCTGGTGGCGGCGAGCTTCGTGGCGCGGGGCGTGCGCCCCGTGGATGCGCTGGTGCTCTCGTCGCCCGCGCTGGCCACTTTCATGAACCCGCTGCAAAAGCTGCTGCTGGCCACGCTGCCCCGGCTGGTGCCCAACCTGCGCGTGGGCAACGGCCTGAACCCTGAACACCTGTCGCACGACCCGGCCGTGGTGGCCGCCTACCGGGCCGACCGGCGTTGCCACGACCGCATCAGCGCGCGGTTGGCTCGCTTCATTGCCGATGCCGGCCCCGCCACGCTGGCGCGCGCCGCGCGCTGGACGGTTCCTACGCTGCTGCTGTGGGGTGAGGACGACCGCATCGTCAATCCCGCGGGCAGCCGTGCCTTCGCGGCAGCGGCGCCCCCGGCCGTGGTGCATGCCCAGGGCTTTGCGGGGCTGTACCACGAGATCTTCAACGAGCGCGACGCGGCGCCCGTGTTCGCGCAACTGGAGTCGTGGCTGGAGCAGCGCTGCCCGGTGCGCCGGGCGCAGCCCGTGGCGGCTTGAGCCAAATCGGCCTGCGGCGCTTGTGTAGCAAGCGCTAGCAGCTACTTTTTTAGGAGCAAACCCGCCCTCAGTGCGCGAGCAGCACGCGGTTGCGCCCCAGGCGCTTGGCGCCGTAGAGGGCCGCGTCCGCGCGCTGCAGCAGCGCGGCGGTGCTCTCGCCGTGGGCCAGTTCCGCCAGCCCGACCGACACCGTCAGAGACAGCTGCATGCCGCCTGGCAGGGCCACGGGCGTGGCGGCCACGGTGGCGCGCACGCGCTCCAGCAGACGCGTGCCGTCCGCCGGGTGGGTATTGGCCATGAGCAGCAGGAACTCCTCGCCGCCCCAGCGCGCCAGGAGGTCGCTGGCCCGCACGCAGCCGTGCACCGTCTGCGCGAACGACTGCAGCGCCACGTCGCCGGCCGCATGGCCGTGCGTGTCGTTCACCGCCTTGAAATGGTCCAGGTCCAGCTGCGCCAGCAGCAGGGGCTGCCGGCTGCGCTGCGCGCGCGCATGCTCCAGCCGCATCATCTCCAGCATGCAGCGGCGGTTGGGCAGGCCTGTGAGCTCGTCGCGGATGGCCAGTTCGCGGATCTGCTCCACGGCGGCGGCCAGCTCGCGCTGTTGGCTGCGCAGACGGGCCCGCGCGCTGTGTACGCGCTTGGTGAGGAAGGTGCTGCTGGCCAACACCATCGCAATCATGACCAGGTAGGCCGCCGACAGCGCCGGGGGCTGGCTGTCGGGCGGCAGCCAACGCGGATGCCACCACTGCACCACGGCGCCCGCTGCACCAAAGGCCACCAGCCCGTAGAGCGCCACGCCCACCATCTGGCGGGGGGTGAGCCCGAAGACGCCGAACATCATGATGACCGCGAGAATGGGTGGCGCAATGCCGCGCGCGGGGCCGGCGATCACATAGGCCGCCGCGTTGCAGGCAATCGCATAGACGATCTGGAACAGCGTGAGCGACGGGTCGGCAAAGCGCCGGCTGGCGCCGCTGCGGATGAGCACGAACACCGTGGTGATGCCCGCGCCGCACGCCAGGGTCCACCAGTACACCGGCACGGGATCGGTCAGGCCTGCGGCGGCCACCAGGTGCATCGCCCCGATGCAGCCCAGCATCAGCAGCGCCGACACCCCCGCCATAGCCAGGCGGATGCGCTGATGGGGATCGGTCGTGATGAGTGCATCCAGCGTCCGCAGGGCGAGGCCGCGGCGGCCCGTGGCCTCCTGGTTCACGCAAGCTCCTTTTCTCAGAGGCGCGGGGCTGCGGACCGCGCACGCTGTGTGCACTGTAGGCGGCCCGCGCGCGGTCTGAGAATAGGTAGTTGCCGTGAGCTGTAGGTCTGGCCTGCCAGGGGGGGCGATGAGTTGTCCCGATGCCCTGTCGTGGGACGATGTTGCAGCCACTGCATCGCCTCCCGCCAGCTCTGCGGCGGCTGGCCGGGCAGCTACACCACGCAAGGGCCGGGCGCGGCCGCCAATGCCTGGCGCTCGAAGCTCGCGCGGTTCTCGACCAGCCAGTAGCGGCGGGGCGCCCGCACCTGAGCCGGCGCGCCAAACAGGCGCGTGGGCAGGCTGCACAGGTCGGCAGCCGCTACGTCGATGCAGCCCCCGGGGCATTCAGAGTGAGCGAGCCGCCCAGCCACAACAGCGGCGCGAAGCGGGCGTTGCCCAGCGCTTCCAGCCGCTGTGCGCGCGCAATGTCCAGCAGGGACTGCCATTGGCGTTCTGCCGCGTCGGCGCGCAGCCAGTCGCACAAAAGGGCCTGTTGGGCGGGGCGCAACGTTGGCAGGCTCGTCCACGGTGCGCCGTGCCGCGTACGGCGCCTGTGCCCGTTGGGTTGCGTGCGCGGGGCGGTCATGCGCTGAGGGGTTTGAGCTCCGGCACGCCGCGCCGCTTGGCCACGGCGATGGGCGGCGCCCAGCGGCTGCCGGCGGGCTTCTTGCTGGTCACGAGGGTGATCTCGGCGGGCTCGAACACCTCCAGGTTGTGCGTGATGGGCGTGGTCAGCACGTACTGCGCGCGCGTGCTGCGCAGGAAGTGGCCCACGAGCTGGATGTTGCGCACGTCCAGGTGGGCGAAGGGCTCGTCGATGAAGACGAAGCCGCCCGAGCCGCTTTCCTCGTCTTTCAGCAGGCCCACCAGCAGGATCAGCGACTTGATGACCTGCTGCCCGCCCGAGGCCTCGCCGTCGTTCAGCCCGATGCTGCCCTTGCCGTCGAAGGCGAAATGCACCTTCAGGCCCGCCTGGGCGAGCACGGTGTCGTCGTTCTCCAGCAGGGGGAGGTCGGCCGCCACTTCCACACCGGCCAGCTGGCCCAGCTCCTGGATGTTCTTGCGGTAGCGGCGCACCGTGCTGCGCAGCACCTCGATGTAGCTCTCGCGCGCGTTCAGCACCGCCGTGGCGGCCTGGGCGTTCTTGACCTGGTGGTCCGACAGGCTGGCCGCCTGCTCGCGCACCGTCACGTCCATGCGGCGGTGGCGTTCTTCCACGGTGGCGTCCTGCTCCCAGGTGCCTTGCTCCAGCTCCTGCTCCACGGCATGCAGGCGCAGCTTGGCCTGGGTGTCGTTCACGTATTCGTCGACCAGCGCGCCCATGGCGGCGGGCGTGATCCAGCGCGCCGGGAACTGCGCGCGCTGGGCCTGGCTGCGGGCCACGGCCCCCTGTTGCTGGCGGCGGCGCGCGCTCCACTCCTGCGCGGCGCGCTCGCTGTCGCCGCGCGCGCGCTGCAGCTGCGCCTCCAGGCGCTTGTGCTCGTCGTTGAAGGCGCGGTGGCGGTCGTGGGCGCGGGCGGATTCCTGCTCCAGGCGCTGCCACAGCTGGGCGGCGGCCACGCGCGCCTGCTTGGCGGCGGGCAACTGTTCGCGCGCCTGGCCAAACTCTTCGCAGCGGCGCGCCAGCTCCTCGGCGGCGCTGTGGCCTTCCAGGGCGCGGCGGGTGTCGGTGATCTGGCGCTTGAGGGCCATGAGCTGGTCCAGCACGGGTGCCAGCTGCGCATCGATGCGGGCCAGGTCGCGCTCGGCCGCGCTGCGGCGTGCCTGCACGGCGCTGGCGCCGAACTGGTGCTCATGCGCCTCCACCCACATGGAGCGCGCGCCGCGCCCGTCGTGCATGTAGGCCTGGGGCGTGATCCAGGTGCCGCCCAGCTTCTTGCCCTCGCGCGGGTCGGCCACGCAGCGCAGGTTCTGCAGTTGCTGCACCAGCCAGCGCGGCACGGGCGCGGTGAAGCGCACATGCTCCAGTAGCGTGCCGCTCTCGCCCTTCAGCGCCACGCTGCCCGGCTCGACGATGTAGTGGCGGTAGCGCTCGCGCTCGCCCAGCTCCCAGGCCTCGGCCAGGTCGTTGGCCTGGTCCAGCAGCACCACCCAGCGGTGGCCGCGCAGCACGCCCTCGATGGCGGCGCGCCAGCGCTCGTCCTGCACTTCCACGGTTTCGGCAACGAAGCGGTGGCCGATGCCGGCGTTGGCCAGTTGTTTGCGAAAGCGCAGCACCTCGGGCGGCAGCGGCGGCAGGCTCTGGCCTTCGAGCGCGGCGAGCTGCGCGGCGGCCAGCTTGCGCCGCTGGGTGAGTTGGCTGCGCTCGTCCTGCAGGGCCGATTCCTGGTCCTGCAACTGGGCCAGGTGGGCCTGCAATTCGTCGGCATTGCTGCCCTTGTCCACCAGCGCCAGCAGCTCCTGCTCGCGCTGGGCCAGCTTTTCCAGCGGGGCTTCGTGGCGTGTGGCCTCGTCCAGCTGCGTGCGCGCCTGGTCGCGCTCTGCGCGCAGCTGCTCGGCTTGCTGTTGCGCGCGCGTGCCTTCCTCCAGCAGGTGCAGCAGGCGCTTGTTCTGCACCGCCTGCTCCGCCAGGGCCGCGCGGTGCTGGGCCTTCTGGCGGCGCAACTCGCGCAATTGTTTGGTGAGCTGTTCGCGCTCGCCCCACCAGCCGAGCACGGGCAGCACCTCGGTGGCCAGGCGCTCGCGCTCGGCCAGGCGCATCTGCCAGGTCTTGTAGTTGGTCACGCGGTTGTGCAGTTCGGAGAGCTGCGCGCGGCTGTGGTCCAGCTCGCGCTCGGCCTGCGCCATCTCGCGCGCCAGCTGCTGCTGGTGCTCGCGCGCCTGGTCGTAGGCGTCCAGCACCTGCTGGTCGCCGAACACGTCGAACACCAGGCGCAGCAGCTCGCGCGGGCTGAATTCGCACAGCCGGTCGGTCTGGCCCTGCTCCAGCGAGAGCACGCGCGCAATCGCCGGCGACAGGCCGGCGGCGGCCAGCACGCGGCCCCAGGCCTCCACGCCCATGAAGCCCAGGTCCTTCTCGGGCATGTCCAGCAGCTGCTCGATGGAGACATCGCCCTCCACCAGGCAGTAGCGGCGCTGCCAGTCGCCCCCGTTCTTGTCGATGCGGCAGGCCAGCGTGACCTGGTCGCTGTAGAGCAGGCGGCGCGCAAACGGGCGGCTGGAGCTTTGCCGGCCCTGCGGCCGGTTGTCCACCACGGCGCGCAGCCAGGCGGTCTGCGCGCCGGCGTGGCGCGCATAGGTGCGGTAGTCGCGCGGGGCCGAGCAGCGCAGGCCCAGCAGGGTGCGCATGGCGTCCAGCAGCGTGGTCTTGCCCGAGCCGTTGGGGCCGGCAATCGTGATGATGGAGCCGTCCAGCGGCAGCGACACGCGCTGGCAGTAGTCCCAGTGAACGAGTTCCAGGGTTTGCAGGTGGAACATGGCGGTCAGTTCTCCTGCACCGTGGATGCTTCGTTATTCATAGCTGCTGGCGCTTGCTGTTCGGGCGTTAGAGGCTGATTTGGCTCGGATTCCGGCGCAGCCGCGCGCTCGCGCAGCAGTACGTCGGCCAGCGCACCGTCCAGGATGCGCGGGGCGAGCACGTCGTAGTCCAGCAGCACGTCCAGCAGCGGCCCCTCGGCGATCTCGTCCTGGCGGCGCAGGATGAAGCCATGGCGCTCCAGCAGCTTGAGGTTGGCGTCCAGGCGCAGCTTCTTGCCCAGCTGCGGGCCGTAGTCTTCCAGCAGCGCCTTGTACGACAGCACGGGGCTGGCCACGCTGGCCTGGGGCAGGGGCTTGGCGCCGGGGAAGAAGTCGTTCTGCCCCGCGTCGGCCTCCTGCACGCGGCTGGTCTGGCGCTCGCGCTTCGGTAAAACGATGAGCGCCCACAGCACGATGAGCAGCGCCTGCGCGTCGCGCGGCAGCTCCAGGTTGTTGTTGGCGTTCAGGCCGGACTCGCCCATCACTCCGTTCTGCGCGGCGCTCAAGAGGGCCACGCTCACGTGGTCGGCGTAGATGCTGTCCATCCAGCGCAGGCCGGATTGGGCCAGGCGCTGCTCCACCTGGGCAAAGAGTTCGGCATCGACCAGCGCGCGCTTCACACGCGGGTGGCTGCGGGGCAGCCAGCGGCGCGTGAGCAGCTCGGCGATCAGCAGGGCGGCGTCATCCATTCTTCACTTCCTCGGTGCCCTGGGGGCTGTCGGGTTCGGCCGGCACCAGCCGGCCACGGCTGAGCAGCTCCACCTGGTGGTGGTCCAGCGGCTCGGCCTGCGGCTGCCATTCGATGCGCCACGGCTGGCGCGCCAGCTCGCCCGTCAGGCCCGGCAGCACGGCGGCCTGCGGATCGCCCAGCAGGGGCATGAGCTGGGCCTTGTAGGCCAGCTGCGCGTAGCGCGTGGCGCCGGGGCGCGGGCCCAGCAGGGCCTCGGCCGCGGTGCGGGCGGTATCGGCATGGCCGCCGACGCGGGCCCATTCGGCGAGCAGCGCATTCAGGTCGCCCAGCTCGCGCGGCAGGGCCACGGCGGTCAGCGTGCCGGTCGGGGCGCTCTGCGCGCTGGGCAGGGCCTCGGCTAGCGCGGGCTGGGGGCGGTCGCGTTCGAACTCGGCCTCCACCACGTCCAGCAGCTCGTGCGGGGCCAGCGTGGCCAGTTGCGTGGGCTGGGCCACGGCGCCGTCCAGCAGGCGGTGCAACTGCGGCGCGGCCTGCAGCCAGCGCTTCACGTCGGTGCTGGTGATGCCGGTGGTGCCCAGCGTCACGCGCTGGCGGTCCACCTGCTGCAGCGCACGGTTGAACTGGCTGGCCATGGCCAGCAGGCGCGACTGCGCCTGGCCCAGGCCGCGCGCCGCGCGCTCCAGCAGCAGGTGGCCGTGGCTGTTGCCGATGATGGCGGTGATGGCGTCGGAGGCGCGGTCGATGAGCTGGGCTGCGCGGTCGTAGCGCTTGCGCGCCTCGCGCAGGCGGAACTCGGACCCGCTGGCGATGGCGTCGGCAAACTCGCCGTGCAGGCGCGCCAGCTGCGCCTGCAGCAGCTGCACCTGGCCGGCATCCACGCTGCCCAACTGGTTGGCGCCCACCACCTGGCCCAGCAGGGCGGCCAGTTCGCCGCCGTCGGCGTGGTCGTCCTCGGGCGCGGGGCTGGTCAGCGGTGCCAGCAGGCCGGCCACGCGCTGGGCCAGCGCGGGCAGGTGGTAGCTGCGCTGGGTCTCGTCCCAGGCCAGCAGGCCCACGTCGCGCAGGCGCTTGAGCACCGTCTCCAGCGCTTCGGGGCGCAGCGCGTGAAAGAGTTCGTCGATGCGTTCGCGCGGCAGTTGCGCGTCGCCCTGCGCCGCCAGTTGCAGGAACACCCACACGCGCAGCTGCACCAGCGCCGCGGGGCCGTGGAACAGGCCGCTCAGCGCCTGCGTGAGCGGCTGCTGGCGCGACAGGTGCCACAGCAGCGGGGAGTCCTGCGCGGTATCGTCAAAACTGTAGGCGTCGCGAAAGAAATCCGCGATGGCGCCCATGCCTAGGCCCATGCCTGCACTCACGCCGTTGTCCAGCGCGTCATCGCCGACCTGCGGCGCCAGGTCGTCCGGGGCCAGTGCGCGCATCAGGCCAGCCCCAGCAGCGCCAGCGCCGCCACCGAGGCAGTTTCCGCCCGCAGCACGCGCGCGCCCAGGCTGGCCGGCGCAAAGCCCTGGGCCAGCGCGGCGTCTTCCTCCTGCGCGGTCAGGCCGCCCTCGGGGCCGTGCAGCACCCAGACGGCGCCGCCCTGGGCCGCGGCTTCCCGCAGCGGGCGGCTGCCGCTGCGCAGCGACAGCAGCAGGCGCGCCGCGTCGGGGGCGAGTGCGTCGGCAGGGGGCTGGCGCAGCCAGTCGGCCAGGGACAGCGGCGCGTGCACGGAGGGCACGCGGTTGCGCCCGCATTGCTCGCAGGCCGCCACGGCAATCGCCTGCCAGTGCTGCTGGCGCTTGGCGGCGCGCTCGCCGGACAGCTTGAGCACGCTGCGTGCCGCGGCAATCGGCTGGATGCTCGCGGCACCCAGCTCGGTGGCCTTTTCCACCAGCCAGTCCATGCGCTCGTTGGCGGGCATGCCCACCACCAGGTGCACGGCGCGCGCGGCCTCGCGCTCCACGGCGCTGTGGCTGCCGACCTGCACCTGCACATCGCTGCGGCCCATGTGGGTGACGGTGGCGCTCCACTCGCCGCCCTCGCCGTTGAACAGCGTGACCGCGTCGCCCGGCTGCAGGCGCAGCACCTGCACATGGCGCGCGGCCGTCGGCGGCAGCGTGAGCTGCGCATCAGCGGCCAGGGGCAGGGGGCAGTGAAAACGGGGCATATCTTTCAAAAATAGTAGCTGCCAGCGCTTGATGGACAAGCGCTGGAGGCCGATTTGGCTTGTAAACCTAGACGCGCCCGAAGGCGTAGCCCATGGCGGCCTGAGTGCCTTCCAGTTCGTCCACCAGCCGCAGCAGCGGCGACAGCTCGCGGTAGCGGCCGGCCGTCTGGCGGATGTAGGCGATAAAGCGCGGCGCGTCGGCCAGGTACTTGGGCTTGCCGTCGCGCAGCGTCAGGCGCGCGAAGATGCCGGCCACCTTCAGGTGGCGCTGCAGCGCCATGAAGTCCACCGCGCGGTAGAAGTCGCCGAAGTCCGCACCCCAGCCGCTGCCGCTCGCGGCGCCGAGAATGCCCGCACGCCGGGCCTTCTCCCAGTAACGCACGGTAATGTCGATGACGAAGTCTTCTTCCCAGCTGATGAAGGCGTCGCGCATCAGGCTGGCGATGTCATAGGTCACGGGGCCGTAGACCGCGTCCTGGAAGTCCAGCACGCCCAGGCGCTCGTCCGCACCCACCATCAGGTTGCGCATCATGAAGTCGCGGTGCACGTACACGCTGGGGGCCGCCAGGTTCTGCGCCACGATGGCGTCGAAGGCGCGGGCCAGCGTGGTTTGCTGAGCGTCGGTCAGCGTGGCCTGGCGGTGGCGGGCGATGTACCAGTCGGGAAAGAGCTGCAGCTCGCGGCGCAGCAGCGGCTCGTCGTAGGCCGGCAGCACGCCGGGGCGCGAGGCGCGCTGCCAGTCGATGAGCAGGTCCACGGCCTGCAGGTACCAGGCGTGCGCGGCGGCCGGGTTGGCAGGGTCCAGGCGCTCGATGGCGGTCTGCGCGCCCAGGTCGGACAGCAGCATGAAGCCGTGCGCTTCGTCCCAGGCCAGGATCTGCGGCACGCGCAGGCCGGCGGCCTGCAGCAGCGCCTGCACCTGCACGAACGGGCGGCAGTCTTCCTTGTCGGGAGGCGCGTCCATGACGATGCAGCTGGTGCCATCAACGGCGTCCAGACGCAGGTAGCGGCGAAAGCTCGCGTCCGCCGACGCCGGGCGCAGGGACTCGCGCCGCAACTGGAGCGAGGCGGCCAGCGGGGCCAGCCAGGCGTTGAAGGCGGCTTGGCGGGCCGGGTCGGTCCAGTGCACGGCGCCCGTATGCACGGCGCCCGTATGCACGGCGCCCGTGGCCGGCTCGGATGTGCCCGCCGGAGTGGGGGAAGAGGGGTGGCTCATGGATAATCGGATTCTACAAACCCGGCCTTCCCCGGCGGGGTGGCCCGCGGTGCCCGTGCCTAGCGGCCCGCCGTCCGTCGCAATCCATGGATCGTCTCCCCTTGCCCCACGCCCTGCACGTCCCGACGCACCGCCCATTCGCCGCGCACCTGCCTCCGCGCAGCATGCTGGCGCGGCTGGCGGCCCTGATGCTGTGCGGCGTGCCACTGGCCGTGCTGGCCCAGGCACAGCCCGCGGCGGACGCTGTCCCGACCGAGCCTGCGCCGGCGCTGCGCTCCAGCCCGCGCCTGCAGGAGGTGCTGCCCTACGGCATCCGCCAGCAACTGCCGGTGTTCGTGCGCGGAGACCGCGTGACGGGCCAACCGGACATCCAGGCCACGATCGAGGGCAACGCCGAGCTGCGCCGCGGCGACACGGTGGTGCATGCCGACCGCATGCAATACGACGTGGCCGATGACCGCGCGCGCGCCAGTGGCAACGTGCTCATCAACCGCGCGGGCAACCGGTATGAAGGCTCGCAGCTGGACCTGCGCGTGGAGGCCTTCACCGGCTTCTTCAGCGACGCGCGCTACCGCTTCCTGGAGACCGCGGCGCATGGCGAGGCCTCGCGCGTGGACTTCCTCGACCGCGACCGTTCCGTGGTGCACAACGCCACCTACACCACCTGCGAGCGCACCGACGAGGCCAGTTGGCAGCCCGACTGGATCCTGCGCGCCGAGCGCATCCACCTGGACCGCGTGGAGGACGTCGGCACGGCCGAGAATGGCGTGCTGGAGTTCAAGGGCGTGCCGGTGCTGCCGATTCCGCGCATCACCTTCCCGCTGTCGGACCGGCGCAAGTCCGGCCTGCTGCCGCCCACGCTCGGGCTGGACAGCGTCAGCGGCTTCGAATACGCGCAGCCGTACTACTGGAACATCGCGCCCAACCGCGACGCCACCATCACGCCTACGGTCATGACGCGGCGCGGCGTGGCCCTGGGCACGGAGTTCCGTTACCTGGAGCCGCGCTACAGCGGCGAGTTGACGGCCGACTACATGCCCAACGACCGGCTGCGCGACCGCGACCGCTGGGCCTACGGCATCAAGCACCGCGCTACCTTTGATACGCCCGCAGGCGGCGTGGGACTGGGCATCGACATCAAGCGCGTGAGCGACGACAACTATTGGCGCGACTTCTCCCGGCGCAACAGTGGCCGCAGCGGCGTGAACGACCAGCTCACCCAGCGCCTGCTGCCGGGCGACGCGACGCTGAACTGGGCGCGCGGCGAGCATTCGCTGCTGCTGCGCACCCTCAAGTGGCAAACGCTGCAGGACGTGAACGCGCCCATCATCCCGCCCTACGACCGCATGCCGCAGCTGCGCTGGGAGTACCGGCCGCTGCAGCTGGCCGGCGGGCTGGATGCGAGTGTCGAGGCCGACTACACCAGCTTTCACGCCGACCGCGCCTACACCGGCCAGCCCAATGCCAAGCGCAGCTACACCATGGCGCAGGTCAGCCGGCCGTTCCTGGCGCCGGCGGGTTTCATCACACCGCGCGTGCAGTTGCACAGCACGCACTACGAGTTCGATGCGCCGCTGGCCAACGGCCAGCGCACCGCCAGCCGCACGCTGCCCACGTTCAGCCTGGACAGCGGCCTGGTGTTCGAGCGCGACGCCCGCTATTTCGGCCGCGACTTCCTGCAGACCCTGGAGCCGCGCGCCTTCTATACCTACACCCCGTACCGCGACCAGCGCCTGCTGCCGATCTACGACACCGCGGTGAACGACTTCAACTTCGCGTCGATCTACACCGAGAACGCCTTTGGCGGACAGGACCGGCTGGCCGACAACAACCTGCTCACGCTGGGCGTGACCACGCGCCTGCTCGACCCCGACACCGGCGCCGAGGCCGCGCGCTTCGGCGTGGCACAGCGCGTGCGCTTTTCCGACCAGGAAGTCACCATGCCCGGCGGCTCGCCGGTGAACGAGCGGCTGTCGGACGTGCTGCTGGGCGCGGGCATCAACTGGACGCCGCAGTGGGGCTTCGACTCCACGGTGCAATACAACCCCAAGACCGGCCGGTCCCTGCGCACCACGGTGGGGGCGCGCTATTCGCCCGGCAACTACCGCACGGTGAGCGCGGCCTACCGCATGCAGAAGGTCACCGGCCTGATCACCGAGCCCAGCGAGCAGATCGACGTGGGCTGGCAGTGGCCGCTCAACGACCTGTGGGGCGACCGCGGCGACAAGCCTTCCTCTGCCGGGGGGCGCTGGTACAGCGTGGGGCGGCTGAACTACAGCCTGCAGGACCGCAAACTGGTGGACACCGTGGTGGGCCTGGAGTACGAGAGCTGCTGCTGGATCGGCCGCGTGGTGCTGGAGCGCCTGCAGCGCAGCGTCACGTCCTCCAACACCCGGCTCATGTTCCAGATCGAGTTCATCGGCTTCTCGCGCCTGTCGCTGGGCTCCAACCCGCTGTCCAGCCTCAAGCAGAATGTGCCGCGCTACCAGTTCCTGCGCGAAAGCGTGTCCACCCCCAGCCGCTTCACCCAGTACGATTGATCGCCTTGCGCGCCGCCCCGCTTGGGCGACGCGCCGCCTTGCACCATGAATTTGCACCACGCCATGAAACACCGTGCCTTGACCCTGGGCCTGGTCTGCCTGACCGCCGTCGCACCGCTGGTGCCCATGAGCGCCCATGCGCAGGGGCTGCGCCCGTCGGCCACCGGCCAGCCGCGGCTGCCCTCCGCAGCGACGCTGCTGCCGCCGGCCGGGGCGACGGCCTCCAATGCGCCGCGGCAGGCGGATTACATCGTCGCCGTGGTCAATTCCGAGCCCATCACCAACAACGAGGTGCGCCAGCGCACCGAGCGCGTGGTGCAGCAGATCGCCAGCCAGGGCGGCAAGGTTCCGCCGCAGGAGCTGCTGGCCAAGGAGGTGCTGGAGCGCCTGATCCTGGAGAAGATCCAGGTGCAGCAGGCCAAGGAGACCGGCATCAAGGTGGACGACTATGCCGTCAGCCAGGCCGAGCAGTCGGTGGCGCGGCAGAACAGCATCAGCGTGGACGAAATGCACCGGCGCCTGGCCGCCGATGGCATCAGCAAGGAGCGCTTTCGCGAAGAGCTGCGCAACCAGCTGCTGGCGCTGCGCCTGCGCGAGCGCGACGTGGAGTCGCGCGTGCGTGTGAGCGACCTGGAGGTGGACCAGTACCTGCGCGAGCAGCGGCAGGCCGTCGGCCCGGGCAAGCTGGAACTCAACCTGGGCCACATCCTGGTGAAAGTGCCTGAGAACGCCGGCCCGGACGAGGTGGCCCAGCGCTCGGCGCGCGCACAGGAGGCGCTGGCCAAGGTGCAGGCGGGTGGCGACTTTGGCGCCGTGGCGCGCGAGTATTCCGATGCGCCCGAAGGCGCCAACGGCGGACTGCTGGGCCTGCGCCCGGCCGACCGCTATCCCGAGTTGTTCGTGAACGCCACGCAGCAAGCCAGCGTGGGCAGCGTGGTCGGCCCGGTGCGCTCGCCCGCGGGCTTTCACATCCTGAAGGTGGTGGACAAGACCCAGAGCGGCGTGCCCACCACGGCCGTGCAGAGCCACGCGCGCCACATTCTGCTGCGCACCAATGCCAACCTGTCGGAACGCCAGGCGGCCGAGCGGCTGGAGGATCTGCGCGATCGCATCGCGCGCGGCGGCGCCGACTTCGCGGCGCTGGCACGCGAGTATTCGCAGGACGGCAGCGCCAAGGACGGCGGCGACCTGGGCTGGGCATCGCCCGGGCGCTACGTGCCCGAATTCGAAGAGGCGCTCAATGCCCTGCGCCCTGGCGAGATCAGCCGCCCCGTGGTGTCGCGCTTTGGGGTGCACCTGATCCAGCTGCTGGAGCGCCGCGAGGCCAAGCTCACCCAGCGCGAGCAGCGTGACATGGTGCGCGACACCGTGCGCGAAAAGAAGCTCGACAAGGCCTTCGCCACCTGGATCCAGGAAGCTAGGGGCCGGGCCTACGTGGAATACCGCGACGCTCCGCAATGAAGCACATCCCGCGCAAGCGCTTCGGCCAGCACTTCCTGAGCGACTCGGGCATCATCGATGCGATCGTGCGCGCCATCGCGCCCGAGCCCGGGCAGCCCATGGTGGAGATCGGCCCGGGGCTGGCGGCGCTGACCCAGCCGCTGGTCGAACGCCTGGGCCGGCTCACGGTGGTCGAACTGGACCGCGACCTGGCCGCGCGGCTGCGTCAGCACGGGCAGCTCGATGTCATCGAGTCCGATGTGCTGAAAGTGGACTTTGCGCAGGTAGCGCAAGCGCTGAATGCTCCCAAAATAAGAGTGGTCGGCAACCTGCCCTACAACATCTCCACGCCCATCCTGTTCCATCTGCTGGCGCACGTGCGGGTCATTGCGGACCAGCATTTCATGCTGCAAAAGGAAGTCATCGACCGCATGGTGGCCGCGCCGGCGACCAGCGCCTATGGCCGGCTGTCGGTGATGCTGCAATGGCGCTACGCCATGGAGAACGTGCTGTTCGTGCCGCCCGAGAGCTTCGATCCGCCGCCGCGCGTGGACAGTGCGGTGGTGCGCATGGTGCCGCACGAAGCGCCCGAGGCGCTGTCGATGCCCGTGCTGGAGGAGTTGGTGCAGGTGGCCTTCAGTCAGCGGCGCAAGCTGTTGCGCCACACGCTGGGCCGCTGGCTCGAAGCGCGGCAGTTTGCCGGCACGTTCGACACCCAGCGCCGGGCCGAGGAGGTGCCAGTGAGCGAGTACGTCGCATTGGCGCAGGAATGCTCCTGAAATAGGAGCTGCTCGCGCTTATTGGTAGGGTGCTAGCGCCCGATTTGATTCAAAGCGCAAAACCGTGACCGGCCGGAGCAGGGCTGCGGCCGGTCATGCTTCATCACGCGGCCGTGAGCCAGTAGCCAGCGTTGAAGGGGCTGCTCATGCGCAGCGCCATGGGGGAGACGTCCACCAGCTTGTCGGTGGGCATCTTCTCGCCCACGGGATCGATCGCGATCTCTATGGCCTGGGAGGCGGCACTGCCGTGCTCCTCCTGCGCCCGTTCCGCCTGGCCGGCGGTTGCAGAACGGGCTACAGAAAAGAATAGAAGCAACGGAACGGGATCTTGCGGTCGCCCCAGTAGTCGGCGGCATCGCGGAAGATGTCCAGCAATTGCTCGCGGGCTTCCTTGTCGAACTTGGCCGTGATCGGGATCTGCTCCAGCACCACGATGAAGCCCGGCTGCGGGCCCGACTTGTGCAGTGGATCGGTCATGCAGTCGTACAGCGCGTCGAAGTTCTTGCCGAAGTGCGCCGGGAAGGTGAACTGCGTGGCGATCAGGTCCAGGATGTCCTGCTTGGACTGCGCATGTGCCAGGTTGGCATACAGGAAGTGGTGGCCCATGGCGCGCGCCGTGTCCTGCAGGTCGTGCACCCGGAAGGCACGGATCGACTGCACGATATTGGGGCGCACACCGCGCAGAAGCGTTTCCTGGTCTTTACGAAGTGGCGTTTCCATCTCCGTTGCTCTTTCTTTTAGAGGTCCACGAATAGAAGTATCCGACAGCCTGGCGAAGGCGGCTAGCGGAAGAAAAACCGTTGGTGCGATGCATCAGGGGCCTTGCCAGGGGATTTGCCGCAAGGGGCATTCCTGGCGTTCATTCCCTGATTTCTCGAAAGCTCGCGTAATGGTCGCTGGTGAAATAGCAGGCGTCCGGTGTGCGGGGAGCGCCCCCGCACACGATGCGCCGCGCTCCCCGGTGGCGCACGCCGGGCGTGCGCACCGTGTATTCGCGGTAATAGCCGCGTTTCTTCAGGGGGAGCAGACGCTCACGGTTGCCGAATACTGAACCATCCTTGTCGTACGGGAACGGCCCACCCTCATGGATCAGCGCATAGGTGGCCCGCCCCTGCGGGGGGAGCTCAGCCAGCGAGATGGGAGGATTGGCGGCAGTGTCAGGGAGCTGCCGCGCGGACACCACCACGGGCGCAAGCGTGACCGCAGCACCCAGAACGCACGCCCCCATTGCCTTGTACGCCCGGATGGCGACAGCCTGCAACATCCACTACACCTTTCAGAAACTACGGGTTAACCCGAAATTTCGACCCGCTAGTGTGACAAAAAGGCGCACATAAGGCAAGCGCCTGCCCAAAAAATGGGCAGGAACGAAGGGCAATTGTCAGCGCCCACTCGTAGAGCGGCGCTTGTCATGGCCGTTATCGGGCCGCGTTGGCATCCGCCACGGTGAGGGCGGTCATATTGACGATGCGGCGCACCGTGGCGCTGGCGGTGAGAATGTGCACCGGCTCAGCCGCGCC
This sequence comes from Diaphorobacter sp. LI3, assembly GCF_022807955.1. NCBI lineage: Bacteria > Pseudomonadati > Pseudomonadota > Betaproteobacteria > Burkholderiales > Comamonadaceae > Diaphorobacter > Diaphorobacter sp. LI3. The sequence goes on along the minus strand of NZ_CP094346.1, from coordinate 4,126,013 downwards.
CAGCAGCACCGGGCCAATGGCGATATTGCCGCCAGCGGCGGTCTTGAGCAGGTTGTAGGAGATGTTGGCCGCGTCGATGTTGGGCATGACCAGCAGGTTGGCGTCGCCCGCCAGCGTGCCATGGGGCATGAGGGCCGAGCGGGCCTTGCCGTCCAGCGCCACGTCGCCGTGCATTTCGCCGTCCACCTCCAGCCAGGGCGCCTGCACGCGCAGCAGGTCCAGCGTCTGGCGCATCTTCACCGCGCTGGGTTGGTTGCTGGATCCGAAGTTGGAGTGCGACAGCAACGCTGCCTTGGGCTTGATGCCGAAGCGCATCATCTCCTCGGCCGCCATGATGGTGATCTCGGCGAGCTGCTCGGCCGTGGGGTCGTAGTTCACATGGGTGTCCACCACGAACACCTGGCGATCGGGCAGCAGCAGGCCGTTCATGCAGGCGTAGGTGTTCACGCCGGCGCGCTTGCCGATCACCTGGTCGATGTACTGCAGATGGTGCGATGTGTGGCCCCAGGTGCCGCAGATCAGGCCGTCCACCTCGCCCTTGTGCAACAGCATCGAGCCGATCAGCGTCAGGCGCCGGCGCATCTCGATCTTGGCGATGGGCACCGTCACGCCCTTGCGCTCGGTCATGCGGTGGTAGGTTTGCCAGAAGTCGCGGTAGCGGTGGTCCTGCTCCACGTTGACCACGTCGTAGTCCTGGCCCTCTTTCAGGCGCAAGCCGAATTTCTCGATGCGCTGGGCGATGATGGCCGGGCGGCCGATGAGCGTGGGGCGCGCGATCTTCTCGTCCACCACGATCTGCGCGGCGCGCAGCACGCGCTCTTCCTCGCCCTCGGAGAAGGCTACGCGCTTCTTGGGAGCCACCTTGGCCGCCGTGAAGATCGGCTTCATCGTGGTGCCGGACGCGTAGACGAAGGTCTGCAGATGGTCGCGGTAGGCGTCCATGTCGGCCACGGGGCGCTGGGCCACGCCGCTGTCGGCCGCGGCCTGCGCCACCGCCGGTGCGATCTTCATCATCAGGCGCGGGTCGAACGGCTTGGGAATCAGGTAGTCCGGGCCGAAGGCCAGCGGCTCGCCGACATAGGCGGCAGCCACCACTTCGCTTTGCTCGGCCTGGGCCAGCTCGGCGATGGCATGAACGGCGGCGATCTCCATCTCGGTGGTGATCGTCGTGGCGCCGCAGTCCAGCGCGCCGCGGAAGATGTACGGGAAGCACAGGACGTTGTTGACCTGGTTCGGATAGTCGGTGCGGCCGGTGGCGATGATGGCGTCGTCGCGGACCGCCTTCACGTCTTCGGGCGAGATCTCGGGGTTGGGGTTGGCCAGCGCGAAGATCAGCGGGCGCGCGTTCATCTTGCGGACCATGTCTTGCTTGAGCACGCCGCCGGCCGACAGGCCGAGGAACACGTCGGCACCTTCGATCACCTCCGCCAGCGTGCGGGCGGACGTCTTCTGGGCGTATTGCACCTTGTCCTCGTCCATGAGCTCGGTGCGTCCTTCGTAGACCACGCCGGCCAGGTCGGTCACCCAGATGTTCTCCCGTGGAATGCCCAGCTTGACCAGCAGGCCCAGGCAGGCCAACGCGGCCGCGCCGGCCCCCGAGGTCACGAGCTTGATCTTCTTGGGGTCCTTGCCGGCCACCTTCAGGCCGTTGAGGATGGCGGCGCCCACGACGATGGCCGTGCCGTGCTGATCGTCATGGAACACCGGAATGTTCATGCGCTCGCGCAGCTTGCGCTCGATGTAGAAGCAGTCCGGGGCCTTGATGTCTTCCAGGTTGATGCCGCCGAACGTGGGTTCCAGCGAGGCAATGATCTCGATGAGCTTGTCCGGGTCCTTCTCGTTGATCTCGATGTCGAACACATCGATGCCCGAGAACTTCTTGAACAGGACGCCCTTGCCTTCCATCACCGGCTTGCCGGCCAGCGGGCCGATATCGCCCAGGCCCAGCACGGCCGTGCCGTTGGTCACCACGCCGACCAGGTTGCCGCGGGCGGTGTAGCGAAAGGCAGCGGCGGGGTCCTTGACGATCTCTTCGCAGGGCGCGGCCACGCCGGGGGAATAGGCCAGTGCCAAGTCATGCTGATTGACCATCTGCTTGGTCGCAGCAATCGTGATCTTGCCGGGCTGGGGAAACTCGTGATATTCGAGTGCGGCACGACGCAGCAGGGCACGCTTGTCGGACGTGGGGGGGGCCGCGGGGGTATCGGGCATTGAGGCGTCTCCAGCTCAAAAGTCAGGGGGCTGACGCCGCGCCCGAACCGCCGGGGCGGGTTGTCAGCTGATCGCGAGCCTGCCGCGATCGCCTGCCGGCCTTCAAGGGCTGCGAAGCAGGAAAGGAGCGCAAACAGGCTCTGAGGGACCGCGATTGTAGGGGAGGCTTGCGTGGAAACCCTGGTACGCAGACATGCGTATGTGGGTGAAACAGTTTTACCGCAGGTTGCGATCGGACCTTGTATGCCCGACGGCTCAGGCCATCAACGTGCTGTCCGCCGTTTGCTCGGTGGGAGGCCTGGCACTACTGGTCACGCGATTGCGGCCGGCCTGTTGGGCGGCGTACATCGCCTGGTCGGCGCAAGCGATGAGCGCCTGGGGCGTATCGCCTTGGTCCGGGAAGGCCGCCACGCTGCAGGACAGGGTGGCAGTCAATTCCGCGCTTGGAGCACGGATACGCTGCGCTTCGAAAGCCCGCCGCAGTTCCTGTGCGCGCTCGATCGCCACGGCCGGCGGGGTGTTGTCGAGCACCACCACGAACTCCTCGCCTCCCAGGCGGCAGGCTGCGTCCTCGGGGCGCACATGCTGCAGCAGCAACTGCGCCATTGCCTGCAGCACCAGGTCGCCGGTGCTATGGCCATGTGCATCGTTGATGCTCTTGAAATGGTCGATGTCGAGCAGCAACAGCGACAGCGGCTGTCCTTCGCTGCGGCAGCGTTCCAGCGTGGCCGCCAACACGGTGTCCAGATGGCGGCGGTTGGACAGCCCGGTCAGTGGGTCGCGCAGGGCTTGTTCGCTCAACTGGACCTGCAGCGACTGGATTTCCTCGAACTGTTTGCGCAACTGCGCATGCACCCTGTGCTGGGCTATGGCGCGGTGATAGCCATCGCTGGCGAATGCGAACAGATACAGCCCCATGGCCGTTATGCAGAGCAGGGAGGTGCGCAGGTCCGTGTCGGGCTTCCACGTCAGCGGGGCCACTATCGTCGCCAGTGCAACGCCGGTGGCAATTCCCACAACGAGGCGAATACCCCCTCGGGCGCCGTGGAAGACCACGACGTTGATGCAGCCCGATGCGACCAGCATGAAGGTGATCCACAGCGGGAAGCCAGGATGCCAGCCCACAGGCCAAACAGGACGACGTCGGTGTCCAGGTTCTGCATTTCTGCGCGCAGCGGGTCGACCGCGTGTCGTGCCCGCCAGTAGGCGGCCTGGGGAAAGACCAGGTAGTTCAAGGCCAGCAACACCCACGTCCATCCTGGCGCGTCGGTGACGAGCAGATGCGAACCCAGCGCCAGAAAAAGCAACGGGTAGAAGATCGTGCGATCGCGCCGGTTCATGCGCACGGTCCAATGCACGCTGCTGCGGGAAGAGGGATCGGGGGCCAGCTTGGGCAGACAAATTGTTGTGAACAACTGTAATAGCGATGCCGACGCCTGCCCAGCAGCCGCATTTCTCAACCCCCGCCGTGCCGTCAGCGGCTGCTCGGGAAGCTGAACACCGCCCCCTCGCGCACGCCCGCCGAGGGCCAGCGCTGGGTGATCGTCTTGCGCTTGGTGTAGAAGCGCACGGCGTCGGGGCCGTAGGCGTGCAGGTCGCCGAACAGGCTGCGCTTCCAGCCGCCGAACGAGTGGTAGGCCACCGGCACAGGCAGGGGCACGTTCACGCCCACCATGCCGACCTGGATGTGGTCGGTGAAGTAGCGGGCGGCCTCGCCGTCGCGCGTGAAGATGCAGGTGCCGTTGCCGTATTCGTGGTCGTTGATGAGCTGCATGGCTTCCTGCAGCGTTTTCACGCGCACCACGCCAAGCACGGGGCCGAAGATTTCTTCTTGGTAGATCTTCATGCCGGGCTTGACGTTGTCGAACAGGCAGGCGCCCAGGAAGTAGCCTTCTTCATGGCCCGCCACCTGCACGCCACGGCCATCCACCACCAGCGTGGCGCCCTCCTGCACGCCGCTGTCCACATACGCCTTCACCTTCTCGAAGTGCGGCTTGGTCACCAGCGGGCCCATGTCGTTGCTGTTGTCGGTGCCGGGGCCGACCTTCATCTTGGCGATCTCGGCCTTCAGGCCCGCAATCACGGCGTCGCCCACTTCGTCGCCCACGGCCACCAGCAGCGGGATCGCCATGCAGCGTTCGCCGCACGATCCATAAGCGGCACCCATCAGCGCGCTCACGGCGTTGTCCACGTCCGCGTCGGGCATGAGCACCGCATGGTTCTTGGCGCCGCCCAGGGCCTGCACGCGCTTGCCGTGCTTGCAGCCTTCGGCGTAGATGTACTCGGCGATGGGGGTGGAGCCCACAAAGCTCACGGCTTTCACGCGCGGGTCTTGCAGCAGCGTGTCCACGGCCAGCTTGTCGCCGTTGACCACGTTGAGCACGCCGGGCGGCAGGCCCGCTTCCAGCGCCAGCTGGGCGATGAACAGCGTGCTGCTGGGGTCACGCTCAGAGGGCTTGAGCACGAAGGTGTTGCCGCAGGCCACGGCCATGGGCCACATCCACAGCGGCACCATGGCCGGGAAGTTGAAGGGCGTGATGCCGGCGGTGACGCCCAGCGCCTGGAATTCGCTCCACGAGTCAATGCCGGGGCCCACGTTGCGGCTGTGCTCGCCCTTGAGCAGCTCGGGCGCGTAGCTGGCGTATTCCACGTTCTCGATGCCGCGCTGCAGCTCGCCGTGCGCGTCGGCCAGCACCTTGCCGTGCTCGGCGGTGATCAGGGCGGCGATCTTGTCGGCGTTCTCTTCGAGTAGCACTTTGAGCTTGCTCATCACGCGGGCGCGCTTCAAGGGCGGCGTGTTGCGCCAGGCGGGGAAGGCGGCTTCGGCCGAAGCAATGGCGGCTTCCACCGTGGCCTGGCTCGCCAGCGCCACGCTGGTGGTCGATTGGCCGGTGGCGGGATTGAACACGGGCTGCGTGCGCTCGGTGTCGGCAACAAGCTTGCCATCGATCAGGTGGCCGACGGTGGTGGTGACGTTCTTGTCGTGGTGCATGATGTTCTAAGCTAAAACGGGCTCTAGCGCTTATCCATCAAGCGCTAACAGCTATCAAAACAGGAGTTCAAGCGGTCTCGTGCAGAGCGTCGCCCAGGGCGCTGACCAGTCGGTCGATCTCGGCCTGGGTGCTGATGAACGGGGGCGCAAGCTGGATGGTGTCGCCACCGTAGCGCACGTAGAAGCCCTTGTCCCAGCACTTCATGGCGATCTCGTAGGGGCGCTTGGCGGGTTCGCCGGGCAGGGCGCTGATGGTGATGCCGGCGGCCAGGCCGTAGTTGCGGATGTCGGCCACGTGCTTGGCGCCTTTCAGGCCGTGTACGGCGTTCTCGAAGTAGGGCGCCAGCGCCTTCACGCGGCCGGGCATGTCTTCCTTTTGCAGTATGTCGAGCACCGCGTTGCCCGCCGCACAGGCCACGGGGTGGGCCGAGTAGGTGTAGCCGTGCGGGAACTCCAGCATGTACTCGGGGCCGCCCTGCGCCATGAAGGTGTCGTAAATCTCCTTGGTGGCGATCACGCCGCCCAGCGGCTGCGCACCGTTGGTCACCTGCTTGGCGAAGTTCAGGATGTCGGGCGTCACGCCAAAGGCCTCCGCCCCGGTCCAGGTGCCGCAGCGGCCAAAGCCGGTGATGACCTCGTCAAAAATCAGCAGGATGTTGTTCTGCGTGCAGATCTCGCGGATGCGCTCCAGGTAGCCCTTCGGGGGAATCACCACGCCGGCCGAGCCCGAGAAGGGCTCAACGATCACCGCAGCGATGTTGCTCGCGTCGTGCAGCGCGATCACGTCGAGCAGTCTGTCAGCCAACGCGCGGCCGCCGTCTTCGGCCATGCCCTTCTGAAAGGTGCCGGCCGGCGGCTGGGTGTGGGGAATGTGGTCCGCCTCCACGCCCTGGCCGAACAGCTTGCGGTTGCCAGCGATGCCACCCACCGAGATGCCGCCGTAGTTCACGCCGTGGTAGCCCTTCTCGCGGCCGATCAGGCGCGTCTTGGTGCCCTGGCCCTTGGCGCGCCAGTAGGCGCGCGCCATCTTGAGCGACGTGTCGGCCGACTCGGAGCCCGAGCCGGTAAAAAACACGTAGTCCAGCCCGGCGGGCGTCAGTTCCTTGATCTTATTGGCCAGCGCGAACGACGCGGGGTGGCCGAACTGGAAGGCCGGTGCGTAGTCCAGCGTGGCGGCGGCGCGGCCGATGGCCTGGGCCACCTCCGTGCGGCCGTGGCCGAGGCCCGAGCACCACAGGCCCGAGAGGCCGTCGAAGATCTTGCGGCCGTCGGCGTCGGTGTAGTAGGCGCCCTGGGCGCCCACGATCATGCGCGGCTTGGCCTTGAAGTCGCGGTTGCCGGTGAACGGCATCCAGTGCGCGTCGAGCCAGGCGGCATCCATGCGCGGGGCGGCGGTGGTTTCGTCAATGACGGCGAAGGACATGGCGGTCTCCTTGAACAAGAGGGAATGCGCGATTGTTGGCAGCGGCCATAATCCCTTGAAGCAACAAATATCCACGTTCACTTGCCAGTTCATGCAAGTAAAAACCGCTCCCCGCCAGCGCGCCGTGCTGGGCCAGCTCTCCGACATGGACCTGCGCCTCTTGCAGGTCTTCAAGGCCGTGGTCGAGTGCGGCGGCATGGCGGCGGCCGAGTTGGAACTGAACATCGGCACTAGCACCGTGAGCCGCCACGTGAAGGACCTGGAGACGCGCCTGGGCCTCACGCTGTGCCGGCGCGGGCGCGCGGGCTTCGCGCTCACGCCCGAGGGGCAGCGCGTGTACGAGGAGACGCTGCGCCTGCTGGCCTCGGTGCGCGGCTTTCTGGGCAGCATCGACGACATCCACGCGCGCATGGGCGGGCAGCTCGCCGTGGCGGTGTTCGACAAGACGGCCAGCAACCCGGCCGCGCGCATCGGCCAGGCGATCGCCGCGTTCACCGGCCAGGCGCCGCACGTGCAGCTGCAGCTGCACGTGGGCTCGATCAACGCCATCGAGCGCGGGGTGATCGACGGGAGCTTCCAGGTGGGCGTCATCCCCGCGCACCGCAGCTCGCAGAGCCTGGTCTATACCGACCTGTTCGGCGAGACCATGCTGCTCTACTGCGGCGCGGGCCATGCGCTGTTCGATGCGCCCCACGGCGCGCTGGACTGGGACGCCGTGCGCGCATACCCCTTCGCGGGCCTGGGCTACCACTCGCCCAACATGGAGCTGAGCCACGAGGCGCGCCTGACGCGCAGCGCCACGGGGTTCGACCAGGAATCGATCGCCACGCTGGTGCTGTCGGGGCGCTTCCTGGGCTTTCTGCCCGACCACTACGCCGAGGGCTTCGAGCGCCAGGGGCGCATGCGTGCCGTGCGGCCCGACCTGTTCCGCTACGACTGCCGCTTCGTGAGCCTGGTGCGCCGCTCGCCCGAGCCCAGCCGCGCGGCGCAGCTGTTCGGGCGCTGTCTGCTGGATGCGCACCAAAACGGGCTCTAGCGCTTTCCAGTAAAGCGCTTGCAGCTATGAAAAACAAAGCGCCATTCAAGTGCCCGCGTGAATGGCCGATACCATCGGAACCATGACCGCGCTCGCTTCCATCGCCCGATCCGGCCTCCAGGCCGCGCAGCTGCGCCTGGGCACCAGCGCGCACAACGTCGCCAACCTGAACACGCCGGGCTTCACGCGCCAGGTGGTGGACCAGCAGGCCGCGCCCGCCCAGGGTGGCGTGCAGGCGCGGACGGGGCGGTCCGGGCAGCCCGGCGTCGCCCTGGAGGCCGAGGCCGTGGAGCAGATGGCGGCCACCTACGCCTTCAAGGCCAGCCTGCTGGTGCTGCGCACGGCCGACGAAATGGCCGGTGCGCTGCTCGACGTGCGCGCCTGACGGCGGCGCTCGCACCGGCTCAGTCGTCGAACTTCACCTCGGAGGCCAGCAGCGTCGCGCCGTCGGGCGAGAGCCGGCCCTTGACCTCCACCTTCACGCCCACGGCGAGCTGGGCGGGCGTGCCGCCCTCGAAGCGCGTGGCTGCGTCGTAGCCGACCGTCACGCCGCGCAGCACGAAGGTGTTCGCGGCAGGGGCCACGCTGGCGATGCGGCCCTCGATCTCGATGCCGTCGCTCTCGCCGTCGTCGTCCTCCAGCTCTACCTCGCGCGCGATGAGCACGCCGCCTTCGAGCACGCCCTCGACCTCCACGCGCCGGCCCAGCGCCAGGCCCGCGGGCAGGCGGGTCGCGCCGCTGGCGTCCACGTCCACGCCGTTCACGGCGAAGCGCGCGCTGCTCGTGAACGCGGTGATGTAGCCCTCCAGCTCGGCGTTCACGCGGCCCGTGGCGGGCAGGCTGCCCGCGCTGGTGGGCGTGGCCTGCAGGCGGGTGGCGGCCCAGACGCCGGCGGCATCGGGCACGGTGTGCAGTTCCACGCGGGCGTACTGGCCGTTGGCAAGGCCCGCCGGCGGCGTACCCAGGCCCGCGTAGGAGATGACGGCGGCGCCGATGCGGAAGGTGCGCGCGGCGGTGTCCAGGCCGCTCACCGGGCCGCGCAGCTTGTAGCGGCGGGCATCGTCCTCGTCGTCGATGCGGGTGGCGGTGTACTGGCCCGCGGCGTTCATCAGGCCGTAGATCTCCACCATCTGCCCCACGCGCAGGCTGGCGAGGCCGCCGCGCAGGTCGTCGTCGAACACGGTGGCGGGGGTGACGCGCACCTGCTGGCCCAGCACGGCGAGGGTGCCGGCGGCGGGGTCGATGGCGCTGATGGGGCCTTCGATCTCGCTGCGCACGCCGATGGTGCTGGCCACGGCGCGGCGCTGGCCGGTGGCGGGGTCGGTGGCGATGTCGCCGCCGTTCACCTCGACCACCATGCCCAGGCGCAGGTCGGCGCTGCTGGCGGCGGCGCCCGCGTCGGTGGCGATGCGGGCGGCGCTCTCGTCGTAGCGCACGCCGCCCACGATGATGGAGCCGAAGCCGTGGATCGGCCCGCTGGCGAACGAGCCGGTGCCGCCGCTGCCCACGCCGGCCATGCTGTCGCCGCCGCCCCCTCCGCAGCCGAACAGGGCCAGCGCGGCCGATGCGGCGCCACCGGCGAGCAGGCGGCGGCGGGTGGGGGACGTGGCGGGGGAGGTAGGTTGCATGGTCATGCTCCGTGAGGGGGTTGATGGATGGGGGGCTGCGCCATGGGTTCGGCGTAGGAATAGAAGCCGATGCGCACGCGCTGGTCCTGCGGCCGGGCGGCGGCCTTGTCGTCGGCGATGTGCCGCTCCAGCAGGGGCACGAGGCGGCCGAACAGCTCGGCCCACTGCGCGGCGATCACCGGACGCAGGGCGCGCACCGATTCCTGCGACAGCTCGTCGGCGTAGACGGCCTGCTCGAAGTGCGCGTCGCCGCTGCCGCCGAGCACGTTGTCCACGGCCGCATGCAGGTGGTCGCCCACGTTGTCGGCCAGCAGGGCCAGCATGCGCGTGAAGTCGGCGCAGGGCACGAAGGCGTTGCGCTGCAGGGCCACGGTGTCGTCCGCGGCGTCCCATTCGGCCAGGCCCAGGCGGCACAGCTCGTCGAGCAGGGTGCGCGGGTGCACGTCGCGGGTCACGGACTGGGCCAGCGCCTCGAAGCTGGGGGCGGCGCCCTGGCGCGGCAGGCGGCGGGGCTGGCCGCCGTGGCAGCAGGCGGGGTCGGTCATCCAGCGCGCGAAGACCTCGCCGGCCAGCCAGCGCCGGGGCGCGGGCCCGGCCTCGGCGCCGTCGGCGGCGCGGGCCTGCAGGAGCCGGCCGGCCTCGCGCCGGCTCAGGCCGGTGGCGGTGCTCACGCGGCTCACCAGGCCGTGCGCGGGCGCGTCGGCATGCAGGCGGCGCGCTTCTTCGACCAGGGCGGCCTGCAGCAGTTCGTCCAGTGCGGGATAGGGCAGTCCGCGCGAGAGGGCCAGCCGCGCCAGCGGCCGCAGGAGCTGCCCGAAGGCGGAGAGCAGGGCGGTCTGATCCGGGGTGTGGGACATGGTGTGACAGGGCGGGCCTGCGGCCCGGCAAAACCATCGATGTCCCGGATTCTAGTGCAAATGTGCAAAATGCACATTTGCACCGTGCGCGGGCCGGCTACGGCACGGGCACGGGCTCCGCCCGCGGATGCGCTGCGTCGCTGCGCCTGCGCAGCGCGCGCTCCCACGCCTTCTCGTGGAAGAAGAAAGCCACAGCCTGCACCGTGGGCTCCAGCAGGCTGAGGGTGAGCGACGCAATCAGATTGCCCGTGACGGCATACGCCACCAGGGCGGCCACGCAGATGTGGATCACGTAATAGCTGCCGGTCTTGGCCAGCGTGGGCAGGTTATGGCGGGCGGCGATGCGGATGCGGGACATGGTGCTCTCCTGTAGCGGCATGTGGAGAATGCTAGTCATTCGCATTTGGTTTGGCCAATTGTTCCTGGCTAAGTTGCAGATAGAAACTGTCGAATCGCCGCGGATATGATGGCCGCTCTCTTTTTTCAACCTCTCAACCGACCCGAACGGGAGCACCGCATGGCCCTCATGGACTTCATCAAGAAGCAGTTCATCGACATCCTCCAGTGGACCGAGGACGGCGATGGCACGCTGGCCTGGCGCTTCCCGATGGAGGGGATGGAAATCCAGAACGGCGGCACGCTGGTGGTGCGCGAGTCGCAGATGGCCGTGTTCGTCAACGAAGGCCAGGTGGCCGACGTGTTCGGCCCCGGCACCTACAAGCTGACCACGCAGACACTGCCGGTGCTGACCTACCTGAAGAACTGGGACAAGCTGTTCCAGTCGCCGTTCAAGAGCGACGTGTACTTCTTCAGCACGCGCCAGCAGGTGGACCAGAAGTGGGGCACGCCCCAGCCCATCACCATCCGCGACAAGGATTTCGGCGCCGTGCGCCTGCGCGCCTTCGGCAACTATGCGTACCGCATCGCGGACCCGAAGCTGTTCCACACCGAGATCTCGGGCACGCGCGAGTCCTACTCCTCGGCGGACCTGGAGGGCCAGCTGCGCGGCCTGGTGCTGCAGAACATCAGCAACGCCATCGCGGGCAGCGGCCTGCCGTTCCTCGACCTCGCGGCCAACCAGGTGATGTTTGCCGACGCGCTGGCGCACGAACTGCAGCCCGCGTTCGCCAAGATAGGCCTGAAGCTCGAATCGATGACGGTGCAGAACGTCTCGCTGCCCGAAGAGCTGCAGAAGATCCTCGACCAGAAGATCGGCATGGGCATGGTCGGCAACGACATGGGCAAGTTCATGCAGTACCAGACGGCGCAGGCGATCCCGAAGTTCGCCGAAGGCGCGGCGGGTGGTGGAAACGGTGGCGGCAGCGTGGCGGGCGACGCCATGGGCCTGGGCGCCGGCGTGGCGCTGGGCCAGGTGCTGGCGCAGAACCTGCAACAGGGCCTGCAGGGCGGCGCTGCGCCATCGGCCCCGCAGGCCGCGCCTGCCGCCGCGCCGGTGGGTGTGCGGCCCGAGGAAGTGATGGCCACGCTGGAGAAGCTGGGCGAGCTCAAGTCCAAGGGCATCCTCACGCAGGAGGAGTTCGACGCGAAGAAGGCGGAGCTGCTGAAGAAGCTCATCTGACGCGCGTACACTCTCTTTTTAGTAGCTGCCAGCGCTTGCCACACAAGCGCTGGAGGCCAAAAACACCTTAGATCCACGACGCATGGCCGACAGCGGCACCCAGCGGACCTACCGCGCGCCCTGCCCGGGCTGCGGCGCGCCGGTCGAATTCAAGAGCGCGCAATCCACCCATGCCATCTGCGCCTACTGCCACAGCACCGTGGTGCGCAGCGGCGAGGTGCTGCAGCGCCTGGGCCGCATGGCCGAGGTCTTCGACGACCACAGCCCGCTGCAGCTCATGGCCAGCGGACGCATCGCGCTGGACGGCCAGACGCTGCCTTTCACGCTGATCGGCCGCCTGCAATACCAGGGCGAGGAAGGCCGCTGGACCGAGTGGGTTGCCTTCCTGCAGGACGGCAGCACCGCCACGCTCAGCGAGGACAACGGCGCCTATGTCTTCACCCGCCCGGCCACGCTGGGGCGGGAATTGCCCGAAGCCGAGCGCTTTCGCGTCGGCATGACCACGGCCGTGGCCGGCCAGCCGTTCAGCGTGGCGGCCAATGTGCGCGTACAACTCGTCGCGGCCGAGGGCGAGGTGCCGAAGCTGCCGCCGCTGGGCACGCCGTTCCAGGTGGTGGAGCTGCGCTCGGCCGACGGCGAGGTGCTCTCCATCGACTACGGCACCCAGCCGCCCCAGGTGCAGCGCGGCCGGGCGGTGCGGCTGGAGGATCTGCAGTTCCAGGGCCTGAAGGACGAGTCCGCCAAGGAGGAAAAGGGCCGCCAGTTCAGTTGCCCCCATTGCGGCGCGCCGGTGCAGGTGCAGCTGTCCAGCACCAAAAGCTGTACCTGCCCGTCGTGCCACAGCCTGATCGACTTGAGCGCGGGTTTGGGTGGCGAGCTGCGCCACGCCGCACAGTACGAACCGGTGCAGCCGCTGATCCCGCTGGGCAGCGTGGGCCAGTTCGAGGGCGCGCCATGGCAGGTGGTGGGCTTTCAGCACCGCACGGGCGTGGAGCCCGGGGATGACGAGCACTTCGGCTGGGAGGAATACCTGCTGTACCACCGCCAGCGGGGCTTCCTGTTCCTGGTGGACGCCAGCGATGGCTGGAGCCTGGTGCGCCCCGCCACTGGCGCGCCGCAGCACAAGCCGGGCGCGCCCACCGCCACCTACCTGGGCACGCAGTACCGCCTGACCTCCACCTACCAGGCCGAGACCAACTATGTGGCGGGCGAGTTCTACTGGCCCGTGGAGCGCGGCCAAAAGACCAGCAACAGCGACTTTGCCGCCGTGAACGGCAAGGGCCTGCTGTCGCGCGAGCAGTCGCGCAGCGAGGTCACCTGGTCGCACGGCCAGCGCATGGACTCCAGCGCCGTCGCCCAGGCCTTCAAGCTGGGCGACAAGGCGGCGCTTTTCCGCCGCCAGGACGCGGGGCCCGTTGCCGCGGGCTCTGGCATCGGCTGCGGCACGGTGATCGTGATCCTCATCGTGCTGATCATTCTGCTGGTGCTCATGAGCAACTGCTCGGGCTCTTCAGGCGGGTACTACCGCAGCTCGGGCGGCTCGTTCGGTGGCTACAGCACGGGCGGCGGCCACAAGTGACGACTTTTGTGACACCTTCTTCTCTCAACCCTTCCAAGGAGCAAACGCCATGATGGGAATCGAATGGCTTCGGCCCGCGGCCTTCCTCGGGTCCATCCTCTACGCGCTGATCGGCGTGGTCATCTTCTGGCTGTGCTTCTGGCTGATCGACAAGATCACGCCCACCGACCTGTGGGCCGAGATCGTGGAAAAGCAGAACCGCGCCCTGGCGATGGTGGTGGCCGCCATGTGCCTGGGCATTAGCATCATCGTGGCGGCGGCGATCCATTGAAACACCCCCTTGAGCGGTTGCGCCGCTTCCCCCCGCTCTCGCATCGCTGCGCGATACGGGCAGGGGGACGACGCCAGCGCGGCGGGGCGGCGCAGCCGGCCCAGGCCCTCGCGCGGCGTCTGCTGGCGTCGGTCACGCCCACGGCTCGCGCACTCCCATGAAGGACACCAGCACCTCCGCCCCGCGCCCCATCGACGTCGCCCTGCTGGCCAGCGTGTTCGTGATCGCCGCTTGCGGGCTGCTGTACGAGCTGGCGGCCGGGGCGCTGGCGTCGTATGTGCTGGGCGACTCGGTGCTGCAGTTCTCCACCGTCATCGGCACCTATCTGTTCGCCATGGGCGTGGGCTCGTGGCTGTCGCGCTACTTCGAACGGCAGCTGCCCGCGCATTTCCTGCGCATCGAGCTGCTGGTGGCGCTCATCGGGGGTGCTCTGCCGGCTGTGCTGTTCCTGGCCAATGCCTATGTGCCCAGCGCGTTCCGCGTGCTGCTGTACGGCATGGTGCTGCTGGTGGGCACGCTGGTGGGCTTGGAGATTCCGCTGGTCATGCGCATCCTGAAGCGCAACGTGCAGCTCAAGGACCTGGTGAGCCAGGTGCTCACCTTCGACTACCTGGGCGCGCTGGCGGTGTCGATGGCGTTTCCGCTGCTGCTGGTGCCGCAACTGGGGCTGGTGCGCACGGGGCTGCTGTTCGGCTTCATGAACGCGGCCGTGGCCGTGTGGGCGCTGTGGCTGTTCCGGCATGAGCTGCGGCGCTTTGGCGCGCACGCGCTGGCCTGTGCGCTGGTGCTGGCGGCCCTGCTGGCGGGGCTGCTGGGGGCCGAGCACATCACCCGCTTCGCCGAGGACAAGTTCTACCAGGACCGCATCGTGCTCAGTAGCGCCTCGCCCTACCAGCGCATCGTGGTCACGCACGGGCGCGCGGGGCATCGCCTGTACCTGAACGGCAACCTGCAGTTCGCCGAGCGCGACGAATACCGCTACCACGAGGCCCTGGTGCACCCCGTGATGGCCGCGCACGGTCATCCGAAGCGCGTGGCCGTGCTGGGCGGCGGCGACGGCATGGCCGTGCGCGAGGTGCTCAAGTACCCCTCGGTGGAATCGGTCACGCTGGTCGAGCTGGACCCGGCGATGACGCAGCTCTTCGGCAGCCACCCCACGCTGCGGCAGCTGAACGGCGATGCGCTGGCGTCACGCAAGCTCACCATCGTCAACACCGATGCCTTCCAGTGGCTGCAACAGGGAGATGACACCTATGACGTGATCGTGGTGGACTTTCCCGACCCCACCAACTTCGCCATCGGCAAGCTCTACACCAACAGCTTCTACGCCCTGCTAGACCAGCGCCTGGCCGCCAGCGGCTACGCGGTGGTGCAGACGACCTCGCCGCTGGTGGCGCGCAGAAGCTTCTGGACGGTGGTCACGACCATCGAGTCCGTGGGCCTGCAGGCGCGGCCCTACCACGCGCATGTGCCGAGCTTTGGCGAATGGGGCTTCGTCATCGCCAGCCGCCGCCCCTGGCGCGTGCCGGCCGAGCTGCCCGCGGGGCTGCGCTTCCTGGACGCGGCCGCGCTGCCCCTGCTGTTCGACTTCCCGCGGGACATGGCGCGCGTGCCCGCCGAGGTCAACCGCCTGTCCAACCAAGTGCTGGTGCATACCTACGAACAGGAGTGGGGCCAGGTCGCCCACTGATCCCTGGGCCGATGCTGCGGGACGACCCCGCCCCCGCCCCTGCCCCTGCCGGCGGTGTCTGACGAGCCCGGCCGGGGCCGATGCCGTACAGTGGGCGGCCCATGTCCCACCCCGCCCACACTCCTTTCTCTCCCCGCCGGCGCCAGTTGCTGCAGGCCGGCGCCGCCCTGGCCGCGGGGCTCGGCCTGTCCGGCTGCGACAAGCCTGCGCCGGCCGACGTGCTGGGCGGTTACACCGGCATCGACATGGCGCGCGGCCATGCGCTGCGCGACCGGCTGGCCGAGGGCGCGCCCTACACGCCCGACATCGTGCGCCGCACCCAGGTGGTGATCGCCGGTGGCGGCGTGGCCGGGCTGGCGGCCGCACGCGCGCTGCGCTTGGCGGGTGTGGATGATTTCCAGTGCCTGGAGATGGAGGACCAGCCCGGCGGCAACAGCCGCGCCGGCAGCGTGAACGGCATTGCCTGCCCGCTGGGCGCGCATTACCTGCCCGTGCCCGGCGAGCATGCGCGTGAGGTGCAGGACCTGCTGGAAGAGCTGGGCCTGCGCCAGCGCGTGGCCGGCCGCTGGCGGTATGACGAACGCCACCTGAGTCACAGCCCGCAGGAGCGCCTCTACTTCCAGGGCCACTGGCAGGAGGGCCTGCTGCCCGTCGCCGGGGTGGGGGAGTCCACGCTGGCGCAGTACCGGCGCTTTGCCGAGCAGGTGGCCGCGCTTTCGCGCGGCGTGCGCTTCACTATGCCGGTGCTCAAGAGTTGGGCGCCCAATAAGCCGTTGGCGCCCGCCCATCAAGCGCTGGATGCTATGACTTTCGATGCGTGGCTGGCGCAGCAGGGCCTGGACGACGCCCACCTGCGCTGGTACCTGGACTACTGCTGCCGCGACGACTATGGCGCCGGCACGGCGCGCGTCTCGGCCTGGGCGGGCATCCACTATTTCGCCAGCCGCCACGGCTTCCATGCCCCGGGCCTGGAGGCCGATGCCGGCGATGAGCGCGAGGGCGTGCTCACCTGGCCCGAGGGCAACGGCTGGCTCACCCAGCGCCTGGCCGCGCCGCTGGTGCAGGGCGGTCAGCTGCGCACCGGTGCCAGCGTGCTGCGCATCGCCGAGACGCGCCGCGGCGTGGAGGTGGATGTGTACCTGCATGCCACCGACAGCATCGAGCGCTGGCAGGCGCGCCGCTGCATCGTGGCGCTGCCGGTGTACGTCGCCGCGCGCGTGGTGCAGCCTGCGCCGGACTTCCTTGCCCAGGCCGCGCGCCGCCTGCAGTGGGCGCCGTGGCTGGTGGCCAATATCCATGTGAGCGCGCCGCTGGCCGACCGCGAGGGCGCCGCGCCCGCGTGGGACAACGTGCTCTACGCCGACCCCGTGCCCGGCGGGCTGGGTTACGTGCATGCCGGCCACCAGCGCCTGGACCCGCGCGCCGCCGCCAGCGGCCCCACGGTGCTTACCTACTACCAGGCGCTGGGCGACGTGCCGGGCGCCCGCCAGCAGCTGGCAGAGCAACCCTGGACGCACTGGCGCAGCGCCATCCTGGCGGCCCTGGCCGTGCCCCACCCGGACCTGCCCGAGCGCGCCACGCGCATGGAGATCACACGCTACGGCCATGCCATGTCCATCCCCGTACCGGGCACGCAGGCATTCTTAAGCCAAATCGGCCTCTCACGCTTGTCTGGCAAGCGCTACCAGCTATTAAATGGAGAGCGTGTTCCCGTGCCGCCCACGCCAGGCACGCAGCGCCTGCTGTTCGCGCACGCCGACTGGTCGGGCTACTCGGTGTTCGAAGAAGCCTTTACGCGCGGCCATGCGGCGGGGCTGGCGGTGCGCTGGTAGGCAAAGCACGGAGCGCTGAGCCACCGTTGCTTTGCGCACGCGCGCCTCAGCGGGCGTTCTCTTTGTGGCGGGCGATCCGCCGCAGCCCTTCCAGCCAGACCACGCTCAAGACCAGCACCCCTGCGCCGGCGCCCCAGGCTGCAAGGCCTGCGGAGGCCAGACCCATCAGGTCGCGCAGCGCCGGAATGCCCAGGGTCGCCGCCAGCAGCAGCCCCACGGCCGCCGCCATGGGTGCCAGCCAGCGGTTGGCGCGCGCCTGAAGCACCAGCAGCGGCCGCGTCGGGTCACGCTGCGCCTGGATGAGCAGCAGCACGCACACCAGCAGCGTCCCCAGCACCACGGCGCGGCCCTGGGCGGCCTCCCAGCCCTGGGCATGCAGCCAGGCTTGCGCCGCCAGCAGCAGCGCGGCCACGCCCAGGCCTTGTGCCAGGGGCCACAGCAGCGCACGCAGGGCAAAGGGCGAGTCCTGCACCGGGCGGGCAGGGCGTTGCATGGTGTCCGCCTGCTCGGGCTCGGCCTCGAAGACGACGGAGCAGGCCGGGTCGATGAGCAGCTCCAGCAGCACGATGTGCACCGGCAGCAGCAGCGCGGGCCAGTGCAGCAGGGTGGGCACCAGCGCCAGCGCGACGATGGGCACGTGCACGGCGAAGACGAAGCGTGTGGCCTTGCGCACGTTGTCGTCGATGCGCCGCCCCTGGCGGATGGCGGCGACGATGTGCGCAAAGCTGTCTTGCAGCAGCACCAGGGCCGCGGCCTCGCGCGCCACATCGGTGCCGCGCTCGCCCATGGCGATACCCACGTCGGCGGCCTTGAGCGCGGGGGCGTCGTTCACGCCGTCGCCGGTCATGGCCACCACGGCACCATCGGCGCGCAGGGCCTGCACCAGGCGCAGCTTGTGCGCGGGCTTGAGGCGCGCACACAGGTCGGTGTGGCGCAGGCGCTCGCATAGCGTGGCGTCGTCCAGCGCTTGCAGCTCATCGCCCGTGAGCACCTGGGGCCGCTCGGACAGGCCCACCTGCCGCGCGATGGCGCGGGCGGTGGCCGGGTGGTCGCCCGTCATCATCACCACGCGCACGCCCGCGCTGCGGCATTGGGCGATGGCCTCGGGCACCTCGGGCCGGGGCGGGTCGGCCAGCGCCACGAGGCCGAGAAATTCGAAGTCGAAGTCGTGCTGGCTGCCGGGCCATGCCGGTGGCTGGCCCGGCGAGGCGCCAGCCCCCGCCCACTGCCCGCGTGCCACGCCGAGCACGCGCAGGCCACGCTCGGCCAGGTCTTCCACCTGCCGGCGCAGCGCAGCGCGCCGGTCCGCGTCCAGGTGGCACAGGTCGGCCACGGCCTCGGGCGCCCCCTTGGTGGCCAGCAGGTGCCGTTGGGGCGCGCCGGTGGCGTACACGCGGGTCATGGCCAGGATCTCGCCCGACAGGTCGTAGGCGAACTCGGGCTCGCGCCCGTCGTGCACATGCTCGGTCCCCTGCAGCCAGGTATGGCCGAAGTGCTGGATGGCCTTCTCCATCGGGTCGAATGGATCGCCCGGCGTGGCCAGCATGGCCCATTCGACCAGCGGGTGCAGCGCCTCGGGCAGCGTTTGGGCGCCCTCGGCGCGCCATTGCAGCGTGGGTGTGGCCAGCTCGGCCACGGCCATGCGGTTCATGGTCAAGGTGCCGGTCTTGTCCACGGCCAGCACGGTGACCGCGCCCAGGGTCTCCACGGCCGTGATGCGCCGCGTCAGCACCTGCCGCTGGGAGATGCGCCATGCCCCCAGCGCCAGGAACACGGTGAGGATCACCGGGATTTCCTCGGGCAGCAGCGCCATGGCCAGGGCAATGCCCGACAGCAGGCTGTCCAGCAGCGGGCGGCCCGACCAGCCCCAGCCCAGCAGCACCTGGACGCCTGCCAGCGCGAGGGCCAGCAGCCCCAGGCTGCGCACCAGCCGGCGCGAGCGCTGCTGCAGCGGCGAGGACGGCGTCTGCGTGGTCGCCAGGTCTGTGCCGATGCGTCCCACGGCGGTATGCCCCGCCGTGGCATGCACCCGCGCGAGGCCCGTTCCGCGGGTGACCACGGTGCTGGCGAACACGCGGTCGCTATCGGTGTCAGCCTGCAGGGTGGACGCGCTTTCGCTGGCGCAGGGGTGCTTGGCGGCGGGTACGGATTCCCCTGTGAGCAGGGATTCATCCACCTCCAGCTGGCCGCTGAGCAACTGGGCATCGCCGGCGACCCGGTCGCCTTCGCGCAGCACCAGCAGGTCGCCACACACCACATCCCGTCCCGCAATGCGCAGCTGCACTCCATCGCGCAGCACGAGGGCGCGGGGTGCGGACAGGTCGCGCAGCGACTCCAGCGCGCGCTGCGTGCGGCGCTCCTGCACCAGCGTGATGCCGATGACCACGAAGACGAAGCTGAGCAGGAACAGCGCCTCGCCCTTGTCCCCCAGCGCCAGATAGACGCCGCCCGCGGCCAGCAGCATGAGGAACATGGGCTCGGTGAGCACCTCGCGCACGATGGCGAACGTCGACTTGGGTGCGTTGCCGGGTAACTGGTTCGGTCCGTCGCGTGCCAGGCGTTCGGCGGCTTCGGCACTGCTCAGGCCCTGCAGGCCGTGGCGATGTGAGGAGGACTGTTCTGCCATGCAAGAGCGCGCCAGAAGTACAAGGGATGGCGGCAGTGTAGGTGCTTGCGCCGGGGAAATGGGTGTGAACTTTGGATAGCCAGACTCTGTATGGCACTGGGCAAAGAGCCCGCGGGGATCACTCCCGCATCCACGCACCCATCAATCGATCGGGTTGGGGCACGGCGATCTTTCGCCCCGTGACCCGCAGCAGCCCGGCCTGCTGCAACTCCTGCAGGATGCGCGAAAAGTGTTCGGGCGTGAGGTTCAGTTGCGAGGCGATCGCGTTCTTGGCGGCCGGGAGCGTGGTTTCAAAAGGGGCGCCCGGATCGTCGCAGCGGTGCAGCAGATAGGCCACGAACCGCTCGGTGCCGTTGCTCAGTGCCTGCCGTTCCAACTCCTGCACCAGGCCTTCCACGCGCCGGCTCAGGCCCACGATCATGGCGCGTGCAAACGAAGGGCTGCTGTCCAGCTCGTTGAAGATGGCCGTGCGGGCAATGCGCAGCAGCAGCGCGTCGCTGGCGGCCTCGGCGGTCACGACCGCCGCACGCTCCAGGAACATCACCGGCTCGCCGAAACATTGCCCCGGACCGGCCATGCCGGTCAGGCGCGGTGCGCCCTTGGGTGTGCGGCCCCAGAGCTTGATTTCGCCATAGACCACGACATACATGCCTTCCACCGGGTCGCCCCGGCGGAACACCGGCTCCCCGCGTTTGAAGGGGTGCCGCGTCGTAACGGCCGCCAGGCGCGCCAGCGTCGCGGTATCCAGCGCCTGGAACAGCGGCAGGCGCGCCAGGAGCACTTCGCTGGGAATCTCGCGCCGCGCCATGGCTCAACGGGTCGCCACTGCTACCCACTCTGATTCGCCGCCAGGCTGCAGCAACTGGGCGACCCACGCGCTCCAGGCTGACGCGAAGGCACGCCGGGCGTCTTCGGGGGCCCCGCGCGCCAGCGCGTCGCGCATCAGCTGGGCCAGGGCGGCCGAGCGGGGTGCCGGGAATCCCCGGCGCACCCACGCTACGGACTTCGCGGTATCCGTGCGCGTAAAGCGGATGTCTCCGTCCATGGGGACAGCAAACTGCAGCAGGTCCTTGCGGCCGAACTGCCCGGCCAAGCCCTTGAACCCGCCGGCGTTGGCGGCGCCTGTGACCAGGGCGGCCACGCTGGCAACCACGCCGGTCACGCCCTCGTCCAGCGGCTGGCGCAGCTCTACCCGGATGTCGCCGCGCCGCGGCGTGCCACCGGGGTACAGCTGCGCCAGGGCGGCGCGAGTCATGAGCCAGGCGCCGGCCACCGTGGGGCAGGAATGACCGGTCAGCTTGACTGCGTCGATGTAGCGGTAGTCCAGCAGGCCATCTTCAGCAGAGCCGAGTATCTGGGCCAGCGGATCCACCATCACGATGGAGGGCACGGCGTCGTAATAGGCGGGAGTTTTCATGGTTGCCATGGGTGTGTGATTCCTCGCTGGAGTCCTTGCAGGTGCCGCGCGCAAGGCCATGCCACGATCCGCCCAAGGATGGCCTTGCGCGGCACGTAGGGGTCGCGCCAGGTGCGGCTGTCGCTGGAGGCGTCTCGATTGTCCCCCAGCAGAAAATAGTGGTCCGGCAGCACGCGGTAGCTGTCAGTAAACACCGAAGGGCTGGCATAAGGTTCTGGCAGCACGCGGCCATCGATATGGACAGCGCCAGCCTTCAGGGCTACCTTTTCACCTGGCAGGCCGATGATGCGCTTGACCATCGCGTGACCCTGCTCGCCTAGGCGCACGATCACCATGTCACCCCGCCGTAGGGGCGTGGTGCGCCCCAGGCGGCGCGTCAGCGCCAGGCTGCCATCGGGCAGCGTGGGCGCCATGGAGTGCGATCGCACCCGGGTGAGCCAGAACATCAATGGTGCCCGCAGCCGCCGGCGGCGTGCCCGTGGCCGGCGTGTGCATGGTGGTGTTCATGGTCGTGTCCTTCGGCGTATTTGAAGAACGCGACGTAGGCATCCATGTAGGTGCGCGCGGCCACCAGGTCGTTGGTGTCGAAGCGCTTGAGCGCGAGGGCGTGGTTGAAGCGCTTTTCCAGTTCGTCCCAGCGCGCCGTGTCGATGAGGCCGCGCAGCGGCTCGATCGTCCCGCGCTCCAGCGCCTCGTCGGCCGCGCGCACCTGTGCGGGGATCACCGTGCCAGCGGGCTTGATGCCGTCGTAGGCTGCGCCTTCACCGGCGCGGTGGATGCGCACCAGGTTCTCCAAGAACCACTGGTCCGCCAACACTGCCGCTTCGCCGCCCGCGGTGCGAACCCGCCGGGCGCGCTCGAAGGCGGTACGGACTTCGTTCTCATCCTCGGGGCGCACCCACTTCAGTGCGATGTTGACGTTGCCGCAGTCCAGCGCGCGGCGCCCATCGGTGACGGCGGGGCCATCGTTGGTGTCGCAGTGGGCCGAGGCGGGGCGGACGGCCCAGTGGGCGAGCGAGTCAGCGAGGTGGCGCACGAATGCTGCGAGTTGCATGAATTTCTCCTTCAAGAAATGGGCCAATCGACCGCAGGCGCATGGGTTGCTGATGCCGGCCATCTCATGGGCTCCGGCATGGGACCATATGCCTGCTCTACATGATAGAGCGCCGGCCGCCGGGGCGTTCAACCCAATTCCCGGTTCCTTAGCAAAAATCAAGATCCAGGCCCTGTGAGCGCTCGCCCAGGCCGGCGCAGCGGGGCTGCGGTGTATAACCCCTGCGCCGGTCGTCGTGGCCTTTTCCGATCTATGCACGTGAGTAGTTCCCCCGGATTTTTCGAACACCAGCATGAGCGCCTGGAGGCGCAGCTGCATGCCCATCTGCTGGATGTCGTGGGCGCGGATTTCGAGGGCGCGCTGCGGCGCCTGCAGCGCTGGCGCGCCGACCTGGCCCAGCACATCGAGATCGAAAATACGCGGCTACTGCCCCATGTGCCGCCGGGTGCCCGCTGGGCCGCGCGGGTGTACCTGGTGGAGCACGACCGTATCGCGCTGCTGGCCGACGAGTACCTGCTGAAGGTGCGGGCAATGGCGCAGCAGCCGCCGCAGGGCGAGCAGGCCCGCCGCGCTGCGGTGCTGGGGCTGCTGGATGCGGCGCATGCGCTGCGGCATGTCCTGGAGCATCACCATGAGCGCGAGCACCAGGCGCTGGCGCATGAATTGCCCGAAAGCCTGCAGGCTGCGGCGTGGAAAGGCGTGGAGCCCGGCGGCGCATAAGCGGCCCCGTGGGTTCCAGCTCCTTGCCTCGTCCCGTCAGACCTCCGTCTGCGCCGCGGCCACCCAGCGCAGGCCCCTGCCGCGGCTGAAGTAGTAGTCGCCCTGGGGGCTGATGACGACGGCGCGGCAGGCGGCAGGGTCCGAAAAATACTGCCACCCGTGGGCGCGCTCCTGGGCGCTTGCGTTGTTGGGGATGGTCTGCATGCCCTGGCCTGCGTTGTCGTTGCAGCGCGTCACCATGGCGCGCTCACGCGGGTGGCGGGCGTCCTGGTGGTGGTCGCGGTCCCCGGCAAATGCGGGGGCGCCGAGGGCGGCCACCAGCATTCCGATCGCGGCGAGAGAGAAGGTGGTGCGCATGATGAACTCCTTTGTGCCTGGTGATTGCAGCCGAAAGTGACTGTGCCTGCAGTCTGCGCGGGAGGCGGTGAATCAGTGCTGAACGCTGGATTCACCTGCCGTTCATACCCCGCTCGCCGGTGCGCCCGAGCCGAACCGGCCCAGCCCCAGCGTGACCAGTCCGTTGCCGCGCCTCAGCATCCACAGCACCTCCAACCCCATGCGCTGGGCCAGCGCCAGCCCTTCGCCAGGGCCGGCCACCAGCAGCGCGGTGGCCCAGGCGTCGGCGTGCATGCACTGGCGTGCCAACACGGTGACAGAGGCGACTTCGTTGCGCACGGGGGCGCCACGGCGCGTGTCCATGGTGTGCGCCAAGCGCGCGGCGCCTACCTGGAGATAGTGCCGGTAGTCGCCCGAGGTCGCCACAGCCAGGTCCTGCAGTTCGACCACGCTGTGCACGGCGCGGCGGCCGGTCTCGGGGCTTTCCACCGCGACGGCCCAGGGTTGGCCATCGGCCTGGCCCCCCACGGCGCGCAGCTCGCCGTCCAGCGCCACCAGGGCGTGCGGTACGCCGTTCTGCCGCAGCACGTCGGCCATGCGGTCCACGGCGTAGCCCTTGGCGATCCCGCACAGGTCCAGGTGCACGGGTGCGTGCTTGCGGGCGCGCAGCATGCCGCTGTCCAGTTCTAGCGCCTCGTAGGTGGGGGTGCGCGCGACAGGTGCCGCGCTGGTGGCTGTGCGGATCGCCTCGGCGTCGGGAGCGTCGCGCACCGCTCCAAAGCCCCAGGCATCGACCAGCGCACCCGCGGCCGGGTCGAAGGCGCCCGCACTCAGGCGGCAGACGTCCAGCGCGCAGACCAATACCTCCAGGATTTCAGCGGGCAGCGTGACCCAGGCCCCCACGGGGGCGTGGTTCAAGCGGTTGAGATCGCTGCCCGGCAGCCAGGGCGACATCTGCGCATCCACCCGTTGCACGGCGGCGGCCAGCGCGGTTTGCAGCGCCTGCACATCGGTGTCCGGCGCCGCATCGCAGGTAACCGACCAGCGCGTGCCCATGGTGGGGCCATGCAGCGCCAGCCGCCGCGGGTCAGAACAGGTCTTCGGCATAGCGTCCCTGCTCTTTCAGTTGCGCCAGGCTCTGGCCCTGCGGGCCCAGCAGCGCATCCAGCACCTGTGCCACGCCCTGGGCCATGGCGCGGCTGCCGCACACACGCACGAGGGCGCCCTGCGCGATCAGTGCAAGCACCTGCGTGGCATCGCGGCGCAGGATTTCCTGCACATAGCCACCGCCCGGTGTACGGGAGAACGTGGTGTGCAGCCCGGCCAGGCGGCCGTCGGCCTGCCAGGACGGGAGCTCGGTGCCGAAGTAGAAGTCCCGTTCGGGATGGCGCGCGCCGTAGTACAGGTGCATGGGGCGGTGGCGCGTGTTGTCGCGTATGAAACCTGCCAGTGGCGCCACGCCCGTTCCCGCGCCGATCAGCAGTACTGGCGCGCGGCCCGCGGGCAGGACGAAGCCCGGGTTGGGTCGGATGAACGCCTGCACACTGTCGCCCGCCTGCAGCGCATGCAGGTGGCTGGAACACACGCCGCCTGGCATGCGGCGCACGCAGATTTCCACGAAGCCGTCGCGCGTGCCGCTGGCCAGCGAGTAGTAGCGCGGCACGGCCTGGCCGGGCGCGACGATGCCGATCAGGTCGCCCGCGGCGAAGCGGGGCAGGCCGCGGGCGGGCAGGGCAAAGCGCAGGATGGCCGCGGGTTCGCCCGCGCCGCCCGGAAAGTCCTGCCGCGCGGCGAGCGTCAGTGCCACCGTGCGCGGCAGGCGCGGCTGGTAATCGATCTGCAAGGCCTGGCCCAGTGCTTGCGACAAGACCCGTCCCCAGCGGGCGAATTCCTGCGCGGACTGCTGGTGGATGCGCTCCAGCGGCAGCAGCGCGGGCCAGCCCTGCGTGCGCAGCGTCTGCTCCAGCGCCTCGGCAAACGCGCAGAAGGCGGGGAACTGCCGGTCGCCAAAGCCCAGTACCGTGACTTGCGCTCCCGTGACGGGCTGGCGCGTGATGGCGTCCAGCGCGCGCGCCGCATGGGCCGGCGGCTGGCCGTCGCCATACGTGGCCGCCAGCACATAGACCTGGCGTGCGGTCGGTGGCACGCGCCAGTGCTCCAGTGCCGTGGTGTGCACGCGCTGGCCCGTGGCGACCAGTGCGGCATGCAGGGCCTGGGCAAAGCCCCAGGTGGTGCCGCCTTCGCTGGCCACGAAGATCAGGCTGTCGGCCTGCGCGAGCGGGCTGTTGTTGGCCATGCGGGGGCGGTTGCGACGCGCCTGCCACCACAACACCACGCCCGTGGTCCAGAACAGCGGGATGCTGGCTCCCATGGCGCCCAGCACCAGCGCCCAGACCCACGCGCCTTCGCCGGTGTGCAGCAGCAACGCCCAGTCGTGTACGCGCTGCGCCGCCGTGGCGTCCTGCCAGGCCAGGGTCTGGCCACTGTAGCGGTCTACCCAGCCCTGGCCCTGCGCGGTGGTCACGCGCCAGGTGTCTTGCGGATCGTCGGCCGCCGGCAGATTGAGCTTGCGCAGGTCCTGAACGCGCAGCTCCTGCAGCAGGGGCAATTGGTCGGCGCGCAGGGCGGCCTGGCTGCCCTGTACGGAGGAGGCCACGTCGGGCTCTGCCACGGCATCCAGCGGCAGCAGGCCGAAGGTGGCGGCGCTCATGACCAGGGCGGCAGCGGCGGACACCGCCAGCACCAACAGGATGACCCGCCCCGCCAGCACGTGCAGGCGCTGCGCCAGCGTGCCGCGCACCGAGCCGGCCAGTTGCCGCCATCCGCCCATGCGGCGCAGCAGCAGCACCAGCCCCGAGACCGAGAGCACCAGCATGGCGAGCGCCACCACGGCCGCGGTCATGCGCCCGGCGTCGCCCAGCAGCAGGGATCGGTGCAGGTTCTTCACCCAGCGTGGCAGCAGCGAGGGCTCGTAGCCACCCAGCACGCGGCCGTCCGCGGGGTCCACACGCAGGGCCTGGGCCTGGCCGTTGTCAAAGGCATGCACCACGATGCCGCCCGAGGGCAGGTGGCGGATTTCCTCCGCGCCGGGCACGCTGGCCTGTACGCGCTGCACGAGGGTGGCCACGGGCAGGTCCTGCGCCGGGGAAGCCGCCTGCCACGCGTTGCGCAGCGGGTCGAGGGCCAACAGCGTGCCCGTAATGGCCAGCACCAGCGCGAGCGCGCCGGCCACCAGGCCCAACCAGCGGTGGATCTGCCGCCAAACCATGGATGCCCCCTCGCTTATTTCAGTTGGTAGGTGAACGACTGGATGTACTGCTTGCCCGCCTGCGGCTTGCCGGCCTGGGCGGTGGACAGGGGTACGCGGATCTCCGAGGGGCTGTCGCGCATGTCCTCGGCGGCGGCGTCGATGCGGATCTCGTAGCCCGCGTCGAGCAGCGCGTCTGCCAGGTCGGCCGTCACCTTGAGGGTGCGGCCCGCGCCCACGCTGGCGCCGGTCACGCCCTGCAGGCGCTTGCCGTCCTTGGCGGACAGGCGGTTCCAGTCGGCCAAGTGCTTGTAGTACTTGGCCTTGCCGCCGGCCACCCACAGTGTGCCCGCGTAGGCGCCCTTGGCGTCGGTGAGGTAGACGGCGAGGTAGGCGCCGTCGCCTCCGTAGTTCTTGAGGGTGGTCGAGAGCGTGACCTCGCGGCTGTGTGCCAAGGCGGGCAGGGTCAGCGCGCAGGCGGCGGCCAGGGTGGTCAGCAGGGGTTTGGTGTGGGACATGGAAAGTCTCCAGAAAAAAGGGGGGGTTATTCGATCTGGCCGCGCGGCGTGGTGCCGGGGGTCAGCACGGGGCTGTGGGCCGGGGCTGCCGGTGCGGGCGCGGCGGACGGGGCGGCAGATGGGGCGGCATCCTGGGCGGGGCCACGGTCGCGCCGGCGTTCGCGCTCGCGCTCATGCCCTTCGTCATCGTCGCCGCGCAGCTTCATCTTCACCACGCGCAGCGTCTGGGGGTCCAGCTTGGCCTTGAAGCTGCGGCCCTGGGCGTCGCGGCCGCGCACTTCGTAGCAGCCGTCGTCGATCTTGATGCGCTGCACCTGCCAGCCCTGAGCGGCCGCGTGCCGCATCACGGCGTCGCGTGACTGCCAGTGCTGCACGGGGGCCTCGCAGTCATCGTCCGCCAGCGCAGGGGCTGCTGCCAGGGCCAGGCACAGGGCCAGCAACGGGGTCGGGTATTTCATGGAAAGCTCCTTGGGGTGAATCAACGCATGGCAAAGGATTCGCGGTGCAGGCGCCACGGGCGGGTGCCGCTGGCATGCGCGTGCAGCGCATCGCCCAGACCCTGGGGGCCGCAGAACCAGATGTCCAGCGGGCCGGGGGTGGCTTCCAGGTCCTGGGGCCTGAGGCGCTGGCCCTGGGCGTCGCCGTGCACCGTGAGCGTGACCGGTGGTTGGGCCTGCGCGCACAGCGTGCGCAGGCGCGGCAGCAGCGGATCGGTGGCGGCGTCGCGGGTGCAGTAGTGCATCTGCACCGGCTGCAGTTTGGAGGGCGCCGGCGTGGCGCCCGGCTGCCGGGCTTCCAGCAGCGCCAGGAAAGGCGTGATGCCCACGCCACCCGCCACCCACACCTGCTGGCGCCGGCGGCGGCCCCGCCCGTCGAAGCGGCCGTAGGGGCCTTCGATGTCCACGCGCTGCCCGGCCTGCAGGCGTCGGCCCAGGGTGCGGGTGTAGTCGCCCAGTGGCTTGATGACCAGACGCAGCAACTGCTCGCCCTGCGCATTGGTGCCCAGGCTGCCCGGAGCGCTGGCAATGGTGAAGGGGTGGGCGCCTTCCCAGGCATCGAAGCGCACAAAGGCAAACTGCCCCGCGCGGTGGCTGGGCCAGCTGGCGGGCAAGGCGCAGATCACCTCAATGGGGGCCGCCGCGCCGCCGTCGCCCAGCACCTGCACGGCATGGATGCGACCGGTGTGGCTGCGCGCACGGCCGATCCAGCCCGCCAGCGACCACACGGCGGCCAGGCTGCCCAGCGCCAGCAACGTGCCCATCAGCAGGCCCAGCGGGAGCGTCCAGAAGGTCAGCGGCATCAGCGCCACGGTATGCAGCGTGAGCGCCAGGAACACCAGCGGCATGGCGCGGTGCAGGAAGCGCCACGGCTTGTAGGCCAGCAGCCGGGTCAGCAGCGTGATGGCCACCATGGCCAGCAGCAGGTAAAAAGCCATCTCGCCCAGGTCCTTGGCAAGGCCCCGGGCGTCGGTGAGCCAGGGCAGAACGGCGTCGCGTGCCGGCCGGCCGGCGCGGCCCCACAGGCCCTTGATCCAGTCGCTGGATTCATCGGCGCCCCAGTGCAGGATGGCCGTCAGCGCCGCACTGATGCCGGCCCACTTGTGCAGGCGGTAGACCTGGTCCATGCCGCCCAGCGGGCGCTCCAGCCAGGGCAGGCGCAGCGCCAGCACCATGGCCAGTGCCATCAGGCCGATGCTCCACAGCCCCGACAGGTACAGGGCCTGCTGGCGCAGCTGCCACCAGCCGGTGGCCGCGCCCTGCGCATCCACGAGGGGGAAGATGCCCAGTTCGGGTGGCAGTGCCGCCTGCCAGGCCAGCGTGATGGCCAGCAAGCAGGCGCCTACGGCGATCTTGATGCGCATGGGGTTTTCCTTCTTGTGCGTTGGGTGAACAGCCGGCTGCGCAGATGCAGCAAACGGCCTGGCAACGATTGTGGAAAAACCTTCCTGAATCTCTGCTGAAGGCTGCATTCATCCGTCGTTCATCGCCGCGCCCGTATAACCACAGCCCATGAACACCTTGCGCCGCCTCTTTGCCATGCTGCTGCTTGTGGGCGCCGGCGCCACAGGCGGCGCGTTGCATGCCGATGAGCGTGACCATGAGCCGGCGCGCAAGGCGCTGCAGCAGGGCCAGGTGCTGCCGCTGCGCACGGTGATCGACAAGGTCGAGCGCGACCACCAGGGCCAGGTGCTGAAGGTGGAGTTCGAGCATGATGACGGCCGCTATCTCTACGAGATCCGCCTGCTGCAAAGCGACGGCCGCGTGGCCAAGCTGAAAGTGGACGCGGTCAACGGCCAGGTGCTGAAGATCAAACGCAAGGAGCCTTGATGCGCATCCTCGTCGTGGAAGACGAACCCACCCTCTGCGCCCAGCTGGTGCAGGCCATTGCCGCGGCGGGCCACACGGTGGAACACGCCAGCGACGGCGCCCAGGCGCATTACCTGGGCGAGGTGGAAGACTTTGACGCCGTGGTGCTGGACCTGGGCCTGCCTGTGCTGGACGGCTTGTCGGTGCTGCGCCGCTGGCGCGCGGCGGGGCGCAACATGCCGGTGCTGATCCTCACCGCGCGCAGCGCCTGGCACGAGAAGGTGGCAGGCATGGACGCCGGGGCCGACGACTACCTGGCCAAACCCTTCCATATGGAAGAACTGCTGGCGCGCCTGCGCGCCCTGCTGCGCCGCCTGGGCGAACACGCCAGCGCGCAGTGGCAGTGCGGCCCGATCTGGCTGGACACGCGCCAGGCGCGCGTGCTGGTGGACGGCCAGCCGCTCACGCTCACCAGCCACGAGTTCAAACTGCTGTCGCTCTTGATGCAACGCAAGGGCCAGGTACTGCCCCGCACCCTGCTGTCCGAGCACATCTACCCGCACGACAGCGACCGCGACTCCAACACCATCGAGGTCTTTGTCGGCCGCCTGCGCAAGAAGCTGCCGCCGGGCAGCATCGAGACCGTGCGCGGCCTGGGCTACCGGCTGGTGGACGCCGGCGCTGCGCCATGACGGCGGGCGGCTCGCTGCGCCTGCGCCTGCTGGCGGGCACGCTGGCCTGGATGCTGCTCAGCGTCGCGCTGGCAGGCTGGGCGCTGCGCGCGCTGTTCCAGGACCACATCACCCAGCAGCTGCAGGCGCAGCTGGTGGTGCAACTGGACCAGCTGAGCGCCGCCGTGGACTGGACACCCCAGGGCGGCACCCGCGTGGCGCCCGTGGCCTTCGACCCGCGCCTGGCACAGCCGCTGTCGGGCCTGTACTGGCAAGTGGACCAGCTGGGCGCCGCGCCGCAAGAGGCGGTGGCACGTTCGCGCTCGCTTTGGGACCAGGTGCTGGCGCTGCCGCCCGTGGCGGGCGACTACCCCGCGCGCGGCTTTCGCGTGCTGCAGCTGCACGACAGCCAGGGCCACGCACTGCTGACCGTGGCGCGCACCCTGCAATTGCCCGAAGACGGCGCCCCGCCGCTGCGCCTGGCCGTGGCGGGCGACACCGCGCTGCTGGCCGAGCCGCTGCAGCGCTTCACCCGCCTGCTGCTGACCGCGCTGGGCCTGCTGACGCTGGGCCTGGCCGTGGCAGTTGCGGTGCAGCTGCACCTGGCCCTGCGCCCGCTGCAACGGCTGCGCGAGCAGCTGGCCACCGTGCGCGGCGGCCAGTCCACGCGGCTGCAGGGATGCTTTCCGCAAGAGCTGCAGCCACTGGTGAGCGAGTTCAACCACGTGCTGCTTGAAAACGCCGACATGGTGCAGCGCGCCCGCACCCAGGCGGGCAACCTGGCGCATGCGGTGCACACGCCGCTGTCCATCCTGGCCAACGCCGCGGCGCAAGAGGGCACACCGCTGGCGCAACTGGTGACCGAGCAGGTGGCCAGCGCGCGCCGCCAGGTGGACTACCACCTGGCCCGCGCCCGCGCGGCCGCCGCCGTGCGCGCCACCGGGCTGCGCACGCCGGTACTGGCGCCCGTGCAGGCGCTGCTGCGCACCATGCAGCGCCTGCATGCCGACCGCCAGCTGACGTTCGAGCTGGCGCCGCAGGCGCAAGACGGCGCCCGAGACGCCGCCTTTCGCGGCGAGGAGCAAGACCTGTACGAACTGCTGGGCAACCTGATCGACAACGCCGGCAAATGGGCGCGCACACGCGTGGTGGTGGATGTGCAGCGCGAGGGCAGCCAGCTGTGCTTCACCATCGATGACGACGGCCCCGGCATTGCCGAGGCGCTGCGCGAGCGCATGTTCGAGCGCGGCGTGCAGCTGGACGAGCAGCGCCCCGGCGCGGGCCTGGGGCTGGACATCGTGCGTGCGCTGGCGCAAACCTATGGCGGCAGCGTGCAAGCGCAGGCCTCGCCGCTGGGCGGGGCGCGGCTGCGCCTGTGCCTGCCGGCGGCGGAGGGCGGCGGCGCTGCGTGAGTGCGGCTGGCACAATCCCGGAGTCTTCCGCTATCTGAATCCGCGCCATGTTCACAGGCATCGTCCAGGCCACCGCGCGCATCGCCGCCATTGACGACCGCGCCGGCCTGCGCACCTTCACCCTCGAATTCCCCGCTGGCTTCTGCCAGGACCTCGTCATCGGCGCCAGCGTGGCGACGGACGGCGTGTGCCTCACGGTGACCGAGATCCTCTCGCCCACGCGCGCCACGTTCGACGTGATGCTGCAAAGCCTGAACATCACCACGCTGGGCAGCTACGCCGTGGGCGACCGCGTGAACGTGGAGCGTGCCGCCAAGGAGGGCGCCGAGATCGGCGGCCACCCCCTGTCGGGCCACATCGACTTCACCGGGCAACTGGTGCAGCGGCGCGAACTGGACAACAACCTGGTGTGGCGCGTGGCCGTGCCCGAGGCGTTTCGGCGCTACGTGTTCGCCAAGGGCTACATCGCCCTCCACGGCGCCAGCCTCACCGTGGCCGAGGTGGACCGCGCCGAGGGCTGGTTCGAGGTCTGGCTGATCCCCGAGACGCGCCGCGCCACCGTGTTCGAGGACGTGCAGGTGGGCGATCGCCTGAACATCGAGATCGAGCGCAGCACCCAGGTGGTGGTGGACACCGTGCGCGAAGCGGTGCAGGAAAGCCTGGGCCGCCTGGCGCCGGTGCTGGAGGGGCTGCTGAAAGAGAAGGGCCTGTCGCTGGACGACTACCTTCCGCACCCGTCCAGGGCCCTGCCGCCGCAGCGATGACCGGCGCGCCGCGCGCCCTCACGCCGGCCGACCTGCCCGCGTTGCTGGCGGTGCAGCGCGCCTGCTACGGCGACGCCTACGTCGAAAGCGCCGAGGTGTTTGCCCGCCGCCTAGCCAGCCCCGTGAACTGCTCGCTGGTGCTGGAGCATGAGGGGCGCGTGGCGGCCTACCTGGCGGCCTACCACTCGCTGCTGGGCAAGGTCACGCCGCTGCACGGCGACTTCGATGCCGTGCCGGCGCCCGACACGCTGTATCTGCACGACATGGCGGTGCTGCCCGCCTGCGCCGGCCGCGGCCTGGCGCGTGCGTTGCTTACGCGGCTGCTGCCGCGGGCCCGCGCGGCGGGGCTGCGCCACACGGCGCTGGTGTCGGTGCAGGGATCGCAGGCCTACTGGGCGCGCCAGGGCTACGCCGTGCACCCCGTGCAGGACGCCGCGCAGCGGCGCCACCTGGACAGCTACGGCGCCGGCGCGGTGTACATGGCGCAGGCACTGTAAAAACGATAGCTGTTAGCGCTTGCCATCAAAGGATTTCAGAACGTTTTGTTCCTGAAAGCCCCATTCGGCAAGCGCGACCAGCTATCTTTTTAACTACCTCCGAAGCCTAGAACTGCAGGTCCGCGCGCAGCCACAGCGTGCGGCCGGGTTCGTTGATGCGCACGCCGCCCGGGTAGCCGAAGCCGGCGTTGCCCGCCAGGTTCAGGTGCTCGGCGTAGTTCTTGTCCAGCAGGTTGTCCACCCCGGCGGCAAGCTTCAGCTGCGCGTTGATGCGGTAGCCCGCGTGCAGCGACAGCACGCCGAAGCCGGCGCTTGCGCCCAGGTCGCGGCCCACCACGTTGCCCTGGCCGTTGGCATGGCGGTGCTGCGCGGCCACCAGGCGCCACAGGCCGCCGGCGCTCCACGGGCCCTGGGCGTATTCCAGGCCCAGGCGCGCCTCCAGCGGCGGCATCTGCGGCAGCGGGCGACCTTCGCTGGTGTTGCGGCCCCAGCTGTAGGCCAGCGTACCCTGTGCCGTCCACGCCGTGCCCAGGCGCTGGCTGGCGCCCAGCTCCAGCCCGGCGGTGCGCGCGTCGACGTTGCGCACGGCCGATTTCATGCCGGTGTAGTCGAACAGGATGTAGTCGCGCACCACGCCCACATAGGCCGAGGTCCACAGCTGCCAGTCCGCGCCCTTCCACTGCGCGCCCATGTCCAGCTGCGTGGTCTTCTCGGGGCGCAGCGTGGCGAAGGCGTTGCCGGCGCTGGCCGCGCTGTTCCCGGGGGAGATCAGCTCCCAGTAGTCCGGAAAGCGCTGCACGTGCCCCAGGCCCGCGTAGACCAGCGCGCCCTGCGGCGCCAGCGTGCGTTCCCAGCGCACGAAGCCGCTGGGCATGGCCGAGCGCGTGCGGTGGTCCGCGCCGGCCGCCGGGGCCATGCCGCCCATGCCGCTCGGGGCAGGGTAGCGCCAGGCCTCGGCGCGGTCCAGGCGCAGGCCGCCCACCCAGCGCGTGTCGGCCTGGGCCTGCCATGACAGCTCGGCAAATGCGCCCAGGTTCTCGAACTTGGCGTCGCGCATCCAGGGCTTGCTGTCGTAGGGCACGCTGGGCGTGCCGCTGCGCTTGTCGTGCGGGCTGCGCTGTGCGTCCAGGCCCGTCTCCAGCTGCCAGTCGGGCTGCCACTGCAGCGTGGCGGCCACGCGCGCGCCCTCAGTGGTGCGCCGCACGTTGCTGGCCATGGGCATGGACATGCTGCCGCCGGGCTGGAAGGTGCGCAGCGTGAAGTTGTCCATCACGTGGTCGGCGCGGTTGCCGTAGACCTGTGCCTGCAGCTTGGCCAGCCAGGGTGTGAGGTGGCGCTTCTCGAAGCGCAGGCCCCAGCTCTCGCGCTTGAACTGCGTGCCGTCCATGCCGCGCCCGCCGTAGCGCGCCTCGCCGTCGCCCGTGCCGGCGCTCAGCTCCAGCAGCGTGTCGGCGTCGGGCGTGAAGCCCAGCGCCACGTCGGTGTTCCATTTGTCCCAGGCCGAGGGCACGCGCCGGCCGTTGCCGTCCTTGTAGTCCTGGCCGTGGGAATGGTTGGCGGTCACGCGCACGTACACCTGCGCGTTGCCGGCCTGAAATTCCACGTTCTGGTCGTTGCGCCCGGCGCTGGCGCCCAGCAGGCTGGCGCTGAGGCGCACGCCGGGTTCGGTGAAGTCAGGGCGCTCGCGGTCAAAGCGCACCACGCCGGCCGAGGTGCCCGGCCCCCAGGCGACGGTCTGCGGCCCCTTGACGACGGTGAGCGTGTCGTAGGTCTCGGGCGAGATGTAGGAGCTGGGCGCGTCCATGCGCCCCGGGCAGGCGCCCAGCAGCTGCGTGCCGTTGGTCAGCAGCGGCAGGCGCGAGCCGAACTGGCCGCGGAACACCGGGTCGCCGTTGGAGCCACCGCTGCGGATGGCCGAGAAGCCCGGGATGGTCTTGAGGTAGTCGGCCGCGTCGCTGGCCGGCACGGGCTGGCGCGGCTGCTTGGGGTCGGCCACCACCTGCACGGGCGAGTGGTCGTGCACGGCCGTGACGACCACGTCGCGCAGCGTGTGCTCGGGGGCCGCGGCCGCGTTGTTCACGGCGTCGTTCGCGGCCAGGGCCGGGCCGGCCAGCAGCAGCGCGCAGGCCAGCGCGCAGGCAAACAACGGAAGGCGCCAGCCCCACGGGCCGGCGGGTGGTTGCAGTCAGGCGTGGGTGGAAGGCGGGCCGCGCGGGGGCAGCGGCGCCTGGGCGCGCCAGGCCGCCACGGCCGGCGCGCGGCTGCGCTGTGCGGGGTGCACGCGCGGGGCGGGCGGGCGCAGGGCGGCCAGCGTCAGCGCCGGCGGCGTGGCCAGGGCAATGCACAGCAGGCAGCCGGGGTCGGCATGGTGGCTGTCGTGCGCAGCTGGGTCGGCGTGCGGCGCGGGGTCACCCGCAGGTGCAGCGAAGCAGACGTCCAGGTGCGCCAGGTCGACTGCCGGCAGCGCCTGGCGCACCTGCACGTTGGCCCACAGCGCCACCAGCCACGCACACACGAACACCGCGAGGACCGCGGAGCCCAGGCGTCGGTGGTGGCGAATGCGCTGCAGCATGGGGTGGGGATTATCCCGAGCGCTGCGCGTTCGGGGCGCGCCGGAACTTGACCCAGCGCAAGCCGTCAGAAAGTGTCCACATGCGCTGGTGATAATCGCGGCCATGCCAAACCGCTGGAAACCCAACGTCACCGTGGCCGCCATCGTCGAGCGCGAGGGCCGCTTTCTGTTCGTCGAGGAAGACACGGCCGACGGGCTGCGGCTGAACAACCCCGCGGGCCACCTGGACCCGGGAGAGTCGCCCATCCAGGCCTGCGTGCGCGAGGTGCTGGAGGAGACGGCCTACGACTTCGAGCCCACGGCGCTGGTGGGCGTGTACCTGAACCGCTTCACGCGCACGCGCACGGGGGATGACATCACCTACCTGCGCTTTGCGTTTGCGGGCAATGTGGGCGCGCACCACGCCTGGCGGTCGCTGGACGACGGCATCCTGCGCGCCGTGTGGCTCACGCCCGACGAGCTGCGCAGCTGCAGCGCGCGCCACCGCAGCCCGCTGGTGCTGCAGTCCGTCGAGGATTACCTGGCCGGCCGGCGCGCGCCGCTGGAGCTCATCCACACGGATGCCAGCGTGCTGCAGCCGCCGCGCTGATGGCGTCTGGCGGCGCTTCAATGAGCGGGATCAGCCCAGCGCCACCAGCTTGAACACCGCGCGCGCCGTGCAGACCACATTGCCGGCGGTGTCGATGACGTTGCCCTCGCAGAACACGGTGCGCGCGCCGCCGCGCAGGATGCGGGCCTCGATCAGCAGGTCGGTCGTGGCCGTGGCGAGAAAGTGGGTGTTCATCTCGATGGTGATGACGCCCAGTCCCAGCGGGTCGTGCGAGCGCGCGGCGGCACTCAGCGTGAAGTCCAGCGCGCTCATCATCGCGCCGCCGTGGCCATGGCCGCGGCTGTTGGCCAGTTCCGGCCGCAGCGGCAGGCGCGTGCGCGCCAGGCCGGGTGCCAGGCTCACAGGCGTGAGGCCGATGTGGCGCATGAACGGCACGTCGATGCCGAAGTAGCCGCGCGCCAGCGCGGCGGCCTGCAGCTCGTCAGGCGGTGCGGTGGCGCTCATTCGATCTCCGCAACGGCCTGGCCTTCGGCGATCTGCTCGCCTACGGCGACGAGCAGCTTGCGCACGATGCCGGCGGCCTCGGCCTCGACGGGGATTTCCATCTTCATCGACTCGACGATGATGAGGGTGGCACCGGCGTCGATGGCGGCGCCTTCGGCGGCTTCGATGGCGGCGACCAGGCCGGCGATGGGGCTTGCAATGGTGGTCATGGCGGGTTCCTTCAAGGTTGGGGGCTCAGCACGCGCTGGGCGATGCCGGTGTCGATGCGGCCAGCCACGAAGTCGGCGTGGGCCAGGATGCGCTGGATGAACGGGATGTTCGTCTTCACGCCCTCGATGCGGGTCTGTGCCAGCGCCGCCTGCAGGCGCGCGATGGCGTCCCTGCGGTCGTGGCCATGGGCCACGAGCTTGGCGATCATGGGGTCGTAGAACGGCGTGACGGACGCGCCCTGGGCATAGCCGGTCTCCACGCGGATACCGTCGCCCGTGGGCAGTTCGAAGCGTGCCAGCGGCCCCGGCGAGGGCAGGAAGCGCACCGGGTCTTCGGCATAGATGCGCGCCTCGATGGCATGGCCGCTGGCCTGCATCGGGCCGGGCAGCACCTGGCGCATGTGCATGCCGGCAGCCAGGCGGATCTGGGCTTCGACGATGTCGATGCCGGTGATCTCCTCGGTCACTGCATGCTCGACCTGCAGGCGGGTATTCATTTCCAGGAACACGAAGCCGTCTTGCGGTGTGTAGAGCATTTCCACCGTGCCGATCACGTCGTAGCCGATGCGCGCCAGTAGGCCCGACAGCAGCAAGCGCATGTCGGCCAGCTGCGCCTCGGGAATGCCCACGGGGCGGGCTTCCTCCAGCACCTTTTGGTGGCGGCGCTGCACCGAGCAGTCACGCTCGAACAGGATGCGCACCTCGCCGTGGCGGTCGGCCAGCACCTGGAATTCGATGTGGCGCGGCGCCTCGATCAGCCTTTCCAGGTACAACTCGGCCGAGCCGAAGAACTTGGCGGCGATGCCGCTGGCCTTGGCCCAGGCGGCGGCCAGCGCCTGCGCATCGCGCGCGGGCAGCATGCCGATGCCGCCACCACCGCCGGCGGGCTTGACCAGCACCGGGTAGCCGATGCGCGCGGCCGCGGCCAGCGCCTCATCGCTGCTCGCCAGCACCGGCGAGCTGGCGGCCTGGGGCATGCCTTGCCCGGCCATGAAGGCGCGCGCCTGCGTCTTGTGGCCCAGTTCGCGTATCCAGCGCGGCGATGGGCCGATGAAGCACAGGCCCTGCCGCTGCACGGCCTCGGCGAAGCCGGCGTTCTCGGACAGAAAACCGTAGCCCGGATGCACCGCGTCGGCGCCGCTCTCGCGCGCCACGTCGAGCAGGCGCGCCTGGTTCAGATAGCTCTGCTGGGCGGGCGCGGGGCCGATGGCCACGGCCCGGTCGGCGGCGCCCACATAAGGCAGGCCGGCATCGGCCTCGGAATACACGGCCACCGATTCGATACCCATGTGGCGCAGCGTGCGGATCACGCGCGCGGCCACGGCGCCCCGGTTGGCGACGAGCACGCGGCGGGGCAGGCGAGCCTCGGTCATACGGCACCCTCCAGCGCCATGGCGACGACGGCATCGACGATCACGGGCGCCTGCGCGCCGCGCGCCACCAGCACCGGGTTGGCATCGACCGACTGCACCTGGCCCGCCTGGGACAGCATCCAGTCGCCCAGGCGCACCATCATGTCGGCCAGCGGCTCCAATGCCACCGCGGGCATGCCGCGCACGGCGGCGAACGCGGGCGCGATGGCCAGGCGCTCGATGGCGGCCAGCGCCTGCGCGCGGCCGAAGGGCGCGACCAGGAATTGCACGTCCCTGAGCGTCTCGACCAACACGCCGCCCTGGCCGATCATCACGGCCACACCGAATTCGGCATCGACATGCGCGCCCAGCGCCAGCTCGAAATCCGCCTTGTGCTGCGCGCCCAGCAGCAGGCCGCCGTCCTGCGCGCCCAGGCCGCGCAGCGTGGCCGCGAAGTCGTGCAAGGCCTGCACGGCCTGGTCCGCCTCGCGCAGGTTCAGCCGTACCAGGCCATGCTCGGACTTGTGCGCCAGGTCGGCCGACACGCCCTTGGCCACCAGCGGCGCGGACAGCGTGCCGAAGGCGGCGCGCACCTGCTCCTCGCTGGTGGCGACCGTATGGCGCATCACCGGCAGGCCGGCGGCTTGCAGCCGGGCCAGGCTGGAAGGTTCGTTCAGCGTGGTGGATGCGGCTGCCTTGGGTGCGGAAATGGCCGGGGGCTGGGCGGCAGCGCCCGCCTGCTCGGCCAGCAGCGCCAGGCCGCGCATGGCGGCGCGCTCGCTCCAGAAGGTAGGCACGCCCTGGGCCTGGAAGGCCTGGGCCACCCAGTCCTGGTTCACGCTGACGGCGATCGGCATGCCGCTGTCCTGTGCGAAGCGGCTGGCCTGGGCGGCGAAATCGGCAAAGTCGTAGCCCTCGCCGCCGATCGGAAAACCCACATGCACCAGGTCGGCCGCGCCGCTGCCGGACAGCGCCCGCAGCGTGTTGCCGAAGGTCTCGGGCTTGCCCAGCAGGGCCGTGGTCATGTCGATGGGGTTACGCGCCGTCACGTAGGACGGCAGGGCCTGCTGGAGCCCTGCGAGCGTGGCGGCGTCGAACTGCTCCACGGCCAGGCCGAACTCCTCGGCCGCATCCGCCGCGAGCACGCAGGTGGCGCCGGAATTGCTGATGCTGACCACCCGGGGGCCGCGCGCGGCGGGTTGCGAGAGAAACAGCGGCGCGTAGTCGATCAGCTCGCGGAAGTCCGCCAGGCGCGGTATGCCGTGCTGGCGCAAGAAGGCATCGGCCAGCGCGTCCTCGGCCGCCAGCGCGCCGGTGTGCGAGCTGGCCGTGGCCTGGCCGGCGCTGGTGCGCCCGGCCTTGACGGCCAGGATGGTGACGCCGCGCTCGCGCGCCAGCCGCGCGGCCTCGGCCAGGTAGGCACTTTGGCGCAAGGTCTCGACGTAGAGCACGACGAGGCGGATGCGCTCGTCCTGCACCACGGCGCGCACGGCCTCGGCGGCGCAGATGTCGGCCTCGTTGCCGGTGGAGACCATGTAGCGCACGCCTATGCCCGCACGGCGCAGCCCGCCGTAGAGAATGGCCGCGCCCGCGCCGCTCTGGCTGACGATGGCCACGGGGCCGTCGCCCGGCGGGCTCTCGTTGATCATGGTCGAGAAGTTGAGGATGGCGCCGCTGGCGAAGTTGGCCACGCCCTGGCAATTGGGGCCAAACAGGCGTAGCCCGCCACGCCGGGCGCGGGCTAGCAGATCGGCCTGTTGCGCGCGGCCCGCATCGCCCAGTTCGGCAAAGCCGGACGAGTAGATCACCGCCGCCTTGGCGCCCACGGCCACGCAGTCGTCGATGGCGGCGGCCACGTCTTCGCTGGGCAGGCTGATGACCACGGCGTCGGGCGCCTCGGGCAGCGCCCGCAGCGATGCGTAGGCGGGCAGGCCCTGCACCTCGCTGCGGTTCGGGTTGATCGGGAAGATGCGGCCCGCGTAGCCGTGGCGGCGCATGTAATCGATGGGCCGGCCACCGGCCTTGATGGGGTTGTCCGACGCGCCGAGGATGGCCACGGCGCGGGGGCTCAGTGCGTACAGCACAGACATGCCTGGCTCCTTTTCAATCCAGCGCGATGGCTTCGCGCTGGATCACCTGCTTCCAGTCCGCCACCTCCTTGGCGATGCGCTGGCCGAAGGGCTCGGGCGCCAGCATCACCATGTCGCCCTGTTTGCTGAGCACGTTGCGCGCATGCTCGTTCTGGAGCATGCTTTTCGTTGCCTCGTAGAGCTTGTCCACGATGGCCGGCGGCGTGCCGGCCGGCGCGAACAGCCCGGCCCAGAAGGTGACGTTGAAGTCGGCGTAGCCGGCCTCGGCCATGGTGGGCACGTTGGGCAGCTGCTTCATGCGCTGGGGCGCGGTGACGGCCAGCGGCAGCAGCTTGCTGGCGGCGATTTGCGGCAGCGCGCTCCAGGTGTCGAACTGGGTGTCCAGCTCGCCGCTGAGCACCGCCAGCTGCGCCTGCGAGGCGCTCTTGTACGGCACATGCGTGGTCTTGACGCCGGTACGGTTGCTCCACTGTGCAAACGCCAGATGGGCGATGTTGCCGGGGCCGGCCGAGCCGTAGCTGATCTTGTCGGGGTTGCGCTTGGCGTAGGCGATCACGTCCTGCGCGCTGCGGATCTGGTGCTTGCTGGCCCAGTCCGGGTTGGCGGTGAGGATGAAGGGCGCGTCCAGCAGCATGGTGACGGGCGCGAAGTCCTTGGGCTGGTAGGTGATCTTCTTGTAGATCTGCGGGTTGATGGTGATGCTGCTGGAGTTGGTGACCAGCAGCGTGTAGCCATCGGGCGCGGAGCGGGCCACCTCGCCCACGCCGATGGCGCCGTTGGCGCCGGGCTTGTTGTCCACGATCACTGGCTGGCCGAGCTGCTTGCTGAGCTGATCCGACACGGCGCGGGCAATGGTGTCGGTGAACGAGCCTGCCGGAAAGCCCACCACGATGCGGATGGGCTTGGCGGGCCAGTTGTCAGCCTGAGCATGTGCGGGCGCGGCGGCCAGCCACGATGCGGCCAGGCACAGCGCCAGGGTGGCGCGGCGTGTCGGTTGCCAGTGTTTTGCGGTCATTGTGTCTCCTTGGGGTTTTAGTGGAATCGGCCTCCAACGCTTGCATATCAAGCGCTGACAGCTATGGTTTTTGGTATGGATCAGGGGCGCAGGCCAAAGCGCGGCGCCCCGGCCTCGCGCAGCGGCGCGGCCAGGTTGGCGAACTCGCACAGCAGCCGGCGCGTGTCGCGCGGGTCGATCACCTCGTCGATGCCGAAGGCCTCGGCCGTGCGGAACGGCGAGGTCAGGCTGCGCACGCGCTGCTCGATCTCGGCGCGCTTTTGCATCGGGTCGTCGGCGCCTTCGATCTCGGCCTTGTAGGCCACCTCGAGCCCGCCCTCTATGGGCAGCGAGCCCCAGTTGGCCGAGGGCCAGGCATAGCGGAAATTGAAGCGCCCCATGTGCTGGTGGCCGGCGGCGGCCACCCCATAGGCGCGGCGCACGATGATGCTGCACCAGGGCACCGTGGCCTGGTAGACGGCGGCCAGCGCGCGCGCGCCGTAGCGCATGATGCCGGCCCGCTCGGCCTCGACGCCGATCTGGAAGCCGGCGATGTCCACCAGGTTCAGCACCGGCAGGTGGAAGGTCTGGGCCAGGTCGACGAAGCGCGTGAACTTCTCGGCCGAGGCGCCGTCCCAGCCGCCGCCGTAGAAATACGGGTCGCTGGCCACCACGGCCACGGGCCAGCCGTCGATGCGTGCCAGGCCCGTGACGATGGCGCGGCCCCACTGGCGGCCCATCTCCAGAAACGAGCCCTGGTCCACCAGGCATTCGACGATGGGCCGGATCTTGTAGACCTTGCGGCCGTCGCGCGGAATGGCCGAGAGCAGCCATTCGTCGCGGCGCGCGGCATCGTCCCGCACCTCGCCGCGCGCGGGCAGCTCGTGCACCGACGGCGGCAGGTAGGACAGGAAACGGCGCACGCGCTCGAAGGCCTCCTCCTCGCTGGCCACCTCGTCGTCCACCACGCCGTTGCGCGTGTGGATCTGGCTGCCGCCCAGCTCCTCCTTGGTCACGTTCTGACCGATGCGCGCCACCACCGGCGGCCCGGCGTTGAACAGCTGGGCCGTGCCCTTGACCATCAGCGAGTAGTGGCTGGACGCCACGCGCGCCGCGCCCATGCCGGCCACCGAGCCCAGCGCCAGCGACACCACGGGCACGGTGGAGAGGTTTTCGACCACCTGGCTCCAGACCTTCATGGTCGGCACGCTGGTATAGCCCTTGGTCTCGATGTTGCGCACCGAGCCGCCGCCGCCCGTGCCGTCCACCAGACGCACCATGGGCAGGCGCAGGTCGTGCGCCATCTTTTCGGCAAAGATCAGCTTGTCGCCCACGGCGCCGTCGTTGGCGCCGCCGCGTACGGTGAAGTCGTCGCCCACCACCACCACGGGGCGCCCGCCGATGCGTGCGCGTCCCATCACCAGGTTGGACGGGGTGAACTCCACCAAGCGGCCCAGGCTGTCGTACTGGCCCGAGCCGGTGAGCGAGCCCACTTCCGTGAAGGAATCCGGGTCCGTGCAGGCGCTGATGCGCTCGCGCACCGTCAGCTTGCCCGCGGCCTTGTGGCGCGCCACCTTGTCGTCTCCGCCCATCTTCGCCGCCAGCGCATGGCGGTATGCGATCTCATCCACTTCGGGTTGCCAACTCATGTCATTGCCTCCTGTGCACAAGACAAAGCACAACCCATGCCAGTTCGCAAATGATTGATTTTTATTGGGTTTTTTTGGTGGCCAGAATAAGTGTCCTTTTTGTGGACACAACAGTGGACGCCGAGGACAATGTGTCCGCCAAAAACACACTACCGATACCGATGCAGACAGTCTTTCTTTCCGAGCAGCGGCTTGGCGTCCTCGTCTGGCAGCGCGGTGAGCCCGCACCCGTGGCTCGGCTTGGGCTGGCGCGCGATCCGCTGCTGTGCGCCGCCGTGACTGAGAAGCGGGCCGCGCGCGAGCCGGGGCCGGGCACACTGTTCCATGTCGATGTGCCCGGTGGGCGCGGCGCCAGCGCACACTACGCGGTGGTGGCGCTGGGCGACGAGGCCGTGGAAGTCGCCCTGGTGCGCCCGGCCGACGCATCGGCCGCGCTGCTCGACTTCGTGGCGTCCGTGCCGTTTGCATTCGCCATCCTGAACATGTTCCTCACCAACCCGTACCAGGCCATCACCGTGGCCGACCACGAGGGCCTGATGCGCTACATCAGCCCGGTGCACGAGAAGTTCCTCGGGCTGGCGCCGGGCGCGGCCATGGGCCGCAGGGCCGAGGAGGTGATCCCCAACTCGCGCCTGCCGCAGGTGGCCCGCAGCGGCAAGGCCGAGATCGGCGAAATGCTGCAGCTCGGCCCCGGCGTGACGCGCATCGTCAACCGCATGCCGGTCTTCGAGGGCGGCGCGCTGGTGGGCGCGGTGGGCCAGGTCAGCTTCAGCGGCATGCCGGCGCTCAACCGCATGCAGCAGCGCCTGAACCAGCTGCACGATGAGGTGCAGCATTACAAGCGCGAACTGCACCAGCTCAAGCGCACGCCCTCCCCTGGTGCCATGGTGGGCAGCAGCGCGCCCATGCAGCGCCTGGCGCGCGAGATCGACGCCGTGGCGCCGCTGGACGTGCCCGTGCTGATCCTCGGCGAGAGCGGCACCGGCAAGGAGCTGGTGGCCCAGGCCCTGCATGCGCGCGGGCGCGATGCCCAGGCGCCACTCGTGAGCCTGAACCTGGCCGCGCTGCCTGCGACGCTGATCGAGGCCGAGCTCTTCGGCTACGAGGCCGGCGCCTTCACCGGCGCCAAGAGGCAGGGCCAGCCCGGCAAGCTGGAGCAGGCCGAGGGCGGCACGCTGTTCCTCGACGAGGTCGCCGACATACCGATGGAGATCCAGGTCAAGCTGCTGCGCGTGCTGGAGGACCGGCAGGTGCAGCGCCTGGGCGCAAGCGAAGGGCGGCGCGTGAACTTCCGCATCGTCGCCGCCACGCACCGCGACCTGCGCGCACTGATCGACAGCGGGCGCTTCCGGCTGGATCTGTACTACCGCTTGAGCGGCGTCGTGCTGCAGGTGCCGGCGCTGCGCCAGCGCGTGGAGGATATTCCGGCCCTGATGCAGCGCTTCGCCGAGTCGTTCTGCGAGCGCAATGGCCTCGCCCTGCCGCGCATAGCGCCGGGCGTCATCAGCTACCTGGCGCAGCAGAGCTGGCCGGGCAATGTGCGCCAGCTGCGCCAGCGCGTCGAGGAGGCGCTGGTGTTCTGCGACGGCCAGCTGCTGAGCGTCGAGAACTTTGCCCGCCACCAGGATCTGCCGGCCCGGCCGGCGCAGCCGCCCATGGCGCCGCCTGCGCCTGCGGCGATGCCTTTGAGGAGCCTGGAGCACGCGGCCATCCTCGACGCCATTGCGCGCCATGGCGGCAACAAGAAGCGTGCGGCACAGGAGCTGGGCATCTCGCGCTCCTACCTCTACAAGGTATTGGCGGGCGGCTGAGTCCAGAAGCCGTCAGTGCGTGGCAGCGGCGCTCACTGCGCGGTGATCTTGCGCTCGCGCACGATGGCGCCCCACTGGTCGTATTCCTTCTTCATGAAGCTGGCGAGCTCGGCGCGCGTGGTGGGGTG
Organism: Diaphorobacter sp. LI3; assembly: GCF_022807955.1. Classification (NCBI taxonomy): domain Bacteria; kingdom Pseudomonadati; phylum Pseudomonadota; class Betaproteobacteria; order Burkholderiales; family Comamonadaceae; genus Diaphorobacter; species Diaphorobacter sp. LI3. The sequence continues at coordinate 4,081,488 of NZ_CP094346.1, read as the reverse complement.
GGGCGACAGGCCGTGCTTGTTCAGGGCCTCCTTCACGCCGGCGTCGTTGAGCGCCTTCACGATCTCCTTGTTCCAGCGGTCCAGCAGCGGCGCGGGCGTCTTGCCCGAGGCCACGAAGGCATACCAGTTCAGTGCCTGAAAGCCCGGGAAGCCCGACTCCGCCACCGTGGGGATGTTCGGCAGATAGGCCGGGCGCGTCAGGCCCGTGGTGGCCAGCGGAATCAGCTTGCCCGCTTCCACGTGCGGCATGGCGGTGGGCGGCGCGGCGAAGTAGCTGGTCACGCGCTCGCCCAGCAGGTCCTGCAGCGCGGGTGCGCCGCCCTTGTAGGGCACGTGGACCATGTCGATGCCGGCGCGCTGGTTGAACAGCTCGCCCGCCAGGTGCGAGGCCGAGCCCGCGCCGGTGGAGGCATAGTCCACGCTGCCGGGCTTGGCCTTGGACAGTTGCACGAACTCGGCCAGGGTCTTCACGCCCGCGCCCTTGTGCACCACCAGCACGTTGGGGAAGTACACCCCGCCCGAGATCGGCGCCAGGTCCTTGAACGGGTCGTAGGGCAGCTTCATGAGGTGCGGCGCGATGGTCAGCGGACCCACCGAGCCGAACAGCAGCACCGTGCCATCCGATGCGCCCGCGGCCACCTGCTGGTGGGCGATATTGCCGCCCGCGCCGCCCTTGTTCTCCACCACCACGGACTGGCCGATGTTCTCGGCCAGCTTCTTGGCGATCAGGCGGGCCGCCGCGTCGGCTGCACCCCCGGGCGCAAAGCCCACGACCAGCGTGACCGGCTTGGCCGGCGGAAAGTCCTGCGCCAGTGCCGGGCCGGCCCAGGCGACGGAGGTGAGGGCCACGGCGGCGGCCTGGATCAGGGTGCGTTTTTTCATGGCGAGGCTCCTTTAGTCGTTGTAGATCAAATGGTGCTCTAGCGCTTATCCATCAAGCGCTAACAGCTATGGTTTTAGAAGCAATCAATCGCTGCCCAGCCCGATCGGGTTGGGCTGGCGCTTTTCGGTGGTGTGGCGCAGCAGCGCGGCGGTGCGGAACACGCCGTGGGCGAACTTGCCGTAGGGCAGCGTGGCAAAGAGGGCCATCACCGCGCCCAGGTGCAGGCACAGCACCAGGGCCAGCGCGGGCGCGGCCGACGGGGTGATGCGCACCAGCCACAGCGCCAGGCCGCTTGCGGCCACCAGGAACAGCAGGGCGATGAAGCCCAGGTCCATGGGCTTTCGCGCGGCGTCGCCGTGCGCGGGGTGGCGTGTGCGGTTCAGGTACCACAGGCCGATCGTGCCCAGCACCAGCATCACGCCGCCCGCCACGCCCAGCAGTTTGGGAATGCTGGGTGCCTCGTAGGGCGCCGGCCAGCCGAAAACGTAGTGGTACACCGTGGCCAGCGAGGTCGCGGCAAAGCACAGCAGGAAGCCGTAGAACGTGAGGTGGTGCGCGCGGCGGCGCTTGAGGGTGTAGGCGTCGTCCTCGTTGTGGCAGCCGTCGCCATGGCCGCCGTCCAGGTACTTCAGGCGCAGCACGTCGTGCGCGGCCTCGGTGGCGGCGGGGGCGCTCACGTCGGCGCCGCTGGTGGCGGGCTTCACGTCCTTCCAGAAGCGGCGCACGCCCATGGACAAGGCCAACACCACGAACAGGAACACCGGCGCGAACAGGCCCACCAGCAGGTTGTGCGGGAACAGGCGGTAGAAGTTGCCGCCCAGGTCCGCGCCCCACAGCGCGCCGAGCCCGCCGCCCTGCAGCGCGGCGCCCAGCACCAGGAACAGCGTGAGCGCGGCCACGAGGGCCAGCGACAGCGTGAGGCCGTTGCGGCGGTACAGCCGGCCCAGCGCGGGCGGCCAGGCGTAGTCGGCGTAGGTCTGGCCGCGCACCTGGGCCATGGCCTGCGGGATGTTCACGGCGAATTCGTGCGGCGGCGCGTACTGGCAGGCGTGCAGGCAGGCGCCGCAGTTGTGGCACAGGTTGGCCAGGTAGTGCACGTCGGCCTGGGTGAAGTCCAGGCGGCGCGTCATGGCCGGGAACACGGCGCAAAAGCCCTCGCAGTAGCGGCAGGCGTTGCAGATCTGCATCTGCCGCGCCACCTCGGTCTCGGCGGCGCTCTGCGCCGGCGCGGGCACGATGGGAATCACGCGGGCGGGCCCGCCCTGGGCCAGGCCTATCGCTTCGTCGGTCAGGGATTTCAGGGTTTGCATGGTGTTCAGCCCTCGTCGTTCACCGCGCCGTGCGCGGCAGCCTGGCCCGCAGCGGCCAGCGCGGCGTTGCGCCCGGCGATGCGACCGAAGGCCGTGCCGATCGACATGCCCACGCCCGCGGTGTAGCCCTTGCCCAGCACGTTGCCGGCCATCATTTCGCCCGCCACGAACAGGTTGCGGCTGGGTTGGTCGGCGAAGCGCACGGCGGCGGTGTCGTCGGTGTGCAGGCCCAGGTAGGTGAAGGTGACGCCGGGCTTGAGTGCATAGCCGTAGAACGGTGCGGTGTCGATGGGCCGCGCCCAGTGGGTCTTGGCGGGCGCCACGCCCTCGGTATGGCAGTCGTCCAGCGTGGTGTGGTCGAACTGGCCCACGCGGCAGGCGGCGTTGTAGGCGTTCAGCGTCCGCATGAAGGTCTCTGCGGGCAGGCCGAGCTTTTCGGCCAGCGCGGGCAGGCTGTCCGCCTTCACCCCGGGGAACACCGGTGGCATGAAGCGGCCGATGGCCTTGCTGTCGATGATGGAGTAGCCAATCTGCCCCGGCTGCTGCGCCACCAGGCGGCCCCAGATGGCGTAGCGCTTGGGCCAGAAGTCTTCGCCCTCGTCGTAGAAGCGCTCGCCCTCGCGGTTCACCACCACGCCCAGCGACACGCAGTCGATGCGCGTGCAGATGCCGCCGTCGTACAGCGGCGCGCGTGCGTCAATGGCCACCATGTGCGCCTGCGTGGGGTCGCCGATGCGGTCGGCGCCGTGGTCGTCGAGCAGGTGCTTGAGCAGCACGCCGCGGTTGTAGGCCGTGCCACGGATCAGGAAGTTGTCGGCCGGCCACTCGCCGCGCTCGTTCTGGCCCCAGGCCTCGCGCAGCCATTCGCGGTTGGACTCGAAGCCGCCGGCGGCCAGCACGCAACTCTTGGCGGTGATGCGCTGGCCCTTCACCCAGGCGGCCTGGAAGGTGCCGTTCTCGATCTCGATGCGCTCCACGGGCGATTCGTAGCGCACCTGCACGCCCAGCGCCTCGGCGCTGCGGTAGTAGGCATTCACCAGCGCCTTGCCGCCGCCCATGAAGAAGGCATTGGTGCGCGCCACGTGCAGCGTGCCGGCCAGCGCGGGCTGAAAGTGCACGCCGTGGCGGCGCATCCAAGGGCGGCAGGTGCTGGACGCGCGGATCACCAGGCGCGCCAGGTGCTCGTTGGTCTGGCCGCCGGTCACCTTCAGCAGGTCCTGCCAGTACTCCTCTTCAGGGTAGGCATCGACCAGCACGTCCTGCGGCGCGTCGTGCATGCAGCGCAGGTTGCGGGTGTGGGCGGAGTTGCCTCCGCGCCAGGCGCGCGGGGCCGATTCCAGCAGCAGCACGCGGCTGCCGGCCTCGCGGGCCATCAGCGCGGCGCACAGGGCGGCGTTGCCGCCGCCGATGACCAGGACATCGGTGTCCATCGGGGGAGATTGCATAGGTTTCGCTCGTGGGGGCGCGCCAGGCAGGGGCGAGGGGCGCAGCAGTCGAGCGTGGACTGTAGGCAGCGGCCCGCCAGCCGTGCAGCCGCGGGCGGGTATGGGGGTATCACGAACGGTGATGGCTGCGCGCCCGGGCGCGACGCCCGAAAGCAGCCGCTACGGGGCGGGAACCCCTGCCGGTGCCTGCGCCAGCAGTGAGGTGCCGATCCAGCGGCCCTCGGTGACCAGACCGCGGGCACAGTCCAGCAGCACCACGCGCGCGGCCAGTGCGGCGGGGGACAGCTCTTCGTCCGGCAGGCTGCACAGTAGGTTCACGCGCCGCGCCGGCGCGCCCGTGAGGCGCGCGCACTGAAAGCGCGTGGCCGCGTCCGGGTAGCGGCCCAGTGCCGCCCAGGGCTGCAGCGTGGAGCCCAGGCCGGCGTCCACCGCGGCCATCAACATGGCCAGCGAGTCCACTTCCAGCACCACATGCGGGGCGATGCCCGCGCTGGCAAAGGCCGTGTCCAGCGTGCTGCGCAGGCCGTGCGGGCCGGTGGGCAGGATCAGCGGCTCCTCGCGCAGCTCGGTGATCGCCACCTCGGCGGCCAGGCGCGGGGCGGCGGCGCCGCGCATCAGGAACAGGTCTTCTTCCAGCAGCGGCTGGATTTGCCAGCGCTGGGTGCGCCCGGCCAGCTGCGCCTGGTGCAGGCGCGAGTCGAACAGCACGGCCAGGTCCAGCTCGCGCGCATGCAGCATGGCCGAGAGGTGGCCCGACATGCCCTCCACCATGTGCAGCCGCACGTCGGGGTAGCGCGCGCGCATGGCCTGCATCAGCGGCAGCCCGAGCAGCGCCGAGGTGGTGGGCGCCAGGCCCACGGTGACGGTGCCCGACAGCCGCGCCTGCTGGGCGGCGCGCACGGCCTGCTCGGCGTGGCGCAGCGTGAGCTGCGCCTCGCGGAAGAACGCGGCCCCGGCCTCGGTGGGGGCCACGCCGCGCGGCGTGCGGTGCAGCAGGCGCGTGGCCAGCTCACCCTCCAGCCGCGTGATCTGCTGGCTCAGCGCGGACTGCACCAGGTTCAGGTCGAGCGCGGCGCGGCTCATGGAGCCCAGCTCCACCACCCGCACGAAATATCGCAATTGCCGCAGTTCCATCGTCTCCAACACCCGGTTGACCCCAGGCGCCGCCCGGCCGGGGGGGCTGGGATAATCGCACACCTATGAAACATGCCCCCCACGCTCCCCACTTCGTGTGGTCGCTGCCCCCCAAGGGGGCCGCTTTTCATCTTGGGGCGGCCCGGCGATGAAAAAACACCGGGTCGTGGTGGGCCTGTCGGGGGGCGTGGACTCCGCCGTCACGGCGCATCTTCTCAAGCAACAGGGCCACGAGGTGGTCGGCATCTTCATGAAGAACTGGGAAGATGACGACGACAGCGAGTTCTGCTCCAGCCGCCAGGACTTCCTGGACGCGGCCAGCGTGGCCGACGTGATCGGCATCGAGATCGAGCACGTCAACTTTGCCGCCGAGTACAAGGACCGGGTGTTCGCCGAGTTCCTGCGCGAATACCAGGCCGGCCGCACGCCCAACCCGGACGTGCTGTGCAACGCCGAGATCAAGTTCAAGGCCTTCCTGGACCACGCCATGCGCCTGGGCGCCGAGAAGATCGCTACCGGCCACTACGCGCGCGTGCGTCAGAACCCGGCCACGGGCCTGTTCGAGCTGCTCAAGGGGCTGGACCCATCCAAGGACCAGAGCTACTTTCTGCACCGCCTGAACCAGGCGCAGCTGTCCAAGACGCTGTTCCCCGTGGGCGAGCTGCACAAGACCGAGGTGCGCCGCATCGCTGCCGACATCGGCCTGCCCAACGCCAAGAAGAAGGATTCCACCGGCATCTGCTTCATCGGCGAGCGGCCATTCCGCGAGTTCCTCAACCGCTACATCCAGCATGCGCCCGGCCCCATCCTGGACGACCGCGGGCGCAAGCTGGGCCGCCACGTGGGCCTGTCGTTCTACACGCTGGGGCAGCGGCAGGGCTTGGGGATCGGCGGTGTCAAGGAAAAAGGCGCGCAGCGCGGCGCGGGCGACCATGCGCCCTGGTTCGTGGCCCGCAAGGAGCTGGAGACGAACACCCTGCGCGTGGTGCAGGGCCACGATCACCCGTGGCTGCTGTCGCATCGCCTGGATGCGCAGGACGCGAGCTGGATTGCCGGCCATCCGCCCGCAGCAGGCGCCTGCGCCGCCAAGACGCGCTACCGCCAGCAGGACGCCGCCTGCACGGTGCTGGCCGCACAGGGCGACGCCTTCAGCCTGCAGTTCCCCGAGGCGCAGTGGGCCGTGACGCCGGGCCAGTCGGCCGTGCTGTACGACGGTGAGGTGTGCCTGGGCGGTGGGGTGATTGCGGCCGTGAACGGCTGAAAGCCCGCCCCGGGGGGGTAGGCGGCATCAGGGGATACCCGAATAGCCGGGATGCCGGACCTGCGTCCTTGCTATGGTGTGAAATTGCTTCAGCACCGGTCTCCGGTTTTTTCACGCTGCGGCGCGGGCGGGCTTTCTACAGTCTCGTCCGCGCCGCTCCAGCCGGTTGACCTCCGGTACTGGGCGTGCGAGGCATTTCTCCTTCCAAAACCGGGACAACAACAGGGGGCACAGGCTATGGTCTGGCAACAAATCTACGACCCACTGGGCAATATGGTCATCTCCACCGCACTGGCCGCGCTGCCGGTGGTGGTCATGCTCGCGGCCTTGGGCTTTTTCCACATCAAGGCGCATATCGCGGCAGGCATGGGCCTGATCACGGCGCTGCTCGTGGCGGTCTTCGTCTACGGCATGCCGGGCGACATGGCCGGCCGTGCGGCGCTGTTCGGTGGTTTCACCGGCCTGCTGCCCATCGGCTGGATCGTGCTGAACATCATCTTCCTGCACCAGCTCACCGAGCAGAACGGCAGCTTCGCCGTGCTGCAGGACTCGCTGTCGGGCATCACGGAAGACCGCCGCATCCAGCTCTTGCTGATCGCCTTTTGCTTCGGCGCCTTCTTCGAGGGCGCGGCCGGCTTCGGCACCCCCGTGGCGGTGACGGCCGCCATCCTCATCGGCCTGGGCTTCTCGCCGCTGGCGGCCTCGGGCCTGTCGCTGATCGCCAATACGGCGCCGGTGGCCTTTGGCGCCCTGGGCACGCCGGTGATCACGCTGGCCAAGGTGCACGGCTACGACCTGATGGAGGTGACGGCCATGATCGGCCGCCAGTTGCCCTTCTTCTCGCTGCTGGTGCCGTTCTGGCTGATCTGGGCCTTCGCCGGCCGCAAGGGCATGATGGAAATCTGGCCGGCCATCCTGGTGACGGGCGTGTCCTTCGCCATTCCGCAGTTCCTGGTGTCCAACTACATCGGGCCAGAGCTGGTGGACATCATCGCCGCCATCGTCTCCATGGTCTGCCTGGTGGCCTTCCTGCGCGTGTGGAAGCCCAAGACGGTGTGGACGTCGCCCTCGCTGCGCGGGCATGACCCCAGCGCCGCAGAGGCCAAGCCGCCGCAGCCGGTCAAGCGCCACAGCACCCAGGCGCTGGTGGCCGCCTGGACCCCCTGGGTCATCCTGTCGGTGTTCGTGTTCATCTGGGGCCTGCCCTCGGTCAAGGCCTGGCTCAATGGCATCTTCGCGCCGGCCTTCCCCATGGCCGGGCTGCACAACCTGATCGAGAAGGTGCCGCCCGTGGTGCCCGCGCCGCACAAGGAGGCCGCCGTCTACACGCTGAACCTGCTGTCGGCCACCGGCACGGGCATCCTGCTGTCGGCCGTGGTGAGCGCGCTGGTCATGAAGTACAACCCGGTGGCCATCGTCACCACGTTCTTCCGCACCTTCTGGCTGGTGCGCTACTCGCTGCTCACCATCGTGCTGATGCTGGCGCTGGGTACGCTCACGCGCTATTCGGGCACCGACACCACGCTGGGCCTGGCTTTTGCCAATACCGGCGTGCTGTACCCGTTCTTTGGCACGCTCATGGGCTGGATCGGCGTGGCGCTCACGGGATCGGACACGGCCTCCAACGTGCTCTTCGGTGGCATGCAGAAGGTGGCAGCCGAGCAATTGGGCCTGTCGGCCAACCTGATGGGCGCAGCCAACAGCTCGGGCGGCGTGATGGGCAAGATGATCGACGCGCAGTCCATCGTCGTGGCCTCCACCGCCACCCGCTGGTTCGACCACGAGGGCGACATCCTGCGCTACGTGTTCTTCCACTCCATCGCGCTGGCCTGCCTGGTGGGCCTGTACGTGACGATGCAGGCCTATGTCTGGCCGTTCTCCCTCATGGTGGTGCACTGATTTGAGTGTTTTTGGGCTGCAGCGCTTGCCCATCCAGCGCGAGCAGCTATCACCACCATAGCAAACGGGCGCCCTGGGGCGCCCGTTGTGCTTGGTGCGAGGCCGAATCAGAACGGAATGTCGTCGTCCATGTCGTCAAAGCCCGATGCGGCGCGCGGCGGCTGCGCCACGGGCGCGGGGGCGGGGCGGGCCGCGGGGGGGGCGGGGCGCGGCGCGGGTGCGGCGCGGCGCGGGGCCTCGTAGCCGCCACCACCGCCGCCGTTGTCGCCGTAGCCGCTGTCGTCATAGCCGCCGCCCTGGCCGCCGCCCATGCCCTGGCGGCTGCCCAGCATCTGCATGGTGTCGGCGCGGATTTCGGTGGTGTAGCGCTCCTGGCCGCTCTGGTCGGTCCATTTGCGGGTGCGCAGGCTGCCTTCCACGTAGACCTGGGAGCCCTTGCGCAGATATTGGCCCACGATCTCGGCCAGGCGGCCGTTGAAGACCACGCTGTGCCATTCGGTGGCTTCCTTGTTCTCGCCGGTGTTCTTGTCGCGCCAGCGGTCCGTCGTGGCGATGCGCACGTTGGCGACCTGGTCGCCGCTGGGGAAGGTGCGCATCTCGGGGTCGCGCCCCAGGTTGCCGACGATGATGACTTTGTTCACAGATGCCATGAAAAATCCTTGTGCTTAGCCCGGACGGCAGGGAAGGGTTCCGGGCCAGATGAGTCCAACAGGCGACCCCTGCGAGGCCGCAGGTGCGCAGCATAGCGGCTTGCACGCCGCCGGGGCGCCGGAGGGTGAAAAAATCAGTGGCCGCCGCCGCGTCCCACCGGCCGCAGCGGCCAGGTGATGAGCAACCACAGGGCCGTGAGCACGGCGGTGGCGGTGAACAATCCCGGCGCGCCCGCCCACTTCGCCAGCGCGCCGCCCAGCGCGCCGCCCGCGAACAGTCCCAGCGACTGCAGCGTGTTGTAGGCGCCCAGCGCCGCGCCGCGCAGGTTGGCCGGCGCCATGCGCGACACCAGACTGGGCTGCGTGGCCTCCAGCGCGTTGAAGCCGCAGAAGAAGAGGAACAGCAGCGCCGCCACCGGTATCAGCGATGGCGCAGCCCCTCCGGCCGCCAGCAGGCCAAAGCCCATCTGCACCACCAGCACCAGCCCAATGGCGACCAGCAGCGCCGCGCGCAGCCGCCCGCGCCGCTCCATGGCAAACAGCCCGCCCATGGCGACGAAGGACAGCACCACGGCCGGCAGGTACACCTGCCAGTGCGCGTCCTTGGGCAAGCCGGCCTGCACCAGCAGGGCCGGCACGGCCACCCACATGGCCATCTGCACCGTGTGCAGCACGAACACGCCCAGGTTCAGGCGCAGCAGGTCGGCATGGCGCCACACGTCGGCCAGGCGCCCGCGCGGCGCGTCGGCATGCTGCACCGGCTCGGGCGGCACCATCCACAGCACCACGGCCACGCCGCCCAGCGCCAGCGCGCAGGTCAGGCCGAAGAGGCCGGCCAGGCCGATGTGCGCGGCCAGCAGCGGCGCCGCCACCAGGGCGATGGCGAACATCAGCCCGATGCTGGCGCCCACCAGTGCCATGGCCTTGGTGCGCACCGCGTCGCGTGTCTGGTCGGCCAGCAGCGCCGTGACGGCGGCGGACACCGCGCCCGCACCCTGCAGCGCGCGCCCCACCAGCAGCCCCATCACCGAGTCGGCCAGCGCGGCGAGCAGGCTGCCCGCGGCGAAGACCAGCAGCCCCAGGACGATGACACGCTTGCGCCCGAAGCGGTCCGACGCCATGCCCAGCGGCAGCTGCAGCACCGCCTGCGTGAGCCCGTAGATCCCCATGGCCAGCCCCACCAGGGCGGGGTCATCGCCGCCCGGGTACTTGCGTGCCTCCAGCGCGAACACGGGCAGCACCAGGAACAGGCCCAGCATGCGCAGCGCGAAGATCAGCGCCAGGCTGACGCTGGCGCGGCGCTCCAGCGGGGTCATGGCGGTGGAGGGTGGAGTGGGTGTGGTGGTGTCCGGCACGGGCGCGGGGGCAAGTCAAAGCACGGATTCTCACCCATGGCCGGGCCGCACGCGGCAGGGCGGGCCATCGCGGCGTGTGTCGAATTGGGCATGAAATCGTAGTCAGATGCAATACAGATAAGCGCAAACAGCTATTTTTTTGGGAGCATCTGCATGGCTTACCAGACTGACGCCCAGGGCGCTCCGGCCGCAGCTTCTGCGCGGGCGGGGTGGGTGACCTATCATCGTGCGTTTGCCTCCAGGCACGCGCGATGCCCACCTTCGAGCCACCCTCCGACGATCGCCACCCTTCGCCTGCCGATGCGGCCGGAGGGCGCCCACTGGCGCAGGTCCTGCGCGAGCAGCGCATCAGCATCCGCGGGGCGCGCACGCACAACCTCAAGAACATCGACCTGGACATCCCGCGCAACCAGCTCGTGGTGATCACCGGGCTGTCGGGCTCGGGCAAGTCCAGCCTGGCGTTCGATACGCTGTATGCCGAAGGGCAGCGCCGCTATGTGGAGAGCCTGTCGGCCTATGCGCGGCAGTTCCTGGGGCGGCTGGACAAGCCCGATGTGGACCTGATCGAGGGTCTGTCGCCGGCCATTTCCATCGAGCAGAAGGCCACCAGCCACAATCCGCGCTCCACCGTGGGCACGGTGACCGAGATCCACGACTACCTGCGCCTGCTGTTCGCGCGCGCGGGCACGCCGTACTGCCCGGACCACGGCCTGCCGCTGTCGTCGCAGACCGTGAGCCAGATGGTGGATGCGGTGCTGGCCTTGCCCGAGGACACCAAGCTCATGTTGCTGGCGCCCGTGGCACGCCAGAAGAAGGGTGAGTTCACCGAGCTGTTCATGCAGATGCAGGCGCTGGGCTACGTGCGCTTTCGCGTGGACGGGCAGATCTACGAGCACGAAAGCCTGCCGCAGCTCAAGAAGACCGAGAAGCACGACATCGACGTGGTGATCGACCGCTTGAAGGTGCGCCCCGACGCCCAGCAGCGCCTGGCCGAGAGCATCGAGGCCGCCCTGCGGGTGGGCGGGCACGAGGGCAACGGCCGGGTACTGGCGCTGGAGATGGACTCGGGTCAGGAGCACCTGTTTTCCAGCAAGTTCGCCTGCCCGGTGTGCAGCTACTCGCTGCCCGAGCTGGAGCCGCGCCTGTTCTCGTTCAACTCGCCCACGGGCGCTTGCCCCGCGTGCGACGGCCTGGGCCAGCAGGAGGTGTTCGACCCCGCGCGCGTGGTGGCCTTCCCCGCCATCAGTCTCGCCAGCGGCGCCATCAAGGGCTGGGACCGGCGCAACGGCTACTACTTCGCCATGCTGGAGAGCCTGGCGCGGCATTACGGCTTTGATGTGGAGACGCCCTTCGAGGAACTGCCCGAACGCGTGCGCGAGGTCATCCTGCACGGCTCGGGTGAGGAAGAGATCGCCTTCAGCTACCTGCTGGACAGCGGCCCGAACAAGGGCAAGCCCATCGTCAAGAAGCACCCCTTCGAGGGCATCCTGCCCAACATGGCGCGGCGCTACCGCGACACGGACTCGGCCGTGGTGCGCGAAGACCTCGCGCGCTACCGCAGCGCGCAGCCCTGCCCCGAATGCCACGGCGCACGCCTGCGCCGCGAGGCGCGCCATGTGAAGGTGGGCGAGGGCGACGCCGCGCTGGGCATCTACGACGTGAGCCACCGCACGCTGGCGGACGCGCTGCAGTGGTTCGCGTCGCTGCAGCTGGCCGGCGCCAAGGCCGAGATCGCCGGCAAGATCGTGCGCGAGATCGCTGCGCGCCTCACCTTCCTGAACGACGTGGGCCTGTCCTACCTGAGCCTGGACCGCAGCGCCGAGACGCTCTCGGGCGGCGAGGCGCAGCGCATTCGCCTGGCCTCGCAGATCGGCAGCGGCCTGACCGGCGTGATGTACGTGCTGGACGAACCCAGCATCGGCTTGCACCAGCGCGACAACGACCGGCTGATCGCCACCCTCACGCGGCTGCGCGACCTGGGCAACAGCGTGATCGTGGTGGAGCACGACGAGGACATGATCCGCGCCGCCGACCACTGCGTGGACATGGGGCCCGGCGCGGGCGTGCATGGCGGTCGCGTGATGGCGCAGGGGACCTATGACGAGCTGTGCGCCAACCCGCAATCGCTCACCGGACAGTACCTGAGCGGCGCCAAGACCCTGCCGGTGCCTGCGCGGCGCACGCCCTGGCTGCCCGTGTTGCAACAGAGCGCCGCAGCGCCCGAACCCGACAAGAAGCCCAAGTCGCGTTTTCCCGAGACGGCTGCCAGCCTGCGCAAGAAGGAGCGCCTGGCCGAGCACCGCGCCACGCAGGGGCAATTGCAGGCGCTGCGCGTGGTGGGCGCCACGGGGCACAACCTGAAGGGCGTGAGCGTGCAGTTCCCGGTGGGGCTGTTCACCTGCGTGACGGGTGTGTCCGGCTCGGGTAAGAGCACGCTGGTCAACGACACCCTGCACAAGGCCGTGGCGCGCCAGCTCTACCGCGCGCACGAAGAGCCCGAAGCGCACGAAACCATAGAGGGGCTGGAGTATTTCGACAAGGTCATCAACGTCGATCAAAGCCCCATCGGCCGCACGCCGCGCAGCAACCCGGCCACCTACACGGGCCTGTTCACGCCGATCCGCGAACTGATGGCCGAGACCACCACCGCCAAGGAGCGCGGCTACGGCCCTGGGCGCTTCTCCTTCAACGTGGCGCAGGGCTCGGGGGGCGGGCGCTGCGAGGCCTGCCAGGGCGACGGCGTGGTGAAGGTGGAAATGCACTTCCTGCCCGACGTATACGTGCCCTGCGACGTGTGCCACGGCCAGCGCTACAACCGCGAGACGCTGGAGGTGCAGTGGAAGGGCAAGAACATCGCCCAGATCCTGGACCTGACGGTGGAGGACGCCCACGCCTTCTTCAAGGACGTGCCCACGATCGCGCGCAAGCTGCAGACGCTGCTGGACGTCGGCTTGTCCTATATCCGCCTGGGCCAGAGCGCCACCACGCTCTCGGGCGGCGAAGCGCAGCGCGTGAAGCTGGCGCAGGAGCTCTCCAAGCGCGACACCGGCCGCACGCTCTACATCCTGGACGAGCCCACCACCGGCCTGCATTTCGCCGACATCGACCTGCTGCTCAAGGTATTGCTGCAGCTGCGCGACGCGGGCAACACCATCATCGTCATCGAGCACAACCTGGACGTCATCAAGACCGCCGACTGGGTCATCGACATGGGCCCCGAGGGCGGGGCCGGCGGCGGCACCGTGGTGGCCGAGGGCACGCCCGAGCAGGTGGCCCACAATGCGGCCAGCCACACGGGCCGCTACCTGGCGCCATACCTGTCTGCCGCCCCAAATCAGTAGTAACCCTGAGGTTTTGCGCCGCCGGCAGTTACAGTTGCGCGCCGCGGCGGAGTGTTTCACTACGCCAGCGCGGCTTTATGGCGAATGATTGGGCGCGGGCTCTGGAATCATCGCGCCACTTCGCTGGCCGGCGCTTGTCGGCACGGCAGCCCCCGGCCTCCGCGCCGGCTTCTCCTCCACCTTTTTTTGGCAGGACTTCGCGGCGCGCAGCGCGCCCCGCGGGCCTGGACGTTTCATGAACCTGCTAGACCCGACCGTCATCACCTTCGGCATCTACCTGCTGGCCATGCTGTTCATCGGCTGGCTGGGCTACCGCGCGACGACCGACCTCTCCGACTACATCCTGGGCGGGCGCAGCCTGGGCAGCTTCGTCACCGCGCTGTCGGCCGGCGCGTCCGACATGAGCGGCTGGCTGCTCATGGGCCTGCCCGGCGCGGTGTACCTGAGCGGGCTGAGCGAGGCGTGGATCGCCATCGGCCTGACCATCGGCGCCTACCTCAACTGGCGCCTCGTGGCCGCGCGGCTGCGCCTGTACACCGAGCGCACCAACAACGCCCTCACGCTGCCCGACTACCTGGCCTCGCGCTTCGAGGACGGCGCCAACGTGCTGCGCCTGGTGACCACGGCGGTGATCCTGGTGTTCTTCACCATCTACTGCGCCTCGGGCGTGGTGGCGGGTGCGCGCCTGTTCGAGAGCATGTTCGGCCTGCCCTACCAGACGGCCCTGTGGGTCGGGGCGCTGTGCACCATCGCCTACGTGTTCATCGGCGGCTTCCTGGCGGTGAGCTGGACGGACACCATCCAGGCCTCGCTGATGATCACCGCGCTGATCCTGGCGCCCGTGGTGGCCTACTTCGCCGTCACCGGCGAACTGCAGGCCGGCCAGAGCCTCACCGAGATGATCGGTGCGCAGAAGCTCGACCTGATGCACAACGCCAGCGTGATCGGCGTGGTCTCGCTCATGGCCTGGGGCCTGGGCTACTTCGGCCAGCCGCACATCCTGGTGCGTTTCATGGCGGCGGATTCGGTGGCCTCCATCCCGCGCGCGCGCCGCATCGGCATGACCTGGATGGTGCTGTGCCTGGGCGGCGCCGTGGCCGTGGGCCTGGTCGGCATCCCGTACTTCGCGGTGCACACGCAGCAGGCCGCCGGCGTGCAGGCCAATGCCGAGACGGTGTTCATCGAGATCGCGCGCCAGCTCTTCAACCCCTGGATCGCCGGCCTGCTGCTGGCGGCCATTCTGGCGGCGGTGATGAGCACGCTGTCGTGCCAGCTGCTGGTGTGCTCCAGCGCGCTGACCGAGGACATCTACCGCGTGTTCCTGCGCAAGAACGCCACGCAGCGTGAGCTGGTGTGGGTGGGCCGGGCGATGGTGTTCGCCATCGCCGTGGTGGCGATCGTCATCGCGGGCAACCCCAACAGCCGCGTGCTGTCGATGGTGAGCTACGCCTGGGCGGGCTTCGGCGCGGCGTTCGGGCCGGTCATCCTGCTGTCGCTGTTCTGGCGCGGCATGACGCGCAACGGCGCGCTGGCCGGCATCGTGGTCGGTGCCGTGACGGTGGTGGTGTGGAAGCAGGGCGGCTGGCTGGGGCTGTACGAGATCGTGCCCGGCTTCGTTCTGGGCGCGCTGGCCGTGGTGCTGGTGAGCAAGCTGGGCAAGCAACCCTCGCCCGCCATGCTGCAGCGCCACGACGCGGTGGACGCCGAGATGGCGCGTCTGCAGGCCTGAGGTGATTGCGGGTTTGAGGCAAAGTGGCCTCAAACCCTTGTGGTATAAGCGCTAGAAGCTATTAATTATATAGCGCAACGGCGTGCGGTCGTTCGCCCAGCTTGAACACCGCCACGCCTGCCACCAGCTCCTGCGCCTGGCTGCGCAGGCTGGCGGCGGCGGCGGCCATCTCTTCGACCAGCGCGGCGTTCTGCTGCGTGGTCTGGTCCATCTGACTCACGGCCTCGCCCACCTGGGCCACGCCCAGCGACTGTTCGCGGCTGGCGTTGCTGATCTCGCCCATGATGTCGTTGACGCGGCGCACGGCGGTCACCACGTCTTCCATGGTCTTGCCGGCGCGCTCCACCAGCGCATTGCCGCGTTCCACGTCATGCACGCTGGCGGAGATCAGCTCCTTGATCTCGCGCGCAGCGCCCGCGCTGCGCTGCGCCAGGCTGCGCACCTCGCTGGCCACCACGGCAAAGCCGCGGCCCTGCTCGCCGGCGCGTGCGGCCTCCACGGCGGCGTTCAGCGCCAGGATGTTGGTCTGGAACGCGATGGAATCGATCACCCCGATGATGTCCGCGATCTTGCCGGACGAGCTGTGGATGCCGTGCATGGTCTGCACCACCTGCGCCACCACCTCGCCACCCTGCGCGGCCACGCCGCTGGCACTGGTGGCCAGCTCGCTGGCACGCGCGGCGCTGTCGGCGTTCTGGCGCACGGTCGCGGTCATCTGCTCCATCGATGCGGCGGTCTCTTCCAGAGCGCTGGCCTGGCTTTCGGTGCGGGCTGCCAGGTCGGTGTTGCCCTGCGCAATCTGCGCGCTGGCCGTGGCCACGCCCTCCGCGCCCTGGCGCACACGGCCCACCACCTCGGTGAGCTGGCGGCGCATCTGCAACAGCGCGGCGATCAGGCGGCCCATTTCGTTGCTGCCGTGGGCGATGTCGCTGCCCGACAGGTCACCGCGCGCCACGGCGCGGGCCAGCTCCACGGCCTGCGCCACCGGCTGCGTGATGGAGCGCACGAAGACCAGCATCAGCACCGTGGCGCCCGCCAGCGTGCCCAGCAGTGCCAGCGCCTGCCACGCCAGCGTGGCGCGCAGGCGGTCGATGCGCGCCTGCAGGGCCTCGTCCACGCCCTGCATGGCCTGGGCGTTCAGTGCGTACAGCGCGTCGATGGTGCGGGTGTAGGTGTCGAAATACTCCTGTGCCGGCAGCGTCAGCGTGTCGGCCTGCAGCAGGGCCTTGTCGGCCAGGGCCAGCGTGGCCGTGATTTGCGCGTCCAGCGTGCGCGCGGGCGCGCCCAGCGTGGCAGCAAAGGCAGGGCTCGCCTCGGTGGCGCGCGCCAGGTTGCGCAGCGTGTCGCCCTGCAGCTCCACCACGCGCTGGCGCAGCGACTGCAGCAGCCCCTTGGCCTCCAGCGGCAGCTCGCCGCCGCGGCCCAGGAAGCCCGCGCCCTGGCCGCGCATCACGCCCAGCTTCTCACCCAGCTGCGGCGCATGCACCAGCGAGGCCTGGATCAGCGCGTTGGTGGCGAAGTCGGGGTCCAGCTGCAGCTCGTAGCTGTGCAGCAGCTGCTCGCCGGTCTGCAGCAGCGACGTGATCAGCGCCGTGTGCTGCGCCATGCTTTGCGCGGCGGGCAGCGAGCGTGCGGCCACGGCCGGCTCCAGCTGCTGCCAGGCCTGCTGGGCGCGCTGCCAGGCGTCGCGCTGGGCCGCGGGCACCTGCGCCGCGTCCAGGCGGGCGGTGGCCTCGGCGAAGGCTTTGTTCACCGCATCGCGCGCGGCCGGGCGCCGCGCGGCCAAGGTCTCGTCGCCGCCCAGCATGCCGTTGGACAGGCCGCGGTGCACCTGCAGCCCCTGCACCACCTTGTGCAACGCCAGCAGTGGCGGGGCGCCGCGGGCCTCGTGGCGGGCGTGCGCCAGGTCGTCGAGCGCGCCGCTCACGAACAGCCAGGTGGGCACGGCGCTCATGAGGATGCCGGCGAGGCCCAGGATGAGGAATTTGTAAAGCAGCGGCAGGCGCTGAGAAAGCGAGGTCATAGCGGGAACCTTTCCTTGTCCGCGAGACCGCCTAGTGGGCGGGCGAGACAAAGAGATAGAGATGTCAAGGACGTGTAACGTAATGTTATTCGACAAAAACCTGCCTGTCCTTGAACGAGTTCAGCTTTTTGGGCGCGCAGGGGCTTCATCCCGTCACAGAGGTGTTGCGACGGGTTTAAGGGTGTTTTTGGCCCCTAAACCAATAAATACGGGCGCTAGTAGCTATCAGTATGGAAGCAAAACCTGCGCATGCCCCAGACGCTGCCACGCGGCCGGCCTGCCCTGCGCGGGCGAAGCACTGGCCGCTGGTCGTGCCGCCTACAGCGGCCGCCGCGTGGCGAAGCGCACCACCGTCACGCCGGCGCGCGCCTGGCGGGTGCTGGGCATGACCAGCACGCAGTCGTCGTACGGCGTCGTGACGGGCTCGCCATCGTTGTCGCCGATGACGGTACCGGCCTGGGGAATCACCTCCAGGCCCGTGAAGGGCTGGGTGAAACGAAAGCGCTCGCTCCTGGCGACCACCGGGCCGGTGACCTCCAGCGCCCACTGGCGCGGCGCGTCGGGCAGGCGCCAGCCGGGCAGCCCACGTGCCAGGCTGGCGGAATCCACCACGCCGGCCGCTTGCAGGAAGCGCACGCACTGGTCCTGCGCCACGGCGCGGCTGGCCGGGTCGCCATGGAAGCCGCATTCGACGAGCAGCGAGCGCGTGTCGCCGCCCTCGGCATCGGGCTGGCCGAAGCGGCCATAGTCGCGCATGCGCGTGCCGTCCTTGTGGCCCGCGTCCACCACGATGTGCTCGGGCGCGGCCAGGGTGCGCGCGAGGTGCAGGTTGCCCGGCTGCATGCCGGTGAGCAGCAGCGGCGCGCAGGGCTCGTGCATGGAATGCAGGTCCAGCAGCCAGTCGGCCTCGGCCACGAAGGGGCGCAGCGCGGCCGCGCGACGGCGCTCCAGCGTGTCGCCGGCGTCCATGCGCGCATCCACCCACTGGCGGTTGAGGTCTTCGTCCACGAAGCGGGCGGCGTCGTGGTGGTGGGGATCGAACCGGTCGAACGCGGCCAGATTGCACAGCGCCAGCGTGAGCGTGCCGCGCGCGGGGCGCAGGCCGGCTTCCAGCAGGCCCTTGAGCGCCCAGGCGCCGCACAGCTCGTTGCCGTGCACGAGGGCGCTGATCATCACGTGGCGGCCCGGCGTGCCGGAGTCGAAGCGCCACACGCCCTCGGTGCCGGTGTTGCCGGCCCGCCAGGCGCCGAGGTCGGGCGCGGTCAAAGTGAAAGGCAGGGGAGCGCTCATCATTCTTCGATCTTGGCGAACTCGATGATCTTCTTGTACTTGGCGACCTCTGCGGCGAGGAACTTGTCCACGTCCAGGCTGGGGGATGCCACGGTGGAGCCCGCGGCTTCCATTCGCTTGCGGAAGTCCGGCGACTCCAGCGTATCGTTGAGCGCCTTCTTGAGCCGCTCGGCCACGGGCTTGGGCAGGTGGGCGGGCGCCATGAGGGCGAACCAGGTGCCGATGTCCACGTTCTTGTACTGCGCCGATTCGGCCAGCGCGGGAATGTCGGGCGCGACGGTCGAGCGCTTGGCCTCGGTGGTGCCCAGGGCGATCACTTTGCCGCTCTTGATGTGCGGCAGGCCGCTGGAGAGCACGAACACGCCGAACTCCAGGTTGTTGCCCACCAGGTCGTTGGTGAGCGGCGCCACGCCGCGGTAGGGGATGTGCGTCATGAACAGCTGGCCCTGTTCCTTGATCATCTCGCCGGCCAGGTGCAGTGAGGTGCCCACGCCCGAGCTGCCATAGCTGAGCTTGCCGGGGTTCTTGCGTACGCGTTCGGTGAATTCGGCCAGGTTCTTCACGCCGGTGCCGGTGCTGGCCACCAGCACCAGGGGCTGCGAGGCCACGAGGCCGATGGCGGTGAAGTCCTTGATGTCGTACTTGACCTTCTTGGTCACCAGCTTGTTGATGGCGATCTCGTTGCTGGCGCCGACCAGCAGCGTGTAGCCGTCGGGCGCGCTGCTGGCCACCTTCTGCGCGCCAATGGCGCCGCCCGCGCCGCCCAGGTTCTCGATCACCACGGGCACGCCCAGGCGGTTGGACAGCTCCGCGCCCACGGCGCGGCCGGTCAGGTCGGTGCTGCCGCCGGGCGGATAGCCCACGACGATGGTGATGGGCTTGCTGGGGTAGGCGGGCGCTTGCGCGAAAGCGGCAGGGCTGGCAGCGGCGAGCAGCGCGGCGCTGGCCAGCAGCGCGCGGCGCAACGGGGCGGGGGTGCGGGAAGTGTGCATGGCGTTTTCCATAGGCAGGTCGAGGTGGGTGCCATTGTGGAAAGCGCACCGTGGCGGCGTCGTGCCGAAGTGGCACCAGGCCGTGCATTGTGGGCACGTGGCCCGCGGGTTTATCCGGGGATCACTGGCGCGCCAATGTGGCCCACAGCGCCTCGGCCCAGGGCGAGAGCCGGCGCTTGGGCCGGTACATGCGCACGTCGAAGCGCACCTGCATGCGCTCGTCGCCCGCGCGGGCCAACCGCCCGGACTGGCAGTCGGCATGCACCATGGACCAGGGCAGCCAGGCCACGCCCAGGCCGCGCAGCACGTACTCGTACTGCGCGTCGGCCGAGTCGCATTCCACCACGCGCGCCAGGCGCGGCGCCAGCGGGTCATGCGCCAGGCGGTCTTCCACCAGCCGGCCGAGCGCCAGCGTGTGCGAGTAGGCGAGGTAGGGCACCGCGTCCGTGCCGCCAAAGTGGTGCAGTGGCGCACCGCCGGCGCGGGCGCGGGAGACGGGCACCAGGCGGTCGCTGGCGAGCGTGAGGTGGGTGAACTGCCGTGCGTCCAGGCGCACGGCGAGCGAGGTGTGGTGGTAAGCCAGGGTGAAGTCGGCCTCGCCACGCTCGATCATGGCCACGGACTCATCCAGCGCACAGGTGCGCACGCGCAGCTCGCCGCCCGCCAACACGGGCTGTATGCGGGCCAGCCAGTCGGCCACCACGGTGCGTGCCAGGGTACGGCCGGTGGCCAGGGTGACGGTGCGCGCCTGACGCCCTGCGATGGCGCGCAACTCCTCGTGCGAATGGGCCAGGTTCTGCGCCATCTGCTGCGCGGTTTCCAGGAAGGTCTGCCCCGCGGGCGTGAGCCGCACGGGCCCGCCGCCGTCGCGCTCCGTGAGCGGCGTGCCGGCCCACGCCTCCAGCGCGCGGATGCGCCGTCCGAACGCCGGGTGCGTCACATGGCGCAGTTCCGCCGCGCGGGTGAAGCTGCGCTCATGCGCCAGGGCGATGAAGTCCTCCAGCCACTTGAGTTGCATGGCCGGAAAACGCTGGGCTAGGCGCGCGCGGCGTTGAGCGCGGCGCGCGTGGCCTGGGCCGCGTTGCGTGCGGCCGCGGCAAAGTCCGCACCGCCTGAGGCATAGAGCACGGCGCGCGAGGAGTTCACGATGATCGGCCCGTCGGCGCGCAGTCCGGCGCGCACCGTGGCGGCTGCGTCGCCGCCCTGCGCGCCCACGCCGGGGATCAACAGCGGCAGCGTGGGTGCGAGCGCACGCACGCGCTCTATTTCTTGTGGGTACGTGGCGCCCACCACCAGGCCGAGCTGGCCGTTCTTGTTCCAGGGGCCCTGCGCCTGGCGGGCCACGTGCTCGTACAGCAGCGGCTGGCCTTCGACGCTGGCCAGGCGCTGGGCCTGCAGGTCATCGCCACCGGGGTTGGAGGTGCGGCACAGCAGGAAAGCACCCTTGCCGTGGTAGGCCAGATAGGGCTCGATGGAGTCAAAGCCCATGAAGGGCGAGAGCGTCACGGCATCCGCGCCGTAGCGCTCGAAGGCCTCTTTGGCATATTGCTCGGCCGTGGAGCCGATGTCGCCGCGCTTGGCGTCCAGGATCACGGGCACATGCGGGGCGTTGCAGCGCATGTGCTGCATCAGGCGCTCCAGCTGGTCCTCGGCACGGTGCGCAGCGAAGTAGGCGATCTGCGGCTTGAAGGCGCACACCAGGTCGGCCGTGGCGTCCACGATGGCGGCGCAGAAGTCGTAGATCTTGTGCGCCTCGCCACGCACGGACTCGGGAAAGCGCGTGGGTTCGGGGTCCAGGCCCACGCACAGCAGGGAGTCGTTGCGCGTGGTGGCGTCGCGCAGCATGTCAAGAAAAGTCATGTCCGTGATTTTAGGCAACACCGTGCCGGTGCCGTGCACCACGGCGTCCAGGTGTTTTCGCGGGCGGCTTCGGCAAGGACGGCGCCTGCCCGGCACAATCGCCGTCCATGCCTGCCCTTTCCCGCCGCCAGCTCGTCGTTCTTGCCCTGTTGACCCTGGTGTGGGGCCTCAACTGGCCGGTGATGAAGATGGGTGTGGCGCACTTTCCGCCGCTCACCTTTCGCATGGCGTCGCTGTGGCTGGGCCTGCCCATCTTGGCTGCGGTGATAGGGGTGCGCAAGCTGCCCTTCACTATTGCGCGCGCGCATTGGGGCCGCGTGGCGCTGCTGGCGCTGACCAACATGGTGCTGTGGCATGTACTCATGATCCTGGCGATCCCGCAGCTGTCCAGCGGACGCGCGGCCATCCTGGGCTACACCATGCCCATCTTCTCGGCCGTGCTGGGCGCGCTGGTGTTCGGCGACCGGCTGGCCGGTCGTGCGTGGATGGGCGTGGGCGCGGCGCTGGTGGGCGTGTTGCTGCTGCTGTGGCATGAGATCGGCGCGCTGGGCGGCAGGCCCCTGGGCGTGACGTTGATGCTGGTGTCTGCCGCGAGCTGGGCCATGGGCACGCAGCTGCTGCGGCGCCTGACCGTGCCGGTGCCGCTGCTCACGCTGTCGTTCTGGATGGTGGCCATCACCTGCGTGGTACTCACCGTGTTGGCGGTGGCGTTCGAGCGCGAGCGCTGGGTGGCACCCGACGCCCAGGCCTGGGCCGCCATTCTCTACAACGGGCTGCTGGCGCTGGGCTTTGCGCAGACGGCGTGGTTCTTCCTGGTGCGCACGCTGCCGCCCGTGGCCTCCACGCTCAGCGTGATGATGATTCCGGTGCTGGGCGTGTTCAGCGGCGCGCTGTGGCTGGGTGAGGTGCTGCATTGGCAGGACTGGACCGCCGTGGGCCTGATGGCCGTGGCCATCGGTACCGTGCTGTGGCCGGCCCGCGCCGTGCAGGCGCAGGAGTTCAAGTAAAAAGAGCTGCTGGCGCTTATGCAATAAGCGCCAGCAGCTCTGATTTTTATAGCGTTCTGGGGCGGGATCAGCCTGCCGCGCGCTTTTGCAGTATTTCGAAGGCTGGCAGGGTCTTGCCCTCCAGCACCTCCAGGAACGCGCCACCGCCGGTGGAGATGTAGCCCACGTCCTTCTCGATGCCGTACTTGGCAATCGCCGCCAGGGTGTCGCCGCCGCCGGCGATGCTGAAGGCGCTGGATTCGGCGATGGCCTGCGCGATGGCCTTGGTGCCGCCCGCGAACTGGTCGAATTCGAACACGCCCACGGGGCCGTTCCAGACGATGGTGCCCGCGGCCTTGAGCTGCGCGGCCAGTTGGGCCGCCGTCTCGGGGCCGATGTCCAGGATCAGGTCGTCCTCGGCCACTTCGCTGGCCTTCTTCACGGTGGCGGGCGCGTCGGCCGCGAAGGCCTTGGCGACCACCACGTCGGTGGGGATCGGCACCTCGGCGCCGCGCGCGGCCATGGCGGCGATCACGGCATTGGCCTCGCCCACTAGGTCGGGCTCGGCCAGGCTCTTGCCGATGGGCAGGCCGGCCGCCAGCATGAAGGTGTTGGCAATGCCGCCGCCCACCACCAGGCCGTCCACGTTCTTGGACAGGCTTTGCAGGATGGTCAGCTTGGTCGAGACCTTGGAGCCGGCCACGATGGCGACCAGCGGGCGCTTCGGGTTGGCCAGCGCGGTCTGGATGGCGTCGATCTCGGCGGCCAGCAGCGGGCCGGCGCAGGCCACCTTCGCGTACTCGGCGATGCCGTAGGTCGTGCCCTCGGCGCGGTGGGCGGTGCCGAAGGCGTCGTTCACGTAGATGTCGCACAGCTGGGCCATCTTCTTCGCCAGCTCGGGGTTGTTTTTCTTCTCGCCCTTGTTCACGCGGCAGTTTTCCAGCAGCACGACCTGGCCGGGCGCGACCTGCACACCGTCCACCCAGTCGGCCACCAGCGGCACCTCGCGCCCGAGCAACTCGGACAGGCGCTGGGCCACCGGGGCCAGCGAATCCTCGGGCTTGAACTCGCCCTCGGTGGGGCGGCCCAGGTGGCTGGTCACCATCACGGCGGCGCCGGCTTCCAGCGCCATCTGGATGCAGGGCACGGAGGCACGGATGCGCGTGTCCTCGGTGATGCGGCCGGCGTCGTCTTGCGGCACGTTCAGGTCGGCACGGATGAACACGCGCTGGCCACGGGCCTGGCCCTGGGCGCAAAGGTCGGAAAAGCGAAGGATGTGCATGGGAACAGTGGGTGAGTGCGCCGCGCCGTCACGGTGCGGTCATGAAAACTGCGCGGATTGTAGGCGCCTGGTAACCGCGCCGTAACTCTCTACCAGCCCAGCCCGATGTGCAGCGGCAGGTACACCGCCATGCCCACGACGATGGTGCCCAGGATGCCGCGGCGCCAGAAGTAGTAGCCCGCGGCGGCAGCCACGGCGGGCAGCCGTGCGTCCTGCAGCGTCTGGATCAGCGCGCCCTGGCTCATGACCAGCTCGGGCGCGATGACCCCGGCCAGCGCGGCCAGCGGCGCGTACTTCAGGCCGCGGCGCAGCCAGTCGGGCATCGGCAGGTCGCGCTCGGGGATCATGAAGAACGCGCGCGTGAGCAGGGTGATGCCCGCCAGCCCCAGGATGGCGATGGCCGGCTCGATCCAGGCACCGTTCATGTGTCGCCTCCCACCGCGCGAGTACGCGCACGCCGCAGCGCACGCTCGGCCGCTTCGGCGGCCAGCCCTGCGGTGACGGCTGCGGCGATCGCCACCAGGATGTTGAGCTTGAGCGGCAGCGCGAAGGTGGCCACCGCCGCCGTGCAGGCCACGGCCGTGGCGAGCCAGGTGGCGCGGTCGTTCAGCATGGACAGCAGGATGCCCAGCAGCGCCAGCACGCCCGCAAAGCCCAGCCCCCAGGACAGCGGGATGGCGTTGGCCAGCACGATGCCCGCAATGGACGGCACCTGCCAGGCCAGCCAGTTGGCCGAGGCCGCGCCCCAGAAATAGGGCACCTGCTCGGGCGCAGGCACGGGCTTGGGAAAACGCTTCATGAAGCTCACGAAGATCACATCGCCGCTGAAGTAGCCCAGCGCCAGCCGGTGGCGGCGCGGCAGGTGGGCGAAGTAGCTGCGCCACATGCTGCTGAAGATCACGAAGCGCAGGTTCACGCAGGTGGCCGTGAGCCACACCACCCACAGCGGTGCGCCCGCCACCATCAGCGGCAGCACGGCCAGTTGTGCGCTGCCGGCATACACCGCCAGCGACATGAACAGCGCCATCGGCAGCGACATGCCGCTCTTGGCCATGGCCACGCCCGTCACCAGGCCCCAGGCGCCGATGCCCAGGCAGGTGCCGGCCATGTCACCGGCGCCCTGGCGGAAGGCCGGGTCGCGCAGCTGGGCGCGCAGGAAAGGCAGACTCATGGGGCGGCGCCCAGCACCATGCCTGGCGCCAGCGGGAAGCCGCGCAGGAAGTCCGCGGCGGGCAGCCGCTTGCCGCCCGCGCGTTGCAGCACCGTCAAGCGCAGCAGGCTGCCGGCGCCGCAGGCCACGCCGATGCCGTCGGCATCTATAGACACAATTTGGCCGCAGGCCGCATCCGGCGTGCGCGAGCAGCTATCTATTTCGCAGCTCCATACCTTGATGGCATCGGCCCCCAGCGTGGTGGCCGCGCCGGGGAAGGGGTTGAAGGCGCGCACGCGCCGGGCGATCACCTCGGCCGGCTGGTTCCAGTCGATGGTGCTTTCCGCCTTGTCGATCTTGTGCGCGTAGGTCACGCCCTCGGCCGGCTGCGGTGTGGGTTTGAGGCCCCCGCAGGCGGCCATCTCCAGCGCCTCCACGATCAGCCGCCCGCCCAGCTGCGCCAGCCGGTCGTGCAGCGTGGCGGTGGTATCGGCGGGGTTGATGGCGGTCTTTTCCAGCAACAGCATGTCGCCGGTATCCAGGCCCGCGTCCATCTGCATGATGGTCACGCCGGTTTCCGCGTCGCCGGCCTCGATGGCGCGGTGGATGGGCGCCGCGCCGCGCCAGCGCGGCAGCAGGCTGGCGTGGATGTTCAGGCAGCCGAGCCGGGGCGTGTTGAGCACCCACTGCGGCAGGATCAGCCCATAGGCGGCCACCACCATCACATCGGCCTGCGCAGCCTCGATGGCGGCTTTGGCGGCCGCTGCGTCCTCGGGGTATTTGCCATCCAGGCGCAGGCTCAGCGGCTGCGCCACGGCGATGCCGTGCTGCAGCGCGCACTGCTTGACGGGTGAAGCCTGCAGTTTCATGCCGCGGCCCGCGGGGCGGTCGGGCTGGGTCAACACCAGGGGCACGGTGAATCCCGCGGCCAGCAGGCGCTCCAGGGCCACGCGCGCAAACTCGGGCGTGCCGGCAAAAATGACTCTCATACAACGCGTGGAATAGCGGCCCCGGGGTGGGGCTCAGTGAAAGGGGTCGTTGTCGTTCAGCCGCTCGTCCGTGAACATCACGCGCTGCACGACGCCCGCCGGGTCGATGTGCACATGGGCCTGGCGGGGCTCTCCATTGTCACGAAAGCGGTAGGTCCAGATATCGCCATTGAAGCGCGCCACCTTCTCCACCAGCGCAGGCGGGCCGAAGGTGCGTCGCACGGCTGCGCGCGTATCGACGCCATTGCGCAGCGCATGGAAGTGCTCCAGCGTCAGTACCTGCTCCACCCGCACCAGGCGTTGCTGGGCGTCAAAGTCGAGGTGGTAGACCTGTTGGCCTGCGGGCTGGCGGCTGTAGACCAGCCGTTCTCCGCCTTCCGGGAGCATTACGGTCAGCGTGGGTGCGCCCATGGTGCGCTCGATGTCCGCACGCGGCGTGCCTGCTTTCTGCCATTCGGGTACGGCGCAGCCCGCCATAAAAAAAGCCAGCAGCAGTGCGCTCCAGCGGAGCCGGCGCGGTGCGGTTGCGTGCGCCGGCAGCGGGGTCATGCGCGTTCGGCCTGCTTCTGCTGCTTCAGCAGCTTGGTCTTGATGCGGTTGCGCTTCAAGGGCGACAGGTATTCCACGAACACCTTGCCCAGCAGGTGGTCCATCTCGTGCTGGATGCACACGGCCAGCAGGCCCTCGGCCTCGATCACGCGCGGCTGGCCGTCGCGGTCCAGCGCGCGCACGTGCACGGCAGTGGAGCGCTCCACGCCATCGTAGATGCCAGGCACCGACAGGCAGCCCTCGTCGCCCACCTGTTTCTCGGCACTGGCCCAGGTGATCTCGGGGTTGATCAGCACAAGCGGCGTGTCGCGCTCTTCGGAGACGTCGATCACCACGATGCGCTCATGCACATCGACTTGCGTGGCGGCCAGGCCGATGCCATGGGCGTCGTACATGGTGGCGAACATATCGTCCACGATGGCGCGCACGCGCTCATCCACCGCCGTCACGGGCTGGGCGACCTTGTGCAGGCGAGGATCGGGGTAACAGAGAATCGGAAGAATTGCCATGGCAGAGCGCTCAATATGTCGCTATTTTCGCCACTTTTGCCCGCCATTGCGGCGCCCAATCACAATAATCGTTGCCCGATCAAGGGCTTGGGCACAGAATCTCAAATGGTTTGTAATGTATTCGCGGCAGTTTCTTCTGTAAAACAATTAACTGCACCGCAGCGAGAGGGGCGTTTTTCCAATGAATGACACGAGGAACAATATGGCGGCTCAGGCCCGTATGCGCGTGACGGCGCTCGGCGCACTGGCTTTGTTGGCGGGTGCCGCCATGGCACCGGCGGCGCAGGCCCAGAATTACCCGATTACCTCCGAGCAGCGCGCCACCGCGCAGCAGGTGGCCTCACGCGGCGTTCCCCTTTCCGAATTGGCCGCCAATGCGCCCGATACCTACGTGGTGAAACGCGGAGACACGCTGTGGGGTATTTCCGGCATGTATTTGAAGCGCCCCTGGCGCTGGCCGGAACTGTGGGGCATGAATCTGCAGTCCATTCCCAACCCGCACCTGATTTTCCCGGGCCAGACGCTGTACCTGGAAAAGGTGGACGGCTATGCCCGCCTGAGCACCAGCCGCAAAGGCGCGCCCGAGACCGTGCGCGTGTCGCCGCGCACGCGCTATGACAGCCTGGCCGGCACGGCGCTGCCCACGCTCAAGCCGCACCTGATCGAACCCTTCCTCGTCGAGCCTCTGGTGGTGGACGAGCTCACACTGCAGCAGGCCCCGCGCATCGTGGCCACGCGCGACGAACGCATGATCATGGCCAACGGCGACCGCGCCTACGTGCGCGGCCCTGAAGGCAGTCCCCTCGTGATGGCGCCTGGCGTGCCGCGCCAGTACCGCGTGTTCCGCAACGCCATTCCGCTGAAGGATCCGCACACTGGTGAGGTGCTGGGCTACGAAGCGCAGTATGTCGGCCGCGCCGAACTGGTGCGCAGTGAAACTACCACTCCAGTGCCCCAGAGCGATGTAGCGCGGGGCAAGAGTTCCAGCGAGGCCCGGGGGGAAGTGCTGGAGGGGCAAGCCGACGGCACAGCGGTGGACATCGTTCCCGCCACGGTGGACCTGAGGGGCGCGAAGGAAGAGATCCGCGCCGGCGACCGCCTGCTGCCCGCACCACAGCGCAGCTTCAACAGCTACACCCCGCGGGCACCGCAGGGCCCCGTGGATGCCAGCGTGGTGTCGATCTACGGCAGCGCGGCCGTGGCCAACGCCGGCCAGAACCAGGTGATCACCATCAACCGCGGTACGCGCGACGGCATGGAAGCCGGCCATGTGCTGCAGCTGCTCACCAAGGGCGAGCGCTTCAAGGACAAGACCGACGAGCAGCGCGCCATGGTGCGCCTGCCCAGCGAGAGCAATGGCGTGGCGATGGTGTTCCTCACGTTCGACCGCGTGTCCTACGCCCTGATCCTGCAGTCGCAGCAGGCGGTGCGTGTGGGCGACCGTCTGGTCAACCCCGAGTAAGCCCCGGGCGCCGTCACCTGCGGGCGGCCGCTCCCCCGCCTTGTCACCGCGCATGCAACGCGACGAACTGGCCGCCTGGCTGCGACTGACGCTCACGCCTGGCGTGGGCAACGGTGCCGCGCGCAGGCTGCTGGCCGCGTTCGGCCTTCCCCAGAACATCTTTGCGCAGGGCGAGAGGGCCTGGCAGTCCTGCGTCACCACGGCGCAGGCGCGCGCGCTCGCCTGCGTGCCCGATGAGCTGGAGGCGCTGACCGAGCGGACGTGGCAGTGGCTGCTGGACGGGCGGGCGCCCGCGCAGCCGGCGCACGGCATCGTCACGCTGGGTGACGAGGCCTATCCTCCTGCGTTACTGGCCACCGAGGATCCGCCGCTGCTGCTGTACCTGCTGGGTGCCCCGCAGTTCGTGCAGGGCGGCGCGCCGTTCGCACCGGCGCACAGCCTGGCCATGGTGGGTAGCCGCAACCCCACGGCCCAGGGGGCGGACCATGCGCGGCAGTTCGCACGCGCTCTGCGGGAGGCGGGTTTGTGCATCGTTTCGGGCCTGGCGTTGGGCATCGACGCGGCGGCGCACGAGGGCGCGCTGATCGATCCGCCCGACGGCGCCGCGCCCGCCACCATTGCCATCGTGGGCACCGGGCTGGACCGGGTGTACCCGCGTGCCAACAAGGAGCTGGCCCACCGCATCGCGCGCCACGGCTTGCTGGTCAGCGAATACCCGCTGGGCACGCCGCCGTTGCCGGCCAACTTTCCCAAGCGCAACCGCATCATCTCCGGCCTGTCGCAGGGCACCCTGGTGGTGGAGGCGGCGCTGGCCTCGGGCTCGCTGATCACCGCGCGGCTCGCGGCCGAGCAGGGGCGCGAGGTGTTCGCCATACCCGGCTCCATCCACGCGCCCCAGTCGCGTGGATGCCACGCGCTGATACGCCAGGGCGCCAAGCTGGTGGAGTCGGCGCAGGACGTGCTGGAAGAACTGCGCTGGCATGCGCCGGCAGCCGCCATCCCCGCAGCACAGGACGCGTCCGAGGAGCCCCTTGCGCCGTCGTATCAGTGTGTGCTGGATGCGCTGGGGTTCGATCCGCTGGGGCTGGACGCACTGGTGGCGCGCACGGGGCTGGATGCCGCCACGCTGCAAGTACGGCTGCTGGAGCTGGAACTGGAGGGGCGTGTCGCGCGCCTGCCCGGCGGGCTGTTCCAGCGCGTGGGGCAGGCCTAAAGCAGCGACGGCAGTGCGCGCTTCGCGGTGCACGCCTGCGGGGAAGGGGCTTGCCGCGCGGCCTTGACCGCTCGGCGGATCAGCCGGCGCGGTACGGGCACGTGTTTGCTATATAAAAATGAGCTGTTCGCGCTTGCTATTCATCCATTTCAAAGGATTTTTCCGTTGAAACCTGGATGAAATAAGCGCAGACAGCTATGTTTTTTGATGTTATAGCCCGAGCATCAACCGCAGGTTCTGCACCGCGGCGCCGCTCGCGCCCTTGCCCAGGTTGTCCAGGCGCGCCACCAGCACGGCGTGGCGGTAGCTCTCATTGGCGAACACGCGCAGTTCCAACTGGTTGGTGTCGTTGAGCGCGAGGGCATCGAGTTTGCCGTCC
Organism: Diaphorobacter sp. LI3; assembly: GCF_022807955.1. Classification (NCBI taxonomy): domain Bacteria; kingdom Pseudomonadati; phylum Pseudomonadota; class Betaproteobacteria; order Burkholderiales; family Comamonadaceae; genus Diaphorobacter; species Diaphorobacter sp. LI3. The sequence goes on along the minus strand of NZ_CP094346.1, from coordinate 4,051,797 downwards.
TCGGTGGGCGGCAGCACCTTCACCCACTGCTCGGGCGTATTGCTCTTGGCGTAATGGGCCGCCAGTGCGTCGTGCAGGTCCGCCGCCTTCGGCTGGCCGGGCAGCAGATCCAGATGCAGCGGCAGTTGCACCAGCATGCCTTGGCGGAAGTTGCCCACCGAGGGGATGAAGATCGGGCGGCGCGTGAGCCCGGTGTACTTCAGGATCTCGGGCAGGTGCTTGTGCGACAGGCCCAGTGCATACAGCTCAAAGGGCGCCGCCTGGCCTTGCTCGTAGGCCTCGATCATCGTACGGCCGCCGCCGGAGTAGCCGCTCACCGACGGCAGTGCCAACGGGTGGTCGGCGGGCACCAGGCCGGCGTCGACCAGCGGGCGCAGCAGGGCGATGGCGCCGGTGGCATAGCAGCCGGGGTTGGATACGCGCGTGGCGTTGCGCACGGCCTCCAACTGGCCGGGCGCCAGTTCGGGAAAACCGAACACCCAGCCCGGCGCCGTGCGGTGGGCGGTAGAGGCATCAATGATCTTGATGGCGCGGCCGGTCTCGGCAGTGATGGCGTCCACCAGCGCGACTGTTTCGCGCGCGGCATCGTCGTGCAGGCACAGCACGACCAGGTCCACACCGGCGATCAGTGCGCGCTTGGCGGCGGCGTCCTTGCGCAGTTCGGGGGCGATGCTGACCAACTCCACCTGGGGCATGGCCTGTAGGCGCTCACGAATCTGCAGGCCGGTGGTGCCTGCCTCGCCATCAATAAAGACCTTGGACATCGAGTTAGCTCCTGCAAGGGCCGGCCCAGGGAGGGGGCCGGGGGCGTAAGTTATATCCACATCAATGGTGCGTCGCAGCATGATACATTTACCGGTTGCCATTCCCGAGCATGCGGCTGTATTTCCGCTCTTCGGCAGAACGGGTACAAACACCATCCTTCCCCTGAGAGAGACCTCATGAAGATTCACGAATACCAAGGCAAGGAAATCTTGCGCAGTTTCGGCGTGCCCGTCCCGCGTGGCATCCCCGCTTTCACGGTGCAAGAAGCCGTTGAAGCCGCACAAAAGCTCGGCGGCCCCGTGTGGGTCGTGAAGGCCCAGATCCACGCCGGTGGCCGTGGCAAGGGCGGTGGCGTGAAGGTGGCCAAGACCATTGATGACGTGAAGGCACGCGCCAGCGAGATCCTGGGCATGCAGCTGGTCACGCACCAGACCGGCCCTGAAGGGCAAAAGGTGCGCCGCCTGTACATCGAGGATGGCGCCGACATCAAGAACGAACTGTATGTGTCCCTGGTCACCGACCGTGGCACGCAGAAAGTGGCGCTGATCGCTTCCAGCGAAGGCGGCATGGACATCGAGGAAGTGGCCCACTCCACGCCCGAGAAGATCATCACCGAGATGATCGACCCCCTGACCGGCATCACGCCCGAGCAGTCCAAGAAGGTGGCCGCAGCCATCGGCCTGACGGGTGCTTCGGTGGACCAGGCGGTGGACCTGTTCGCCAAGCTCTACAAGTGCTACATGGACACCGACGCGTCCCTGGTCGAGATCAACCCGCTGAATTGCGACTCCAAGGGCAACCTGATGGCCCTGGACGCGAAGTTCAACTTCGACGCCAACGCGCTGTTCCGCCACCCGGAAATCGTGGCCCTGCGCGACCTGGACGAGGAAGATCCGGCGGAAGTCGAGGCCTCCAAGTTCGATCTGGCCTACATCTCCCTGGACGGCAACATCGGCTGCCTGGTGAACGGCGCCGGCCTGGCCATGGCCACCATGGACACCATCAAGCTGTTTGGCGGCGAGCCGGCCAACTTCCTGGACGTGGGTGGCGGCGCCACCCCCGAGAAGGTCACCGAAGCCTTCAAGATCATGCTCAAGAACCCCAAGGTCAAGGGCATTCTGGTCAACATCTTCGGCGGCATCATGAAGTGCGACACCATCGCCACCGGCGTGATCACCGCCTGCAAGGCCGTGAACCTGCAGGTGCCGCTGGTCGTGCGCATGAAGGGCACGAACGAAGAGCTGGGCAAGAAGATGCTGGCCGAATCCGGCCTGCCCATCATCAGCGCCGACACCATGGCGGAAGCCGCCACGAAGATTGTCGAAGCCGTCCGTTAAGCAGGCCCGGAGATAAAACATGTCGATCTACATCAACAAAGACACCAAGGTCATCACCCAGGGCATCACCGGCAAGACCGGTCAGTTCCACACGGAAAAGTGCCAGGAATACGCCAACGGCAAGAACTGCTTCGTGGCGGGTGTGAACCCCAAGAAGGCCGGCGAGAAGATTTTTGACATTCCAATCTTTGGGTCGGTCAAGGATGCCGCCAAGGAAACCGGTGCTACCGTCTCCGTGATCTACGTGCCGCCCGCAGGCGCGGCCGCCGCCATCTGGGAAGCCGTCGAGGCCGACCTGGACCTGGCGATCTGCATCACCGAAGGCATTCCCGTGCGCGACATGCTTGAAGTGCGCAACAAGATGAAGGCCAAGGAAGCCGCTGGCGGCAAGCGCACGCTGCTGCTGGGCCCCAACTGCCCTGGCCTGATCACGCCGGACGAGATCAAGATCGGCATCATGCCCGGTCACATCCACAAGAAGGGCCGTGTGGGCGTGGTGAGCCGTTCCGGCACGCTGACCTACGAAGCCGTGGCACAGTTGACCGAACTGGGCATCGGCCAGTCGTCCGCCGTCGGCATCGGCGGCGACCCGATCAATGGCCTCAAGCACATCGACGTGATGAAGGCTTTCAACGACGATCCTGACACCGACGCCGTGATCATGATCGGCGAGATCGGCGGCCCCGACGAGGCAGAAGCTGCCCGCTGGTGCAAGGCCAATATGAAGAAGCCCATCGTGGGCTTCATTGCCGGCGTGACCGCTCCTCCGGGCAAGCGCATGGGCCATGCGGGTGCGCTGATCTCCGGCGGCGCCGATACGGCGGACGCCAAGCTGGCCATCATGGAAGAGTGCGGTTTCACCATTACCCGCAATCCTTCCGAGATGGCTCGCCTGCTCAAGGGCCTGCTGTAATCCGCGAGCCTGGCACGGTGTAGCGCGCCAGGTTACGCAAAATTACGCACGCGCGCGAGGGTCATCCCTCTCTACACTGTCAGCTCCAACACAAAAGAAACGCCAGCTTGGTTGACCCAGGCTGGCGTTTTCGATCCATAACACTGGAGCCATCAATGGAGTACTTGAGCAATGCCGATTTCTGGATCGGCCTGGTGAAGATCGTCTGGATCAACATCATTTTGTCGGGCGACAACGCTGTCGTCATTGCCTTGGCGGCGCGTTCGCTGCCTCCGCAGCAGCAGAAGAAGGCCGTCATGTTCGGCTCCGGCGCGGCGGTAGTGCTGCGCATCGTATTGACGGTAGTGGCGGCCAAGCTGCTGGAGCTGTCCTTCCTGCAGATCGTCGGGGGCTGTCTGCTGCTGTGGATTGGTTATCAACTCCTCACGGGCGAAGAGGAAGACGACGGTGCTTCCAAATCCGCAGGGGGCATGTTCGCGGCCATCCGCACCATCCTGATTGCCGACCTGGTGATGAGCCTGGACAACGTCATTGCCGTCGCGGCGACGGCCCAGGGGAACATGGTGCTGCTCGTCCTGGGGCTGGCCATCAGCATACCGCTGGTGATCTTCGGCTCCACCCTGATGATCAAGCTCATGGAACGCTTTCCCGTCATCGTCACGCTGGGGGCCGCGTTGATCGGTTGGGTGGGAGGCGAGACCATCGTCAACGACAACTTGCTCCACGATTACGCGATGGTTCATCCGTGGCTCCACTACGTAGCCGCCATAGCGGGCGCCGTGCTGGTGGTGATGGTGGGCAAGCTGATGCAATCCCGCGGCGAACCTCGGCAAGCCTGAAAAGTCTGGCGCGCGTTAGTGCGACGGGAATGTGCCGCGACCTGACGGACATGTCCATGAAGTAGCAAAAATGGCAGCCAAGAAGGGCTGCGTAGGGCCTCTTTTGCAACACACGTCAACGGGCCTGGCTTGCACGCGTTCAACATCATGACGGACCTGTCGCCCGGTGCGCCTCGACTATGATGCTTGTATCTTTAAACCAGACCAGCGCGGTAGAGTCTGAACGCCGTTGAGGCGGCCAGACCGGCCCGTGCAGTTTGGTAGGCGCTGGGGTGATAGAGCCCGTGACTGAGTACAGAACGCATGGCCGCCGCGCTGGTCTTCGTGAAGCCCGAACGGTTACGCGCGCCTTGATTGAGCGCGCATGCACAAGCAAGGGATCTGAAGATCATGTCTGTTACCTCAGTGACGGTGGGCATCGACGTGGCCAAGGCGCACGTGGATGTCTGTGTGCTGGGTGCCAAGAGCAGCGCCCAGCGGTTTGACAACGATGCCGAAGGCCACTCGGCGCTGGCGGCTGCCCTGCAGCCCCTGGACGTGGGTCTGGTGGTGATGGAGGCCACCGGCGGCTACGAGGCCGCGTTAGCGTGTGCCCTGCAGGCCACAGGCCTGCCCGTGGCGGTCATCAACCCGCGCCAGGCGCGCGACTTCGCCAAATCCATGGGACGCCTGGCCAAGACCGACGCGGTGGATGCGCGCACGCTGGCCGAGCTGGCAGCGGTGCTGCTGCGCCGCGACGATCTGCAGCGCTTCTTGCGCCCCCTGGCCGATGAGCGCCAGCAGTGGCTCGCGGCCCTGGTCACGCGCAGGCGCCAGTTGCTGACCATGCTCCATTCGGAGCGCCAACGGCTGCAGATCACGCCCAAGAAGCTGCACGCCAGCATCGAGGCCATCGAGGCGGCGATCAAGGCGCAGCTCGATGAGATCGAAGAGCAGATGGTCACGCATGTGCGCGAGCACTTTGGGGAGCTCGACACGCTGCTGCAGTCGGCTGCGGGAGTCGGCCCGGTGGCCAGTGCCACGATGATTGCCGAGCTGCCAGAGCTGGGCCGGCTGAACCGGCGCGAGATCGCTGCATTGGTGGGCGTGGCGCCCATGGCCAATGACTCCGGCGGCAGCAAGGGCAGGCGGCGCGTACAAGGCGGGCGCTTCGAGATCCGCCGCGTGCTGTACATGGCAACGCTCACGGCCACCCGCTACAACCCGGCCATCAAGGCCTTCTACGAGCGTCTGAAGGCCGCTGGCAAGTTGCCCAAGGTCGCCCTGGTCGCTTGCATGCGCAAGTTGCTCACCACGCTCAACGCCATGGTGCGCACTGGAAAACCTTGGGACAAGTCGCTTCATTGCGCTTGACTTCGAAGACGGTTACTCAGTCCCGCAATGCCGGTTGTGAGGGATATGCAGCGATGCCCTCCTCAACCGCATGTAAAGCGCCTTCGCGTGAGGCGTATCGCGGGAGTCTCTTATGAAACCTCTGCCGATGCTGAGCTACGAATTCTGCGCGTTGACGGACACGGGGCGGGTGCGCTCCAACAACGAAGACGCTGTGGCCATCCATGAGACGGCGCAGATGGTCATCCTGGCCGACGGCATGGGGGGCTACAACGCGGGCGAGGTGGCTGCCGGGATGGCGATCACCTACATCGGCACCGAGATGGTCCGCTGGCTGCAAGGCGACGGCTCCGAGGCATCGCCTTCGGATGTACGGCATGCACTAGAGGCCTGTGTGGACAATGCGAACCACGCGATCCTCGGGGCCTCGATGTCCAACCCCCAGTACCTGGGAATGGGTACCACGCTGGTCGTCGGCGTGTTCCGTGACGACCGGCTCATTCTCGGCCACATCGGTGATTCGCGCTGCTACCGGTGGCGCGAGGGCCTCTTGCGGCAGATCACGCGCGACCACTCGTGGTTGCAGGAGCAGATCGACCTGGGACTGCTCACGCCGGCACAAGCAGCCGTTTCGGGGCAGCGCAACCTGGTGACACGGGCGCTGGGGGTGGATGTGTCCGTGCACATAGAAATCAACGAATTTCCTGTCGAGCCCGGTGACTTGTTCATTCTTTGCTCCGACGGCCTGACGGATATGTTGAGTGACGAAGATTTGGCCGAACTGGCGCGGATGCCCATTGCGCTACAAGATAAAGCGGCGCGCATGGTGGCCATGGCCAACGCCATGGGAGGGCGGGACAACATCAGCGTAGTGCTGGCGCAAACGCAACTCGCTCAAGACGCCAAAAAACGCGGCGGCCTCATGGCGCGCCTGCTGGGCACCTCGTGACCCTTCCGCCAAGCTCAGCCCGACCGCCAGGGCTTCATTTGCCTGTGCCCGGAAATTGCTACTTCCCTCTACTAGCTAAGTTGTTTGGATAAGGAAAAGTGATCATGCCCAGAATGGTCGTGTCGATCGATGGAGTTGTCATCAAGGAAGTTACCTTCACCAAGGAACGCACAACGGTAGGCCGCCGCCCCTACAACGACGTGGTCATCGACAACCTTGCCGTCAGTGGTGAACATGCGGTCTTCCTCATGAATGGGGATGATGTGGAAGTGGAGGATCTGGGCAGCACCAACGGCACTTATGTCAATGGCAAGGCCATCAAGCGACAGCCTTTGCGCAACGGCGACACGGTGGAATTGGGGAAGTACAAAATCCGCTTCCTGCACGAAGAGCCTGGGCATGACTATGAGAAGACGATGGTCTTCAAGCCCGGCATGCTGCCGCCGCTGGCCAAGCCTGCGGCCCCTGCGCCAGTCGTGCTGAGCGCCGCCGTGCGGGTGATGAACGGCCCCGCCGCCGGCCGTGAGGTGGCTCTGACAAAAGTGGTTACCACCATTGGCAAGCCCGGCGTGGCCGTGGCATCCATCACCAAGCGCCACAACGGCTTCGTGCTGGCTCATGTGGAGGGGGGTGACTTTCCGTTCCTGAACGGTACGCCCATTGGAGTGGACCCCATAACTCTCAAGAATGGTGACCGCATCGCTCTGGCCAGCACTGAGATGGAGTTTGTGCAGGGCTAGAGCGTGCAGAGGGCAACGCTAGTGTGGCGATCATTAGCGCTTCGCTTTTAAAAGCCGTTAGCGCCTGATGGGAGAAAGGGTGCTGCCGCGGGTCGCAGAATGCCGCGCTGCCTCTAACAGACCGAATTGCGTAGCTCTCCACGTCGAACACCTTGGGGTGACAAATGTGTCGACGTGTGACCGATTGGTTAGGCTTTTCCTTTGCTGGGTCAAGGAAACTGGTGAAAAATGTCGCGCGCTGCAACGTTTGGTTGCATTCTGATGTTGGCACAGAAGCTGCTCAAGTTTTCTCAACCCGCAGGATTCCTCTGCGGGGGCTATTACCTAATTCCGAGGAGGATTTATGAAGCGTACCCTGCAACAAGGTTTCACCCTGATCGAATTGATGATCGTTGTGGCGATCATTGGTATCTTGGCTGCCATTGCGCTGCCTGCTTACCAGGACTACACAGTCCGCACCCGAGTTTCTGAAGGCTTGAGCCTTGCCGAAAGTGCAAAAAGCATGCTGGCCAGCGATGCTACGTCTGTCAATGATCTGGCGAACGTGGTGACCACTTGGAATGCACAAGCAGGCAATACTGGTGCAAATTCTAAGTTTGTTGAAAAAGTGCAAATCGGTGGTACGGGTGAAATCACGGTGACCTACCGTGCTGCCGCAGTCGGTGTGGCTGCCGCAAAAAATACCGTGAATATTAACCCGTTTGTGCGCGATACTGCTGGTGCGCCACAACAGCTGAAGGCCGCATTGACGGCAGGGGTGAGCGGAGCGCTCGACTGGGCTTGCGCTTCGGCGACCCAAGTTGCTGCCACGAAAGCAGGCATGAAGGCAACAGCGGGTACACTGGAAGCGAAGTACGCTCCTGCTATTTGCCGATAATTTTTCCTACCTCACGAAAAGGAGTGCCCGGCACTCCTTTTTTTTAACCGCCGATGTCGCGCCACTGGTCCATTCTTTCCAATTGGATGGTGAATGCCGTTACGCTGGCCTTCGCCGCTCCTTTGATTTTTGGCGTATGGTACCCGTATCCCACGCTTCACGTCCTTGAAATGGGACGCACGCTATGCACGATTTTAGGCATCCAATTTTTCCTTGCCGTAGCACTACCCATCCTTCTAATAAAAACAAATAAAACAAAAAAAGCATTGGCCATTGATTGGACGTTGATCATTGCCATCCAAATTGCAGCGTTTTTATTAGGATTTTTTGTCTTAATCAACGGACGGCCTGTTGCCATAGTATTTGAGCGCGACAGGTTTGTCGTTTTGCAAGCCAACGAAGTGGTATGGCGCTCATCCAAAGGAAACGATCATTGCGCAATACAGGGCTCACTGCGCGGCCCCTTGCTGGTCGCCGTTGACTTTCAAAATCCAAAACTCTCTTCCACTGAATTGATTTTTCAATCCTTCCAAGGCATCGAGCCGAGCCAGCGCGAAGAATTATGGACAGATTATGCCTCTGTCTCCAAGCAGGTGCTGGACGCCGCCAAACCGGCAACCGACCTGCGCCCAGAAGATTTTGAGAAATTTTTCATGAAAAAAATCAACAACCCACTGACGGCGGACATGTTAGCAGATCAAATAAAATTCATTCCATTCACCAGCACAAAAAACAAGGAATGGATCGTTTTCCTGGACAATTCAGGCCACGCCCGCGAATATGCACCAATAGATGGCTTTAAACAATATAAACAATAGTACATCAAAACGAGACCAATAGCAGCCCCATCATCACCCGCCAAACAAGGAGCCAAATTGATTATTTTACAAAAGAACACAATACGTTTGTCACTGCTATTCGTATTTGTCTTGTCTGGGTTTGCCGGATTGATTTATCAATCGATTTGGACGCACTATCTCGGATTATTTTTGGGGCATGCCGCCTATGCGCAGGCTCTGGTGCTCGCGATATTCATGGGCGGAATGGCTCTGGGCGCTGTGAGCGTGGCGCGCATGGGCTTGCAATGGCGTAACTTGATCAAAGTCTACGCCGCCATCGAGCTGGTGATCGGTGTATTTGGTCTGGTTTTTCATTGGATTTTTAATACTATTGCCGCATTTAGCTATGACGTGATTATTCCATTGCTGGGATCTTCGTTGAGCATCGATTTATTGCGATGGTCTGTTGCGGCTGCGCTCATCTTGCCACAAACCGTTTTGCTCGGAATGACCTTCCCCTTGATGAGCGCGGGATTAATCAGAAAATTCCCAGAAGGCGCAGGCGGATTATTAGGCGGCCTTTATTTTGCAAATAGCATCGGCGCCGCTGCGGGCGCACTGATTGCGGTATTTGCTTTGGTTCCCTGGGTTGGACTGCCAGGAGCGATGATTTTTGCATCTGCTTTTAACTTTCTGGTTGCCATATTGGCATGGCTTCTTGCGGGCAAGGATCAAACAAAAGCCCCTGTCAGCAACGCCTCCTTGATAAGCAAAGCAGATCAGAACGGCAGGAAGAGTCGACTGATCCGATCCGTTCTGTGGGGAACCGCTATATCGGGCGCTGCCTCTTTTACCTACGAAATCGTATGGATACGAATGCTGAGCATGGCAGTCGGCAGTACCATGCATGCATTTGAATTAATGCTTGCATCCTTTATCGGCGGTATCGCATTCGGAGGATTGTGGGTCCGCAAAAGAGCTGATACCGTCGATCAACCATTGAAACTTGTTGGGTGGATGCAAGTTTTCATGGGTTCTGCTGCTTTGATTTCGCTGATAGTTTACGGCAACTCATTTGAATGGGTCGGCTGGTTGATCCAGTCACTGGCAAGAACAGATGAAGGTTACGCGCTGTTCAACATAGGAACAGCAGTGATTGCTATAGCTATCATGCTGCCCGCCGCGTTCTTTGCTGGGACGACGCTGCCCCTTTTCACCGTGGCGTTGCTGCGCGATGGCGCCGGCGAGGGCGCCATTGGCAAGGTTTATGCGGCAAACACGATTGGGTCAATAGCAGGTGTGTTCATCGCGATTCATCTGCTAATTCCCATCGTTGGATTGAAACTCACTTTGTGCATTGCTGCACTTGTGGACATTGCTGTCGGCCTCTTGTTTTTGCGAGCTTTTGTGAGTGATAGGCGCTCTCTCAGGGGTTTCGGACTCGCCGCCGCTCTTTCCGTATTCTTCCTTGTCATCGGCTTGCGTGTGCCATTTGATGCCATGCGATTAGCTTCTGGCGTATTTCGATCAGGCAACTCTCAGCTCACCAATGAGGATAATATCGTTTTCTATCGCGATGGAAAAACCGCAAGTGTTGCTGTCATCGCAAACCGTGACGCCAAAACGCTTCGGATAGCAACCAATGGCAAGGTGGATGCTGCAGTACTGATGTCAGATCACGGTATTCCACCGCATGACGAGCCCACAATGGTTATGGCGGCTGCATTGCCACTTGCTATCGTCGACCAACCGAAAAATGTAGGCGTGATCGGCTTTGGTTCTGGATTGACATCACATACATTACTTGGCGATACACGCATCCAAAAAGTGGACACCATTGAAATAGAAAAAGTAATGGTGGATGGTGCTAAGCTCTTCGGCAAAAGAGTTGAACGCGCATACTCCGATCCGCGCTCCACGATTGTCATTGATGATGCGAAAGCATTTTTTTCGGGACAGAAAACGAAATACGATATCATCATTTCCGAACCGTCCAATCCATGGATCAGCGGAGTAGGGGCGCTTTTTTCGGAGGAATTTTATAAATTCATTCCACGCCACCTGAGTGACAATGGCGTATTTGTTCAATGGGTGCAATTATATGAAATCAACGAATCTCTGGTTGGCTCTATATTGCGGGGCTTAACCAGCTCATTTTCAGACTATCAAGCTTGGCTATCCAACGGGTCAGATCTATTGATAATTGCAACACCCAAAGGGAAAGTACCTCCTGTTGATTTTTCAAAAATCCAGGATGGCGGACACTTATTCACGGAACTTCAAACCCTGAATATCGCATCCTCTGACCAAATTGCCTTCAGAAGGGTGGCAGATGCAAGAATGTTGCGCGGCTTTGCACGTTTGTATGATCAGTTGCGTACCAATTCAGATTTCTACCCAGTGCTCGGTCTAAATGCTCCCCGCACACGTTTCAAACACCAAAACGCCGACCATTTACTCGAACTTCCACATCAGCCTACACTCATGCTGGAAATGCTGGGGGTAAGAGCCGCGATGCCCTCAAAGCTTGAGCCATCAAATTTAAATCACTTTCCTGCAGAACTAGTAACGAAACGCGCGCGCGCCATTGGCGCCATTCTTCGTGGAGAGGAAGAAAACCATCAAGTAGCAGGTTTGCAACCAGGCCGATCTACCGCACCAGGTCTGTTACTCAAGAGTGCGGTACCTTATTGTGGAAAGCCTTGGACTAAGCAACAGATTTATGTTTTGGCAAGTCGCATGAGAGAAGTCGTTGATCTCACGATGGCATTTCTGGCCCCGGAGCACATGAAAGGCGTTTGGATCGCCCCCCAATGGATTGATTGCGCTTCCATGCCAGATGAGATAAAAAGAACTCTCAAATTGCTCGAAGCCATGGCATCGAGAGACACTAGGAAAATGGAAACCACCGCTAGAGAATGGCTTGACAATCGCCCTCACAACGCTGTGTTAGACGAAGAATTTGCGCCTGTTGCTTATTCCGCCATGTCACTGGCGTTAGCTCAGCAAGAGAAATGGGAAGACGTGGCCGCCATGGAAGATCAATATGGTACCAAAGTAAAATCTACCGGTGGCTATCAGCGCCAAAGATGGTTATTAAATGCAATGGCATTCGAATAATCAAATGAGCCGCTAAATGGAGGGCGGTCTCAAATCTGAAGTGCAACACCCTCACCAAGGGTAATGTACGCAAATGGGAACGAGATACGAGCACTTGCAGCCAGAAGACAGAGTGACGCTGGCATCGCTGCGCCAGCAGGGCTGGAGCATCAGGGCCATAGCCCGCCTTCAAGGCCGCAGCCCCAGCACCATCAGCCGTGAGTTGCGGCGCAACGCCTGCCACGGCGGTTACGCCAGCGCGCCTGCGCAGCGTCTGTGCCAGCTGCGGCGCATTCAGGCCAAGCCATACCCCAAGCTGCACAGCTGCGGGGCGTTGTGGACTCTTGTGACCACCATGCTGTGCTGGCTGTGGTCGCCCCAGCAGATTGCACGCACACTCCAGCGCATGTATCCCCAGGACCCAACCATGCATGCCTCGCACGAGAGCATCTACACCGCCATCTATGCATACCCACGCGGTGAGTTGCGCCGCCAGCTCATCGCACTGCTGCGCCAAGGCAAGAGTACACGCCGCCCGCGTTCAGCAGGCTCTGATCGGCGTGGTCAGATTCCAGACATGGTCTCTATCCATGTTCGCCCACCCGAGGTCAATGATCGCGTGATCCCGGGGCATTGGGAGGGGGATCTGATCAAGGGTGCTGGCAACCAATCGGCGGTGGGTGTGCTGGTAGAGCGCTCAACGCGCTTGGTGCTGCTGTGCAAGATGCCTGACGCATCCGCAGACAGTGCGCTGGCCGCGTTCACCAACAAGCTGCGCCAGATCGCACAGCCGATGCGCCAGACGCTCACCTACGACCAGGGCAAGGAGATGGCCCGGCACAAGGAACTCGCCCAAGCCCTTGGCATGCGGGTGTACTTTTGTGATCCGCACAGCCCTTGGCAAAAAGGCAGTTGTGAGAACACGAATGGGCTGCTGCGCCAGTTCATGCCCAAGGGCACAGACCTGAGCATGCATGACCAGGATGCGCTGGACTCCATGGCCGATCTGATGAACAACCGTCCTCGTCAGACTCTCGGCTGGGATTCTCCCTACCAGGCTTTTCAGCGATTCATGGCGGCTATCGCCGAGAAAAGCTCCGCTACCATTCATTGAATATCAACCAGCGGTGTTGCACTTCAGATTTGAGACCGCCGAGTCATTTGATGGCTCTTCGTCATTTCGTGTGGAACCCAACAGTCACAATGACTCCTGGTCGTCGAGCCCGGTGGGCATGTGTGCAGGCCGCTGGCCGGCCTGTGCACATGTCCACGAGGCGTGTTTGATCAGGAGGATGAGTCCATGGGCATTGCCGTAGAAGCTCTGTTCACCAGCGCGCTGGGCTTGCAGCCGCCGTGGGTCGTCGATGACGTCAGGCTCGACACCGCCAAGCGGCGTATCGACTTCGAGATCGGCTGCCACACCAGCAGGCTCGCCTGCCCGGCATGCGGTGCGGCCACGCAACCGGTGCACGACCGGCTGCGCCGATCCTGGCGGCACCTGGACTTCTTCCAGTTCGAGGCCTGGCTGCATTGCGACGTGCCGCGCGTGGCCTGCGGTGCCTGCGGCAAGACCACGCAGGTGGCCGTGCCCTGGGCGCGTCCGGGCTCGGGCTTCACCGCGGCGTTCGAAGCGCTGGCGCTGACCTTGTGCCTGGACCTGCCGGTGCGCCAGGCCGCCGAGTTGCTGCGCTGCAAGGACAAGCGGCTGTGGCGGCGCATCGAGTTCTACGTCGAGCAGGCGCGTGCGCTGGAAGACTTCGCCGGCGTGCGCACGGTGGGCATCGACGAGACCAGCCTGCGGCGCGGGCAGCACTACATCACCGTCGTGCACGACCTGGATCGCAAGCGGCTGCTGTTGGCCACCGAGGGGCGCGAGCACCGCACGGTGGTGGAGTTCGCCGAGGATCTGAAGGCCCATGGCGGCGATCCCGCCCAGGTGCGGCACGTGTGCATGGACATGAGCGCGGCCTACGCCAAGGGCGTGGCGCTGGCGCTGCCCCAGGCGCAGATCAGCTACGACCGCTTTCACGTCGTCTCGATGGCCATCGATGCGATGGACCAGGTGCGCCGCGCGGAGATGGCCACCGACGCGCAGGCGGTGCGAGCCGCGCTGGGCGCTGGCGGCCGCAAGACGCTCAGGCAGCTGCTGTGGGGCATGCGGCGCAACCCCAGCACCTGGAGCGCCCGCCAGATCCAGGCGATGCACTGGCTGCAGCGCTCGACGCTCAAGAGCGCGCGGGCGTGGCGGCTGAAGATGGCGCTGCGCGAGGTGTACGCGCGGGCCACAGCGCACAACAGCATCGAACAGGCCGCATCCGACCTCAGGGCCTGGCTGAGCTGGGCGCGGCGCTGTCGGCTCGAGCCGTTCAAGAAGCTGGCCGCCACGCTCAAGGAGCGGTTCGACGCGGTGGTGCGCAGCATGGTCGATCACCGCAGCAACGCCTTCGTCGAGGCGATGAACGGGCTGCTGCAGCAGGCCAAGCGCGCCGCACGCGGCTTCAGGACGAGCCAGAACTTCATCGCCATCGCCTACCTGCGCATGTCCAAGCTCAAGCACCTGCCGGCCAGCCCGTTCGCGCCGGCGATGCCCCAGTGACGGTGTTGCTTTCCACACGAAACGACATGGAGCCATAAAAGGGGGCGCTTTTTGCGGCGGAGTTTTTGCATTGATGCCGGCTTTGTCTTTGTATTGGCATTGCCTTTCCTTGTACTATTTATCCGGCCGCCACTGACCAATTTTTGGCCTGTCATGGTTGCATGGTTGGGTGTTGGCTTAGCATCTTGTTTGCTAGGTATTGCGGGGGAATGCCTCGAACCTGTCAGGCGACAAGCGTTTGCGCAGCAATGCGCTGCCGGTCTCCTCCTCGCCTCCCTCCTCGCCAGCGCCATCGGCCTGCTGCAGTACTTTGGCGTTGCGCAAGCAGTAAGCGACTGGATCCACCCATCGCAGCCCGGCGTAGCCATGGGCCAGTTGCGCCAGCGCAACCAGCAGGCCTCATTGCTGAGCTTGGGTTTGTGGGCGTTGTGGTGGGTGGTGGCGCAGTCCATTCAAGGCCAGGTTGATCAAGGTACGGCGGTGCGGCAAGGCACGAGATCCATGGCCACAGTGGGGCTGGGCTTGCTCGTGGCATGGGCGCTGGCCTTGCTGGCGGTGGGCAGTGCCGCCACTGCCTCGCGCACGGGGCTGGCGCAGTGGCTGGTGTTGTGTACTGCTGTTCTGGTGGCGTGCGAGCATGGGCTGGGTGCCTCTGGGGTTGGCGCTGGCCGGTTTGCTGCTCTACGGCTGGGCGGCGTGGCTGTTGCCGGAGCTGTTGTGGCAATGGACGGGCTTTCAGGCCGATGGGCTGTTCAGCCGCTTTGGGCAAGCGCCGGGCTGCACCAGCCGCGGTGTGTTGTGGGCCAATGTGTGGCACCTGATCCTGCAAAAGCCATGGACGGGTTGGGGCTGGGGTGAGCTGGACTATGCGCACTACATCACCTTGTTTCCAGGCGCGCGGTTTTGTGTCTTGCTCGACAACGCCCACAACCTGCCTTTGCACCTGGCGGTGGAGCTAGGCCTTCCCGTCACGTTGTTGGTGTGCGGCTTGGTTGCGTTGTGGGTTTGGCGTTCCCGCCCCTGGGCGGAAACCGACTCCGTGCGCCAGCTGGCCTGGGGGATCCTGGCGCTGGTGGGGCTGCACAGCATGTTGGAATTTCCGCTGTGGTACGGGCCGTTCCAGTTGGTCACGCTGTGGGCCTTGGCGCTGCTTTGGCGCGGGCCTGGGCTGGATGCAGCCGTACAAGTCGTGCGGCGCGTGCCCTTGGGTCTGTGGGCGGTGGTTGCGGTGGCGGGTCTGGTGCTCTGGGGGGCGCTGGGGTGGCAGTACCACCGCATCAGCCAGATCTACACGCCTGTGGCGCAGCGCATGCCTTCCATGCGCGACAACCCCTTGGCGCAGGTGCAAGGCAGTTGGGTGTTCAAGGACGCCATTGCCTTTGCCGAGCTGACCACCATGCCGGTCAACCGCGACACTGCCGAGCGGGCGCACGCGCTGGCCCTGCGCATGTTGCACTATTCACCCGAGCCGCGCGTGATCGAGCGCCTGATCGAGAGCGCCACGCTGCTGGGCCTGGACGACGAGGCGGCGTTCCATTTGCAGCGCTACCGGGCGGCATACCCCAAAGACCATGCGCGCTGGCAGAAGAAGAACGGGATGTCGGGCGAGCCGCTCATGCCTTGTCGGGCGCCGGGTGTGGTTGTGGCCCCGTCGTCGTCATAGGCACGTCTTCGTACAGGGCCTCCAGCGGCACTTGTAGGCCCACACTGGCCCATTCGACGTGGCCCCCAGCCTCGATGGGGTGCAGCACCCAGCGCTTGCTGTCGCCATCGCGGCGGAATAAGTCCAGGCTCAGGCGCTCGGGATCGATCAGGGCGTATTCGCGCAGTGTGGGCAGCTTGCGGTAGGCAGCAAACTTGGCGCCGCGGTCGTAGGCGCTGGTGGCGGGGGACAGCACTTCCACTACCAGCACGGGGGCACTCTTGCTGTGGCTCTGCCCACGGTCGCTGTCGGCGCAGGTGACGAAGACATCGGGGTAAAAAAACGCGTTGTCTTCTTCCACGCGCAGCTTCATGTCAGAGATGAACACGCTGCAGGGGCTGCCGCGCAGGTGGTTGCGCAGGGCCATGTACACATTGCCTGCCACCGTCACATGGGCGTCTGACGCGCCCGCCATCGCAAATACCTCACCGTCGTGGTACTCGTGCTTGGTGCTTTGCTCGGCCTCCCAGGCAAGGTAGGCCTGGGCATCAAAAAACGGCTGTGGTGCGGGTAGGGACATGGCTCGCTCCGGGGTAGGTGGTCATGGTAGCAGTCTGCGCCTGGCAAGGAGCATCGTGCATCAGTCCGCCACATAACTCCCCGACTTGCCCCCGTGCTTTTGCAGCACGCGCACGTCGTGGATGGACATGCCGCGGTCGGCCGCCTTGCACATGTCGTAAATGGTGAGCAGGGCCACCTGCACGGCGGTGAGGGCCTCCATCTCCACGCCCGTGGGGCCCACGGTTTCCACCGTGGCGGTGCAGGCAATGCCGGTGGCGCCGGGGTACTGTGCGCTGGCGGGAGCAAAGTCCAGCGCCACGCGGGTCAGTGCCAGGGGGTGGCACAGGGGGATGAGGTCGCTGGTCTTCTTGGCGCCCTGGATGCCGGCGATGCGCGCTACGCCGAGCACGTCGCCCTTCTTGGCGGTGCCCGACTCGACCAGCGCGAGTGTGGCGGGCTGCATCTCGATGCGGCCCGTGGCAATGGCCACGCGGTGCGTGGCCGGTTTGGCGCCGACGTCCACCATGTGGGCCTGGCCTTGGGCGTCGAAGTGGGTGAGGGGAGAGGGGGTCGTTGTCATAAGGCGGGTTTACAACCGGGTGCGAAACATTCCAATGGCCGGGGCATCATACGGCCATGTGCAGATGGCCGCGATTGATGGCCGGCCCGTTCCCGCGGGTGAAGGAGTGTTGTGCAAGGTTCTCTACAAAATTGGCTTCCAGCGCCCAGCTGGAAAGCGCTGACAGCTTCTTTTTTTATAGCATTTGGCTCCCTGCAAGCACCGGCTGTGGTGGCACAGCCATCGCTGCCCACACTGGGAGACGGCCTTGAGATGACGACCAGCGCCGAGCGCAAGCTGGGCGACCGCATCATCCGCGAGCTGTACCGCGACCCGGATTACATCGATGACGCGGTGCTGAATGAGTATGTGCAGGGCCTGTTCCAGCCACTGGTGCAGGCTGCCAAGGCGCGGGGGGAGTTGTCGCCCGAACTCGAGGAACGCTTTGCCTGGGAGATCTTGCTGGGCCGCGACCGTACGGTGAACGCATTTGCCCTGCCGGGCGGCTACTTCGGCGTGCACCTCGGGCTGATCGGCGTGGTGAGCACGCGCGACGAGCTCGCGTCGGTGCTGGCGCACGAACTCAGCCATGTCACCCAGCGCCATATTTCACGCCTGATCGCGCAGCAGGGGCGGCAGACGCCACTGATGCTGGGCGCGCTGATCCTCGGCGCGCTGGCTGCGAGCCGCAGCCCCGATGCGGCCCAGGCCCTGATGGTGGGTGGGCAGGCGCTGGCCGTGCAGAGCCAGCTGAACTTTTCGCGCGACATGGAGCGCGAGGCCGACCGTGTGGGCTACGGCCTGATGGCGCCCGCTGGCTTTGCGCCGCAGGGCTTCGTGGGCATGTTCGACAAGCTGCAGCAGGCCAACCGCATCAACGACAACGGCAGTTGGCCCTACCTGCGCAGCCACCCCTTGACCACGCAGCGCATTGCGGACATGCACAGCCGCATCCCGCCGGGTGCGGCGCAGCCCGCGCGGGCTACGCTGGAGCACCTGATGATGGCTGCGCGCGCGCGCGTGCTGATGCGCCCCGGTGTCGATGCTTGGCGACAGTGGGTTGCCGAGCCGCAGGACGCCGGCTTTGCCGCACGGCCCGCACCGCAGCGGGTGGCGGCCTGGTATGCGGCCACCCTCAGCGCGGTGCAGTTGGGCGACATGGCGGCTGCGCGCAAGGCGTTGCGTGCGCTGCAGTCCAGCGCAGGTACCGATGCTGCAGCGTTGCGCCAGGCGCGCCTGCTGGGTGCTGAGCTGGAGCTGGCTGCGGGCGATGCGCCCGCGGCGCTGACGTACCTGCAGGGCAGCGTCGTCACGGAAGGCAGCGGTGTGCCCAGCGCGCCCGCGCCCGCACGGCCAGAGATGCTGCTGCGCACCCAGGCCCTGCTGCGCACGGGCGCGGCAGGCGAGATGGCGGGGCCCTTGCAGACCTGGGTGGCCACGCATCCTCGGGACGCGACCGTCTGGCAGGCGCTGGCGCAGGTATGGCAACAGCAGGGGCAGCCCCTGCGCGCCGTGCGCGCCGAGGCCGAGGCACACGCCGCACGCTATGACTACGCGGCCGCGGTGGATCGTTTCAAGGCGGGGCAGGACCTTGCGCGGCGCAGCAGCGCGGCGGGGGATTACATCGAAGCGTCGATCATCGACACGCGCCTGCGTGCCGTGGAGTCACTTCTTAAGGAACAGGCCGCCGAGCGCTGATTCGATCAGCATGCCCAGCAGAGAGTAGATCAGCGAACCGATCAGCGCGGCGGTAAAGCCGTGTACCTGGAAACCGTCGCCCAGCACCGACGCGGCGGCCCAGAACATGAGCGCGTTGATCACGAAGAGGAACAGCCCGATGGTGACGATGGTCACCGGCAGCGTCAGCACCACGAGGACCGGGCGCAGCACCACGTTGAACAGGCCGATCACAAAGGCCGCGATCAGCGCAGCGCCGAAGCTGCGCACCTCCACGCCGCTGTAGAGGTAGGCCACGCAAAGCAGGGCGGCCGCGCTCAGCAGCCATTTGAGCAGTAGTCGCATGGCGCGCAGCATAGCACCGGGCCGGTGAATGCGCCGCGCCGCATGCGGCATGAGCGCGTGTAAAAAAAGCCGGCCCATCTGCGCTTGCAAGCGATGGGCCGGCTGGGCTGAACCGTGGTTTTGCCGAGTCCTGCCGTGCCGATCAGTCGGCGGCCAGCATGAACAGCAGGCCCAGGCTGGCGAGCGAGCCGGGCACCGTCCAGCGCCGTGGCGGTTTGCGCACGATGACCGGCGCGGCGGCGGGCGCTGCGTCGGTCGGGGTGTTCACCTCCTGTTCCAGTTTGGGGCGACGGGCGTCTACCACCCTGCACGCGCCATGCTCGGACTGCAGCTGCGCCAGCAGCTCGGGCAGCGGCCCCTTGGCCAGCACCGTGCTGATGGGCGCACCCTCCGCCCGCAGCCAGGGTTGCAGCTGGGCAAACAGCTTGTCCGCCCATTTGGCGCGCCAGTTCTCGCGTGCGCTATGGCTCACCCATTTGCTGATGCGGTGCGTCATGCGCGGTGCGCAGGCCACCAGCACCCAGTGGATCGTGCCCGCAGTGGCGGGGGCCGCCAGCGGCTCCAGGACTTGCCGCGCGTAGGCTGCGTCGTCCACATACACGATGACCTTGTCCATGGCGGATCTCCTGTCGGTCCTATGGGTGCGTGTGCAGGAAGGCCTGTTTCAGCCGTGCTGTGCAGGGGCCGTCTTGCCGCGCTGCGCGACGATGGCCTTGCCGATCACCAGCACCAGCAGGGCGCCGGCCACGCTGGCGGCGTACTTCAGGGTGTCGGACTGCTCCAGCTTGAACATCCACTGCCACTTGTCGGGGTTGGCCAGTGCGGGGTCGGACACCAGCATGCCGCCGGCGATCCAGCCCAGCAGCATGCCGCCGGCGGTGATGATGGCCGGGAAGCGCTCCATGAGCTTGATGACCAGTTGGCTGCCCCACACGATGATCGGGATGGAGATCAGCAGGCCCAGCACCACCAGCAGCAGCGAGTGGTCGCCCGCGTTCTGTGCGGCGCCGGCAATGGCGATCACGTTGTCCACGCTCATCACCAGGTCGGCCACGATGATGGTCTTGATGGCGGCCAGCAGCTTGTCGCTCTCGGCCACGCTGCCGTGGCCGTCCTCGTCGGGGGCCAGCAGCTTCACGCCGATCCACACCAGCAGGATGGCGCCCACCACTTTCAGGAAGGGCAGGTTCAACAGCGTCATCGCGAAGGCAATCAGGACCACGCGCAGGATGATGGCGCCCGCCGTGCCCCAGATGATGCCCTTGGTGCGCTGCGCGGGGGGCAGCTTGCGGCAGGCCAGGGCGATCACCACGGCGTTGTCACCACCGAGCAGGATGTCGATGATGATGATCTGCCCCAGTGCAACCCAGAACTCGGGTGAAGTCAGAAATTCCATAAAGTCCTCGTTATCAGTAACCGAAAGGAGGCCCGCAGCCACTGTAGGTGGCGGTGGGCGGCTCCGCAAGAGAGACACTGCACGGTGACCAGGGACTCGTCCACCCGCGTGGGTTGCGACGCGCGAAGAGGTAAGGACGGCCTTGATCAGCCCCGCAGGGCCATCAAAGGTCTTGCTCAGCCGCGTGCGATGCGTGGCGCATGCCGGGCCCGGGCTGCCGGAAGCGGTGCGCTTCGTACTGACGACAGACCGAGAGCCTCTGCACCCCGGGGCCGATGGCCGTCAGGACTTGGAGGTCAGGAGCTACTCCCCTTCGAACCTGCGATTGGAACATGGCACGCGGGCGGCGCGCAAGCGGCAGGCGTTTTTTGCGCAAGGCGGTTTGAAGAAAATGTTGCCAGACGCGCGACGGAATATGTCTGCCATGCTATTTAAAACATAGCGAATGGCCCTGGCGGCCCCGCCGCCATGCGCATGGAACACACCGGGGCGGGCGGTATCATCGGCGCGCCCCTACCTGCCATGTCCTGCATCCACGTCGCCGATATCGAAGCCGCCATCAACCATTGGCGCGCCCGCGCCCCATCGCCCGATGGCGTGGGACTGGCGCCGGAAATCGAGGCGCTGGCCGAGGTGTATGGCCGCATGGTGTTTGCGCGGGCCGAGGACGTGGCGCCGCAGCAGATGCCCGCCGCGGCGCTGGCGGCGTGGCTGGCCTGGTACGAGACCACACCCGACACACCGTGCATCGCCATCTGCTCCACCAGCCAGGGGGATGAATGGTGCAAGGGCTGCGGGCGCAGCTTTGCCGAGGTGCAGCACTGGCTGGCGATGAGCCCGATGGACAAGCGCGCCGTGTGGCGGCGCATCACCCGCGAGGGCACGGCGCTGCGCTTCACGCGCTATGCCGAACGTGCGGCCGAGCGCCCCGCCGATTGCTCCGGCGGCGCTCCCGGCGCTGGTTGACCGGCTTTACGGCGGGGCGCGCGCCGGCTAAGGTGGCCGCATGCTGCGTTTGACCCAGGCCCCCGATATCGCCATGGCCACGCTGTGGCGCGACCTGCTGTGCGAAGCCGGCATGCCCGCCAGCGTGCAGCGCCAGCATCTGGGCGCGGCGGCGGGCCACCTGCCGCCAGGAGAGTGCCTGCCCGAGATCTGGCTGACGTACCCCGAACATGCAGAACGCGCCCGTGCGCTGTTGCGGGAGTTCCAGCATCTGCCGCAGCGCCAGTGGCGCTGCCACGCGTGCGGTGAGGCGATCGAGGGCGGCTTCGAGCAGTGCTGGAATTGCGGCGCCTTGATGCCGCAGTAAATTGCTATTTATTCAGGAGCTGGTAGCGCTTGTTGGTCGGGCGCTAGAGGTGTTTTTTGCTCAAAACACCATGTTACTTCCAGCGCAGCGGTTCCACATGCACGCTGCCCAGGGTGCTGCTCAGCGTGAGGCCGCCTTCCTGCACCGTCGCCTGCAGCTGCATGCTGCGCTCGGCCAGTGTTGCCAGTTGCTGGGCGGCGTCGGCGGGCAGGCGCCAGACCTGCAGCTTGTCCAGCCGCGTGAGCTTGTTCTCGATGCCCTTCCACCACACTTCGGCTGCGTGGTGAAAACAATAAACGATGACCGCATCGGATTTGCTGCAGGCCTTGGTCAGCGGCTTGTCCTCGGGCTGCCCGACCTCGATCCACAACCGCTTGCGACCCGTGAAGTCGGTCAGCGATACGTCCGGATCCTCCGGATCGGACAGGCCCGCGCCGAACGCCAGCGTGCCATCGCCCTGGCAGGTGTCCTGCAGTTCATGGGCCTGCAGCGCCAAGGCGGCCAGCCGCACCATCATGCGTTCGTCGGTCTCGCTGGGGTGGCGCGCCAGGGTGAGTGCATGGTCGGCGTAGTAGCCGTGGTCGATGTCCGCGATTTGCAGGTTCGCCTTGAAGATGGTGGACTTGAGGGCCATGGGATGCTTTCAAAATGAGAGCTGCCCGCGCTTGACTGGCAAGCGCGGGCAGGCAAAAAGGCTCAAACCGGCTGGATCAGACGCGGCGGGCCAGCTCGGCCGCCTTGCCGGTGTAGCTGCCCGGCGTCATGGCCAGCAGGCGGTCCTTGTCGGCTTGGGGGATCTCCAGGCCGTTGATCAGCGCGTGCAGCGCCTCGGCCGTCACGGTCTTGCCGCGCGTGACTTCCTTGAGCTTCTCGTACGCGCCCTGCACGCCGTAGCGGCGCATCACGGTCTGGATGGGCTCGGCCAGCACTTCCCAGCTGGTGTTGAGGTCGTCGGCCAGGGCTTCTTCGTTCAGCTCCAGCTTGTTCAGGCCGGTCATCAGCGAGGTGTAGGCCAGCGCGGCGTAGCCCAGCGCCACGCCGATGTTGCGCAGCACGGTGCTGTCGGTGAGGTCGCGCTGCCAGCGGCTGATGGGCAGCTTTTCGGACAGGTGCCTGAGCAGCGCATTGGCCAGGCCCAGGTTGCCCTCGGCGTTCTCGAAGTCGATGGGGTTGACTTTGTGGGGCATGGTGGACGAGCCGATCTCGCCCGCCTTGAGCTTTTGCTTGAAGTAGCCCAGGCTCACGTAGCCCCAGATGTCGCGCGAGAGGTCCACCAGGATGGTGTTGGCGCGGGCGATGGCGTCGAACAGCTCGGCCATGTAGTCGTGCGGCTCGATCTGGATGCTGTAGGGCTGGAAGGTGAGGCCCAGGCCCAGCGGCTCGGGCGTCTCCACAACCTTGCGGCTGAAGGCTTCCCAGTCGAAGTCGGGCCAGGCCGACAGGTGGGCGTTGTAGTTGCCCACGGCGCCGTTCATCTTGCCCAGGATCTTCACCGCCGCGATGCGCTCGCAGGCCGCCTGCAGGCGCACGACCACGTTGGCCAGCTCCTTGCCCACCGTGGTGGGGCTGGCGGTCTGGCCGTGGGTGCGGCTGAGCATGGGCACGTCGGCAAACTGGTGGGCCATCTCGCGCAGCTTGAGCACGATGCGGTCCAGGCCCGGCAGGATGACCTGGTCGCGGCCCGAGCGGATCTGCAGCGCATGGCTGGTGTTGTTGATGTCCTCGCTGGTGCAGGCGAAATGCACGAACTCGGCAGCCTTCTCCAGTTCGGGTCGGGCCTCGAACTTGGACTTGATCCAGTATTCGACCGCCTTCACGTCGTGATTGGTGGTCTTTTCGATGTCCTTGATGGCGCTCGCGTCGGCCTCGGAGAAGTTCTTCACCAGGCCCAGCAGGTAGGCGCGCGCGCCGGTGGACAGCGGCTTGAACTCCGCAAATCCCGCGTCCGACAGCGCGATGAACCAGGCCACCTCCACCTGCACGCGGCGGTGCATGTAGCCGTGCTCGCTCATGATGGGACGCAGGGCGGAGAGTTTGGCGGCGTAGCGGCCGTCAAGGGGCGACAGGGCGGTGATGGTGGACAGGCTCATGGGCCGTCATTGTAGGTGGGCGCCTGGAATGCTGAGGGGCTGCGGCCGGCGCGCCCGCCCCTAGAATCGCGCTCACCCGACCAACCCCATTCCCCCAGCCGCTGCACACCACCATGAAACTGATCGGATCGAATACGAGCCCCTACGTGCGCAAGGTGCGCGTGGTGCTGGCCGAGAAAAAGCTGGATTACCAGTTCGTCGAGGAGAACGTGTGGGCCGACGACACGGCCATCAGCGCGTCCAACCCGCTGGGCAAGGTGCCCTGCCTGATCATGGAGGGCGGTGAGGCGGTGTTCGATTCGCGCGTGATCGTGGAATACCTGGACACGCTGTCCCCCGTGGGCAAGCTCATTCCCGCCCTGGGGCGCGAGCGCGCCGAGGTCAAGACCTGGGAGGCGCTGGCCGACGGCCTGCTGGACGCCGCCATCCTCGCGCGCCTGGAGGCCACCTGGGCCGGCCGTCAGGACGGCGAGCGCAGCCAGGCGTGGATCGACCGGCAACTCGCCAAGGCGCGCGCCAGCCTGCAGTCCATGAGCAAGGGGCTGGGCGACAAGCCTTATTGCAGCGGCATCCACCTTACGCTGTCGGACATTGCTGTCGGCAGCGCGCTCGGGTGGCTGGAGTTCCGCTTTCCCGACATCGCCTGGCGCACGGACCACCCTAACCTGGCCCGCCTGATGGACAAGCTGATGCAGCGCCAGAGTTTCATCGACACCCAGCCGCGCTGAACCGCCGACCCGCTGGGCCTAAAGAAAAAGCGCGCCTTCCGTGAGGAAGTGCGCGCTTTTTGCTGCGGAATAAAAAAAGTTGCGAAGCGCCCCGAAACGAATGAAGAGAGGGAGGGAGGAGAAGCGCCCCAGGGTTGCAGCCAGGCCGGGCCTGGAAGGCTTCGCAACGTTAAAAACGGTTATCGGATCACGCCGCGATGGACTCGCGGCCACGGTTAACTCCTAGAGTGGGGGTGATGGTAAAAAGTTCCAGATCTCACCCATAAAAAAATTCAAAAAAAATTCACCAAGCCTCAACGCGGCGCCGCCAGTTGCTGCTCGATGGCCTGGACCAGCGCTTTGCTGTGGGGTTCCGCCGAACTTCCGTAGCTTCCCACCACCTTGCCCGAACGGCTGACCAGGTACTTGTGGAAGTTCCACCGTGGCGTCTGCCCCGCGGACGCTGCGGCGAGCTGGCGGTACAGCGGCAGGGCTTCGCTGCCCTTCACGTGGCTCTTGGCAAACATCGGGAAGCGCACGCCAAACGTGTTTTCGCAGAACTGGGCGATCTCGGTGTTACTGCCGGTTTCTTGTGCAAAGTCGTTCGACGGAAAGCCCAGCACCACCAGCCCTTGGTCGCGGTAGCGCGCGTACAGCTCTTCCAGGCCCTGGTATTGGCCGGTGAAGCCGCAGTAGCTGGCCGTGTTGACCACCAGCAGCACCTTGCCGGCGTATTGGCACAAGGCCTGCGGCGCCTCGTCCTGCAGGCGCGGCACGGTGTGCTGCAGCAGAGTGGGGCAGGCCTGGGCGTCTACTGCGGGAGTCGCCGCAATATCCGCCGCCTGGGCGGCGGGGCCCAGCAGCGTGGCGCATAGGAACAGCGGCAAGGTCAGGCGTGGCATGGTGCAGGGATGGCGGGGAGGGCAAAAAGCCCGTACACGCCGCCATTGCACCATGTCTGCAGGCGGCGAAAAAGTTTTTGGCTATCGACCATGCTGAAAGCATGGGTTTCACCTTGTTGCGATCTGACCGCCCTCGATGCCGGATAATTGCTATTAAAAATATAGCTTCCAGCGCTTGCTGTCAAAGCGTTGGAGCCCTAAACACGCTAGACCCTAGCTGGGGGGCCGCGCCTCGCCTGCCTGCGCCTCGCGCGCATGGGGACGACGCAGTACCCGGTGGCGCAGCCATTGCTCGAAGTCGTCCACATAGGTGAACACCGCCGGCACCACCAGCAGGCTGAGCACCGTGGAGGTGATGAGGCCGCCGATCACGGCCACGGCCATGGGGGAGCGGAAGCTCATGTCCGCGCCGCCCAGCGCCAGGGCAATGGGCATCATGCCGGCGCCCATGGCCAGCGTGGTCATGATGATGGGGCGCGCGCGCTTGTGGCAGGCGTCCAGCAGCGCGTCCATGCGGCTCATGCCGTGGCGCCGCGCCACGATGGCGTATTCCACGAGCAGGATGGAGTTCTTCGTGGCGATGCCCATGAGCATGATGAGCCCGATGAGCGACGGCATGGAGAAGCTCTTGCCGGCCAGCAGCAGCGCGACGAACGCCCCGCCCAGCGACAGCGGCAGCGCCGCGAGGATGGTGACCGGCTGCAGGAAGTCCTTGAACAGTAGCACCAGCACGATATAGATGCACACCACGCCGGTGAGCATGGCCAGGCCGAAGCTGGCGAACAGCTCGCCCATCATCTCGGCGTCGCCCACGTCGATCAGGCGCACGCTGGCGGGCAGGCCCCGTACGGCGGGCAGCTGGCGCACGGCCTCGGTCACCTCGCCCAGGCCGCGCTCGCCCAACTCGATCTCGAAGTTCACGTTGCGCGAGCGGTCGTAGCGGCTGATGACCGCGGGGCCGCCGGCCAGCGACAGCTCGGCCACCTCGCCCAGGCGCACCGGGCCGTGCGCGCCGGGCACCGTGAGGCGCTCCAGCACCGACAGGTCTTCGCGCGCAGCATCCTCCAGGCGCACGACGATGGGCACCTGCCGCTGCGCCAGGTTGAGCTTGGGCAGGTACTGGTCGTAGTCGCCCACGGTGGCCACGCGCAGCGTCTCTGCGATGGCGCTGCTGGTGACCTCCAGGTCGGCGGCGCGGGCGAAGTCGGGGCGCACGGCGATCTCCGGGCGCACCAGGCTGGCCGTGGAGCTCACGCCGCCGATGCCCGCGATGGTGCGGATGTCCCGCTCCACCGCGCGGGCGGCGGCCGCGAGCGCCTGCGGGTCTTCGCTGGCCAGCGCCAGGATGTACTTGTCGTTGGAGCCGCCCAGGCCCACCTTCACGCGCACGCCGGGCAGCTCTTGCATGGCGGCGCGCAGGCGCTGCTCTATCTCCTGCTTGCGCGGGCGCTCGCCCCGCGGCGTCATGCGCAGCGTGAGCGTGGCCTTGCGCGGGTCGCCCGCGCCCGCGCCGGCGAACGGGTCGGCCCCGGCCGAGCCCCCGCCGATCGTGGTGTAGATGCTCTCGACATGGCCCACGCCCATGGCGCGCTCGGTGGCCAGGGCCACCACGGCGCGCGTGTCGGCCAGCTTCGCGCCGGGCGGCAGCTCCAGCGTGACCTGGGTCTGGGCGTTGTCGTCCGCCGGGATGAAACCCGAGGGCAGCAGCGGGATCAGTGCCAGCGAGCCCACGAAGAACAGCAGCGCGCCCAACAGCGTGAGGACGCGGTGCTTCAGGCACCAGTGCGAGGCACGCATGTACGCGGCCAGCCAGCGCGGCTCCTTCTCGTGGCCCACCATGGGCTTCATGATGTAGGCGGCCATCATCGGCGTGAGCAGGCGCGCCACGACCAGCGAGGCGAACACCGCCAGCGCCGCCGTCCAGCCGAACTGCTTGAAGAACCGCCCGGCGATGCCGCTCATGAACGCGGTGGGCAGGAACACGGCGATCAGCGTGAAGGTGGTGGCGATCACGGCCAGGCCGATCTCGTCGGCGGCCTCCATGGCCGCCTGGTACGGCGTCTTGCCCATGCGCAGGTGGCGCACGATGTTTTCCACCTCCACGATGGCATCGTCCACCAGGATGCCCACCACCAGCGACAGCGCCAGCAGCGTGATGATGTTGATGGAAAAGCCCAGCAGGTGCATGCCGATGAAGGCCGGTATCACCGACAGCGGCAGCGCCACGGCGGACACGATGGTGGCGCGCCAGTCGCGCAGGAACAGCCACACCACCACCACCGCGAGGATGGCGCCCTCGTACAGCAGCTTCATCGAGCTGTCGTACTCGTCCTGTGCGATGTCCACGAAATCCACCGTGCGCGTGAGCTGCAGGTGCGGGTGCTCGGCCATCAACTGGTCCAGCGCGCGCTGCACGCCCGCGCCCACCTCCACCTCGCTGGCGCCGCGGCTGCGCGAGACCTCGAAGCCGATGACCGGTTTGTCGCCCAGCAGCGCGGCGGTGCGCGGCTCGGCCACGGTGTCGGTCACGGTGGCCACCTGGTCCAGGCGGACATGGCGACCGCCGGACAGCGCGATCTCCAGCGCCGCGATCTCCTGCGCCGTCTGCACCGTGGCCAGCGTGCGCAGCGGCTGCTCGGCCCCGCCCAGCTCGGCGCGGCCGCCAGCGCTTTCCACCTGCACCTGGCGCAGCTGGCGCGAGACTTCGGCCGCGGTGGCGCCCAGCGCCTGCAGCTTGAGCGGGTCCAGCGCCACGCGCACCTCGCGCGCCACGCCGCCCACGCGGTTGACCGCGCCCACGCCGGGCACGGCCAGCAGCCGGCGCGTGAGGGTGTCGTCCACGAACCAGGACAGCGCCTCGTCGTCCAGCTGGTTCGAGGCGATGGCGAATGCCAGGATGGGCTGGCTGGACAGCTCCAGCTTGGTGATGATGGGGTCGCGCAGGTCCGCGGGCAGATCGGAGCGCACGCGCGAGACGGCCGAGCGCACGTCGTCCACCGCCTCCTGCACGGGTTTTTCAAGCTGGAACTCGGCCGCGATGGTGGCTGTGCCGTCGGTCAGCGTGGAGGTGATGTGCTTGAGCCCCTGGGTGGTGGCGATGGCGTTCTCGATCTTGCGCGCCACGTCGCTCTCCAGCTGCCCCGGCGCGGCGCCGGGCAGGGAGGCCGTGACCATGACCACGGGCAGGTCCATGTCGGGAAAGTTCTGCACCTTCATGGACCGGAAGGCCAGCAGTCCGGCCAGCGTGAGCAGCACGAACAGCATGGCCGCCGGGATGGGGTTGCGGATCGACCAGGCGGAGAGGTTCATGGTCGCTCCTTATTTGCTAGCTGCTTGCGCTTGAGGGGCGGGCGCTACAGCCTCTTTTGGTGCTGAATCTGCGGCAGGCGCACCAAGTCGCCGTCGTTCAGGAAGGCGCCGCCGCGCGCCACGATGCGCGCCTGGGGCGCCAGGCCCGAGGTGATGGCCACGCGCTCGCCGCTGCGCGCACCGGTCTGCACGCGGTGCATGGCCACGCGCGAGTCCGTGCCTACCTCGAACACGTGCGAGAAGCCGTCGCGCACCACCACGGCCGACAGGGGCACCAGCAGCGCGTCGCGCTCGCCCAGCAGGAACTCGCCGCGCGCGAACATGCCCGCCCTTATCTCGGGGTGCGCCGGCAGGTCCACGTACACCAGCGCATTGCGCGTCTGCGGGTCCACCGTCGGAGCCAGCATGCGCACCGTGCCTTCCACCTGCGCGCCGCTGGCGGCCGTCACCACCGCCTTGGCACCGGGACGGATGCGGGGCAGCTCGCTGGACGTGACCTCCGCGCGCCACTCCAGCCGGCCCTTGCGCACCATGCGAAACAGCTCGGTGCCCGCACCCACCACCGCGCCCACGGTGGCCGTGCGCGCGGAGATCACGCCACTGTCGGGCGCCAATACCTGGGTGTGTTTCAGGCGCAGCTGCTGGGCGTTGAGCGCCGCCTGTGCCGCCGCCACGCGGGCCTGCGCGGTCTGCGCGCCGGTGGCGTATTGCTGGATCTGCTGCTGGCTCAGTGCACCCGAGGCGCTCAGGGTGTTGGCGCGGTCGGCATTAGCCTGCGCCTCGGCCTGGGCGGCGCGGGCCTCCAGCAGGCTGGCGCGGGCCTGGGCCACGTCGGCCTCGATGGTCTCGGGCGCGAAGGTGGCCAGCACCTGGCCGGCGCGCACCGTGTCGCCCACGTTCACGCGCACGTCGGTCAGCCGCAGGCCGCTCACCTCGGCGCCAATGCTGGCCTCCTGCCACGCGGCCACGTTGCCGTTGGCCGGCAGCCGCTGGGTCACGTTGCCGCGCTGCGGCTGGGTGGTGGCCACGGTGAGGGCGGGGCGGGGCCCCTCGGCCTGTGCGGAGTCCTCGGCATGGGTGGGGCCGCTGCCGAGCAGGACGGCGGTGGTCGCGGCAAGCCCCAGCAAAGCCAGGGCGATCAGGGTGCGGGTCGGTGTCAGGCGCGGCATGGCGGTCGAAAAGGATTTAGTGCGAAGAAGAAGGGGGGGTGGTGGCCGCCTGCGTGGAAGTCTGGGCCGCCGGCGCGTCGGCCTCGGGCGTCCAGCCGCCGCCGGCCGCGCGGTACAGCGCCACCCAGGCGGCCATGCGCTCTTGCTCCAGCGCGACCACGGCGGTGTCCGAGGCGAGGGCGGTGCGGCGGGCATCCTCCAGTTCCACCAGGCTCGCCAGGCCAGCGCGCCAGCGCTCCTGCGTGGCGGTGAAGGAGCGGCGGTAGTCCTCGGCGGCGCGCCGGGCGTCGGTGCTGCGGCGCGCGGTGCTGTCCAGCCGCGCCAGGGCCTGCTCCACCTCGCTCACGGCCTGGCGCACCTGCGCGCGGTAGGCCTGCGCGGCGCTGTCGTAGCGCGCACGGGCGGCATCCACCTGCGCGGCGCGGCGACCGCCGTCGAACAGGGGCAGCGTGACGGCCAGCGGGCCGATGGACCAGGTGTTGCTGGTGGCTTGCACCCCCGCGGCGCGCACCAACCCGCGGCCAATGGTGCCGCTGAGCGTGAGGCGCGGGTAGCGCTGCGCCTGGGCGTCGCCCACCTCGGCGCTGGCGGCCGCCACCTCGCGCTCGGCGGCGTACACGTCGGGCCGCTGCGCCAGCGTCTGCGCGGGCAGGCCGTCGATGCTGAACAGCTGCTCGGGCGGGTGCAGCGGCGGCGCGGCAGCCAGCTGCGTGCGCAGCAGGGGCTCGTCGCGCCCGGTGAGGGCCACCAGTGTCTTGACGATCACCTCGCACTGCAGGCGCTGCTGCTCGGCGCGCACCGCGCTGTCGGCCTGGCTGGCCGTGGCCAGCGCGGCAGTGGCGGGGGCGGTGAAGCCCGCGCGTTCGCTTTCGCGCGTGAGGCGGGCCGTTTCGCCGCGCGAGCGTGCATCCGCCTGCGCCACTTGCAGCTGGCGCGCGCAGTGGTGCCAATTGCTGTACTGCAGAGCCGTCTCGGCCGCCACGGAAACGCGGGCCTCGTGCCACTGCGCCTGCGCACCGGCCAGGCGCTCGCGCGCGGCGTCCGCCACGGCGGCGTTGCGGCCGAACAGGTCGATCTCCCAGCCGGCCTGCAGCCCCGCCTGCGCGGTGGTGGCCACGCCGCGCACCTGCTCGTTGAAGCCGCGGCTGGCGCTGGCCTGCCCGTCCAGGCTGGGCAGCAGCGCCGCGCGTGCGGCCGTCTGCTGCGCGCGGGCCTGTGCCAGACGGGCGCCGGCCTCGGCCACCGTGGGACTGAGGGCCTGTGCGTCCACGATCAGCGCGCCCAGCAGCGGGTCGCTGTGGCGCTGCCACCAGTCGGCCAGATCGGCCACGCTGCCTTGGTGGGGCAGCGGTGCGTGCCAGGCGGCGGGTGCGGGTGCCTGCACGGCCGCGGGCGGGCGTTGCACGGCGCAGGCGGCCAGTGCCAGGGGCAGGGTGGAAAGCGCAAGGCGCTGGAAGACGGGGCGCTTCATGGTGCGGTAGACCTGCGGGCGGTGCGCCGGCGGGGGGGGGAAGAGGTCGAAGGGGAGGGCGAGGCTGGAGTAGAAGGGCGGACAGGCTGAGCGCGCGTGCGCCGGCGCCGCTCGGTGGCCACCATGGCCATGGCGTAGTCGGCCAGGCGTTCCGCCCACTGGTCCACGGCCGCCGGGGATGCGAGCAGCTGTGGCTGCATGGCGCACACCACTTCCTGGTGGCTCCACAGCTGAAAGGCCAGTCCGGTGACGGTGAGCGTGAGGCGGTGCAGGTCGTCGTCGGCCTGCGGCAGCCCCAGGTGCCGGCACAGCAGCGCGGCCATGGCCTCGTTGGGTGCGCGCACGTCTTTTTCCAGCTCGATCTGCCACTGCGCCGTGGGCTCCAGCATTTCACGGATGTGCAGCCGCACCACCTGGCGTGCCATCTCGCCGTCGTGCAGCGGCCCCAGCGCGCCCTGGTAGAAGCAGTGCAGCGCGGCGCGCAGGGACAGGCCGGGGCGCATGAAGTCGGGCACCAGCGATTGCAGCGAGCCGAAGGGCGCGGAAAACAGCGCCGCGTACAGCGCGGCCTTGTCGCCGAAGTAGTAGCTCACCGAGGCTACGTTGACCTGGGCCTCGGCGGCGATCGCACGGATTGAGGTCTTGGCGTAGCCCTGTTCGGAAAACAGTTTGAGCGCCGCCATCAGCAGCCGGGTGCGCGCCGGCGGCGGGCTGTCGCCGGTGGCGCCGGGGCGGGGGGGCGAGAGGGGGGCGGACGTCGTCATCGCGGCGCATTAGACCACGATGAATCAAACGTTTGTTTGATTTTTACGGGGCGCTACATCTGCGCACGAATGGAAATTCCATGTATCAAAACTGCCTCTAGCGCTTTATGGATAAGCGCTAATAGCTATGAAAAATATAGCTAGCTGCCGTAGTCCACTCAGCCGAACACGGCGCGCCACAGCGCGCGCACGGCGCCTTGCTCGGCGGCCAGCATCTCGGGCGGCACGCGGGTGGGCTCTTCGTTGAGCCGCGCGCGGTGCTGCACGTGGCGCAGCGTGCGGTAGGCGTCGGCGGCGGCGCGGCCCACGCCCGCAGGCAACAGGCCGGCGGCCTCGGCGCGCTGCAGCAGCGCGATGTTGCCCACGTTGCCCTGCAGCTCGGGGTGCGCCGCGGAGTGCGCCAGCACCAGGTACTGCACGGCGAACTCGGCATCCACCATGCCGCCGGGGCTGTGCTTCACGTCGAACTGGTCCGCAGGCGCCGGGTGGGCGCTGCGCACGCGCTCGCGCATGGCGACGATCTCGCTGCGCAGCGCGGCGGCATCCCGCGGCGCGGTGATCACGGCCTGGCGCACGGCGTCGAAGCGCGCGTGCAGGCCTTCGCTGCCCATCACGAAACGCGCGCGCGTCATGGCCTGGTGCTCCCAGGTCCAGGCGGTGTTGCTGCCGCGCTGCTGCTGGTAGTCGGCATAGGCCTGGAAGCTGGTCACCAGCAGGCCCGAATTGCCGTTGGGCCGCAGGGCGGTGTCGATCTCGAACAGGTCGCCCTCGCCGGTCTTCACGGTGAGCCAGTTGATGAGCTTGCGCACGAAGGCGGCGTAGACCTCGGGGGCACGCTCGTCGTCGTCGTCGAACACGAAGACGATGTCCAGGTCGCTGCCGTAGCCCAGTTCCTTGCCCCCCAGCTTGCCGTAGCCAATGACGGCGAACTGCGGCTGCTCACGGTGGCGGTTGCGCAGCCGGCCCCAGCACCACTCGGCCGTGACGCGCAGCACGCTGTCGGCCAGCGCGGACAGGTCGTCCGCCACCTGCTCCACGGTGATGCGCCGCTCCACGTCGCGCGCCAGCGTGCGGAAGGTCTCGGCATGGTGGGCGCGGCGCAGCAGGTCGAGCAGGTTCTCGTCGTCGTCCTCGCCCGTGGACTGCAGCGCGGCCAGGCGCAGCCCCAGTTCGCGTTCGAAGTCGGCGGGCACGAAGCGCTCGGACAGCAGGGCGTCGCCCGCCAGCTCGTCGATCACCCCGGGGTGCTGCAGCATGTAGCGCGCGGGCCACCTGGCGGCGCCCAGCAGGTGCAGCAGATGCTCGTGCACCGAGGGGCGCTCCAGCAGCAGCGCCAGGTAGCTCTCGCGGCGCAGCAGTGGCTCCAGCCAGCCCACCAGGCGCACGGCGGCGTCCTCGTTGACCTGGCCCTCGGCCAGCCAGCGCCCGGTGCGTTGCACGATGCGAAACAGCCGCGCGCGCGCCTCATCGCGCAGGCCCTGCACGCGCGGATGGGTGCGCCACTCGGCCACGCGCTCGCGCACCTTGGCGGGCAGTTGCTCCAGCAGCGCCTCCAGGTCGGGGGCGGGCGACGCAGCCACTGCGGCGCGCGGGCCGCCGCATCCGCCATTGCTGCATTGCTTGTGGCCCGTGCCGCCGAGCAGGATGTCGAACTCCTGGGCCACCAGTTCGCGGTGCGCGTCCAGCGCGCGCAGGAAGTCGCAGCAGTTCAGGCCCAGGGTGCGTGCGATCCAGGCCAGATCATCGTCGCGCGTGGGCAGCACATGGGTCTGCTGGTCGTCCAGGTACTGGATGCGGTGCTCCACGCGGCGCAGGAAGGTATAGGCGGCCGCCAGCTGCTCGGCCGTCTCCTGCGGCATGAGGCCGGCACGGGCCAGGCGTTCCAGGGCCTCCAGCGTGGGGCGGCAGCGCAGTTCGGGGAACTGGCCGCCGCGCACCACCTGCAGCAGCTGTACCGTGAACTCGATCTCGCGGATGCCGCCGCGCGAGAGCTTCACGTCGTTGGCGCGCTCGGGGTGGCCGGCGCTGCGCTTGGCGGCATGGTCGCGGATCTGGCGGTGCAGCGAACGCAGTGCGTCGAACACGCTGTAGTCCAGGTAGCGGCGGAAGACGAAGGGCAGCACTACGCCGCGCAGCGCCTGCACGTTCGGCATGCCCAGGCAGTCCAGCGGCGCCACCACGCGGCTCTTGAGCCAGGCAAAGCGTTCCCATTCGCGGCCATGCACCAGCAGGTATTCCTCCAGCGACGCCAGCGACACGGCCGGTGGCCCCGAGTTGCCGTGCGGGCGCAGGGCCAGGTCCACGCGGAACACGAAGCCGTGCTCGGTGGTGTCGCCCACCAGGCTGTAGATGGCCTTGACCGCGCGGGCAAAGTATTCGTGGTTGGAGAGCTTGCCGCGCCCGTCGGGCTGGCCGGCGGTTTCGCCCTCGTGTTCGTAGACGTAGATCAGGTCGATGTCGCTGGAGACGTTCAGCTCGCGCGCGCCGAGCTTGCCCATGCCCACGATCCACAGCTGCACGGGCTGGCCCTGGGGCCCCAGCGGCGCGCCGTGGCGCGCGTCCAGCTCGGCGCGGGCGTGGCGGCAGGCGCGGTCCAGTGCCAACTCGGCCAGCCGGGTCACGGCCAGGGTGATGTCGGACAGCGGTGCGGCCTGGTCGCAATCCAGTGTGATCAGCCGCTCCATCACCAGTTGGCGCAGGATGCGCAGCGCCGCGCCCAGGTCGTGGCCGCGCGCCAGCAGGGCGTCGCAGGCCTGGGCCATGGTCTCGCGGGTGGGCACGCCCGGGGGCAGCAGCGCCAGCTCGGCCTGGTAGCGGCGGTGCAGGCGCTGGTGGAAGCGCGAATATTCCGACGGCGGGCTGCCGGCGGTCACGGGATCAGTCGAAGGCATCTGCATGGCAAGGGCTGCTCGGTGCGCTCGCGGGCCACGCCGGGGCGCGGCCGTACATAACGACACCGTGGGGTGCTGAACCCTCAGGGGATGTGCGGGTCATAATTCCTGCCATCG
This sequence comes from Diaphorobacter sp. LI3, assembly GCF_022807955.1. Lineage (NCBI taxonomy): Bacteria > Pseudomonadati > Pseudomonadota > Betaproteobacteria > Burkholderiales > Comamonadaceae > Diaphorobacter > Diaphorobacter sp. LI3. Next base: position 4,016,659 of record NZ_CP094346.1, on the reverse strand, counting down.
TTTCGCCCGCCATGACAGAGTCTCCTCCCCATCCCTCCCGCCTTCTCAAACTCGTGGCGGGCTGTGCGCGATGGGGATTGGTCGCCTTGGTGACCTTCTGGTTGCTGCTGGCGGCCGCCTGGGGGGGGCTGCATGGCTGGATTGTGCCGCGTATCGGCGACTTCCGTCCGCAGCTGGAACAGCAGGCCCAACGCGCACTGGGGGTACCTGTGCGCATCCATTCCATCAGCGCGCGCAGCGAAGGGCTGATCCCCTCGGTGGAGCTGAAGGACGTGGCCCTGCTGGACGCCCAGGGGCGCGAGGCGCTGCGCTTGCCGCGCGTGGTGTTGGCGCTGTCGCCGCGCTCGCTGCTGCGCTTTGGGTTCGAGCAGATCTATATCGAAGGCCCCGAGCTGGACATGCGCCGTGAGCGCGACGGGCGCATCGTCATCGCGGGCTTGGCCTTCCGCGACAGCGCCGAGGGCGACAGTGCGGCGGCCGACTGGCTGTTCTCCCAGGCCGAGGTGGCGATTCGCGGCGGCACGCTGCGCTGGACCGACGAGCAGCGTAGCGCCGAGCCGCTGGCGCTCACCGAGGTGAGCCTGGTGCTGCGCAACAGCGCGCGCCGCCACCAGGTGCGCCTGGACGCCACGCCACCCGCCGAATGGGGCGCACCCTTTACCTTGCGCGGCCAGTTCCGCCAGCCGTTGCTGTCCACGCACAGCGGCGACTGGCAGCGCTGGAACGGCGAGCTGTTCGCCCACTTCCCGCGCGTGGACGTGTCGCGCCTGCACCGGCACGCCGATCTGGAGGGGCTGCAGGTCGCGCAGGGCCGGGGCGCCGTGCGCGCGTGGGTGGATGTGCAGCGCGGCCAGATCGGCGGCGGCACGGTGGACATGGCACTCGACGAGGTCAACGCTACCCTGGGCAAGAACCTGCGCCCACTGGCGCTGCGCACGGTGACGGGGCGGGTGGGCGGTCGCTGGCTGGACGACGGCTTTGAGCTGTCCACCCAGAATCTGCAGTTCGTGGCCGACGATGGCCTGCGCTGGCCCGGCGGCAATCTGGCGCTGCGCCACAGCGGACAGGGCCAGGCCGGCCGAGAGCGTGGCGAACTGCAGGCCGACCGGCTGGACCTGGCCGCCCTGGCGCAGATCGCGAGCCGGCTGCCCCTGGGCGACACCGTGCACGGCGCGGTGCGCGACTATGCGCCGCGCGGTCTGGTGGAGCAGTTGCGGGCCGAATGGCAAGGGCCGCTGGCGCAGCCGCAGAAGTACCAGGTTCGCGGCAAGGTCGCAGGGTTGGCGCTGGCGGCGGACGACGCCGTGCCTACCGTCGCCGGCCTCAGTGGTGCGCAGGTGTCTTTCGATCTCACCCAGGCGGGGGGGCAGGCCGAGTTGGCCATGGCCGACGGGACGCTGCGCCTGCCCGGCGTGTTTGAAGAGCCCGTAGTGCCCGTGCAGCGGCTGGAAGCGGGGGTGCGCTGGCAGATCGAGGGCGAGCGCATCGCGGTCCAGACCAGCCAGCTGCGCTTTGCCAATGCGGACGCCCAGGGCGAGGCGCGGCTGAGCTGGCACACGGGCGACCCTGCGGCGTCGCCTGCGCGCGCGCGCTTTCCGGGGGTGCTGGACCTTTCGGGCACGCTGTCACGGGCCGATGGCACGCGCGTGCATCGCTACCTGCCGCTCACCGTGCCAGCGGAGTCGCGGCACTATGTGCGCGACGCCATCCTTGCGGGGACCGCCAGCCAGGTGCAGTTCCGCGTGAAGGGCGATCTGCACGACTTTCCCTATGGCCATGTTCCGCGCGAGGGCGAATTCCACATCGCAGCGCGTGTCAAGGACGTGACGTACGGCTACGTGCCACCGGCGCTGTTGCACGCGGGCGACCGGCCCTGGCCGGCTCTCACGGCGCTGTCGGGGGAGCTGGTGTTTGACCGTGCGGGCATGGAAGTGCGCAACGCCACGGGGCGCTTTGCCGGGTATCCCGCGCTGCGGGTGCAGAAAGTGAACGCGAAGATCGCGGACCTGCAGCACACCGAAGTGGTGGTCGGGGCCGACGTGCGCGGCCCGCTGCCCGACATGCTGGCGCTGGTGAGCGCCTCGCCCATCTCCCGGCTTACGCAGGGGGCGCTGGACCGGGCCGCCGCCACCGGCGTGGCCGAACTGCAGCTGGGCCTGACGCTGCCCATCAGCCGTATCGACCAGTCCACCGTGCGCGGCAGCGTCACCCTGGCGGGCAACGACGTGCACTTTGTGCCCGAGGCGCCCCTGGTGAACGCGGCCCGGGGCGTGGTGCAGTTCAGCCAGAGCGGTTTCACGCTGGTCGGCGTGCAGGGACGCGCCCTGGGAGGCGAGGTACGGCTGGAAGGCGGCATGAATGCGGCGCCGGCGGGGGCTGGAGAGTCCTCGGTGCGCGTGCGTGCGCGCGGCACAGCCACCGCCGAGGGCCTGCGCGAGGCGCAGCAGCTGGGCCTGGTGTCGCGGCTGGTGCGCGGCGCCAGTGGCAGCGCCGCCTACACGGTGGCCGTGGGGGTGCGGCGGGGAGTGGCCGAACTGCAGGTGGCCAGCGACCTCGTCGGTCTTTCGCTGACGGCGCCCGCGCCACTGGGCAAGGCAGCGCAGGCCCCGTTGCCCGTGCGCTTCGAGAACCGCTTGACGCCCGAGGCCGCAGCCTCGGATACCGCGCCCTTGCAGGACGAATTGACGCTGGAGTTGGGCGACGTGGGCAGGCTCAACTACCTGCGCGCACTGGACGGGCCGCAGGCGCGCGTGCTGCGCGGCGCGCTCGCCATCGGCGTGCCGCCGGCGCAGATGCCCGCGCCTCCCGCCCAGGGTGTCGCGGCACACGCCGTGTTGGGTGCGCTGGACGTGGATGCGTGGACGGCGCTGTTGCAGGAGCCCTCGGCACCGTCGGCACAGGCACAGGCACAGGCACAGGCACAGGCAGCAGTACCGGCACCCGCGCCCTCCGGGGAGGCACTGGCCACCGATTACCTGCCCACCAGCCTGGCCGTGCGTGCCGCCACGCTCACGTTGCATGGGCGCACGCTGCACGACGTGGTGGTGGGGGCGTCGCGGCAGGGCGCCGTGTGGCGTGCCAACGTGGATGCCGATGAGCTGGACGGGTACCTGGAGTACCGCCCTGCCGGCGCGTCCGCGCCGCGTGCCGATGCGGCCCAGGGGCTGCTGCACGCCCGGCTGGCGCGGCTGGCCATTCCGCAGATGGCCGAGACGCAGGTCAACGCGCTGCTCGATGCGCGCGAACCGGGCACGCTGCCGGCGCTGGACATCGTGGTGGAGGATTTCGAGTTGCGCGGACGGCGCCTGGGGCGCATCGAGATCGAGGCGCGCAACCGCGGCACGGAGGGCGGCCAGCGCGAGTGGCGCCTGTCCAAGTTCAATCTGACCGCCCCCGAGGCCGTGCTGACCTCGCAGGGCCACTGGGCGCTGGTGGGCAGCGGGGCGCAGGCGCAACGGCGCACGGTGATGGACTTCGAGCTGGACATCCGCGATTCCGGCGCCTTGCTGGCACGCTTTGGCATGGACGGCGTGGTGCGCCACGGCAAGGGACGCATCGGGGGCCAGGTGGGTTGGCTGGGCTCGCCGTTGTCACCCGACTACCGCACCATGAGCGGCCAGATGAACGTGAACGTGGAGGCAGGTCAATTCCTCCAGGCCGACCCGGGACTGGCCAAGCTGCTGAGCGTGTTGAGCCTGCAATCCCTGCCGCGGCGCTTCGCGTTGGATTTCCGCGACGTGTTCAGCGAAGGCTTCGCATTCGACTTCGTGCGTGGCGACATGCGCATCGATAACGGTGTGGCCACCACCAACAATCTGCAGATGAAGGGCGTGAATGCCGCCGTGCTCATGGAAGGCAGCGCCGACATCGAACGCGAGACGCAGGACCTGCACGTGGTGGTCGTGCCCGAAATCAACGCCATGACGGCTTCCCTCGTGGCCACGGCGATCAACCCCGTCATTGGCCTGGGCAGTTTCCTCGCGCAGGTTTTCCTGCGCGGCCCGCTGATCCAGGCCGCCACGCAGGAATTCCGCATCGACGGCACCTGGTCAGAACCGCGTGTGGAGCGCATCCAGCGCCGCAAGAGCGCTGCGCCGGAAGGCGCAGCGAGCCCTGCTGTTCCACCGGCATCAGGAGACAAACCATGAAAGTCGCAGCTTTGCAAATGGTCTCGGGCGTCGCGCTGCAGGCCAACCTGGCGCAGGCGCGCCATCTGCTGGAGCAGGCGGCGCAGGCGGGCGCGGAGCTGGCGGTGCTGCCCGAGTATTTCTGCGCCATGGGCCTGGCCGATGCGGACAAGCTGGCGCTGCGCGAAACCATGGGCGACGGCGTGGTCCAGCGGTTTCTGGCGCAAGCGGCGCGCGAGCTGGGTCTGTGGGTGGTGGGCGGCACGCTGCCGCTGGTGTGCGACAGCGAAGAGCGCGTGCACAACACCACGCTGGTGTTCTCGCCCGCCGGGGACTGCGTGGCGCGTTACGACAAGATCCACCTGTTCCGCTTCGACAACGGCACTGAATGCTTCGATGAGGCGCGCGTGATCCAGGCCGGGCGCGAGAGCGTGCGCTTTGCCCTGCCGGCGCGGGATGGCAACGTGTGGCGCGTGGGGTTGTCGGTGTGCTACGACCTGCGCTTCCCCGAGCTGTACCGCCAGCACGCGCGCGCGGGTGCCGACCTGCTGCTGGTGCCCAGCGCCTTCACCTACACCACCGGCCGGGCCCACTGGGAGGTGCTGCTGCGTGCGCGCGCCGTGGAGAACCTGGCCTATGTGCTGGCGCCGGCGCAGGGCGGAACGCACGAGAACGGCCGGCGCACCTGGGGCCACAGCATGCTGGTGGACCCCTGGGGCAGCGTGCTGGCCCAGCAGCCCGAGGGCGCGGGCGTGGTCCTGGGTACGCTGGATGCGGCGCATCTGCGCCAGGTACGCCGCCAGCTGCCGGCGCTTGAGCATTGCGTGCTCTGATGGGCGGCACCGTGGAGCACGGCGGACCAGCGCGCGGACGGGACAGGGGTGCTGCGGGCCGGCAGCAGGGCCCGCAGTCGCTGCTGCCCCCTTCGGCGCCCGAAGACGGGCCCCAGGACAAGGTACCCCGCCGGTGGCGCCGCTGGGTGGGTGCGTGGCGGCGCTGGTCCCTGTGGACGCTGCTGGTGGCGCTGGTGGCGGGCATGCTGGTCACCCAGGTATGGCTGGCTGGCCGCTACGAGGCCAGCCAGGTGCAAAGCCGCCTAGAACGCGACACTGCCGACGCCGTAGCCGACATCCGCAACGCCTTCGCGCACAACCTGCAGAACCTGCAGGCGCTGCAGGCAGGCGACCCCGACCTGGCCGCGTGGGAGGCGCGCGCGGCCGAGCTGCTGAGCACGCGCCGCGAGCTGGTGCGCATCGAATGGCGGGACACGCAGCTGCTGCTGCGCGCACATGCGGAGTCGCCCTATCGCCCCCTGCCGTGGGACGCCACCACGCGCAGCGGCACGCATTCGGAGACCATGCTGGCCTGTACCAACGCTCGGCGCATCACCGGCCCGTCGTACTCCAGCAGCTATTTCCAGCCCCTGCCCGACGGCATGGGCGCCGAGATGATGGAGGTCTGCCTGCCGTTGATCCAGGACGGACGCGTGCGCGGCTTCCTGGTGGCCACCTACGCGCTGCAGACCGTGCTGCAGGATTTGGTGGCGCCCAGCCTGCAGCGCACGCAGGAGGTTTCGTTCACCGAGGCCGACGGCACGCGGCTGGCGCTGGTGGGCGCGCTGCGCCGCGGCTCGCGCATGTTCACGGCGCAGCAGCTGTTCGACCTGCCCGGCAACACCCTGGTGTTGCGCATGGACGGCTGGCACGCCGCGCCCAGCGTGTTTCCCAACGTCCTCACGGCCCTGGTCACGGCCATGTCGATCGCGCTGGTGTCGGTGCTGGTGGTGCTGGTGCGCGACAACCGGCGCCGCCTGCGCGCCGAGCGCGACCTGGGCGACGCGCTGGCTTTTCGCAAGGCGATGGAGGACTCGCTGGTCACGGGGCTGCGTGCGCGCGACCTCAACGGCCGCATCACCTATGTGAACCCGGCGTTCTGCGACATGGTGGGCTTTCCCGCATCCGAGCTGGTGGGCCAGACGTCGCCGCTGCCCTACTGGCCGCCCGAGCATGCGCAGGAATATGCGGAGCGGCAGGTGGTGCGCATGTCGGGCCGGCTCGACCCGCCGCGCGAAGGGTACGAATCCACCTTCATGCGCAGGGACGGCACGCGCTTTCCCGTCATGATCTACGAAGCGCCGTTGATCAACGCACAGGGCCTGCACACGGGGTGGATGGGCTCGTTTCTCGACGTGAGCGAGCAGCGGCGCGTGGAGGAGTTGTCGCGCACCTCGCAGGAGCGCCTGCAGGCCACGGCACGCCTGGCCACCGTGGGGGAGATGGCATCGCTGCTGAGCCATGAACTGAACCAGCCGCTGGCGGCCATCTCCAGCTATGCCAACGGCTCGCTCAACCTGCTGGAGCCGGCGCCGGGCGCCGAGTTGCCGTCGCCCCAGGACCTGCAGGACGTGCGCGTGGGCGTGCAGCGCATTGCAGCGCAGGCCGAGCGCGCGGGCCGCGTGATCAAGAGCGTGCACGACTTCGTGCGGCGCCGCGACCAGACCCGCGAGCCGGTCACCGCGCAGGACCTGTTCGACGCGGTGCTGCCCATCATCCGGCTGCAGGCGCGCAAGCTGGGCGTGCGCGTGGTGCTGTCGATCGAGGACGTCCTGCCGCCCGCGCTGTGCGACCGTACCATGGTCGAGCAGGTGCTGTTGAACCTCACGCGCAACGCCATGCAGTCCATGGACGACCCGCAGATCCATCCGCGCATCCTCGACCTGCGGGTGCGGCGCGCGGCCTCCAATGCGTCCAACAGCTGGCTGGAGTTCTCGGTGGCCGACATGGGCATGGGCATTCCGGAGGACGTGGCCGAGCGCCTGTTCACGCCGTTCTACACCACGCGCGTCGAGGGCATGGGCCTGGGGCTGAGCCTGTGCCGCACCGTGGTGGAGCAGCATGGGGGCTTTCTGGACCATGCGGCGCGTGAGCCGCGTGGTACGGTATTCACTTTCACCCTGCCCGCATTTCAGAAAGCCGACCCCTGATGGAACCCGCCTCCAACGCCACTGTGTACATCGTGGACGACGACGCCGAGGTGCGCGAGGCGCTGGCTTGGCTGCTGCGCTCGCGCCGTGTGCTCAGCGAGGCGTTCGCCAGCGCCGAAGCGTTCGAGACCATGCTGGCCGAGCGCACCGCCAGCGGCCTCATGCAGCGCCAGCCCTGCTGCCTGCTCCTGGACGTGCGCATGCCGGGCGGCATGAGCGGCCTGGCGCTGTTCGACAAGATGGTGGAGCGCGGCGACACCGCGGGCATGCCGGTGATCTTCCTCACGGGCCACGCCGACGTGCCCACCGCCGTGGCCACGGTCAAGCGCGGCGCGTTCGACTTCTGCGAGAAGCCGTTTTCCGACAATCAGCTCGTGGACCGCATACAAGCAGCGCTGGAGCTGTCGGCCCGGCACATCGAGGCCTGCCGCGCGCGCCACGAACTGCAGGACCGGCTGGCCGACCTGACCGACCGCGAGCGCGATGTGATGCGGTTGGTGGTCGAAGGCCTGCCCAACAAGCTCATCGCCGATCAGCTCGACATCAGCGTGCGCACGGTGGAGGTGCACCGCGCGCGCGTGTTCGACAAGATGCAGGTCAAGTCGGCGGTGGAGCTTGCCAACCTGCTGCGCGCCGCGCCACCGGCGTAAAAAAAGACGCGGGCCCTTGCGGGCGCGCGTCGTATTCGTCTTCACATCGTCGGCGGGCAGGATTGCCGCGCCGACGGCCCGCCGCAGATCAGCCGCGGCCCTGGCGCTCACCCACATAGATCTCCACGCGGCGGTTGCGGGCGCGCCCGTCGGAGGTGTCGTTGGAAGCCACAGGTTCACGCGAGCCACGGCCTTCCACGTGGATGCGGTTGCCGTTCACGCCACGCGCCGTAAGGTAGTTGCGCGTGCTCTCGGCGCGGTCCAGCGACAGCGGGTTGTTGATCGCATCGCTGCCGGTGGAGTCGGTGTGGCCGACGATGCGCACCTCGGTGTTCGGATTGTTGCGCAGGCCCTCGGCAAAGCGGTCCAGAATGGGGCGGAAGTTGGGCTGGATGTCCGAACGGTTGGTGGCGAACGAGATATCGCTTGGGATGTCCAGCTTGAGTTGGTTGTCCGGCGTCTGCGTCACCGTCACACCGGTGCCCTGGGTGGCGGCCTGCATGTCCTGCTTTTGGCGCTCCATGTGCTGGGACCAGATGTAGGTGCCCAGGGCGCCCACGCCCGCGCCGATCACGGCGCCCTGCGCCGCATGGCCGCCCGTCATGGCGCCGATGGCTGCGCCGCCCAGCGCGCCCACGCCGGCGCCGGTGGCGGTGCGGCGCTGGGTGTCGGTCATGTTGGCACAGCCTGTGGCCAGCATGACCACCGCGAGACTGCCGATGAGGAGAGGTTTGCGCATGAGAGAACTCCTTTGTTGTTGCTCGGTCGGCTCGCAGCCCTCGAGCGGGCGGCTGGGCCAGTGCGAGCAGCGTAGCAATCCAGCGGTGCCTCGTCTGTAGGACGCGGCGCAACGCGCGTGCGCGACCCGTGGCCGATGGGCCTGCGTTCAATGGGCCGCGCTCATTCCCGGCCAGAATCCGCGAGCGCTCTCAGTCGTGCGGCGGGGCGTCGCCCCGTGGGGGCTCGCTGGGGGCCGCTGGCGGCTCGCCGCCCTTGCGGCCGCTGAACATGGTCCACCAGACAATGCCCACGAGGAGCACCAGTGCAAGCAATGCTTCAAGCAAAATCAGCCCCATGAATCTTCGTCTCCTGCGCCTGGTGGTATCGGCGCTGATTGTAGGAACGCTGGCCGCGTGCTCCACCCGTCCTCCGGCGCCCGTGACGCCCAGCGTGCCGTCCGTGCAGCCACCCGCCGCGCCCACTGTACCGGTGCCTGTGCCGGGCACGCTCACGCAGTCCAAGAGCCGCTGGGTGCCCGTGGGCTGGGGCGAGTTGCCGGGGTTTGAGGGCGATGCGCTGCACGAGGCCTGGAACGCCTGGCTGCGCAGCTGCGAGCGCCCCGCGCCGGCGTTCGCGCCGCTGTGCGGCGATGTGCGCCGCCTGAGCATCGCGTCGCCCGAGGAGCAGCGCGGCTGGATGATGCAGCGCCTGCAGCCCTACCGCATCGAGTCGCTGGACGGAGCGGCCGACGGCCTGCTCACGGGCTACTTTGAGCCCTATCTGGACGCCGCGCGCCAACCGGGCAACGGCTTCAGCGTGCCTTTGTATGCACCCCCGGCCGATCTGGCGGCGCGCAAGCCCTGGTACACGCGCCAGCAGATCGACACCCTGCCGCAGGCCCAGGCCGCCCTGGCCGGCCGCGCCATCGCCTGGGTGCGCGACCCGGTGGAAGCCATGGTGCTGCACATCCAGGGCTCGGGCCGGCTGCGCGTGCAGGAGGCGGACGGCAGCGTGCGCCTGGTGCGCCTGGCCTTCGCGGGCACCAACGACCAGCCGTACAAGAGCGTGGGCAAGTGGCTGCTGGACCAGGGCCTGGTGCGCGACGCCACCTGGCCCGGCATCACCGCCTGGGTGCGGGCCAATCCGCAGCGCGTGAACGAGATGCTGTGGTCCAACCCGCGCTACGTGTTCTTTCGCGAGGAGCCGCTGGACGCGCTGGACGCCGCCTTCGGGCCCAAGGGCGCGCAGGGCGTGCCGCTCACGCCGGGGCGCTCGATCGCCGTGGACCGCCAGAGCATCCCCTACGGCACGCCGGTGTGGCTGGCCTCCAGCGGCCCCACGGCGCAGTTGTCGCGCCTGGTGCTGGCGCAGGACACGGGCAGCGCCATCCTGGGCGCGGTGCGCGCGGATTACTTCACCGGCTGGGGCCCCGAGGCGGGCGAGATTGCCGGGCGCCTGAAGCAGGGCCTGCGCCTATGGGCGTTGTGGCCGCGGTAGTGCTATTGATTTGGAAGCTGTTCGCGCTTGATCTGTGCTGCTTTCAATACAAATTAATGCTGAAATTCCCGTAAGGCAAGCGCTGAAAGCTATCAATATGGGAGTGATTCATTCGCCCTCGACCACGTAGCGCGACACCACGGGCGGCGCGTCGCCCACGTGGAAGGCAAAGCGCCGGTCGCGCAGCGCCACGTCGGAGGCGGTGACGCGGTCAAAGCGCCGCAGGTGCTCCGTCCAGGATTCGTCTACCACGCGCTCCACGTAGCGGCGCGGGTCGGCGATGTCGTGCTGCAGCTCCCAGCTCAAGGCGCCCTGGCGCAGGCGCGCGCGGCGGCTTTCCTGCATCACGGCGCGGAATTCTGCCGCCCGCGCGGGGTTGATGAAGTATTCGATGCTGACCACCAGCCGCAGGCCGGCGGCGGGCGGGCTGTCGGCCCGCGGTGCCTGAAAGGCGCGCGAGGCGCTCAGGTCCTCCTCGCCATGGCGGTTGCTCACCAGGCGCTGTACCAGCGCCATCACCAGCACCCCGGTGAGTGCCGCCAATGCCAGACTCATGTGCACGCTGGAGAGTGCGGCGACCTGCCCCCACAGCGCCGCGCCCACGGCCGTGGCGCCCATGATGGACATCTGGTAGATGGACATGCCGCGCGCGCGCACCCAGTTGGGCAGCGCCAGCTGTGCGGCCACCGTGAGCGAATTGGCGGTGGTGATCCACGCCGCCCCGCCCACCAGCATGGCCGGCACCGCCACGTACACGTTGGGCGCAATGGCGACCACGGCCGTGGCCAGCGCCTGCAGCAGCGTGCCGCGCGCCACCAGCTGGTCCAGCGACATCATCTGGCGCAGGCGCGGCAGGAACATGGCAGCGCTCACGGCGCCCGCGCCCATGGAGGCCAGCAGCAGCGTGAAGGTGCCTGCGCCGCCGCCCTGCAGGTCTCGCGCCACCAACGGCAGCAGCGCCAGCAGCGCCGTGGCATGCAGGAAGAAGATGGAGATGCGCCACAGCACGGCGCGCATCGGGGGCGACTCGCGCACGAACTGCAGACCCACGCGCATGGCACTGGTCAGGCGCTCGCGCCCCAGCGGGTTGGGCATGGGCTGGCGCCGCCAGCGCATGATGGTGAAACCTGCCACCAGCGACAGCACGGCATTCAGCACGAACACCCAGGCGCTGCCCGCGCTGGCGATGATGGCGCCGGCCACCAGCGGGCCGATGATGCGCGAGGCGTTCATGGCCACGCCATTGAGCGCCAGCGCCGCGGGCAACTGTTGGCGGTTCACCAGCTCCGGCACGATGGCCGCAAACACCGGCCAGCGCATCGCCAGCCCGATGCCGTTGGCGAACGTCAGCGCCAGCAGCAGGTAGGGGTTGAGCCCACCCCAGAGGATGGCCACGCACAGCACCACCGCCACGGCCGCCACCCAGAACTGCGTGACCATGAAGTAGCGCCGCCGGTCCAGGATGTCGGCCAGCGCGCCGCTGGGCAGGCCCAGCAGGAACACGGGCAGCGTCGAGGCCGTCTGCACCAGCGCCACCAGGGCAGGCGAATCGGTCAGCGTGGTCATCAGCCAGGCGGTGGCCACGTCGTTCATCCACATGCAGGTGTTGGCCGCCAGCCAGGTGAGCCACAGCATGCGGAACACCGGCACCGACAGCGGCGCGAAGGGCGACTGCGGCGCACGCTGCGCCGCGCTGTGCTGCAACTCGGCTGTGGCGGCGGCCTCGGCGGTGTGGGCGGCGGCGGAGGCCGCGTCGGGGCCTGGCGGTGTGGGTGGTGAACTCAGCGGTCCGCTGTCTTGGAGGGGCTGGGGCGGCATGTGCGGCCATTGTGACGGGAATGCGGCGCGCTTGCTGCGCCGGGGCCGCAATCTCGGCGGGTGCGAAACGGTGTTCAGCCTCTGTTGGAATTGCCGTTGCCTCCGGCGTTCCCATTGCCATTGCCTCCGGCGTTCCCGTTGCCATTGCCTCCGGCGTTCCCGTTGCCATTGCCTCCGGCGTTCCCGTTGCCATTGCCTCCGGCGTTCCCGTTGCCATTGCCTCCGGCGTTCCCGTTGCCATTGCCTCCGGCGTTCCCGTTCCCGTTGCCGTTGGTGTTTGCGGGAGGAGGCAACGCGGATGGAGGGTCAACTACGGCCCTTTGCCGCACGCGTATCCGCTGCGCGACCAGCACGCCGTTGGCAGACATCCGGCCCGCCACTTCCAGCGTTGCGCCGTTGCGGATGTCATCAGCCCGCCCCCCGGTTATTTGCGCGCCCGAGGCATCGATATCCGTGCCTTGCAGCGCAAAGGATTGTGCAGAGGCGAAGTTCGTCACCACACCCTCCAGCACGACGGGCGCGTCTGCCTGGCGTGAGAGGCTGTGCGCTGGCCGCAGGAAGCGGGCCACGAGCACGTTGCCGGCCGGGGCCTGGGCTGCATGCACATACAGCGGCATGCCGTTGTCCAGCATGCCGGCCTCCAGACCGTTCAAAAAGGCAGCCTGCGCATACTGGATCTGCATCGTGCCCAACTGGAACCGGCGGGCCACCGTATCGAGGGCCTGCACGCTGCCCCACAGCACGGGCTGTACCGAGGGGAGCGTGGCGGTGGTCAGCTGCAGCCGGGTCGCGCGCATCAGCCCACTGCTGGTGGGCAACGCATGTACCTGCACGATCTGGCCGACTTGCAAGGCGGCCAAGCCGGACAGTCCGTCGAGCACGGTCTCGTCATCGACATATACCCGCGCACCCATTACCTCGATGCGCCCCAGCGCCGCGTCCACGGCATCCACCGCCCCCCGTAGCTCCGGTATCGACAGTACATGCGCGGCCGTACCCGTGCTGAATCCGGTATCGAGGGTGCCGTTCACTTGCACGGTCATGCCAGGTTTCAGGCTGCTCTGGCCGCTCTTCAGGCTTTGCTGACCATTGGCGTCTTCCTGCGAGACGCCTTCCACTTCCACCTGGGCGTGGCTGATATCGAAGCGCACGCCGTTCACAACCATGTACGACCCGCTGGGTGATTCGCCGAGGCTGTCGACGCTGCCAATGGCCACGGAAGACATGGCGATGCCGGTGCCGCCCGAGCCCACGCCGTCGCCGCCTCCACAGGCTGCGAGCACCAGCCCCAGCGTGGTCATCAGCGCGTATATCCCAGTCCTCATGTTTTTTTCCTGCGCTTTGCAGAGCCTGCACGGGTGGTCGGCTTCACGTCCGGCGGCTCGTCCTCATGGTAGACATACACCCCTACGCGCATGCGTGCCGTTCCCATGCCTGCCGCAGAGGCATGGGCCTGGGTCATTTCCCGTACCAGGCGGTAATGCACGGAATCCCAATGTTCCCGTGCCAACTGGTGGATGCGTTCGCACTCCGACACGGTCAAGCCCGAGGCATAGACGGAGCGTTCCAGCATCCGGGGCTGCTGCCCCAAGGTATTGCTGACGGCGGCCAGCAGATGGTCCCGCACATTGTCCCCGGTGAAGGCCAGCATGTCCCGCAGGCTGGTGGCCGGGATGAAGCCGTCGCCCACCAGTTCCACCTCGCCTTCGCCGTCGCCCGTCAGCCCCCTGACCAGATTCAGGCGCTGAAGCTCCTCCAGCAGGGTTCTGTGGTGCACATCGCCGCGGGTGGCGAGACGCGCCACCAGTTCAAAAGAGGGGCCATGGCCGGTGTCCACAATAGGAAGGCGGCGCCGGCTGGGCTCCTCGGCGGCAAGCTGCAACCAGGCCGTGAAAGCCTTGGCGGCCGACGACCCTTCGGTGGCAGGCAAAGGGTCGCGTACTTGGCGCACTCTGGCGGTCACGTCCTTGCGATTGAGACCGGTGGTGACCGAGATCTGGCTCAGGTTGGGGTCGGGAATGCCTTGGCTGCGCCAGAGATGGCGCGCTTCCTCCAGCAGCAGGTCCCTCAGGATTTCTTCGAGTTGGGCGTGCTTCAGTCCCATCGCCAACGCCAGCCTGACCGCGGGGCGAAGGATTCGTACCAGCGCGGACTGCGTCCATTTCAGGCGGTCTTGCATGGGGCGGGTGAAGGAAGACGCATCGCTCAGCGTGAGCGCTTGTGTAGCCAGTGTGCGTAAAGAACGGAACGCGAGTGTGCCACCTGCAATGGCTGCTTGTCGCGTATGCAGAGGGGCGGGATGTCACCTATGCGTACCTGTGGACGGCATTGGGCAACCGCTCGTCGGAAATAAGCGACCGTCTGTCACCATTTAGTCGTTATGTGTAGGAGTGAATGTGATATTTTCACATTTAAACAAATTCATACACAGTGGCGGCACTTATGCGAACAACAGGGCGGCGAACAGCGGGTTTCACGCTGATTGAATTGATGATCACGGTGGCGGTCATCGGCATCCTTGCGGCTATTGCTTACCCTTCCTATACCGCCTACATCGTCAAATCGAATCGGGCGGCGGCCAAGGCGTTCCTGCTCGAGGTTAGCGGTCGGCAGCAGCGCTACATGCTCGACGCTCGTAGTTATGCGACCGACCTGGCAGCGCTGCAGATGACGGCTCCGGCAGAAGTAGGCAGAAACTACGCAATTACTACATCACCCAAGGCCGGCTCCACGCCACCAGGGTTCACTGCGACCGCCACGCCGACGGGGGGGCAGGCTGCACGCGATACCGGCTGCGGCACCTTGACCGTCGACGAAGCGGGTGCCAAAACTGCTTCAGGACCGGATGGGGTCATCAAATGCTGGTAGTTCACCCAAGAGCGCGCGCAGGTGGATTCACGCTGATTGAGCTGATGACCGCCATCACCGTCCTCACCCTCCTCACTCTTGTCGCACTTCCCAGTTTTCGTGAGTTCGTGGCCAACCAACGGGTGCGGAATGCATCGTTTGATCTCATGGCTGCTCTGACTCTGGCGCGCAGCCAAGCCATCACGCAAAACGGCCCGGTGAGCTTGCAAAAGCGCGGCAGCACTTGGGACGCAGGGTGGACGGTCACGGATGGCACGAACACCTTCGGCTCTCAGGAGGCGCTTTCGAACCTCAGTATTACGAATACGGGGGGAATCGGCTCCGTGACGTACGAGCGAGACGGCCGTCTTTCCAGTTCGGGGACCAAGTTCACCATCAAACCGGTTACTGAGATGAGCGGCGTCACGGCCCGCTGCATCACTCTGGACCTCAGCGGCAAGCCATCCAGCACGCAGGGAGGATGCTCATGAGCCTGATTCACCGGCCGCACCAGCAGGGCGCGACGTTGATCGAGATTCTGGTGACCCTGGTCATTCTGCTGTTCGGTCTGTTGGGGCTGATGGGTATCAGCAGCCGTGCCCATATGGCGGAGCTGGAGTCGTTCCAGCGTATCCAGGCGCTGCAGCTGGTGCGGGACATGGCCAGCCGGCTGAACGCCAATCGCAAGGTGGCGGCTTGTTATTCCAACGGCAGCACGGGCGTGAAGGTGGGGACTGGCGCGACCACGTTGCCCACATGTCTTCTGGACACGGCGCCACAGCAGGCACAGGCTCTGGCAGACCTCACCGCCTGGGATGGACTCCTCAAGGGATAGGCCGAGGTGCTTCAGTCGGGTGACAAGGTCGGCGCCATGATCGGCGCGGTGGGTTGCATCACGCAGGAGGCCGCCCCGCCCAACACCTACCTCATCGCCGTGGCGTGGCAGGGCATGGCCCGAACGGTGGCGCCTAAGCTCAGCGACGGGAGCGTTTTCCCTTGTGGCAAGGGGCGCTTTGGCGACGACCGCTTGCACCGTGTCGTCACCACCAAAGTGCAGATCGGCAGCCTGTCCTCCGCGGGAGGAACCCCATGAACCCACATCGTTGCCTCACACCTGCCACACGAACCGAGCGATATATGCGCCATGCCAGAGGGTTTACGCTGGTCGAGTTGATGGTGGCACTGGCCCTGGGCCTGCTGTTGCTGACGGCACTCATCGCGCTGGTGGTTTCCACGGTGACCAACCGGAGCGAACTGGACAAGAGTGCGCGCCAGATCGAAAACGGACGTTATGCGCTTCAGTTGATCGGTGAAGACGTTGAATCTGCGGGATTCGTAGGCACGACAGGAGTGCACTCGTGGCCACGCCGGGCGCCGGCTGCGTGTCCGACCAATGTCGCCGATCTCGGATACGTCTCCGGTGCCACGCCTCAGCTTCCGCTGGCAGTACAGGTGTTGCCGGCCGCCACCAGCTGCCCGAGCGGGGGGAATGTCAAAAGCGGGAGCCGAATGCTGCTGGTGACGCGGGCATCGTCAACGCCGATATCGGCGGCCAGCGCCGAGGCGGATGAGGTGTATCTCCAGGTGTCGACATTCGGGAACGACGCTGCGGATTTCCCGTCGCTCGTGCCATTCATGGCGGCACGGGGCGATGCGAGCTTCCAACTGAGGGATAAAAGCGGCAACCCGTCACCGTTGCGCAGGGCCATCCAGCGCCTCTATTTCCTCAGTGACTGCAATGAATGCGGCAAGGACCAGATCCCCACGCTGAAGGTGGCCGAATACACCAAGGGCGGCATGGTCATCCAACCCTTGGTCGACGGCATCGAGGACATGCGTTTTGACTTCGGGGTGGACACGGATGGCAACGGCTCGCCTGACTGCTACGTGACCAACCCCGCCAGCCCAGACCCGCTGCACATCAGCGCGGCGGCATGCCCGCCTCCCACGCCCGCGTACGACTGGGCGGATGCCGAGAAGAACTGGGGCAACGTCATGGCCGTGCGTATCCACGTGTTGGCACGCACGACCGAGGCAAGCGGTGGTTGGAAGGACGATCGCACTTATGACCTGGGCTTGTCCGCCGCTGCAGGCCCTTTCAATGACGGCTACAAGCGCCACACGTACAGCACCGTCGTGCGCCTCAACAACCCGTCCGGCCTGAGAGAGCTGCCATGACGCACACCACCAACCGCCGGCGTTCGGCGCGCACGCAACAGGGGGCCACCCTGCTCGTGGCCATGATATTTCTCGTTGTGCTTACGCTGATCGTCGTCTCTTCCATGCGCACGACCAACGTCAACACCCGCGTGGTGGGCAACATGCAAACGCAAAAAGAGGCCGAGGCTGCAGCGCAGGTGGCCATCGAGGACGCCATCAGCGGAGATTTCACGAAGGCGCCCAAGACCAATACCGTGGACGTGGATGTCAACAACAGCGGGCAGCCGGGCTCCACCTACAAGGTTGCCGTGACCCCTACCTGTATAGCCAAGCAGCCGATCAAGACGGTGGACCTGGATGTGGAAAGCGAGGGTGACCAGCCTTGTTTTGCCACCGGTTCAGCACAGAACACCGGTATTACAGGCGCCTCGCCGTCGGGTAATTCACTCTGCACCAATGCCATGTGGAATTTGGAAGGCGTGGCCACACCTCCCAACTCCAGTCACCCCGCTGCCGCGATCAACCAAGGCGTCGCGCAGCGCGTGGATCCCGGGGCCAACTGCTGAGCCTTTTCGCACTTTTCAGGAGATGAGACCTATGTACGCTCACCGTCCATTCCCTAGCCTCCGGTTGTCCTCAGCCTGTGCGTTGCTGGCCCTTGCGGGTCTGGTGTCTCATGTGCAGGCGGAAGACATCGACATCTATGGCTCCCCGGCCGGTGGAGGAGCTTCCAACCTAGTCATTGTGTTGGATAACGCGGGGGCGTCCAACGGGAACGCAATCGTCGACTGCCCGACTTTTGCGCCGTCCGCCCCGTTTCAGCCGATCAATCGCAAGACGAACTTCGGCTACGAGGTCTGTGGACTCTACGGCGGACTGGTCGAGCTCGAGAAAATGCTGAACGCCAGAAAGGATGCCGATCCTACGGTGTCCCAGTTGCCGATGAATCTGGGGCTGATGTACTTCCCGCGTAGCGCTGGCGCTGTGAAGGACGGCGGTGAATTCGCACTTCCGGCGATGAGGTCCGGCCTCAGTGTCGACAACCTGGTTCCGTTGAGCCTCAGCGGAATCCAGCAATTCAAAGACCGGGTGGTTACGTTGAGCACGGGGACGGACCAAAGCAACAACAATCAGTTCAGCCAGGCGTTGCAGGAAAGCTTCGCGTTCTATAACGGCCTGCAAGGCCTGTCGGGAGTGCGGTATGGCAATCCCCCCGATGCTGCGGCGTGTACCAGGAACTTCGTCGTTTACATCACCCTGGCCACCAACAACCAGAAGCCGCAGGACGCTGGCGATGCTGCCAAGAACGCCCTCAGGAATTTGACGGGCTCTTTCACGGAGCTCACCCTTCCTTCCTATACGCAGCCCCATCCGCCCGGGGCCACCGCCAAAATCAATGGCAACTACCAAGCGGACCCGTCCGATGAATGGTCGAAGTTCATGGCCGTCGCCAAGGTGGGCGACAAACAGTACAACCCTGTTACGGCCTACACCATCATCCTGTATGACGGCAGCAACGCGGAGTACGAGCAGCTGATGGCCAACGTGTCCACGCAAAGCGGTACCAAGGTGTACTACGTGCCCTTGAACCGGCCGGATGGTCTGGCAGCCGTCTTTGGCGAAATTGCGCGGCAGGTCATGGCCGTCAACAGTGTGTTTGCTGCGCCGGTACTACCAGTGAGCGCAAACAGCCAGGGCACCTATGCAAACCAGGTTTTCATGGGTATGTTCCGCCCCGACGGCAGCGGCTTGCCGCGCTGGATGGGTAACCTTAAGCAATATCAGTTTGGCTTGGACGAAACCGACAAGAACAGCCCCGTGCTGTACCTGGGTGGAGCGGAGCTCCAGGCCAACGGCCAGCCCAAACCCGTTTTGAGCTCTGCGGGCACAGGCTTCCTGGACCCCAGCGCCATCAGTTTCTGGACCAGCAAAAACACCAACGAGCTTCCAGACAAGGCCGTCGCACCGAAGACGGAGGGCGGATTCTGGCTCAATGCCGTGGCGCGCCAAGGCGGGCTGGATGGATACGATCTGCGCGATGGCCACATCGTTGAGAAAGGCGGCGTAGGCCAGCAGATTCGCCTGGCTGCGCTCACGGACATCAGCAAGCGCAACGTCTACACATGCTTGGGGACCGGCTGCACTGGTGAGGCTGCCTTGAGTGGCATGAAGTTCGATGCGGGCAATGCAGCTATTACCAGCGCGGCGCTGGGAACGGCGGCTGCAGACGCCACAGCGCGCACCAACCTTATCAACTGGGCGCGCGGGGAAGACGTGGCGGTGACCCGTGCCGGTTCCGGCGCGGGACCGGAAATGAGCGCTCCACCCGATGCAAGCATCATCGTGCGCGGCTCCGTGCACGGCGATGTGCTGCACTCGCGCCCGGTAGTACTCAACTACCAGAACTATGGCACCGTCGTGTTCTACGGCGCCAATGACGGCACCTTCCGCGCGGTAAACGGCAACCAGCCCAACAACCCCACGAATACCGCGAAACCCATCGGCAATTGCAAACTGTCCACCACCTGTGCCATTGCCACCAAGGACGCTGCTGGCGCCAGCATCAATGTCATGCCCGGCGGGGAGTTGTGGAGCTTCGTTCCCGAGGAATTTTTTGGCGGTCTCAAGCGCATCTATGACAACACCGTGGCGTTGACCCTGGGCGAGCCCGCCAGCACCACGCGCCAGCCCAAGACCTATTTCTTCGATGGCTCGCCGGGCGTTTATCAGAACGGCGACACGGCCTATCTGTACCTGTCGGCCCGTCGTGGCGGGCGCCTGCTTTACGCGTTGGATGTGAGTGACCCAACCAACCCCAAGTTCATGTGGAAGATCACTCCGGCAACGACCGGTTTTGGCGAGCTTGGCCAGACCTGGTCGCAGCCCAAGGTGGCGACGGTGAAGGGACATGACGGCCCGGTGCTGATCTTCGGCGCCGGCTATGACTCCAACCAGGACAACGAGCCCGTTTCGGCCGCTGACAGCATGGGCCGCGGGATTTTCGTCGTGGATGCAAAGACCGGTGCACTGCTGTGGCGTGCGGGACCGGGCGGTGGCGCAGACCGGTGCACCGGCAATCCATGCTTGCTTTCGACCATGACCCACTCCATCCCCGGCGACATCACTCTCGTGGATCGTGACTTCGACGGCAAGATCGATCGCCTCTATGCTGCTGACATGGGCGGCAATCTGTGGCGCGCGGATTTGCAGCCGGACGGAACGGGCGCCATCAGCACCTGGAAGGCGTACCAGTTTGCAGCGCTGGGAGGCTCGGGCTCTCCCAAGCGCAAGTTCTTCTTCCCGCCCGATGTGGTCGTGACCAAGAACTTCGACGCCGTTGTGGCCGTTTCGGGGGACCGCGAACACCCCCTGCCCGCCAGCGAGTCCAACACGGTGGTGAACCGGTTCTACATGATCAAGGACACACAGGTAGGCGCCGATGGCAGTGGATGGGACGTCGTGCGCGACAACACGACGCCAGACACCCTGGTTGACGCCACGAATACCAGCTACGACGGTACGCAAAAGGGCTTCTACATTACGCTTGCCGGTGCGGGCGAGAAGGGCGTGAACGCCCCCACCACTTTCGGCGGTTCGGTATTCTTCGGCACCAATCGCCCGTTGCGCGCGACCTCACTCGTGTGCCAACCCAATCTGGGCGAAGCGCGTGGCTATTCGGTGAACTTCCTGACGGGGGTCAGGACATCCCGGGTCTTCGATGGAGGAGGGCTGCCACCGTCCCCGGTGGCGGGCATCGTCGAGATCGAGCGCTCGGACGGCAGCAAGACCAGTCAGCCCTTTGTGATCGGCGGTGGCGGTGGTCAGGCGGGCGATGGGCGGTCAGCACTGGGGGCAGAGCGGCCGGATCTCGGCATCCGTAAGAACGTGCGCCGCACTTATTGGAACCGGGTGAAGGACCGCTAAGCGCGATGGCCGTTGGCGTCATGTTCCCTGAACGCGCTGGAGTCTGACCTCGCTGGAACGAAGCCGCCCCGATGCGCGGGCGGCTTCAGCGGGTTGCTGGGATCGTGGTGTCCGGGCACCAGTTGCAATAAAAAATGCGATCAAACCCTTATGGGAAAAGCAGTGACAGCTACTGAATTAGGAGTGAACCTACGCTGCGGCGCCACGCACCACGGGCCGCACCGGGCCCAGGTGCGCCAACGGCAGCGCGCCGCCTGCCTTGACCTCGCCCAGCGAGAAGCTGGTGTGCATGTCCTTCACGTTGGGCAGGTTCAGCAGCACGGTGCGTGCGAACTGCGAGAAGCTGTCCAGGTCGCGCGCCACCACCTGCAGCTCGAAGGTGCCGGTGCCGCTGATGTAGTGGCATGAGACCACTTCGGGGATCTGGGCGAT
Source organism: Diaphorobacter sp. LI3 (assembly GCF_022807955.1). Taxonomy (NCBI): domain Bacteria; kingdom Pseudomonadati; phylum Pseudomonadota; class Betaproteobacteria; order Burkholderiales; family Comamonadaceae; genus Diaphorobacter; species Diaphorobacter sp. LI3. Next base: position 3,995,501 of record NZ_CP094346.1, on the reverse strand, counting down.
GGCCTGCTCCATGGCCAGCGTCAGGTCGCCGGTGTTGCGCTCGGCGTCCAGGCGCACGAACGCCAGCACGCCCAGGCCGATCTTGTGGCGGTCGATTTCCGCGTGATAGCCGCGGATGTAGCCCGCTTCCTCCAGGGCGCGTACGCGCCGCCAGCACGGTGCAGCGGACAGGCCTACGCGTTGCGCCAGCTCGGCGTTGGTCAGGCGCGCCTCGGCCTGCAGCTCGCGCAGGATGGCGATGTCGTATTTGTCCAAGGTTTCCATTTTTGGATTGTTTTAAGAAAGAAGCTTTCGCGCATCAGGGTAAACGCGGCAAATAAAGCAAACACATATCGGTGTCTCGCGCATACACTGCGCAGATCGGGTGGCGCCCACACGGCACCGTCCCGCACGCCGCGCCCAACAGAGGCGGCGGATCACAGAACCCACGGAGACAAGACATGAATGCCCCGCTGCCCGAACACGTCCGCCGCGCGCTGGAGACGGTCACCCTTGAGGACAAATACACCCTGGGCCACGGCCGCGCCTTCATGAGTGGGGTGCAGGCCCTCGTGCGCCTGCCCATGCTGCAGCGCCAGCGCGATGCCGCCGTGGGCCTGAATACCGCGGGCTTCGTGAGCGGCTACCGTGGCTCGCCCCTGGGCGGCTACGACCAGGCCCTGTGGGGCGCCCGCAAGCACCTGGCGGAGCACCACGTGGTCTTCCAGCCCGGCGTGAACGAGGAGCTGGCCGCCACCGCCGTCTGGGGCACGCAGCAACTGGACATCTACCCCCAGTCCAAGAAGTACGACGGCGTCTTCGGCATCTGGTACGGCAAGGGCCCGGGCGTGGACCGCTGCTCCGACGTGTTCAAGCATGCCAACATGGCCGGCACGGCCCGGCATGGCGGCGTGATCGCGGTGGCGGGCGACGACCACATCAGCAAGAGCAGCACGGCGGCGCACCAGAGCGACCACATCTTCAAGGCCTGCGGCCTGCCGGTGTTCTTCCCCAGCAGCGTGCAGGACATTCTGGACATGGGGCTGCATGCCTTTGCCCTGAGCCGCTTCTCGGGCCTGTGGTCCGGACTCAAGACCATCCAGGAGGTGGTGGAGTCGTCCAGCAGCATCTCTGTGGACCCCGACCGCGTGAAGATCGTCATGCCCGAGGACTTCACCATGCCGCCCGGCGGGCTGCACATCCGCTGGCCCGATGCGCCGCTGGAGCAGGAGGCGCGCCTCATGGACTACAAGTGGTACGCGGCACTGGCGTACATCCGCGCCAACAAGCTCAACTACAACGTGATCCAGGGCCCGCAGGACCGCTTCGGCATCATCGCCAGTGGCAAGGCGTACAACGACACGCGCCAGGCACTGGTGGACCTGGGCCTGGACGACGACACCTGCCGTCAGCTGGGCATTCGCGTGCACAAGGTCAACGTGGTGTGGCCGCTCGAAGCCACCATCACGCGCGACTTCGCGCAGGGGCTGCAGGAGATCCTGGTGGTGGAGGAAAAACGCCAGGTCATCGAATACCAGATCAAGGAAGAGCTCTACAACTGGCGCGCCGACGTGCGTCCCAACGTGCTGGGCAAGTTCGACGAGATCGAGGGTGACAACTCCGGCGGCGAATGGAGCATGCCCAATCCCAGCCAGAACTGGCTGCTGCGCCCCAAGGCCGACCTGACGCCGGCCATCATCGCCAAGGCGATCGCCAAACGCCTGAAGAAGCTGGGCGTGCCCGAGGACATCGTGGCGCGCATGGACGCGCGCATCTCCGTGGTGGAGGCGCGCGAACGCGGCCTGCTGGAGGTGAAGACCGACACCGGCGAGCGCATGCCGTGGTTCTGCAGCGGCTGCCCGCACAACACCAGCACCCGCGTGCCCGAGGGCTCGCGCGCCGTGGCCGGCATTGGTTGCCACTACATGGCCAACTGGATGCCCGACCGCGCCACGAGCACCTTCACGCAGATGGGCGGCGAGGGCGTGACCTGGGTGGGCCAGGCGCCGTTCACCAAGGACAAGCACGTGTTCGCCAACCTGGGCGACGGCACCTACTTCCACAGCGGCCTGCTGGCGATTCGCCAGAGCATCGCCTCGGGTGCGAACATCACCTACAAGATCCTCTACAACGACGCCGTGGCCATGACCGGCGGCCAGCAGGTGGGCGAGCGCCCCGAAGGGCATTCGGTGGCGCAGATCGCCCACAGCCTGCGCGCCGAGGGCGTGGTCCGGCTGGTGGTGGTGACGGACGAGCCCGAGAAGTACCACGGCCGCACGCACCCGGCCAACGCCGCGCGCGCCGGCCACCCCGAGCTGCTCAACGACCTGCCGCCGGGCATTGAGGTCTTCCACCGCGACGAGCTGGACCGCATTCAGCGTGAGTTTCGCGAGATCGCAGGCTGCACGGCCATCATCTATGACCAGACTTGCGCGACTGAGAAGCGCCGCCGCAGGAAGCGCGGCCTGCTGGCTACACCCGCGAAGACCGTGGTCATCAACGAGCTGGTGTGCGAGGGCTGCGGCGATTGCTCAGTGCAGTCCAACTGCCTGTCGGTGGAGCCGGTGGAGACCGAGTTCGGCCGCAAGCGCCGCATCAACCAGAGCACCTGCAACAAGGACTATTCCTGCGTGAAGGGCTTCTGCCCGAGCTTCGTCACCGTCGAGGGCGGCCAGCTCAAGAAACCCAAGAAGGAGAAGAAGGGCGACCTGTCCACGATGGCGCCCATCCCCGAGCCGGTGCTGCCGGCGGCCGAAGCCGCGTGGGGCATCGTCGTGGCTGGTGTGGGCGGCACGGGCGTGATCACCATCGGGTCCCTGCTGGGCATGGCCGCGCACCTGGAGGGCAAGGGCGTCATCACGCAGGACGCGGCGGGCCTGGCGCAAAAGGGCGGCTCCACCTGGAGCCATGTGCAGATCGCCAACCGCCCCGAGGCCATCCACACCACCAAGGTGGACACGGCCAAGGCCGACCTGGTGATCGGCTGCGACCCCATCGTTGCCGCGAACAAGGCCACGTTGGCCGCCATGCAGCCGGGGCGCACCTTTGTCGCCCTCAACAGCCACGGCACACCGGCCGCGGCCTTTGTGCACAACCCCAATTGGCAGTTCCCGGCTGACGGCTGCGAGGCCGCCATCGCACAGGCCGTGGGCGCCGAGTTGCTGGGTGTGTTCGACGCCGAGCAGGTGGCCAGCCAGTTGCTGGGTGACAGCATCTACACCAACCCGCTGATGCTGGGCTATGCGTGGCAAAAGGGCCGCGTGCCGCTGTCCCACGCCGCGCTCATGCGCGCCATGGAGCTCAATGGCGTACAGGTGGAGAACAACAAGGCCGCCTTCGAATGGGGACGCCGCTGCGCGCACAACCTGGCCGAGGTGCAGGCGCTGTTCCAGGCCGCGCAGGTGATCCAGTTCGTGAAGAAGCCCGGCTTGGCCGAGATGGTCGCCAAGCGTGTGGACTTCCTCACGGGCTACCAGAACGCCGCCTATGCGGCCGAGTACCAGGCCTTCGTGGACAAGGTGCGCGCGGCCGAGGATTCACTGGGCCAGGGCACGCGCCTCACTGAGGCGGTGGCGCGCTATCTGTTCAAGCTGATGGCCTACAAGGATGAGTACGAAGTGGCGCGGCTGCACACCGACAAGGCGTTCACCGACAAGATCGCCGCGATGTACGAAGGCGACTACAAGCTGGTGCACCACCTGGCGCCCCCGCTGCTGGCCAAGCACAACGACAAGGGTGAGTTGGTCAAGCAAAGCTACGGACCCTGGATGCGCAAGGCCTTCGGCGTGCTGGCTCGCATGAAGGGACTGCGCGGCACGGCGCTCGATGTCTTCGGTCGGACCGAGGAGCGCAAGACCGAGCGCGCGCTGATCCGCGAATACCGCGCCTGCATCGAGGAACTGCTGAAGGGCCTGACGGCCGAGCGCCTGGCGCTGGCGGTGGAGATCGCGCGTATCCCTGAGGACATCCGCGGCTACGGCCATGTGAAGGAGCGCCACCTACAGGCCGCGCGCAAGAAGTGGTTCGCGCTCATGGACCGCTGGCGTGCCCCACACGCGGGTGCGCCCCGCCAAGTGGCCTGAGACGGTGGGCGGGCCTGTCATGCCCGCCCATTCCTTCTGATCCCGCCCGCGGCCTGCCCGAGGGCAACGCGGTCGTTCACGCGTTCTGAGGAATGGGCATGCCGGCCACACTGGACGGGCCTTCCTGCCCGGCCGGCGGGTCGGCCAGCTGCACGCGGCTGACCGGCACCGCCAGCCGCATGCCCAGCGCCTGCAGCCGGCCCAGCAACGCCAGGTTGATGCGCTGCTGCAGGTCCATGTAGAGGTTGTAGTCCGGGTCTTTGACGATGTAGACCACTTCGTAATCGAGCGAGCTGGCGCCAAATCCCTTGAAATGCGCGCGGTCGAAGCGCAGTTGCGGTTCGGCCTCGATGATGTCGCGCACCGCTTGTGCCAGGGCCTGCGCCTGCTCGGGCGAGGTGTCCTGCGCCACGCCAAAGCCAAACACGATGCGGCGCTCGCGCATGTGGCGATAGTTGTTGATGGTCTGCTTGAGCAACTCGGTGTTGCTCATCACCACCTGTTCCCCGCTCAGGGCGCGGATGCGCGTGGTCTTCACGCCCACCTGCTGCACGGTGCCTGCGATGGGACCCACGACGATGAAGTCGCCCACCTCGAAGGGCTTGTCCACCGCGATCGCCATGGAGGCGAACAGATCGCCCAGCACGCTTTGCACCGCCAGCGCCACCGCAATGCCGCCCACGCCCAGGCTGGCCACGAAGGCGGTGATGTTCACCCCCAGGTTCGAGAGGATGGCCAGCAGCACCGTGGCCCATACCAGCGTGCGCAGCCCCCAGGACATGAGCGTGGCCGAGGCGCTGATCTGCCCCGTGCCCGCGGCGCCATGGTGGCGCCGGTAGCGCTCGACCCCCAGACTGATGGCGCGCGTGCCCCACAGCCCCAGCTGCACCGCCACGGCCAGGAACCAGAGCTGGCTCACACGGTCATGCCAACGCCCGGGCAGGTCCAGCATGCCGGTGCCCACCAGCAGTGCCGCCAGCAGGATGAGCAGACGGCTGGTTCCGGCGAGCACCTGCGCCAGCAGGCTTGCCGCGCCGGCATCGCCGCCGCCGGATTTGCGGTCGGCATGCGCGACGGCCCAGCGCAGCAGCAGCGTGAGCGCCAGGTAGATGCCCATGGCGGTGGCCGCCGCCGCCAATACTTCGGCAGCGGACATGCCCCAGAACCACTCTGTCTCCAGCCAGGCGGATACCGATGCGAAATCCATGGAAAGCGTTTCCTTTCTTGACACGGGGGTGGGAGGGAAGGGGCCGCGGCGCGGCGCCGGCCGCCGCGGGCGGCACACAGGCATGCTACGAAGCCCTGCCAGGCGCCGGCGTAGGCCCAGGCCGACGATGTGCGCGTCGCATCCGATGCATTAACCGCCCCTGGTCCGGGGCTTTATGCTATATATGTGATAGCTGCTGGCGCTTGCTGGACGGGCGTTGCAAGGTGTTTTGATACTGAATTCCAGAGGGCGCCCGCAGCCCGCCGGCCGCCGGTGCGCGCAGCCCTGGCCGGCAGCCCCCCGCATACAATGGCCGGCTCACCGCCCGCAGGCCCTGGCGCCTCCCGGCGGAGCCCCTTTGCACCTATTACTACCAGTGGAGTTCTTCCCGTGTTGATTTCTTCTGCTTTTGCACAGACCGCCCCCGCCGCAGCCGCCGAGGCCGGCCTGATGGGATCGCTCACCAGCATGCTGCCGCTGGTGCTGATGTTCGTGGTGCTGTACTTCATCATGATCCGTCCCCAGATGAAGCGCCAGAAAGAGCACCGCGCCATGATCGACGCGCTGGCCAAGGGCGACGAAGTGGCCACGGCCGGCGGCTTGCTGGGCAAGGTGGCGGGCCTGAGCGAAGGCTACCTGCAACTGGAGATTGCGCCTGGCGTGCAGGTGCAGGTGCAGCGCAGCGCCGTGGCCCAGGTGCTGCCCAAGGGCACGGTCAAGTAAACCGTCCCAGCTGTAGGCCCACGGGCCTTGTTATGAGGGCAGTGCTGCGCCGCATCCCGCGGCCGCTGCCCCGCATGGATTGAAGAGCGCGATCATGAACCGTTATCCGGTCTGGAAGTACGCGATCCTGGTGATCGTGTTGCTCATTGGGGCCCTGTATACCCTGCCCAACTTCTTTGGCGAGGCGCCTGCGGTGCAGGTGTCGTCGGCCAAGGCCACGCTGAAGGTCGACGCCGCGGTCCAGCAGCGCGTCGAGGACGCGCTGAAAGCCGCCAACGTGGCCTCGGACTCCATCGTGTTCGACGGCAACTCGGTGCGCGCGCGCTTTGACACGCCGGACAACCAGCTCAAGGCCAAGGACGCGATCGAGAAGGCCCTGATCCCCGACCCGAGCGATCCTTCCTACATCGTGGCGCTGAACCTCGTGTCGCGCTCGCCCGACTGGCTCACCGCGCTGCATGCACGGCCCATGTACCTCGGCCTGGACCTGCGCGGCGGCGTGCACTTCATGCTGCAGGTGGACATGCAGGCGGCGATCACGAAGAAGATCGAGTCGTACGCAGGCGACCTGCGCAGCGCGCTGCGCGAGAAGAACATCCGGCACGGCGGCATCGGCCGCGAAGGGCAGGCCGTGGACATCCGCGTGCGCGACGAGGCCACGCTCACGGCGGCACGCAACCTGATCGCCGACCAGTTCCCGGACCTGGCGGTCGTGAGCAGCGCCGACGGCGACGGTATGCGCCTGCGCGCCACCATCAAGCCCGAGGCCCTGCGCAAGGTGCAAGAGCAGGCCTTGAAGCAGAACATGGTCACGCTGCACAACCGTATCAACGAACTGGGCGTGGCCGAGCCGGTGATCCAGCAGCAGGGCCTGGACCGCATCGTGGTGCAGCTGCCCGGCGTGCAGGACACGGCCAAGGCCAAGGACATCCTGGGCCGCACCGCCACGCTGGAAGTGCGCATGGTGGACGAGGGCACCGAGGCGCGCGCCGCCGAAATGGGTACGGGCCCCGTGCCGTTCGGTGCCGAGAAATACCTGGACCGCAACGGCCAGGCCGTGATCGTGAGGAAGCAGGTCGTGCTGACCGGCGAGAACCTCACCGACGCGCAGCCAGGATTCGACGGCCAGACCCAGGAGCCCACCGTGAACCTCACGCTGGACGCCAAGGGCTCGCGCATCTTCAAGGACATCACGCGCGAGAACGTGGGCAAGCGCATGGCCATCGTGCTGTTCGAAAAGGGCAAGGGCGAGGTGGTGACCGCGCCCGTGATCCGCAGCGAGATTGGCGGTGGTCGCGTGCAGATCTCCGGCCGCATGACCACGGCCGAGGCCAACGACACCGCACTGCTGCTGCGTGCCGGCTCGCTGGCCGCGCCCATGGAGATCATCGAGGAATACACCATCGGCCCGAGCCTGGGTGCCGACAACATCGAACGGGGTATCCAGTCGGTGGTCTGGGGCATGGTGGCCATCGCGGCCTTCATGTGCGTGTACTACAGGCTGTTCGGCGTGTTCTCCACGATCGCGCTGGGCGTGAACGTGCTGCTGCTGATCGCCATCCTGTCGATGCTGCAGGCCACGCTGACCCTGCCCGGCATCGCCGCCATGGCCCTGGCGCTGGGCGTGGCCATCGACTCCAACGTGCTGATCAACGAGCGCATCCGCGAGGAACTGCGCGCTGGCGTGGCCCCGCAGGCGGCGATCGCCACGGGCTACGAGCGCGCCTGGGCCACCATCCTGGACTCCAACGTCACCACGCTGATTGCGGGCCTGGCGCTGCTGGCCTTCGGCACGGGGCCGGTGCGCGGCTTTGCCGTGGTGCACTGCATCGGCATCCTGACCAGCATGTTCTCGGCGGTGTTCTTCTCGCGTGGCCTGGTCAACCTCTGGTATGGCCGCAAGAAGAAGCTCAAGAGCGTGTCCATCGGCCAGGTGTGGAAGCCCGAGGGCGATGAGCACCGCTCGGTGGCTGCCCGCGGCAACAGCAACTAAGAAAGGGGAAAACCATGGAGTTTTTCCGCATCAAAAAAGACATCCCGTTCATGAAGTACGCGTTGGTGCTCAACGCGGTGTCTTTCATCACTTTCGCGCTGGCGGTGTTCTTCCTGGTCACGCGGGGCCTGCACCTGTCGGTGGAGTTCACGGGTGGCACCGTCATGGAGGTGGCCTACACGCAGACGGCCGACATCGGCAAGGTGCGCGACACCGTCGCGGGCCTGGGCTATGCCGACGTGGTGGTGCAGAACTTCGGCACCTCGCGCGACGTGATGATCCGCCTGCCCGTGCAAAAGGGCGTCACCTCGGCCCAGCAAAGCGAGCAGGTGCTGAGCGCGCTGAAGGCGCAGGACCCCGAGGTCACGCTGCGGCGCACCGAGTTCGTGGGCCCGCAGGTGGGCGAAGAACTGGTGCACAGCGGCCTGATGGCGCTGGGCATGGTGGTGCTGGGCATTGTGATCTACCTGGCCTTCCGCTTCGAGTGGAAGTTCGGCGTGGCAGCGGTGATCGCCAACCTGCACGACGTGGTCATCATTCTGGGCTTCTTTGCGTTCTTCCAATGGGAGTTCTCGCTGTCGGTGCTGGCCGGCGTGCTGGCCGTGCTGGGCTATTCGGTGAACGAGTCGGTGGTGATCTTCGACCGTATCCGCGAGGCCTTCCGCAAGTTCCGCAAGCTCAACACGCATGAGGTGATCGACCACGCCATCACCTCCACCATGAGCCGCACCATCATCACCCATGCCTCCACCGAGGCCATGGTGCTGTCCATGTTCTTCTTCGGGGGCCCCAGCCTGCACTACTTCGCACTGGCGCTGACCATCGGCATCTTGTTCGGCATCTACTCGTCGGTGTTCGTTGCCGCGGCCATCGCCATGTGGCTGGGCGTCAAGCGCGAAGACCTGGTCAAGGCGCCGACCCGCAAGGAAGGCGACCCGGCCGACCCGAACTCCGGCGCCGTGGTCTGACGATGCGCGTGCGCAGCCGCCTTGTCCGCGTGCCGATGCAAAGGCCGGGGCGCGACAGCGGCTGGGGCTAATATCGGAGCCCTATGGATTTTTCGCCCACTTCCACTGCCCACCGACGGCTGGCCCACCTGGCCCGCCAGCGTTTCGTGGAGGGGCTGTGCGCCGGCTTGCCGGCGCTGGACAAAACAGTCCATGACTTCCTGACCGAGTTGATGGGGCAGACCGCCACGCAGCGCGACATGCAGTTGCGGCGCGATGCCTGGATGGGCCATCAGGCCCACCGCAAGACCTGGGTGGAACACCTGGGCCGGGCCTGGCGTGAAAGCCTGGCGCCCCCGCCCGTCACGGGGCGCGGCACCCTCAACGCGTCGAAGGCGTTCGATGGGCTTGAACTGCTGGGCGACGACGTGCTGGAGAACAAGATCATCGCCTCGCGGATGGCGCTGACCCTCACCGAGCATGTGGCCGCTCCCTTCGATGCCGCGCGGCAGCGCACACAGCATCTAGAAGGCCGTGAGCTGGCCGGCACCGATATCCTGCGCCCCGAAACCCTGTGCCTGCATCTGGTCGAGCAGTGGGTGGAGGTGGGCCTGCAGCGCGACCATTTGCAGATGGTGATCGACCCGCTGCAGCGCGAACTGGCGGCGCTGGCGCTGGCGCAGTATCAGGCCCTTGTGAAGCTGTACGACGAACAGGGCGTCGTGGCGCAGGACGACCTGCGCGCCCGCGTGCGCCGCGCGGCCGCCGGCCCCAACACCGGCAGCCCCGCCGAGCCGCCGCCCGCGTCCGATCCCGTGGGGCTGGCCTCGCAGGCATTGCAGCAGTCGCGCGCCGCGCTGGGGCGGCCCACGGAATTTGCCCCCACGCGCCAGGCGGCGTCGGCCTTCATGCCTCCGCCCCCCGGCATGCGCGGGCAGCCGGCGATGGCCGGCATGGGCAGCCCGCTGGTGCGCGCGCGCCAGCGCGCCCAGGGCGTGATGGTGCAGCTGCGGCGCTTGCTCACGCAGCCCACCACGGGCTACGACATGGTCAAGGCACCCCCCGCGTCCGCGGCGCTGGCCCATGCGCTGGCGGCGCACCGCGTCTCGGCCGACAGCTACTACAGCGACGTGGCCACGCTGGTCGAGGACTACAGCCCACAGGCCGTGGTCCGCGTGGCGAGCGCCGTGCGCGAGCGGTCCGTGGAGTTCAAGAAGAAGGCCAGTACCGCCAGCGAGAAGGCCATCATCGAGGTGGTGGCGCTGATGTTCCAGAGCATCCTGAGCGAAGACCGCATCCCGCCCTCGGTGCGCGTGTGGTTTGCACGCCTGCAGGTGCCGGTGCTGCGCGTGGCGCTGGCCGAGCCCGAGTTCTTCAGCAACCTCACGCACCCCGCGCGCCAGCTCATCGACCGCATGGGAGCCTGCGTGCTGGGCTTTGACGCCAGCTCCATCAACGGCAGCGCGCTGGAGGCCGAGATCCGCCGCATCGTGCAGGTGATCGAGCAGTACCCCGAGACCGGCCAGCGCGTGTTCCAGCTGGTGCATGACGAGTTCGAGAAATTCCTCGCCAAATTCCTCACCGAGAAGCAGGGCACCTCGCGCATCGTCAGCGTGGCCCAGCAGGTGGAGCAGCGCGAGACGCTGGCGATCCAGTACACCATCGAGCTGCGCGCGCTGCTCAAGGACATGCCGGTGCGCGACGAGATCCGCGAGTTCTTGTTCAAGACATGGGCCGAGGTGCTGGCGATGTCGGCCGTGCGCGACGGGGCCCAGCATGCCAGTACCGCCGCCTTCAAGCGCGCCGCGGCCGACCTGGTGTGGGCGGCGGGCGCCAAGCCCAACCGCGCCGACCGTGCGCTGGTCATCCAGAACCTGCCGGCGCTGCTGCAGAGCCTGCGCCAGGGGCTGGCGCTGATCGGCGTGGCGGGGCCCGAGCAGGACGCACAGATCAAGGGAATCACCGACACGCTGGCCGACGCTTTCCTCTCCAAGACGGCCTCGATCCCGCAGGCGCACATCGATGCCATGGCCAAACGCCTGGCGAACCTGGAGGACTACATCGGCGACGAGGCGCTGGGCGACATGCCGCTGAGTGCGGACAACATCGAGATGCTGCTGGGCATCGACGCCTCGTCCATCCACGTCATCGCCGACAACGGTGCGCCTGTGCAGGACGACATGGTGGCCTGGGCGCAGCAGCTGCCGCTGGGCACCTGGTTCACGCTGGACCACAACGGCGCGTCCACCCAGGTGCAATACGCCTGGCACAGCCAGCGCAAGCAACTGCACCTGTTTGCCACGCGCGATGGCGGCAGCTACCTCATCCAAATGCGCCGGTTGGGGGCCTACCTGCAGGCGGGCCTGCTGGTGGCGCAGGAGGAGGAGAGCCTCACGCTGCGCGCCACGCGCGATGCGCTCACCAAGCTGGACGCCAACCCGGAGCGCCTGCTGGGTTGAGCGGTCGCGCCGCGGCCCAACGCGCACAACGGGGGCCGGCTGCGCACAGCCGCGCCGCGGGCCTCAAGCCTCTGGCAGGTCCATTGCGGCGCTGAAGCCATCGCGCGTATTGCGCGGCCTGGCATTGCACGACGGCGCGGCGTTGCGGGGTGCGACCGGTGGCGGACTGCGCGTCGACAGCTGCTATGGATGACATAGCTTTGACGCTGGACAGCAGCGCGCCAAGCCTCGTTCTATTCCCATTCATCACTACCCCGCACCACGCGGCGCACCACGTCGGCGGCGAAGCCACGCGTGGCCAGAAAGCGCATCTGGCGCGCACGCTCCTGCGGCGTGTCGGCGGGCTGGTCGCCAAAGCGCTGGCGCCAGACGGCCCGGGCGCGCTGCAGTTCGGTGCCCGTCAGCTGGGCGGCGGTGCTGCGCACCAAATCCTCGTCCAGCCCCTTGCGCCGCAGCTCCTGCAGCACGCGCTGGGTGCCGAAGCGCTCCGCGCGGCGGTGCACCACGGACTCGGCCACGCGCTCTGCATTGATGAAGTCGCGCGCCTGCAGCTCGTCCAGCAGCGCCGGCAGATCGTCGCCCTCCTGCACGTGGCGCGCCAGCTTGGCCTGCAGTTCGGTGCGCGAATGCTCGCGCTGGGCAAGCAGGCGCAGCGCACGGCCCTTGAGGGAGAGGGCGGTGAATCCCATGAATGCTATTGAAAAAAGAGCTTCCAGCGCTTGATGGTCAAGCGCTGGAAGCAGATTTCGTTCAAAAACCCCGGTGCGCGGTTACGCTTCGATCTCGCCCGTCTTGTCGGCCTTCTTGCCGCGCGCAGGCTTGTCTTCGGGCAGGTCGGCCGCCGGGCTCGCGTGGCCCGTGGGCAGCAGTGCGATGCCCAGGCTTTCGCGCACCTTGTTCTCGATCTCCACGGCCAGGCCGGGGTTCTCGCGCAGGAACTCGCGGGCGTTGTCGCGGCCCTGGCCGATCTTTTCGCCGTTGTAGGCGTACCAGGCGCCACTCTTTTCCAGGATGCGCGCGTTCACGCCCATGTCGATGATCTCGCCCTCGCGCGAGATGCCCTCGCCGAACAGGATGTCGAACTCGGCCGTCTTGAACGGGGGCGAGACCTTGTTCTTCACCACTTTCACCTTGGTCTCGTTGCCGATCGCCTCGTCGCCCTTCTTGATGGTGCCGGTGCGGCGGATGTCCAGGCGCACCGAGGCGTAGAACTTCAGCGCATTGCCGCCGGTGGTGGTCTCGGGGCTGCCGAACATCACGCCGATCTTCATGCGGATCTGGTTGATGAAGATGACCATGCAGTTGGTCTTCTTGATGGTGGCGGTGAGCTTGCGCAGCGCCTGGCTCATCAGGCGTGCCTGCAGGCCGGGCAGGGCGTCGCCCATCTCGCCCTCGATTTCCGCCTTGGGCGTGAGCGCGGCGACCGAGTCCACCACGATCAGGTCCACGGCGCCCGAGCGCACCAGGCTGTCCACGATCTCCAGCGCCTGCTCGCCCGTGTCCGGCTGGCTGATGAGCAGGTCGGTGAGCTGAACGCCGAGCTTGCTGGCGTACTGCACATCCAGCGCATGCTCGGCATCCACGAAAGCGCACTGGCCGCCTTGCTTCTGCATCTCGGCGATGACCTGCAGCGTGAGCGTGGTCTTGCCCGAGCTTTCCGGCCCGTAGATCTCGATCACGCGGCCGCGCGGCAGGCCGCCCACGCCCAGGGCGATGTCCAGGCCCAGCGAGCCGGTGGAGACCACCTGGATGTCCTCAATGGCCTCGCCCTCGCCCAGGCGCATGATGGTGCCCTTGCCAAACTGCTTTTCGATCTGCGCGAGGGCGGCTTGCAGGGCCTTGGCCTTTTCGCTGTTGACGGCGGTTGCGTTGCCTTTGACGGTGGCGTCCATGGAATGCTCCTTCGGGTCGGGGTCACGGTGAAATCGTGTGCCTGCCTGGAAACTGTTTCCAATGACAGGCTGGATGCTTGAACAGTAGTTTATGGGCGGTTGGTGCGTTATCCAATCAATTTTTGGTCAGTTTGGCTGACAATGTGCGGATGACCGCTCCCCCCAACCCCGATGACCGCTGGCGCCAGACCCACCTGGGCCGCCTGCTGGGCCATGCCATGCGGCGCTTCGATGCGCGCGTGCTGCAGCTCATGGCCCGCGACGTGCAGGTGCCGCTGGCGCTGTCCAACCTCGCGGCGCGCGACCAGGTGAGCGCCGCGCACATCCACATCACGCGGCATCTGTCGCTGCAGGGGGACCGCCTCACCGACCTGGCCGAGCGCGCGGGCATGACCAAGCAGTCCATGGCCGCGCTGGTGGAGCAGTGCGCGGCCTGGGGCCTGGTCACGCGCGAGCCCGATCCGCGCGATGCGCGTGCGCGCCTGGTGCGCTTCACGCCCACGGGACTGGCGTGGCTGCAGGCGTTTCGCGCGGCGGTGGCGCAGGCCGAGGGCGAGTTCCGCGCCGAGGTGGGGCAGGACGTGGCCACGGTGGTCGCGCTGGGTCTGGAGGCCTACGCCGGCGGCGAGGGCACGGCGGCCTAGAATTCAGATAGAGCGCAGGCCGGCGCACGACAACCAGGAGAGACACCCCATGCGCATCCTCATCGCCGAAGACGACCAGGTGCTTGCCGACGGGCTGCTGCGCACGCTGCGCGGCTCGGGCGCCGTGGTGGACCATGTGGCCAGCGGCACCGAGGTCGATACCGCGCTCCTGACCAACAACGAGTTCGACCTGCTGATCCTCGACCTGGGCCTGCCCAAGATGCACGGCCTGGAGGTGCTCAAGCGCCTGCGTGGGCGCGGCTCGGCGCTGCCGGTGCTGATCCTCACGGCGGCCGACAGCGTGGACGAGCGCGTGAAGGGCCTGGACCTGGGCGCCGACGACTACATGGCCAAGCCGTTCGCGCTGTCGGAGCTGGAGGCGCGCGTGCGTGCGCTCACGCGACGCGGCATGGGCGGCACCAGCAGCGCCATCCGCCACGGGCCCCTGGTGTACGACCAGGCGGGCCGCGTGGCCACCATCGACGGCAAGATGGTGGAGCTGTCCGCGCGCGAGCTGGGCCTGCTGGAGGTGCTGCTGCAGCGCGCCGGCCGCCTGGTGAGCAAGGAGCAGCTGGTGGAGCGCCTGTGCGAGTGGGGCGAGGAGGTGAGCAACAACGCCATCGAGGTCTACATCCACCGCCTGCGCAAGAAGATCGAGCGCGGGCCGATCCGCATCGCCACCGTGCGCGGCCTGGGCTACTGCCTGGAAAAGATCCCCAGCTGACGGGACCCGTGGATGCTCTGTTATTGATAGCTGTTTGCGCTTGATGCATAAGCGCTAGCGGCCAAAAACACCCACCACCTTGAAAATCTTCCAGCGCGAGCAGCGCTCCCTCTTCGGCGAAATCCTGGACTGGATGCTCACGCCGCTGCTGCTGCTGTGGCCGGTGAGCCTGGCGCTGACCTGGCTGGTGGCCCAGGGCCTGGCCAACAAGCCCTTCGACCGCGCGCTGGAGTACAACGCCCATGCGTTGGCGCAGCTCGTCACGGTGCACGACGGCAAGGTGCTGTTCAACCTGCCCCAGCCCGCCAGCGAGATCCTGCGCGCCGACGAGTCCGACATCGTCTATTACCAGGTGCTTTCGCCCACGGGCGACTACCTGTCGGGCGAACGCGACCTGCCGCGTCCGCCGCCCGAGGAGCAGGCGTTCTCCGGCGAGGTGCGGCTGCGCGACGCCGAGCTGCGCGGCATCGACATCCGCGTGGCCTACATCTGGGTGCGCGTGCCGCTGGAGGGCGCCCCCGCCGCGCTGGTGCAGGTGGCCGAGACACGCGCCAAGCGCAGCGTGCTGGCCACCGAGATCATCAAGGGCGTGATGCTGCCGCAGTTCGTCATCCTGCCGCTGGCGGTGCTGCTGGTCTGGCTGGCACTGGCGCGCGGCATCAAGCCGCTGCACCAGCTGGAGGAGCGCATCCGCGCGCGCAAGCCCGACGACCTCTCGCCGCTGGACCACAAGGCCGTGCCGATGGAAGTGGCGCCGCTGGTGGATTCGGTGAACGACCTGCTGCGCCGCCTGTCGGAATCCATGGCCACGCAAAAGCGCTTCCTGGCCGACGCCGCGCACCAGCTCAAGACGCCCCTGGCCGGGCTGCGCATGCAGGCCGACCTGGCGCAGCGCGAGGGCACCAGCACCGAGGAGCTCAAGCAGTCGCTCAAGCAGATCGGGCGTTCGTCCATCCGCGCCACGCACACCGTCAACCAGTTGCTGGCGCTGGCGCGGGCCGAGGGCGGCAGCGCCGTGGTGCAGCGCCAGCCGCTGGACCTGGCGCGGCTGGTGATCGAGGTGGTGCGCGACAGCGTGCCGCGCGCCATGGACAAACACATCGACCTGGGCTACGACGGCGTCGAGCCCGGCACCAATGGCGTGTGGATGGACGGCAACCCCACGCTGCTGAAGGAACTGGTGCGCAACCTGGTGGACAACGCCATCAACTACACCCCGTCCAGCGCGCAGCAGCCCGGCGTGATCACCGCGCGCGTGCTGCCCGACCCGTTCAGCCATGTGCTGCTGCTGCAGGTGGAGGACTCGGGCCCCGGCGTGCCCGAGGCTGAGCGCGAACTGGTCTTCCAGCCCTTCTACCGCGCGCTGGGGACGGACGCCGACGGCTCCGGCCTGGGCCTGCCCATCGTGCGCGAGATCGCGCGCCAGCACGGTGCCGAGGTGGAGCTGGAGGACGTGCGCCCCGGCGCGGCCATGCCCGGCGCGCGCTTCAGCGTGCGGTTCGCGGCACGCGAATCGGGGCCATAGCGCTGCCGCTGTCCGATGCTATCGATAAAATAGCTGCTTGCGCTTGATGGGCAAGCGCTGGAGGCCATTTTGGAGGTGGATTCAAGCAGCCGGTGCGGCCGTGCCCGCCGCGGGGTCTGCCAGCGCCAGCAGCCAGTCGCGAAAGCGCACCAGCGTGGCCAGCTGCGCACGCGACTCGGGGTAGCACAGCCAGTAGCCCAGGTCGCTCGTGTAGCCGCCGCCGGGCAGCGGCTCGGTGACGGTGCCGGCGGCAATCTCGTCCCGCACCAGGCAGCGCGGCACCAGGGCCAGGCCCATGCCCACCGACACCGCGCGGATGATGGTCTGGAACTGGTCGAACTGCGGGCCGGCCAGCGGGTCCAGGCCGTTCACGCCATGCGCCTCGGCCCAGTGCTGCCAGGCACCGGGCACGCTCACGTGGCGCAGCAGCGTGTGGCGTGCCACGTCCTGCGGGCTGTGCAGGGGCGGCGCCCCGGCCAGCCCGGCGCGCGGGCCGATCAGGGCCACGTCGTTGCCCGTCAGGTAGTGCGCGCGTGCGCCCGGCCAGTGCCCGTCGCCGAACAGGATGGAGCAGTCCAGCTCGGGGTCGGCAAAGTCGTAGCCGTGCACGTAGGGCACGAAGTGCAGCGTGATCTGCGGGTGCTGCGCACGCAGCTGCGGCAGGCGCGGAATCAGCCACTTGGCGGCCAGCGTGGGCAGCACCGACAGGTGCAGCGCGCCGCCCTCGTCGCCGCTGGTGATCAGCTCCAGCGTGGCCGCCTCCAAGCGGGCGAGCAGGGCGCTCACGGCCTTTTCGTAGCGCTCCCCAGCGGGCGTGAGCGACAGGCGCTTGCGGCTGCGCTCGAACAGCGGAACGCCCACCCAGCGCTCCAGCTCCTGCACCTGCTTGCTCACCGCGCTCTGGGTGAGGTGCAGCGCCTCGGCCGCGCGCGAGATGCCCCCGAAGCGGGCCACGGTACAGAACGCCCGCAGCAGGTGCAGCGGCGGGTGAAGGCGGCGCAGGATCATGGGGTTTGCCGATCAAAACATTCCACAATGGAATGATAACAGGCACAGCTATTGCTTTTCCGTCCGCACCCCTTCGTTTATCTTTCGTGCACCATCAAAGGAGTGAGTCCATGCAACGTCGCAAACTGATTGCCGCGCTGGCGGTTACCTCTGTAGTTTCTGGAATGACCTTCGCCCAGGACAACAGCCGTCCCCTGCGCATCGTCGTGCCCTTCCCGCCGGGCGGCGCCACCGACATTGCCGGCCGCTCGCTGCAGGAACCCCTGCAGCGCCTGCTGGGCCAGCCGGTGGTGATCGAGAACAAGGCCGGTGCGGGCGGCTCCATCGGCATGGCCGAGGTGGCGCGCGCCACCGACGGGCTGACCTTCGGCGTGGCCACGCTGTCCACCCACGGCGTGAACCCGGCCGTGCTGGGCAAGCTGCCCTACGACCCCATCAAGGACTTCGTCGGCGTGACCGAGATCGTCAAGGCGCCCGGCATCATCGTGGTCAACCCCAAGGTGCTGCCCGTCAAGGACTTCGCCGACCTCGTGAAGCACCTGAAGGCCCATCCCGGCAAGGTGGAATACGCGACGCCGGGCAACGGCACCATCGGCCATATGTGGGGCGAGCTGTTCAAGAGCGCCACGGGCACCAGCATGGTGCACATCCCCTACCGCGGTGCGGGCCCGGCCACCAACGACGTGCTGGGCGGCCAGGTGCCGGTGTACTTCGACCAGGTGGCCTCGTCGCTGCCGCACGTGAAGGCCGGCAAGCTCAAGGCCCTGGCCGTGTCCTGGCACGAACGCCTGGCCGTGCTGCCCGACGTGCCCACCTATGCCGAGCTGGGCTACAAGCAGGCCAACGATGCGTCGTGGTTCGGCCTGGTGGCGCCCAAATCCACTCCCGCGGCCCAGGTGCAGCGCGTGCAGCAGGCCGTGGCCCAGGCCCTCAAGGAGCCGGCGGTGCGCGATCGCCTGGCGGCCCAGGGGCTGTATGCGTCGGGCACCACGCCCGCCGAGTTCTCCGCGCAGATCGCGCGTGAAATTGACAAGATGAAACAGGTGGCAGCCTATGCCAAGATCAAACTGGATTGATTTCCACGGAGTGTGCCTATGCAAGCAGTGCTGAAACTGATCCACAGCCAGTACCTGCAGGCCGAGCCCGGCGCAGCCGGCGCCCCTGCGGCGCCGCCCGCTGCGTCACCCGCACGCATGGTCTCCCGCATCGCGGGGCGCACGCCCCTGGTGCTGGATTCGCCGCACAGCGGCACCGTCTACCCCGCTGACTTCCGCGCTGCGCTGGACCTGCCCGTGCTGCGCCGTGCGGAAGACACCCACGTCGAAAAGCTCTACGCCTTCGCGCCCGGGCTGGGCGTGGGCTGGGTGGAGGCGCACTTCCCGCGCATCTACCTGGACGCCAACCGCGACACCACCGAACTGGACGCCACCCTGCTGGACGCGCCCTGGCCCGACCCGGTCACCACCGACCCCGTGGTGCTGCAGAAGGTGCGCCTGGGCAAGGGGCTGATCTGGAAGTTCACCGACGAGGGCGAGCCCATCTACGACCGCCCGCTGGGCGTGGACGAGGTGCGTGCGCGCATCGATCGCTGCTGGGGGCCCTACCACGCGGCGGTGGCGGCCGAGATCGACGCCGCCCACGCGCGCCATGGCTACAGCATTCACCTCAACTGCCACTCCATGCCCGCCGTGGCCGCCAGCCACGCCACGCTCTACCCGGGCCTGCACCATGCCGACTTCGTGGTGGGCGACCGCGACGGGGCCACCGCCAGCCCGGCGCTGTCGCAGCAGATCTGCGCGTTCCTGCGCGAGCGCGGCTACAGCGTGGACTACAACCATCCCTACAAGGGCGTGGAGCTGGTGCGCCGCTACGGCAACCCCGCGCAGCACCGCCACAGCATCCAGGTGGAGATCAACCGCAAGCTCTACATGGATGAGCAGACGCTGGACATCCTGCCGGCAGGGTTCGACCGGCTGCGCGCCGACCTGCGCGCGCTGGTGGAGTCTCTGCTGGCGACCGACCCGCGCGGCTGACCGCTGGCGGCGGCATTCAGGCGGCGGCCTCGGCAGCGAAGGGGCCGCGACCGGCTGTACCGAGGTTCCCAACGCAAGACCCGTTCCCATGGACGGGCCTTTGTCATTCCACGCGCTTGTGCAGGCAAGTGGCGATAAAAAACATAGCTGCTGGCGCTTACCAGGCAAGGGTGAATGCGGGATTTCTTCCCTACGGCCACCGGGCGCCGCCGCGGTGTGCGCCGGCAGTGCATTCCGCATTGGAATGAGATGCGTCGCAATGCTCATTGGTCAGCGGCCCGCGGGGTTACCAGAATGGTTTGTTACCAAAGACCAACCTCGAGGGAGCATTGCATGCAGCGTAGAGACATCCTGACACTGGCGGCCGCTGGCGCCATCCCCGGCCTGGCGAGTGCCCAGGCCTCCAGCAGCACCCTGCGGCTGGTGGTCCCCTTCCCGCAGGGCGGCGCCACCGACATCACCGCGCGTGTGCTGGCCGCGCCGCTGTCGCGCATCCTCGGCATGCCAGTGAAGGTGGACAACCTGCCCGGCGCGGGCGGCGCCACCGGCATGCAGGCGGTGGCCAAGGCCGCGGCCGACGGGATGACGCTGGGCGTGGCCACGCTCTCCACGCACGGCGTGAACCCCGCCGTGTACAAGAAGCTGCCCTACGACGCGATCAAGGACTTTGCGGCGGTGACCGAGATCGTCAAGGCCCCGGGCGTGCTGGTGGTGCACCCCAGCGTGCCGGCGCAAAACTTCGAGCAGTTCATCAAGCTGCTCAAGAGCCAGCCGGGCAAGATCACCTATGCCACGCCCGGTGCGGGCACCATCGGCCACATGTGGGCCGAGTTGCTGCAAAGCACCACCGGCACGTCCATGAAGCACGTGCCCTTCCGCGGCGCGGCGCCCGCCGTGGCCGACTTGCTGGAGGGCAAGGTGCAGGTGTACTGCGACCAGGTGGCGTCGTCGCTGCCTCATATCCAGGCGGGCAAGCTGCGCGCGCTGGCCGTGTCGTGGAATCAGCGCCTGGCTGTGCTGCCCAAGGTGCCCACCTATGCCGAGCTGAGCCTGTTCACCAACAACGATCCGTCGTGGTTCGGTCTGGTGGCACCCGCCGGCACGCCCGCCGTCGTGGTCCGCGCGCGCCGTGACGCCGTCGCACAGGCGCTGGAGGAGCCCGCCGTGCGCAAGGCGTTGGCCGACCACGGGCTGTTCCCCTCGGGTTCGCTGCCCGCGGAATTCGGGGCCCAGATCCAGAAGGAAGTGGACAAGATGCGGCGCGTGAGCCGCTTTGCGCAGATCAGCTTGGACGCGGGCTGACGGCTGACGGCGGGCCGGCAGCGGCGCTGCCGGTGCGAAGGCCGCCATCCATCAAGGCTGCCGCGCGCCATGCCGCGCAGGCCACGGCGGCCGGCAAACCGCGCCGGCGGCGTGCCAGGGATCAGGCGCAGGGGCGCAGCGTCTTGCCCGCCAGCGCCGGCTGCAGCGTGGTGTCCAGGCGGGTGCGCAGCGTGTCGTTCACGGCCGGCAGGCGCAGCATGAAGCCGGGCGCGTCGGCGCGCTCCTGCACCACGCGCGCGGTGCGCACGCCCTGGTTGGCCAGCAGGGCCATGCCGCGCTGCGCGGCCTCCTCGGTGGAAAAGCGCCCCAGCGACAGCCCCGGCTCCAGTGCCGCGCCGGGCCGGTCGTAGGGGATCTTGAGCGCGCGTAACTCGGCGCGCTTCTTGGCCACCGCCTCTTCGTCGGGAAAGCGCCCCATATACACCATCCAGCGGCCCGTGATCGGCGTGGGCTCCAGGGTCCAGCTGCCCTCGGGCAAGGCGGCAGCCGCCTGGCGCAGCGCTTCGGCCTGGCGCGCGTCGAACACGCCCGCCTGCAGGCAGGCCGGGGGCTCCGCGGGCGCGGCGGCGGTTGCGGGGGACGACGCCGCCCCGCTGGCGGGTGCGGAGGCCGGCGCGGAAGACGCCGGGCCCGCCGGTGCCGCGGATGACGCGGCCCCCTTGCCGCCCTGAGGCAGCAGGCGCAGGTTCTGCGGGGCGATCTGCTGCTCCATGCGCTGCGGCTCGGACTCATCCACCGGCGCCAGGCCCCAGCCGCGCAGCAGCCCTTGCGACCAGGCGTAGTAGCCGGCGTTGGCCAGCAGCAGAAGCACGACGGCAAGGCGCAGCATGGCTCAGTCCTTCAGGGTGCGGGGGGCGCGCAAAAAGCGCGGGGAACGCGGCGTGGCGGTCATTGCGGGCGCACGCTGATCTCGGCGCTGGTGACGGGCTGCATGCCGCGCGCGGTGTGCACCAGCAGCGTGCCGTCCTCGGTCACGCCGTGGGCCGTGCCCTGCGTGCCGTCGCTCAGCGTGACGGCGCGCCCGGCCAGCAGGTCGCGCTGCGCAAAGCGCGCCTGGAAGGGGGCGAAGCCATGCTCGGCAAAACCCAGCAGCGCATGCACCAGCGGCGGCGCGATGCGCTGCAGCGCGCTGGCCGCGGTGAGCGTGGTGTCCACCTCGCGCAGGCACGCGGGGGGCGTGCGCAGCCCGTCGGCCAGCACGGGCAACACGTTCAGCCCGATGCCCACCACCACGTAGCGGCTCTGGCCCGCCACCAGCGGCGGCACGGCCGCGCCGGGCGCGGTCAGGGTGGCCGTCTCCACCAGGATGCCGCCGAGCTTGCGCCCATCCTGGAGCCACAGGTCGTTGGGCCACTTGAGCAGGATGCGCGGGTGCCCGCTGCCTTCGGGGGGCAGGACGGGCTGCAGCGCCTGCGCCACGCCCACGCCCACGGCCAGCGACAGGCCCGACCAGTCGTGCGGCGCCAGCGGCAGACCCAGCGAAAACGTGAGCGCGGGCACCACGCCGGTGTCGCGGTAGGTGGCGGCGCTGTGCCAGTCGCGCCCCAGGCGGCCGCGGCCGGCGGTCTGCTCCTCCGTCACCAGCAGCGTGGGCTCCAGCCGGCCGTCGCGCGCGCGGCGCATGAGCTCGCTGTTGGTGGAGTCGATGCTGGGCAAGACCTCCACGGTGAAGCCGGGCAGCAGCGGCGCAATCGCCTCCCACAGGGCCTCGGCCGGCCAGCGCACGGGGGTGGAGGCGGGGCTCACCGCTGGGCGCTCCTGCGGCCCTGGCGGGGTTTCGCGGATTTGGCGGGCTTGCCGGCTTTGCCGCTGCCTTTGGCTTCCTGGGCCTTGCGGGTCTTTGGGGCCTTCCCGGCTTTCTCGGTGGGAGGTTGGGGTGCCAGGCCCGGCGGCGCCCAGCCGCGCTTGGGCGCCAGCAGCGTGCCGCGGCAGTTCTTGCTGCCGCACCAGCAGGGGTATTCGGCCTTCAGCTTGGGCGTGTAGCGCTCTTCGATGATCAGGCCGTAGTCGTAGTTCAGTTCCTCGCCCGCGCGGATGTTGCGCAGCGCGGTGATGAAGATGCGGCCGCCCTGCTCGTCGGCAAAGCAGTTGGGGTCGCAGCTGTGGTTGATCCAGCGCGAGGAATTGCCGCCGAACTTTGCGTCGATCACACGGTCTTCATCCACGTGGAAGTAGAAGGTGTGGTTGGGCTGCGCGGGGTCGTGCGGGTGGCGGTCCTGGGCTTCCTGCCAGCTGATGACCTCGCCCGTGTACTCGACGAGGACCTCGCCCTCGGCAATGTCCTGCACGGCGAACACGCCCTTGCCATGCACGCCCGAGCGCCGGGTCTGGATGCGCCGACCGGCGGCGGGCGTGGGGGCGGCGGTGGAAGCGGTGCGGGGCATGGGGAAACTCTGTTACTTTGAATGTGTGCACACATGCGTGCGCGTGCGCGCGTGTGAGGCGGATTGTAGAAGCGCCAGCAGGGCGCGGTATGGCGTAAGAGACCCACAAAATGACCAAAACACTGGTAATTGCAGAAAAGCCCTCGGTGGCGCAGGACATCGTGCGCGCCCTCACGCCGGTTGCCGGCAAGTTCGAGAAGCACGAGGACCATTTCGAGAATGAGCGCTACGTGGTCACCAGCGCCGTGGGCCACCTGGTGGAGATCCAGGCGCCCGAGGAATTCGACGTCAAGCGCGGCAAGTGGAGCTTTGCCCACCTGCCGGTGATCCCGCCGTATTTCGACCTGAAGCCCGTGGACAAGACCAAGAGCCGCCTGAACGCGGTGGTCAAGCAGGCCAAGCGCAAGGACGTGACCGAACTGGTCAACGCCTGTGACGCGGGCCGCGAGGGGGAGTTGATCTTCCGCCTGATCGAGCAGTACGCCGGCGGCGCCAAGGGGACGTTGGCCAAACCCGTCCGTCGCCTGTGGCTGCAGAGCATGACGCCCCAGGCCATCCGCGACGGCTTCGAGAACCTGCGCAGCGACCAGCAGATGCAGGGCCTGGCCAGCGCCGCGCGCAGCCGCTCCGAGGCCGACTGGCTGGTGGGCATCAACGGCACGCGCGCCATGACGGCCTTCAACTCGCGCGACGGTGGGTTCTTTTTGACCACCGTGGGCCGCGTGCAGACGCCCACGCTGTCGCTGGTGGTGGAGCGCGAGGAAAAAATCCGCAAGTTCGTCAGCCGCGACTACTGGGAAATCCACGCGGGCTTTCATGCCGAAGCCGGCGAATACCTGGGCAAGTGGTTCGACCCCAAGTGGAAGAAGAGCGACGACCCCGAGGCCCGCGCCGACCGCGTCTGGTCGCACCACCAGGCCAAGGACATCGCCGACGCCGTGCGCGGCAAGGCCGCCACCGTCACCGAGGAAAGCAAGCCCACCACCCAGGCATCGCCGCTGCTGTTCGACCTGACCAGCCTGCAGCGTGAGGCCAATGGCAAGTTCGGCTTCTCCGCCAAGACCACGCTGGCCCTGGCGCAAAGCCTGTACGAACGCCACAAGGCGCTGACCTACCCGCGTACCGACTCGCGCGCGCTGCCCGAGGACTACCTGCCCGTGGCCAGGCAGACCTTCGGCATGCTGGCCGGCAGCGGCATGCGCCACCTGGCGCCGTTCGCGCAGCAGGCGCTGGACGACGGCTACGTGCGCCCGTCCAAGCGTATCTTCGACAACAGCAAGGTGAGCGACCACTTTGCCATCATCCCCACCACGCAGGCCCCCAGCGGCCTGTCCGAGGCCGAGCAAAAGCTCTACGACCTGGTGGTGCGCCGCTTCATGGCGGTGTTCTTCCCCAGTGCCGAATACCAGGTCACCACGCGCATCAGCCAGGTGGTGGGCCACTCGTTCAAGACCGAGGGCAAGGTGCTGATCAAGCCCGGCTGGCTGGCCATCTACGGCAAGGAAGCCGCCAACGAGGTCGAAGACGGCAAGGCCGGCGACAAGGGCCAGCCGCTGGTGCCCGTCAAGCCCGGCGAGATGACCCACACCGAGTTCGCCGAGGCCAAGGGCCTGAAGACCAAGCCGCCCGCGCGCTACTCCGAAGCCACGCTGCTGGGCGCCATGGAAAGCGCCGGCAAGCAGATCGACGACGACGAGCTGCGCGAAGCCATGCAGGAGAAAGGCCTGGGCACGCCGGCCACGCGCGCGGCCATCATCGAAGGCCTGCTGACCGAAAAATACATGCTGCGCGAAGGCCGCGAGCTGATCCCCACGGCCAAGGCCTTCCAGCTCATGACGCTGCTGCGCGGCCTGGATGTGCAGGAGCTGTGCCGCGCCGACCTGACGGGCGAGTGGGAATTCAAGCTCGCGCAAATGGAAAAGGGCCAGCTGAGCCGCGAAGCCTTCATGCAGCAGATCCAGGCCATGACCGAGAAGCTGGTCAAGAAGGCCAAGGAATACGACCGCGACACCATTCCCGGCGACTACGCCACCCTGTCCACGCCGTGCCCCAACTGCGGCGGCGTGGTGAAGGAGAACTACCGCCGCTACGCCTGCACGGGCGCGAACGGCGCGGGCGAGGGCTGCGGCTTCTCGTTCACCAAGTCGCCCGCGGGCCGCACGTTTGAAACCGCCGAGGCCGAGCAGCTATTGCGCGACCGCCGCATCGGCCCGCTGGAGGGCTTCCGCTCCAAGGCCGGCTGGCCCTTCGTGGCCGAAGTCACCATCGCCCGCGACGAAGAGGCGGGCAACTACAAGCTCGAATTCGACTTTGGCGACGACAAGAACGCCGAGGAATCGGGCGAGATCGTGGACTTTACCGGCCAGGAAAGCTTAGGTGCCTGCCCCAGCTGCGGCGCCCCCGTGTACGAACACGGCAGCAACTACGTGTGCAGCAAATCGGTGCCCACCGCCCAGCAGCCCACGCCGTCGTGCACCTTCAAGAGCGGCAAGGTCATCCTGCAGCAGCCCGTGGAGCGCGCGCAGATGCAAAAACTGCTGGCCACCGGCAAGACCGACCTGCTGGACAAGTTCGTCAGCATGCGCACGCGCCGCGCGTTCAAGGCCTTCCTGGCCTGGGACAAAGAGGCGGGCAAGGTCAACTTCGAGTTCGAGCAGCGCGAATCCAAATACCCGCCGCGCAAGACGGCTGCTGCAAAAACAGGAGCTGCCAGCGCACGTGGGACGGGCGCTGGAGCCGTAAAAGCCGCTAAACCCGCCACCAAGGCCGCCGCCAAGAAGGCCGCCGCCAAAACCACGGCCGCCAAGACCCCGCGCAAGGCCAGCACCGCCGCCGGCAAGGCGCCCAGCGCCCAACTGGCCGCCGTGATTGGCACTGAACCCGTGGCGCGCCCCGAGGCCGTCAAGAAGTTGTGGGACTACATCAAGGCCCACAACCTGCAGGACCCGCAGGACAAGCGCACCATCGTCGCCGACGACAAGCTGCGCGCCGTCTTCGGCAAGGACCGCATCGGCATGTTCGAGCTGGCCGGCATCCTGGGCCAGCACCTGGCCTGACGCCATGCTGAGCCGCGGCGAGCGCATCTTCTGGGGCGGCCTGGCCGCCGCCGTCATTGCCGGCGCCGCCGCCGCGTGGTGGACGGCCGACCAGTGGACGCCCCACGCCGCCCCCTGGGCCGCGCAGATGTGGCGCAAGATCACCCGCCCCGGCCCCGACACCCTGCCGCGCGACAAGGCCGGCCGGCCCACGCCCGCCGCACAGGGCGCGGCCGGTGCCGCATCGGCGCCCCTGGCGCCGCCGCGCAAATGCCAGCAATCCGATGGCCGCGTGATCTACACCGACCAACCGTGCCCACGGGGCAGCCGGGAGCAGACGGTGGACGGGGCGGTCACGTCCTTGCCTGCGCGCTGAGCGGGCTTTGCCGTGGCACCGGGGTGTGGTGCTCCCCGGCGTTTGGTGCGGCGCCGTGTCTGTCGGGCATTTGACGCCCTGAATTCAAATTGCTCCTGATTGAAT
This sequence comes from Diaphorobacter sp. LI3, assembly GCF_022807955.1. Taxonomy (NCBI): domain Bacteria; kingdom Pseudomonadati; phylum Pseudomonadota; class Betaproteobacteria; order Burkholderiales; family Comamonadaceae; genus Diaphorobacter; species Diaphorobacter sp. LI3. The sequence goes on along the minus strand of NZ_CP094346.1, from coordinate 3,969,062 downwards.
AGCTATTAGCGCTTACTGCATAAGCGCTAGGGGCTGTTTTCGTCTTAAGCCGCGCACCGTGCCCCCATCCAGCCGGATGCCCAGGCTCGGGGTTTTCGTCAGTTTGGAATCAGCTTCGCCGCCTATAAGGTTTCAATCCGAAACAAATGGGATGGGCGGGGGAGGAATGGCGACGTTGATACCCGCACTTGGCTCATGCGCGGGACGCATGCAGTCGAGTGAACGCAGGCTGGCCGAGCGGCTAGCGAAAGTTTGAGAAGACGACTGTCGGCTGGTAGGGCATGCCCATAGGCCCCAAGCAGACCTTCACCGAATTCGTGGTAGTGCCTCGCGCTTAATTCAATGTTTCAGCATCACGGAATAAAAGGGAGGAACGCAGTGCGTGTGCATCGGCTAAATTTTAGGCGGTCTAAATTTCTCAATGCTCAGAAATATGCGGTGCTGTATGTGCCGCACGTGTGTTTGGCACACCTTTGACTGCGTTCGTACGATTGTCTAATCCTAGTTAGCCGTCAAAGAAAAACCATGAAGATCATGAAAATTATCACAATCGTCCCCCTTCTCTTAGGCATGCAATTTATCCATGCCCAAACAATAATCCTTGAAAAAGTACATCGAATGGGATTTAAACCATTTTCCACCTCAACAAAAGATGGAGAGTATCAAATAGATTTTGATGGAGAGGTTGTAACCCTACTTAAGAAAGCCGATAGCGCAATCACCTGCAGAATCAGGAGCAACACGCGCCAACTGATAGAGGATGACGCAGGAAAATTGCACAAACCGCGCATTCTAGAGGCGTCATGCCCTGAGTTGACAGATTTGATGATTATTGAAAATATAAAAGGGGGTGTACAAATGAACTTAAGTCGATTCATGGATGGCATGCGCTACAGGAACCCTCTTGAGAAACTAAAATACAGAAACTGACCCCGTTGTTCAATCCTGCCCACATTCCACAGATAGTTCATTAGTCTCCATGTCATTTTTGCCAAGCACTAAAACCATTTCCAAAACTTATATTGGCGGCAAAAATATCACAGTCACTTTTGCCCATATGCACATCGGCGCAAAGTTTATGCTAAAGCTTGCCGAAGAGGATGAAGAAGGACAGTTATACACTCTCGTAGCGTCCCTAATTTTCAGCGCGTTTACGCTTGAAGCATATCTCAATCATCTCGGGAAATTACGCAGTAAGGAATGGGATGAAATTGAACGCAGGCATTCGAAACTTGAGAAATACAAATTATTCGCGCAAGCAGCCGAAATAAAATTCGATTTCAACGTCCGCCCCTACTGCACTTTGAAAGAATTATTTTCCTTCCGTGATCGAATGGCCCATGGAAAAACAACCGAGGAAGCTGTCTCAACCTACATCGACTCACATGAGAAACGCCTTCCTCAAATACATGCAAAAACAGACTGGCAAACATTTGCAACGCTTGAATCCGCCCGACAGTCCATCAAAGATGTGGAGCTACTAATCAAAGAACTTCACTCAATGAGCGGCTATTCTGGCAATCCATTCAGCAAGTTAGGAAGCGCTATCTATGGCGTCGTTCAAGAACGCCCCTAACCCTACGCTCAAGCCAACCCGCCTACGGCGGGCGGCTTATCTGGGCCGTTAGATAGCGAATTTTCTTTATGCCAGAGATATTGAAAATCTCCTCCTCATCCGAACTGCGCGAACCTATTCTTCGAGAGCGTTTAGAACGCGGCTACTGCAGTAGATTACAAGGGTTCTTTGCTTCGCATAACGGCAAAGAGACTGGCTTACTTTTGCATGAAGACTGGAGCGACAGAAAATCTGGTTTAATTTACGAAATTTTTGTTCTTCCTTCATTTAGAAGAAAAGGACTGGGAGCGCTTTTACTCATTTGCGCCGAGCAATATGCAATTCAGCTTGGTTGCGATGTTATTCGTTTAAAACCACATGCAATTGCACAAGAGCCAGATAATATCACTCTAAAAAATTGGTATGAAAAAAACTATCAACCATGCGCAGATATTAACGAATTTATGGAAAAATATTTAAATTCTTCAATTTTATCTATTGATTTTTGAGGCAACTATACATATATCAAAACCACTCATTGTTATGGATTCAATCGAAAAATTACAATTCTCTCTTCATGGAAAAATTGTATATATATTTATCGCCATTCTGTTTTTTGGCGCCAATTGTAATGCGCAAGTTAAAATAGAAGTAGACCCAGCCTACAGGCATATAGTTTCGTCCGAAAAATTGACTCTACCGCGAGGAGAAGCAACTTCCATTGAGCTGCATAGCAATAAATTCGGTGATCACTACGAATTTAGATATATCACCACTGCCCCAATCAAAATTTTTCTGATAAAACAAAAAGACATAGAAGACGAAAATCCAACTCCGAATTTTCTACTGCATCAAACACTGATCGGCTCCGGAGCAAAAACAATTCAGGTACCCGCAAACAATCAGTACGCGGCATTATTTTTAAAAAATGAAAATAGCTACGCAGCAGATACATACATACGAATAGACAGGGTAGGAAAAAGGCCGCAGTCCTCCAGAAAAAACATAGAAAATATTCTAAATATAACAATTGATGCCCTATCCAGAACATATAATTTACCAAGTATAAAAATCATAGCAAAACCATGTGGTGAAGTTAACGCCTTCTCCACCCCTAATATAGTTATTTGCACTGAGCTCATTGGAGACTTGGCTGAAAAAGGAACCATTGGCGCAATACATCCAATATTACTTCATGAACTGGCGCATTCATTAATGTACCTTTGGGGAATTGGAGATTACAGTAACGAGGATTTAGCCGACGAATTTGCCATGATGCTGATGTCAATATCAGCCCCAGATACACTCAACGATCTAATTGCATGGTTCAATAAGCAAGATTCAAAGTCGGAAATTTTATTAAAAAATATCAATGCTAGCAAACACTCGCTCTCCAAACAAAGAGCTGAAAATGCACGTAAAATTCTCCAAAATCCAAACAAATTATTGGAAAAATGGGGAAAATTGATGCACCCTCATAAAAAGTAGAAATTTATCTATCAGTGTGACTCGATGTATTTTTGGTTTGGTTCTAACTATTCGTCGCAGCCGACCGCCTTCGGCGTCGGCTGAAATCAGGGCGTTAGTCCCTTCATATTCCGCTTTATGCAGGCCAGCATTTATTCCAGCGCTTCGCCAATCTCAAAGGTTTCTCCTTTGGAGTTTTGGCGCTGCGCCGGGCTTCGCCTGTCTGCACTGCGCAAGTTTCAAGCCTTTTGGGCCTCCAGCGCTTGTACAGCAAGCGCTACCAGCTATCTTTCTTGCAGCGCTGCGCCGCTTCCGTGGCCCAGCGCTTTTTCCTGGGCCGCGCACGTCTTCAAGGCTGGGCGCTCCCTTTTGGCCTTCGGGTCTAACTCTGCGGTCAAGCGGACGGCTTCGCCGCCGCTTACCTTGGTTCGTTAGAAATTCACATGAAGTCGGTGAAGAAGTCGAACAAGAAATTTGCAGAAAAATTAGCCTCAGTACCTATAGAGTATCAGGCCAGTGTCTATGCAAAAGAAATTAAACTGCAACACCAAGAAAAGCAAATCGAAAATAAAGAAAATTTGGCAAAGCACCGTAGTCTGCTGAAATCTTTGGAGAAGAAATTCCATGAAGAAAAGAGTGAAGAGTCACGCGTAATCCTTCTAAAAGAAATAGAGATTCAAAAGAAGATCATCAAGCGAGCTCCACGACCAAAGCGCAAGTGGTCGCCTATTCTGTCAGGCTCATTTGAATCAAATTTAAGATGAAGATGCGTTCTAAAATTTCGTTCAAATCTCCCCACCCTCGACGGCTACTCACCCTGTCCGCTTGATTTTAGCATTGCATAATGAACGAAATAGATATACCTACTGAAGATGGAAAATTCATCACTTGCAAGTCTATATATGCTTGTAAGAAAAAATGGAAGGATCTCCGAACCATTGAAAAGGAGACACAAGTTCGCTACTGTGCCGACTGCATGAAGCCTGTATTTTTATGCCGGAACCGTAAAGAGCTGATAAAACATGCAAATGATTCACATTGTGTCAATTTTCCCACAAGCCTGGATAGCGAATTCACTGGTTTTGTTCTCGTCTAACCAATCGTCGCAGCCGACCGCCTACGGCGGCGGCTGACCTCAGGGCGTTAGACCTATACCATTACACCGTATGTTGAACTCGATTTTGCGTCGCCTGTCTGCGCCAAAGCGCCTTCGTGAAACTGAAAAGTTTCTGTGGGATTGGTGTCCCAAAGGGGTAGAGGTCGTAAATGACGGCCACTCTTGTTGGCTGCACTATGGTGGGATGATTTACTCCCTAGACTACCAAGATCCGCCTGCTCCTGAAAATATACCAGGGATGACAGAGCATCTAGAAAACCATAAATGGCTAATGTCGCTCGCTGGGGGGGTGTATACGCGCAGAAGCATATTGGAAGCCTGGTGCAAAAAACATTTACCTGATGCCTCTGTGATTGGCGCTAGTGACAACGACATTATTTATCCGGACGAAACTCAAGACCGTCCTATTTATAAGAACCCTCATACGCAGTTTTTTGTGACACACAATGGTCGCTTTGTTGCTCATGCATCAATGAAAACACCTCTGCCGTGGCTTGCATATGAGTTACGCAGAAAAACCATTGCCCTTGAGCATGGCCACAGTATTTATTTCTGAAAGCCTTTGCGCATGCTGGCTCAACTAACATTCTCAAAATACAGGTCTAACCCGTCGGTCAAGGACGCTACGGCCTTCGGCCTCCGCTGGACGTCCCGCAAGCGGGCCGCCCCTTACCTTGCACGTTAGGGTTAGGCATACGACTCGTCCCACGATCACCGGCTGCACAAGCAGGGACTGCTCGTTGATACCTCCTTGTAGCTTTCCTGCGGCTCAGCGCTTCGCCCGCTACTATCTGTGCCCGCGGCGCATGTGCCGCGCGCCTGTCCTCCAGGTGCCCACCAAGCATTTCACCAAGGAGACCCACCCCCCATGTTCAGCCACGTCATGCTGGGAGCCAGCAACCCCGATCAATCCAAGCAGTTCTACGACGCCTTCCTGGGCGCCCTGGGCTGCAAGCCTGGCTTCACCGACCCCAAGGGCCGCACCTTCTGGCGCCACGCGGGCAACACCTTTGCCATCTCCGCGCCCATCAATGGCGAGCCGGCCTGCTTTGGTAACGGCGCCACGACGGGCTTTGCGGCGGAGTCGACCGAGCAGGTGGATGCGGCGCATGCGGCGGGCGTGGCCAGCGGCGGCGTGACGTGTGAAGACCCGCCGGGCTGGCGCGAGCATGCGCCGGGCGGGCGGCTGTACCTGGCCTACCTGCGCGACCCGGCCGGCAACAAGCTGTGCGTGCTGCACCGCCCGCCCAAGGCCGCCTGACCCCCGGAGCGTTCACGCATGCAACTGTCTGAACAATGGGTGCTGGTCACGGGCGGCGCCCGGGGCCTGGGCCAGGCCATCACGCGCGCCGTGGCGCGCGAGGGCGCGGGCGTGGTCATCAACTACCACCGCAGCGATGTCGCCGCCCAGGCGCTGGCCGACGAGCTGGGCCCGCGCGCCATTGCGCTGCAGGCCGACGTGACCGACGCCGCCGCCGTGCAGCGCCTGTTTGCCACTGCGCGCGAGCGCACGGGCGCCCCCATCAGCGCCGTGGTGAACAACGCGCTGGCGCAGTTCTCGTTCGACGGCGATGCGCGCCCCAAGCTGGGCGAGATCACCTGGGAGCGCTTCAGCCAGCAGATCGAGGGCGCGGTCAAGGGCGCGCTCAACACCATGCAGGCCGCGCTGCCCGGCATGCGCGCGCAGGGCTGCGGGCGTGTCGTGAACGTGGGCACCAACCTGTTCCAGAACCCGGTGGTGCCGTACCACGACTACACGGCGGCCAAGGCCGCGCTGCTGTCGCTCACGCGCACGGCGGCGCACGACCTGGGGCCGGATGGGATCACGGTGAACATGGTGTCGGGCGGGTTGCTGCGCACCACCGACGCCAGCAGCGCCACGCCCGAGGCGGTGTTCGATCTCATCGCCAGCATGACCCCGCTGCGCCGCGTGACCACGCCGGCCGAGTTTGCCGACGCGGTGCTGTTCTTCCTCTCGCCCTGGGGCCGCGCCGTGACGGGGCAGAACCTGGTGGTGGACTGCGGCCTCGTCAAGGATTGAAAAAGGAGTTGCCCATGGCATGGACCCACCCCATCACGGCCAAATGGCCCGCCGCGCACCCCGACCGGCTGCAGCTGTATTCGCTGCCCACGCCCAATGGCGTGAAGGTGTCGATCCTGCTGGAAGAGACGGGGCTGCCGTACGAGCCGCACCTGGTGAGCTTCGACACCAACGACCAGCTCTCGCCCGAGTTCCTCGCGCTCAACCCCAACAACAAGATCCCCGCCATCCTCGACCCGCATGGCCCCGGCGGCCAGCCGCTGGCGCTGTTTGAGTCCGGCGCCATCCTGGTCTACCTGGCCGAGAAGACCGGGCGCTTTCTGCCGCAGGACGCTGCCGCGCGCTACGAGACGCTGCAGTGGCTGATGTGGCAGATGGGCGGCGTGGGGCCGATGTTCGGGCAGCTCGGGTTCTTCCACAAGTTCGCGGGCAAGGACTACGAGGACAAGCGCCCGCGCGACCGCTACGTGGCCGAGTCCAAGCGCCTGCTGGGCGTGCTGGAGCAGCGCTTGACGGGCCGCGACTGGATCATGGGCAGCGACTACACCATCGCCGACATCGCCGTGTTCCCCTGGGTGCGTAACCTGGTGGGCTTCTACGGCGCGGGCGACCTGGTGGGCTTTGACGCCTTCCCGCAGGTGCAGCGCGTGCTGGCGGCCTTCGTGGCACGCCCCGCCGTGCAGCGGGGGCTGGAGATTCCGGCGCGGGGCTAATCCGGCGCGGGGCTGACCCGGCGCGGGCCATCCCGGCGCGGGGCTGAACCGCCCGAGGCTCACGCCGCTTAGGGCACACGCGTGGCGCGGTGAGCCGCCACGCACTTGGCGCTGAGCAGCGCAAGCGCACGCACCAGCGGTGGGCGTGCGCCGCACCCCGGTCAGCGCGCAGGTTCATGGTCAAAAACGGCTCTAGCGCTTATGTAGCAAGCGCAAGCAGCTATGCTTTTGATACTTCCACCAGCGCATCCACCACCACGGCGCCCTGGCCTGCGGCGCCCACCATCACCGGGTTCAGGTCCAGCGATGCAATGGCGCCGCCGGCACCCGCGATCACCTGGCCCACGGCCACGGCGATGCGCGACAGGGCGGCCACGTCCAGCGGCGGCTCGCCGCGCACGCCATCCAGCAGCGGGGCGATGCGCAGCGTGCGCAGCGCGGCCTGCACGTCGGCCTCGGAGAACGGGGGCAGCAGCACGGCGCAGTCCTTGAGCGCTTCCACGTACTTGCCGCCGTCGCCCACTACCACCACGGGGCCAAAGATCGGGTCCATGCGCGCCCCCACCATGAACTCGTGCTGGCCCTTGCGCGTGGCCGCCACGATCACGCCGTCGCGCTGCACGCCCATGGCGTCCATCTTGGCCCAGAAGCGCTCGAACAGCTCGGCCGCCTGCTCGCGCGTCTGCACGTTGAGGGCCACCAGCCCGTGCTCGGACTTGTGCGGCACCTCGGCCGAGCAGGCCTTCACGACCGCGGGCGCGCCGATGGCGTCAAACGCTGCGCGCGCCTGGTCGGCGGTACGGCACAGGTGCATGGGAACCGTGGGCACGCCGTGGCGCGCCAGCAGGCCCAGGCTGTCCACCTCGTTGAGAAAGCCCTGTGCGCCGGCAGGCACCTGCACGTGGGGCAATGCGGGCCACGTGGCGCGCGGCTGGCGCATCCGTTCCGTGTGGCCAGCCACCTGGGCCAGCACGGCGATGGCCTCGCCCTCGTTGGGGAAGGTGGCGATGCCGTGCGCGCGAAAGGGCGCGGCCACGCTCTCTTGCCACGCGGCCACGGCCACGGGCTTGCCCGTCGCGGCCTCGAAGGCCGCGGCGTCGCGGGCGAACCGGTCCACGTCGTAGCCCGCGCCGGCCACGGGAATGTTCAGGAAGAACAGGTCCGCCGCCGGGTCCTGCGCCACGGCGGGCAGCACGTCGCCGAACAGGCCGCTGTTGGACAGCAGCGCGGCGGTGACGTCGATGGGGTTGCTGGCGGTGGCAAAGCCCGGCAGCTTGGAGGCCACGTCGGCCTGCGTGGCGGGGCTCAGTTCCGCCAGGGACAGGCCCATGTCTTCGGCGGCGTCGGCGCCCATCACGCAGCTGGCGCCGGAGTTGCTGATCACCACCAGGCGGCGGCCCTCGGGGCGCCAGCCCTTCAGGTAGGCGTGCGCGGCGCGTGCCTGCTCATGCGGGTCGCGCACGCGCCAGATGCCGTGGTGCTTGAAGAACGCGTCCACCGTGCGGTCCTCGTTGGCCAGCGCGCCCGTGTGGGACGACGCGGCCTTTTGCCCGCTGGCCGACCGCCCGGCCTTCACCGCGACGATGGGCAGGTCGCGCTCGCGCGCGTAGGCGGCGGTGGCGGCCAGCATCTCGGGGTGGGCGATGTTCTCCAGGTACAGCAGCAGCAGTTGCACGTCGGGGTCGTGCGCCACGGCCCAGGCCATCTCGGACGCGGTCACGTCGGCCTCGTTGCCCGTGGCATGCACATGGCGCACGCCCAGGCCGCGCCCGCGCAGCAGGCCGTAGGCCATGGCGCTCATGCCGCCGCTCTGGCTCACGATGCCCACGGGGCCGTCCATGGGCGGCACCTCGATGAACATGGTGGAAAAGCCCGCGATGGCGCCCGTGCCGAAGTTGGCCAGGCCCTGCGTGTTGGGGCCGTACAGGCGCATGCCGGCGGCGCGCGCGGTGGCCACCATGTGGTCCTGCAGCTCGCGCCCGGCGGGGCCCGTCTCGCCAAAGCCCGAGGCGATCACCACGGCGGACTTCACGCCGCGCGCGGCGCATTCCTCCACCGCGGCGACGGTCTTGTCGCCGCCCACGGCGATCAGCGCCAGGTCGGGCACCTCGGGCAGCGCGGCCAGGCCGGCGTAGCTCTTGTGGCCCTGCACTTCCTCGCGCGCCGGGTTGATGGGATAGATGGTGCCCCGGTAGCCGTGGCGCTGCATGTAGTGGATGGGCCGGCCGCCGATCTTGTGGATGTTCTCGGAGGCGCCAACGATGGCGACCGAGCGGGGGTTGAGTGCGGAGGTAAGAAGGTCAGACATGATGGGTCGCGAGACGTTGGGCGTTCAGTCGCCCCGCTGCTGGCAGGGGCGTGGAATGCAATGGCAGGTACATAAGCGCGGCGCAGGCAGCCAGCACACGCCAGCTCGGCGGCAACCCGCCCGGGGCCTGAAGCCGGCCGCGCCGCCACCGCAGCGCCCAGCGGGGCGAGCGTGTGGCGCGCGGCGCGGCCATTCAGCGGGCCTCAGTCAATCTTTGCGCCGGAGGCCTTGACCACCTTGCCCCACTTGTCCACCTCGGCCTGCAGGAAGCCGGCGTAGGCGGTGGGCGTGTTCCAAGCGGCGGCAAAGCCCTGGGCCTCAAAGCGCTGTTTCACCTCGGGGTTGTCCAGCGCCTTCTTCAGCTCGGCGTTCAGGCGGTCCACCACTTCCTTGGGCGTGCCCGCGGGCGCCAGCACGCCGTTCCAGGCGATGGCCTCGTAGCCGGGCAGGCCGGACTCGGCCACCGTGGGGATGTCCGGCGCGCTGGGCGAGCGCTGGCTGCTGGTGACGGCCAGGGCTTTCAACTTGCCGGCCTTCACGTGCGGCATGGACGAGAGCATGGTGTCGAACATCAGGTCCGCTTGGCCGCCCATCACGTCGGTGAGTGCGGGCGCGCTGCCCTTGTACGGCACATGGGCCATCTTCACGCCGGCCGACGCGCTGAACAGCTCGGCCGACAGGTGCGTGGACTGCCCGTTGCCGGACGACGCGTAGTTGAGCCCGCCCTGCTTGGACTTGGCCAGCGCGATCAGCTCCTTCACGTTGTTGGCGGGCGTGGCGGGGTGGGTCACGATGACCAGCGGCCCGCTGGTGAGCTGCGAGACGGGCGCGAAGTCCTTGGTGATGGAGTAGTTGAGCTTGCTGAACAGCGAGGGGTTGATGGCGTGCGCCGTGGTGGCCACCACCAGCGTGTAGCCGTCCGCGGGGCTGCGGGCCACGGCTTCGGCGCCGATGTTGGCACCCGCGCCGGGGCGGTTGTCGATCACGAAGGGCTGGCCCATCTGCTCCTGGAGCTTTTGCGCCACCACGCGCGCCACGATGTCGGTGGGGCCGCCGGGTGGGTAGGGCACGACCAGCTTCACGGGCTTGTTCGGGTAGTCGCTGGCCCAGGCAAAGGGCGTGGCGGCGGCGCACAGCGCGGCGCAGGCCAGGCCCGTGAAGCGGCGGCGGTGTAAAGAGGTGAATGGCATGGTTTGTCTCCTTGTGATCTTTCAGTCGATGGATGAAAAGCGCGGCCGATGCAACTGGCGCAACCGAAACCAGGGCAGCCGAGCAAGGGCCTGGGCCGGCCGCGCCGCCCCGCAGCGAGGGCTGCGTCCCCCTGCCCGCGTTGCGCAGCAATGCGAGAGCGGGGGGAGGACGCGAAGCGTCTCAGGGGGGTGTTGCTTCATCTGGCACGAAGCGCAGCAGCGGCCGGCCCAGGTGCTCGAAGAATTCGGCGCGCACGCGCTCGCCGATCTGCACGCCCGCGGCCGCGTGGCCCATGAGGCGCGGGCCCTCGTCGAGCTGCACGATCACCAGCGTGTAGGGCGCCAGCGCGCGGAAGTCCTCCGAGGGCGCGCGCGCCACCACCGTGGTGGCGCGCGCGGTGGCGGTGCCGGCGGCGGCGCGCCAGTCCAGCCCCTCGTGGCCGCAGCGTTGGCACGCGTAGCGCGCCAGGGTCTGGGCATGGCCGCAGGCGGCGCAGCTTTGAAAGCGCACCACGCCCGCGCGCAGGCCGTCGTTGAAAGGGGTTGCCAGCGAGGTCATGGCGGTCAGCCCTCCGTTGAAAGAATGAGGCTCACGTGGGACGACATCACGCCCCCGTCGGCATGGATGAAGGCGCGTTGCGGCGCACGGATCTGCCGCTCGCCCGCCTGGCACGTCATCTGCCGCCAGGCCTCCACGGTGTGGGCCATGCCGCCGGCCACGCCGCAGTGGCCGAACGACAGCAGGCCGCCGTGCGTGTTCAGCGGCAGCGCACCGGTGGGCGCGAAGTCGCCCGCGCGGGCCCGTGCGGCGGCGCCGGCGCGCGGCGCGAAGCCGATCTCTTCGAGCAGCATCACCAGCGTGATCGTGAATGAGTCGTAGATGCCCAGGTAGTCGATGTCCGCAGGGCTCAGGCCGGCCTCGGCAAAGGCTTGGGCGGCGGCATCGGATGCGCCGCACCGCATCACGTCCGCCATGGCGGTGAGGTGCTGGTGGCGGTGTGCCTGGCCCGCGCCCGCCAGGCGCACCGGGGCGTGCGGGCCGGGCTCGGCCGAGACGACGAACGCCATGGCGCCGTCGGAAATGGGGCAGCAGTCCAGCAGCGACAGCGGCGCGGCGATGGGCTTGGCGGCTAGCACCTCGGCATGGGTGATGGGCGTGCGCAGGTGCGCCTCGGGGTGGCGCGCGGCGTTGGCGCGCATGAGCACGGCGAACTCGGCCAGGTCGGCGCTGGTGACGCCCGTGCGGTACATGTATTCCGAGGCCATCAGCGCGTAGTACGCGGGCACGCTGGCGCCGTTGGGCACCTCGTAGTCGGCGTCGCCCACCTGGGCCAGGGTCTGGATGGAGCTGTCGCGCGACTGGCCCGTGAGGCGGTTCTCCCCCGCCACCACCAGCACGTTGCGGCAGCGGCCCGAGCGCACCAGCTCACGCGCGGCCATCAGCATGGCCGCGCCCGTGGCCCCGCCCAGCTGCATGCTGTGCGCGTAGCGCGGCGCCAGTGCGAAGCGCTCGCAGAACAGCGTGGACAGCATCAGGTGCGGCAGCGTGGTGGCGTAGCCGCACAGCACGCCGTCGATGTCGGCGCGTGCCAGGCCGGCGCTGGCCAGCGCCTGGTGCGCGGCGCCGGCCATCAGGTCGAGCGCGCCGCGCCCTTCGTGGCGGCCAAAGGGTGTGCTGCCCGCGCCGCGCAGGTAGGCGGGGGAGGGTGGGGTCATCGCGGGGTCTCCGGGAGGGGTCTTGAGGGGGAGGCTGCGCCGGCCTGGCGGCGGCTGGTGCGCACGGCCTCGGACCAGCGCACCTGGCATACGGTGGATTCGCGCATCAGCGCCTGGGCCATGGCGGCTTCCCGCGCGAGGATGCGCTCGTTCAGCGCGGCAATGCTCAGGGCCGCCACGGGGCGGCCCTCGGGGTCGAGTACGGGCACGGCGATGCCGCCCATGCGCTCGACGACCACGTCCAGCAGCACCACGTGGCCGCGTTCGCGCGCGTCGGCGATGCGCTCGCGCAGCAGCGCGGGCGTGATGCGCGGGTAGCGGCTCATCTGGTTGGCGAGGATTTCCAGCGCCGCCTCGCGCTCGGCCTCGGGCATCCAGGCCAGCAGCGCCAGGCTGCCGGCCCCGGCGCCCAGCGGGCGGCGGCTGCCCACGCGCAGGTAGTTGGCGCGGATGGGGTAGGTGCCTTCCTCCACGTCGATGCACAGCGACTCCACGCCGCTGGGGATGGACAGCACCACGCTGTCCTCGAACTGGCCCACCAGCCGCAGCAGGCTGGGGCGCGCCAGCGGCCGCGGGTCAAAGCGCCGCAGCGCGGCCGCGCCCAGCACCATGAGTTCGGGCCCGAGCGAGAACTGCTTGCTCTGCGCATCGCGCGCGACGAAGCCGTCGCGCACCATCACCTCCAGCAGGCGCAGCGTAGTGGCCTTGTCCAGTTCGGCCGCGGCGGCAATGTCGGTCAGGCGCGCGTTGCCGCCTTCGGACATCACCCGCAGCACGCGCATGGCGCGCTCCACGGTGGACGTGCTGCCACCGGGCAGGTGGTTCACCACGGCCTTGGGGCGTGCGCTGGAGGGGGTGGGGGGCATGGTGCGTGTTTCTTTGGATGAAACGTGATCTGTCATGAAATTTAGGTGTGGGTGCGGTGGTTGGTCAAAGACCGTGTTTTAAATTTCAATGGCTAAAACAGTTGCGCCGCGATGCGAGGGCTTACCCTGATGAAAGCGGCGGCCGTGTCGCGCGCATGCCCCACAATCGCCGCCTTGCCGACCCTTGTGCGCGCCCGTTGCGGTGCACGCCGCCCTTCCATGCCCCATGCCGTTTCCTTGCTGCGCGCCGCGCGCCTGGCCCGCAGCGCCAAGCCGTTCCTGGCGCGCGGCGGCTCGCGCCGCGAGCGTTGCGAGGGCTGCCGCCTGCCCCTGAGCCACTGCCAGTGCGCGCTGCGCCCGCAGCCCGCGGTGCGCGCGGGTATGTGCCTGCTGATGGCGGACACCGAGCCGCTCAAGCCCAGCAACACGGGCTGGCTGATCGCCGACCTGGTGCCCGACACCCACGCGTTTGGCTGGGCGCGCACCGAGGTCGATCCCGCCCTGCTGGCGCTGCTGGCCGACCCGCAGTGGCAGCCCTACGTGGTGTTCCCGGGTGAGTTCGCGCAGGCCGCGCGCGTGGTGCAGGCCGTGGCGCCACAGGCCGACGCGGCTGCGCCCGCCGCTGCGCCGCAGGGCCCGCGCCCGCTGTTCGTGCTGCTGGACGCCACCTGGCCCGAGGCGCGCAAGATGTTCCGCAAAAGCCCCTATCTGGACCGCTTCCCGGTGCTGAGCCTGCACAGCGACGAGGCCTCGCGCTACCGGCTGCGCCGCTCCAAGCGCAGCGACCATTTCTGCACCGCCGAGGTGGCGGCGCTGTGCCTGGCGCAGGCGGGCGACACGCACGCGGCCGCGTTGCTGCTGGCCTGGCTGGACGTGTTCAGCGAGCGCTACCTGCTGGCCAAGCACCAGCGCCCCGTGGACCTGGACAGCGCTGCGCACCAGCAACTGCGCGCGCTGGCCGGCGCGCAGCACACCGGTTGACGCAGCTGGTTGCACTGCGGGCCGCGGCGCTGCGCACAATGCCAAGTCTTTCGCTGACAACGCCATGCACCGCCGACTCGCCCTCTCGCACACACTGACCGCCGCCCTGGCACTGGCCGCCGGCTGTGCCAGCGCGCAGCCCAGCTACACCATCAGCACCCAGCAGCTGCAGCAGGCGCTGGCCGAGCGTTTCCCGCGCAGCTACCCGCTGGGCGGGCTGCTGGACCTGCAGTTGCAGACGCCGCAACTCACGCTGCTGCCCGAGCGCAACCGCCTCAACGCCGTGCTGGACGTGGCGGCCAGCGGCGCGCTGCTGCAGGCGCGGCGATACACGGGCGCGTTCGATGTGGACTTCGGCCTGCGCTACGAACCCACCGACCGCACCATCCGCGCGCACGACCTGCATGTGAACGCGCTGCGCCTGGACGGTGTGCAGCCCTCTGCCGCCGGCATGCTGCAGCGCTACGGCCAGCAGTTGGCCGACCAGTCGCTGCGCGAGGTGGTGCTGCACCAGCTGCGCGACAAAGACCTGGCGCTGGCCGACGGCATGGGCCTGCAGCCCGAGAGCATCACCGTCACTCCGCGCGGGTTGCTGGTGCGCTTCGGCACCAAGCCGCTGTCGTGAATGCTGCGCTACTCATAGCGCTTCGCGCTGGATACGCAAGCGCTGCAGCCTGTTTGGATGCAAATGCGCAGCGCGAGGGAGGCTGTCCTACGCCGTTGCGCCGCCAGCGCGGTTACAAATAGGGTTTTGGCCCTTCGTTGCGCCGCGCAGCGTCTGCGCGGCCCGCCGCACCATGACCACAGCTTTGCCCGCCAGCCCGTCCAGCGTCTTTGCGTCCTCGCCCAATCCGGTGGTGGTGATCACCGGCGCCTCCAGCGGCATCGGCCATGCCACGGCGCTGGCGTTTGCGCGCCGCGGCGCGCGCCTGGTGCTGGCCGCGCGCAACCCTGACACGCTCGCCCCTGTGGCGCTGGCCTGCCGCGCCGAGGGTGGGCAGGCGCTGGGCATTCCCACCGACGTGACCGACGCCGACGCGGTGCAGGTCCTGGCCGACAAGGCGGTGCGCCACTTCGGGCGCATCGATGTGTGGATCAACGGCGTGGGCGTGGGAGCCGTGGGGCGCTTTGACGATGTGCCGCTGGCCGCGCACCGCCGCGTGATCGAGTCCAACCTGCTGGGCCACGTGCACGGCGCGCACGCGGCGCTCACGCGCTTTCGCGCGCAGGGCCACGGCCTGCTGGTGAACCTGATCTCGCTGGGCGGCTGGGTGCCCGCGCCCTACGCGGCCGCCTACACGGCCAGCAAGTTCGGCCTGCGCGGCCTGTCCGAAAGCCTGCGCGCCGAGGTGGTCGACCTGCCCCAGGTGCATGTGTGCGACGTCGCGCCCACCTTCGTCGATTCGCCGGGCCTGTCGCATGGCGCCAACTACACGGGCCGGCGCATCCGCCCGCCGCTGCCCATGGTGGACCCGCGCGCGGTGGCCCAGGCCATCGTGGACCTGGCCGATGCGGCCCAGCCGCGCGCCGTCACCTGGCTGGGCCTGGGCGCGATGCCCGGGCGTGTGGCGCATGCGCTGGCGCCGCAGGGCACGGCGCGCGCCATGCGCTGGTTCAGCGACCTGGGGCTGCGCCGGGCAGCGCCCGCGCCGCTCACCCAAGGCAATCTGTTTGCCCCCTCGCACCAGACTTCCATCGACGGCGGCCACCGCCAGCGCATGGCCGGATCGGCCACGGTGGTGGCGGTACTCGGTGTGGTCGGCCTGGCGGTGGGCTGGTGGTGGGGGCGCGGACGGCGCTGATGCTCCTATTTGCATAGCTGTCAGCGCTTGATGGGCGGGTGCTGCAGGCCTTTTTTATGCAAAGCAGCAGCGCCCGGCGTTTTCCTACAGCCCGCGCGCGGCCGGCTGCCTACGATGGCGCTGCCGGGGCCGCACCATGTGTGGCGCGGCATCCCACCTGCCACCGCCAGGACGCCGCCATGACCTCTCGCCCCTCCCACACCGACGCCACCGAGGCCGCGCCGCCGCCGGCCGAAAGCCACCCCGCCCACACCTTCACGCTGTACGCGTCGGGCGGGCGCGTGTACGCCAGCAATGTGCGCGACAAGCTCATCGACCTGGGCGCCCTCGCACCGCAGGCGCAGGGCTGGGCCTACCAGCTGGATGGCGACGGGCGCGTGGAGGCCGAAGGCTTTGACGATGCGCGGCAGGCGCTGGCCCACATCGCCGCCAGCATCACCTTCCTGTACCTGGACGGGCAGTTCACCGCGCTGCAGGACCTGGGCGACCGCGCCCGCCCCGATGTGCGCGGGGCGCCGCAGATCCAGGTGGCGCTGGACCCGCGCGGACAGGCCCGGCCCGCCATCGGCGCGGCGGCGTAGGCGGTGCCTTTCAACCCCACGGCCCTTTGTGCGGAGAACGCGATGCAAGTCCAACCCTATCTGATGTTCGATGGCCGCTGCGAAGAGGCGCTGGCGTTCTACGCCCAGGCGCTGGGCGCGCAGACGCAGTTGCTGATGCGCTTTCGGGACAGCCCCGAGCCGCCCGCGGGCGAATGCTTCGCGTCGGCCGCCGTGCCCGGCGACAAGGTCATGCATGCGGAGCTGCGCGTGGGAGAGACGACCCTCATGGCCTCGGACGGCCTGGCGGGCGGCCACCCGGTGTTTAACGGCATCTCGCTCACGCTCTCGGTGGCCAGCGAGGTGGAGGCGCGCAGCAGGTTCGACGCGCTGGCCGACGGCGGCACGGTGGTGGCGCCGATGGCCAAGACCTTCTTTTCGCCCGCGTTCGGCATGGTCAACGACCGTTTTGGCGTGTCGTGGATGGTGCTGGCGGACTCCGCGCCGGGCTGAAGGCGCGGGGCAGGTGCCGCGGGCCGGTGGGCCGTCGCTGCTGGAGCTGGTCCCGCGTACAGGGCGCCAGGTTGCTCATGAAAAGGTAGCTGCCAGCGCTCGCCCCGACTGCCTTTGCGACGGTTTTTCCTGAAAGAAGACGCCCCCATCGTTCCACGCATGGGCCGCAGTGTCGCGCCGGCGCCCGCTGGGCAAACGGCCTTCCGTCCCCACATGATGCACAGTGCCGGCGCCGTGTCGCCGCGCCGGCCTTGGAAAGGAACCCCATGAACACCCGCGCCAGTCCCGTCCTGCAATCCCAGCCCCTGGGGCCGCTGTGGCCCACGCTCGATCCGTTCCTGTTCTGCGCCCACCATGACGACGCCTACCCCGCCGGCAACGGCGCCATGGGCGTGCAGGCGGTGGCGCTGGAGGGGCGCCAGATGGGCAGCGATTTCAGCCGCAAGGACGGCTTTTCGATGTACCACGGCGAGCACGTGCCCGGCTTTCCCGGCCACCCGCACCGGGGCTTCGAGACCGTCACGCTGGTGCGCAAGGGCCTGATCGACCATGCCGACTCGCTGGGCGCGGCCGCGCGCTTCGGTGGCGGCGACGTGCAGTGGGTCACCGCCGGCGCGGGCATCATGCATTCGGAGATGTTCCCGCTGCTGAACACCGACGCGCCCAACCCGCTGGAGCTGTTCCAGATCTGGCTGAACCTGCCCGCGCGCCACAAGATGGTGCGGCCCCACTTCACCATGCTGTGGAACGAACGCATCCCGCGCCTGGAGCATGCCGACGCGGCAGGCCTGCGCACCACGGTCACCGTGGTCGCCGGCGCGCTGGACGGCGCCGGTGCGCCGCTGCCGCCGCCCCCCGAGTCCTGGGCCGCGCAGGCGGACGCCGACGTCGCCATCTGGACGCTGCGCATGGAGCCCGGCGCGCATTGGACGCTGCCGGCGGCCCGCGGACAGGGCACGCGCCGCATGTTGTACTGGTTCGTGGGCGAAGGGCTCTCGATCGTCGGCGAGCCCCAGGGCGGCCACGCGGCGCTGGAGGTGGCGGCCGATCGGGCGCTGGAGCTGGTCAACACCGGCGGCGACACCGTGGAATGCCTGCTGCTGCAGGGCCGTCCCATCGGCGAGCCGGTGGTGCAGTACGGCCCGTTCGTGATGAACACCCAGCAGGAAATCATGCAGGCCATGCAGGACTTTCGCCGCACGCAGTTCGGCGGCTGGCCCTGGGACGCGAGCGACCCGGTGCATGGCAGCGCCCCCCGGCGCTTTGCGCGCCACCCGGGCAGCGCGCAGGACGAGGTGCCGCAGGCCTGAACGCCTGCGCAGCGGCCGGCCCGGCCGCCCCCGCGGCCTTGGCGTGTGCGGGACAATGGCGGCCTTGCGGCGGCGCCTGCCCGCGCCGCCGCCCTCCACGGAAACCAAGCCATGAACATCACCCAAGACACCGCCGTCACGCTCAGCTACCGCGTCACCGATCCCGCCACGGGCAAGCCCCTGGATGCCGGCAATGTGGCCTACCTGCACGGCGGCTACGAGAACATCTTCCCCAAGGTCGAGGCCGCGCTGGAAGGCCAGGCCCCGGGCCATGCCGTCACGCTGGACCTGGCGGTGGAGGACGCGTTCGGCGCGCGCGACGAGAGCCTGGTGCGCACCATCCCCAAGAGCGAGTTCCCGCCCGGCGTGAAAGTGGGCGGCCAGTTGCAGGGGCCCGGCGCCGACGGCCAGCCGCAGATGTTCTACGTGGTCAAGATCAAGGGCCCCGTGGTGCACCTGGACGGCAACCACCCGCTGGCCGGTAAGGCGCTGCGTTTTGCCTGCAAGGTGACCGAGGTACGCGCCGCCACAGCCGAGGAGATTGCCCACCGCCATGTGCATGGCGGGCATGGGCACCACCATTGATGCTGCGTTATTGATAGCTGTCAGCGCTTGCCCATCAAGCGCTAGCGCCAATTTTGGCTAGCGCCTGCGCAGCAGCGCGCGGCGCAGCAGGCGCTCCGCGCGGTCGCGGATCTGCAGCGGGCTGTGGCCGGGCCGGGGCAGCACGCGCGCCCGGCTGCAGGCGGCCAGGAAGTCGTGCAGCAGCGGCGAGTCGTCCAGCGTGACGGCCGCGCTGGCGCGGAACTCCGGGTGCCACTGCGTCGCCGCGATGTAGCCGCGCCCGTGGCTCGGGTTGCGGCGTATCGCCTCGGGCACGCCGTCGGGGTAGCTCCAGGCCTCGATGTCGAAGCCGGGCGCCAGGTTCTTGATGCCCTGGTGGTGGATGCTGTTCACGGTGACGCGCGGCTGCTCCGGATACAGCCGCGCCAGCCGCGTGCCGGGCACGATGTCCACCTCGTGGAAGTGTTGGTCGTAGGTGCTCGGGTTGCGGTGCTGCAGCGCGCCGGGGTGCTGGGTCTCGATGTCCTGGTACAGCGTGCCGCCAAAAGCCACGTTGATGAGTTGCAGCCCGCGGCACACGCCGAAGATGGGCTTGCCGGCCTGCTCGAAGGCCTCCACCACCGCCAGGTCGTACAGGTCGCGCACGCGGTCGCCCAGCCATGCGTCCTTGAGCGGCACCTCGCCGTAGCTGCCGGGCCAGACGTCCGCCCCGCCGTGCATCACCACGCCGTCGAGCCACTCGGCATAGTGCTTGAGCGTGACGTCGCCGCGCGCGGTCTCGCCCGTCGGGCAGGGCACCATCACCACCAGCGCGCCGGCCGACATGATCCAGTGCGCGATGGACTGCTCCACGTACTGCAGGGTCTTGTTGGTGAACAGCGGCCGGCCCGGGTCCGCATGCGAAAAGCACGCGGACAGGCCGATCTTCAGGCGCGGCTGGGAGGGCGTCACCGACGGCATGCGGTCGGGCTGTAGCCAGGGCGGCAGGACAGTCATCCGCTCAGTTGTAACACCGCGCTTGCCCGCACGCTGTAGGAACGAGCCGCAGAGCGCGGCTGTGCGTTTTGCTTGATGCGAATCAAGCATGCAGGCGCCTACTGGGGCATGATGAAGACGAGGGGCGCTACCGTCCGCCCCATCGACCCATCCACTTCACGAAGGAGAAAACATGCAGATCCAGGTGCATACCGACGACCACATCCAGGGCGGCGAATCGCTGGCCCGCTGGGTGCAGGAAGAAGCCACCGCCAAGCTGGCGCGCTTTCGCGAGCACGTGACGCGCGTGGAGGTGTTCCTGTCCGACGTGGACGGCGGCAAGTCCGGCGCGGCCGACAAGCGCTGCGTGATCGAGGTGCGCCCCGCTGGCCGCCAGCCTGTGGCTGCGCGTGCCGAGGCGGCCAAGGTGGCCGATGCTTTCACGGCGGCCGTGGAGAAGCTGGTGCGCGCGCTGGGCGACGACATCGAGCGCGCCAAGGACCGCAACGGCCGCGACACCATCCGCACGGCGGAGTGAGTGGGCGCTATTGATGCAATAGCTGCCAGCGCCCGACAGTAGGGCGCTGCACCATGAAAAAGGCCGCAGGAGCGTTGGCTCCTGCGGCCTTTTGCCTTCAGAAGCTGCTGCCCGGCTGCTGCAGGAAGGCGAGCTCCTCGGCCGTGCTGGCGCGGCCCAGCGCGGCGTTGCGGTGCGGATAGCGGCCAAAGCGCGCAATGATGTCCCGGTGCGCATGCGCGAAGTGCAGGCTGCCCGGGTTGCCCAGCGCGGTGAACAGGCGCACCGATTCTTCCTGCACGCGCGGCGACTCGCTGTGCATGTAGGGCATGTACAGGAAGGCGCGCTGCGCGGGCTCCAGCTGCGCGTCCAGACCCTGTGCCAAGGCCTCCTGCGCCAGCACCAGGGCCATGCCGTCCTGCGCGAAGGCGGCGGGGGTGTCGCGGTGCAGGTTGCGCGAGAACTGGTCGAGCACCAGGATTTCCGCCAGGCGGCCCTGGGCATCACCGCGCCAGTGCCACAACTCCCCCTGCGCGGCCTGCGCATGCAGCGCGGCGAAGCGGGTGCGGATGGCGGCGTCGAACGCGGCGTCCTTGGCGAACCATTGCTGCGGCGTGGCCTCGTCGAACCAAAAGCGCAGCACATCGGCGGCGGTGGGGAGGGCGGGAGAGGTGGTCATGCCGCAAGTATGGGGTGCCGGCCGTGGATGTGCTTTGCTATTGAATAAATAGCTGCCTGCGCTTGATGGGTAAGCGCTGGAGGCGTATTTGACATAAAAAACGCGCCCGAAGGCGCGTTCTCTGTGAGCGGCGGAGGCTGCGGCTTACTTGCCGGCCATCACGCGCACCATCTCCAGGCACTTGTTGGAGTAGCCCCACTCGTTGTCGTACCAGGCCACGACCTTCACGAAGGTCTTGTCCAGGGCGATGCCGGCGTCGGCGTCGAACACCGAGGTGTGGGTCTCGCCCACGAAGTCGGTGGCCACCACCTTGTCCTCGGTATAGGCCAGCACGCCCTTCAGCGCGCCCTGCGACTGGGCCTTCATCTCGGCCTTGATCTCGTCGTAGCTGGCTTCCTTCTCCAGCTCCACCGTCAGGTCCACCACCGACACGTCGGAGGTGGGCACGCGGAAGGACATGCCGGTCAGCTTCTTGTTCAGCGACGGGATCACCACGCCCACGGCCTTGGCGGCGCCGGTGGAGCTGGGGATGATGTTTTCCAGAATGCCGCGGCCGCCGCGCCAGTCCTTGTTGCTCGGGCCGTCCACGGTCTTTTGCGTGGCGGTGGCGGCGTGCACGGTGGTCATCAGGCCGCGCTTGATGCCCCACTTGTCATGCAGCACCTTGGCCACGGGGGCCAGGCAGTTGGTGGTGCAGGACGCGTTGGAGATGATGGCCTGGCCGGCGTAGGTGGCGTGGTTCACGCCGAACACGAACATGGGCGTGTCGTCCTTGGACGGGGCCGACATCAGCACCTTCTTGGCGCCGGCAGCGATGTGCTTCTCGGCGCTGGCCTTGTCCAGGAACAGACCGGTGGACTCGATCACGATGTCGGCGCCGACCTCATTCCACTTCAGGTTGGCGGGGTCGCGCTCCTGCGTCAGGCGGATCTTCTTGCCGTTGACGATCAGCGTGTTGCCCTCGACCGAGACCTCGCCCTTGAAGCGGCCATGCACGCTGTCATAGCGCAGCATGTACGCGAGGTACTCGGGCTCCAGCAGGTCGTTGATGCCAACGACTTCGATGTCGGAGAAGTTCTGCACGGCCGAGCGCAGTACGTTGCGGCCGATGCGGCCGAAGCCGTTGATGCCAATCTTGATCGTCATGGTGTGAGCCTCTAGGGATGGATGGATTGCAAAAAACGAGAACCGGGAGGGATCAGCGCGCGCGCTGCAGCGCGGCCAGCACCGTGTCAGCGACGTTCTCGGCCGTGAAGCCGAAGTGCTTGAACAGCACGCCGGCCGGGGCCGACTCGCCATAGGTGTCGATGCCGACCACCGCGGCGCAGCCGTACTTCCACCAGAAGTCGGTCACGCCCATCTCGACGGCGATGCGCGGCAGGCCCGCGGGCAGCACCAGTTTCTTGTACTTGGTGTCCTCGCGGTCGAAGGTGGTGGTGCTGGGCATGGAGACCACGCGCACGGCGATCTTCTTGGCGGCCAGCAGTTGCTGCGCGGCCAGGGCCAGTTGCACCTCGGAGCCGGTGGCGATGATCACGGCCTGGGCCTTCTTCTTCAGACCCACGGCGGCGGGCTCGGAGAGGATGTAGGCGCCGCGCGAGATGTCGCCCAGGTCGCTCTTGGGCGCGTAGGGCAGGTTCTGGCGGGACAGCAGCAGCGCGGTGGGCTTGTCGCGGTTGGACAGGGCCACGCTCCAGGCCACGGCGGTCTCGGCCGTGTCGGCGGGGCGCCACACGTCCAGGCCGGGGATCAGGCGCAGGCTGGCGGCGTGCTCGATCGACTGGTGCGTGGGGCCGTCCTCGCCCAGGCCGATGGAGTCGTGCGTGAACACGTGCACTACGCGCTGCTTCATCAGCGCGGCCATGCGGATGGCGTTGCGGCTGTAGTCGCTGAATGTGAGGAAGGTGCCGCCGTAGGGGATGAAACCGCCGTGCAGCGCCAGGCCGTTCATGATGGCCGCCATGCCGAACTCGCGCACGCCGTAGTTGATGTGGCGGCCCACCTGGCCGGCCTCGGTCTTGGCCACGGCGCCGTTGGGCTCGATGCGCAGCGCGGGCGTGCTCTTGGTGTTGGTGAGGTTGGAGCCGGTCAGGTCGGCGCTGCCGCCCAGCAGCTCGGGCAGTGCGGCGGTGAAGGCTTCCAGCGCGATCTGGCTGGCCTTGCGGCTGGCCACGGTCTCGGCCTTGGTGTGCGCGGCCACCACGGTGTCCACCGCCACCTGGGCGAAGTGCTTGGGCAGGTCGCCAGCCATGCGGCGGGACAGCTCGAATGCCAGCTCGGGGTAGGCGGCCTCGTAGGCGGCAAAGCGCAGCGTCCACTCGGCTTCGGCGGCCTGGCCGGCCGCCTTGGCATCCCAGTCGGCGTACACCGACTCGGGGGTCGCGAAGGGCTCGTGCGTCCAGCCCAGGGCAGCGCGCGTGAGGTTGATTTCCTCGGCGCCCAGGGGCTCGCCATGGGCCTTGGCCGTGTTGGCGCGGTTGGGGCTGCCCTTGCCGATGACGGTCTTGCAGACGATCAGCGTGGGCTTGTCGGCGCTGGCCTTGGCTTGGCCGATGGCGGCGGCCACAGCTTCCACGTCATGCCCGTCCACGGCGTCGATCACGTTCCAGCCGCAGGCCATGAAGCGCTGCGGGGTGTTGTCGATGAACCAGGGCGCCACCTGGCCGTCGATGCTGATGCCGTTGTCGTCGTACAGCGCGATGAGCTTGTTGAGCTTCCACGCGCCGGCGAGAGCCACGGCCTCATGGCTGATGCCTTCCATCAGGCAGCCGTCGCCCAGGAACACGTAGGTGTGGTGGTCCACCACGGCGTGGCCCTCGCGGTTGAACTCGGCGGCCAGCAGCTTCTCGGCCAGCGCAAAGCCCACGGCGTTGGTCACGCCCTGGCCCAGCGGGCCGGTGGTGGTCTCCACGCCGGGGGTGATGCCGTGCTCGGGGTGGCCGGCGGTCTTGCTGTGCAGCTGGCGGAAGTTCTTCAGCTCCTGCAGGGGCAGGTCATAGCCCGTGAGGTGCAGCAGCGAGTACAGCAGCATCGACGCGTGGCCGTTGGACAGCACGAAACGGTCGCGGTCCATCCACTGGGGGTTGGTGGGGTTGTGCTTCAGGTGCTGGCCCCACAACGCCACGGCCATGTCGGCCATACCCATGGGGGCACCGGGATGGCCCGAGTTGGCTTGTTGAACGGCATCCATTGCGAGTGCGCGGATCGCATTCGCCATTTGTTGAGAATTGGCCATCGGGGCGGTTCCGGAAGGGGCTGTAAGGGTAAACCTGCAATTTTACCGGGCAGGCGGCCCCCCTGCCCACCAGCCGCGAATTGGGCGACCGCGCCGGTGGCCCGGCCTGCCGGCCATTGACACTTTTTTTACAGGCCGCCGAGGCCTTTCTACCCCGTTTTGATGCGCCCTTCGGGAGACTGCCTGTCATCTGTTTGGATTGGCAGGAGTGTGTTGTATGGACATCGTATGGGTTGCCGGGCTGGGCTTGCTCTGGCTGGCAGTGGCGCAGTTGGCCGTGGGCCTGGATCGCCTGGGACGGGCGCGCGGGGAGCCGGTGTGATGGCGCTCGAAGTTCTTTACGGCCTGGGAGGGCTGCTGGCCGTCCTCCTGATGGCCTACCTTGTGTTCGCGCTGGTCTGCGCCGAGGAGTTCTGACCATGAACACCTCTTCCTGGGGCCTGCTGGCCCTGTTTCTGGCATTGCTGGCCCTGCTGGCCTGGCCTCTGGGCCGCTGGCTTGCGGCCCTTATCGACGGGCGCCTGCCGCGCTGGCTGCTGCGGGCCGAGGCGCCGCTGTACCGGCTGGCTAGCGTGCGTCCGGACGAATCCATGGGCTGGCGCGCCTACGCGCTGGCACTGCTGGTCTTCAACGCGCTGGGTGCGCTGGCCCTCTATGGCCTGCAGCGCCTGCAGGGGTGGCTGCCGCTGAACCCCGAGGGCTTCGGCGCCGTGGCGCCCGACTCGGCGTTCAACACGGCCATCAGTTTCGTGACCAACACCAACTGGCAGGGCTACGCGGGCGAGAGCACCATGAGCTACCTCAGCCAGATGCTGGGCCTTGCGGTGCAGAACTTCCTGTCGGCGGCCACCGGCATTGCAGTGGCCTTTGTGCTGGTGCGTGGTTTTGCCGGGCGGGGCGAGGGCCGTCCGGCCGCGGGGACGCGTTTTGGCGCCGTCGGCAATGTGTGGGTGGACCTCACGCGCATCACCCTGTGGGTGCTGATGCCGATCGCCTTCGTGATCGCCCTCTTCTTCGTGTCGCAGGGCGTGATCCAGAACTTCGATGGCTACCACCGGGTGGCGACCGTCGAGGCCACCACCTACCTGGCGCCGCAGACCGGCGCAGACGGCCAGCCGCTGCTCGACGCGGCGGGCCAGCCGGTGGTGCAGGAGCTGCGCACGCAGACGCAGACGCTGCCCATGGGGCCCGTGGCCTCGCAGGAGGCGATCAAGCTGCTGGGCACCAACGGCGGGGGCTTCTTCAACGCCAACTCGGCCCACCCCTACGAGAATCCCACGGCGCTGGCCAACCTGGCGCAGATGCTGGCGATCTTCCTGATCCCCGCGGCGCTGTGCTTCGCCTTCGGCCGGGCGGTGGGCGACAGCCGCCAGGGCTGGGCGATCCTGGCCGCCATGGCGGTGATCTTCGTGGCCGCCGTGGTGGCCGTCACCTGGGCGGAGCGCGCAGGCAATCCGTTGCTGACGGCGCTGGGGGTGGACCCGGCCCTGGGCAACATGGAAGGCAAGGAGCTGCGCTTCGGTATCTCCGGCACGGCGTTGTTCGTGGCCGTGACGACCGCCGCCTCGTGCGGCGCCGTGGACGCCATGCACGACTCGCTCACGCCCCTGGGCGGCATGGTGCCGCTGGTGCTCATGCAGCTGGGCGAGGTGGTCTTTGGCGGCGTGGGCTCGGGGCTGTACGGCATGCTGGTGTTCGCCGTGCTGGCGGTCTTCATCGCCGGCCTGATGATCGGCCGCACGCCCGAGTACCTGGGCAAGAAGATCGAGGTGTTCGAGATGAAGCTGGTGTCATTCATCATCCTCGTCACGCCGCTGGTGGTGCTGCTGGGCACGGCCGTGGCCGTGAGCACCACGGCCGGGCGCGCCGGCGTCGCCAACCCCGGGGCCCATGGCTTCTCCGAGGTGCTGTACGCCTTCACCTCGGCGGCCAACAACAACGGCAGCGCCTTCGCCGGGCTGTCGGCCAACACCCCCTTCTACAACGCCATGCTGGGCGTGGCCATGTGGCTGGGCCGCTTCGCCGTGATCGTGCCGGTTCTGGCCCTGGCCGGGGCGCTGGCGGGCAAGCCGCGCCTGCCGGTCACCTCCGGCACCCTGCCCAC
Source organism: Diaphorobacter sp. LI3 (assembly GCF_022807955.1). Classification (NCBI taxonomy): domain Bacteria; kingdom Pseudomonadati; phylum Pseudomonadota; class Betaproteobacteria; order Burkholderiales; family Comamonadaceae; genus Diaphorobacter; species Diaphorobacter sp. LI3. Next base: position 3,942,870 of record NZ_CP094346.1, on the reverse strand, counting down.
GCACGGCCCGCTGTTCGTGGTGCTGCTGGTCGGCACCGTGCTGCTGGTGGGCCTGCTGAACTATGTGCCGGCGCTGGCCCTGGGGCCGGTGGTCGAGCACCTGATGCGCTGGAAGTGAGTCAACCATGACTTCGATGCAAAAAAATCTTTCGCTTGCCGATCCCGCCCTGCTGCGGCCGGCGCTGCGCGGCGCCTTCGCCAGGCTCAGCCCGCGCGCCCAGTGGCGCAACCCGGTGATGTTCGTCGTCTATGTCGGCAGCATCCTCACCACGCTGCTGTGGCTGAACACGCTCAACGCTCCCGGCGACACAGGCATGGGCGCCGGCTTCGTCCTGGCGGTGGCGGTGTGGCTGTGGTTCACCGTGCTGTTCGCCAACTTTGCCGAGGCCCTGGCCGAGGGGCGCAGCAAGGCCCAGGCCGCGTCGCTGCGCAGCCTGCGCAAGGACACCTGGACCAAGAAGCTCAAGGGCGTACACCGCGACAGCGGCTTCCTGCCCCAGCAGGCGACCGACCTGCGCAAGGGCGACGTGGTGCTGGTCGAGGCCGGCGACATGATCCCGCTCGACGGCGAGGTGATCGAAGGCGTGGCCTCGGTGGACGAGAGCGCCATCACCGGCGAATCGGCGCCGGTGGTGCGCGAGTCGGGCGGCGACTTCTCCGCCGTGACCGGTGGCACGCGGGTGTTGTCCGACTGGCTGGTGGTGCGCATTGGCGTGAACCCGGGCGAGTCGTTCCTGGACCGCATGATCGGCATGGTGGAGGCCGCCAAGCGCAGTAAGACGCCCAACGAGATCGCCCTCACCATCCTGCTGGTGGCGTTGACCATCGTGTTCCTGGTGGTGACCGTGACGCTGCTGCCCTATTCGGTCTTCAGCGTGCAGGCTTCCGGCGCGGGCACCGTGGTGTCGCTGACGGCGCTGGTGGCCCTGCTGGTGTGCCTGATCCCCACCACCATCGGCGGCCTGCTGTCGGCTGTGGGCGTGGCGGGCATGAGCCGCATGATGCAGGCCAACGTCATCGCCACCTCGGGCCGCGCCGTGGAGGCCGCGGGCGACGTGGACGTGCTGCTGCTGGACAAGACCGGCACCATCACCCACGGCAACCGGCAGGCCAGTGCCTTCCTGCCCGCGCCGGGCGTCGACAAGGCGCAGCTGGCGCAGGCGGCGTTGCTGGCCTCGCTGGCCGACGAAACGCCCGAGGGGCGCAGCATCGTCGAGCTGGCGCGGCGCGAGGGCGTGACCTCGCAGCCGGTGCCGGGGGCCCTGTTCGTGCCCTTCACGGCCCAGACGCGCATGAGCGGGGCCGACCTGCCGGCCGCGAAGGGCGGGGCGGGTGAGTGGGTTCTGCTGCGCAAGGGCGCCGTCGAGGCGCTGCGCCACCATGTTGAGGCGCTGGGCGGGCGTCTGCCGCCCGAGGTGGTCCAGGCCGCCGACGCGGTGGCACGCCGGGGCAGCACGCCGCTGGCCGTGGCCGAGGGCGCGCGCGTGCTGGGCGTGGTGGAGCTCAAGGACATCGTCAAGGCGGGCATCCGCGATCGCTTCGCCGAGCTGCGGCGCATGGGCATCCGTACGGTGATGATCACGGGCGACAACCGGCTCACCGCCGCCGCCATCGCGGCCGAGGCCGGTGTGGACGACTTCCTGGCCGAGGCCACGCCCGAGGACAAGCTGCGCCTCATCCGCCAGTACCAGGCCGAAGGCCGGCTGGTGGCCATGACCGGCGACGGCACCAACGACGCGCCCGCGCTGGCCCAGGCCGACGTGGCCGTGGCCATAGGCAGCGGCACGCAGGCCGCCAAGGAGGCCAGCAACATGGTGGACCTGGACTCCAACCCCACCAAGCTGCTGGAGGTGGTGGAGACCGGCAAGGCGCTGCTGATGACGCGCGGCTCGCTCACCACCTTCTCCATCGCCAACGACGTGGCCAAGTACTTCGCCATCATCCCGGCGATCTTCATGGGCACCTATCCGCACCTGGGCGCCCTGAACGTCATGGATCTGGCCAGCCCGTCCTCGGCCATCCTGAGCGCCGTGATCTTCAACGCGCTGATCATCGTCGTGCTCATCCCGCTGGCGCTCAAGGGCGTGCGCTACCGGCCCGTCGGCGCATCTGCGCTGCTGCGCCGCAACCTGGCGGTCTATGGACTGGGCGGGCTGGTCGTGCCCTTCGTGGGCATCAAGCTGATTGACATGCTGCTGGCCGCCAGCGGCCTGGTGTGAAGGAGCCGGAGATGAACAACAACCTCAACCCCAACCAAGGCCCGAGCCAGCGCCACGCGCTGCTGCGCCCGGTGCTGGCCCTGTTTGCCTTGCTGAGCGTGCTGACCGGCATCGTCTACCCGCTGGCCGTGACCGGCGCGGCGCGCGCCGTGTTCCCGCAGCAGGCGGCGGGCAGCCTGGTCGTGCAGGGCGAAACCGTCGTGGGCTCGGCGCTGATCGGCCAGTCCTTCAGCGACCCCCGCCATTTCTGGGGCCGGCCGTCGGCCACGGCGCCCATGGCTTACAACGCGGCGGCTTCCTCGGGGTCGAACCAGGGCCCGCTGAACCCGGCCCTGGTCGACGCGGTCCGGGCCCGCATCGAAGCCCTGCGCGCGGCCGACCTCGGCAACCAGGCGCCCGTGCCCGCCGATCTGGTCACCGCCTCGGCCAGCGGGCTGGACCCGCACATCAGCCCCGCCGCCGCCCTGTACCAGGCGCCGCGCATCGCCCGCCTGCGCGGCCTGGCGCCGCAGCAGTTGGTGGATCTGGTGGGGCAGCATACGGAGCAGCCGCTGCTGTTCGGCCTGATCGGCGAGCCGCGCGTGAACGTGCTGGCGCTCAACCTGGCGCTGGACGCCGCCCATGGCCGATGACTGGCTGCACCTGCTGTGCGCCCTGGCGGCGCTCGGTGTGCCCGTGCTGCTGGCCTGGGTGTTGGTGAGCCGGGGCCAGCGCCGCCGGCGCCGCCCCGCCCGCGGTGGCCGCCCGGCACCGCCCATGCGTTAACCTGCCCTCGCCATGCCCGAAGCCAGCCGCCCCGACCCCGACGCCCTGCTCGCGCAACTGCGCGCCGACGAGGTGCGCGCGCAGCGTGGCCGCCTGCGCATTTACTTCGGCGCCAATGCCGGGGTGGGCAAGACCTGGGCCATGCTCAGCGCGGCCCGGCGCGAACGGGAGGCCGGCCGCGACGTGGTGATCGGCGTGGTCGAAACCCATGGCCGCAGCGAGACCGCCGCGCTGGTCGAGGGGCTGGAGGCCCTGCCGCCGTGCGAGCGGCACTACCGCGGCAAGCTGCTGCGCGAGTTCGACCTGGACGGCGCGCTGCTGCGCCACCCGCAGGTGCTGCTGGTGGACGAACTGGCGCACAGCAACGCGCCCGGCTCGCGCCACGCCAAGCGCTGGCAGGACGTGGAGGAGCTGCTGGCCGCCGGCATCGACGTGTGGACCGCGCTCAATGTGCAGCACCTGGAGAGCCTGAACGGCACGGTGGGCGCCATCACCGGCATCCGCGTGAACGAGACCGTGCCCGACAGCGTGCTGGACGAGGCCGACGAGGTGACCCTGGTCGATGCCACGCCCGACGAAATGGCGGCGCGGCTGGCCGCCGGCAAGGTCTACCTGCCCCAGCAGGCCGAGCGCGCGGCGCAGAACTTCTTTCGCAAGGGCAACCTGATCGCGCTGCGCGAGATCGCCCTGCGCCGCACGGCCGACCACGTCGAGGACGACGTGCGGGGCTGGCGCATCGAGCAGTCGGGCGAGAGCGGCGCGCCGGGGGGCGGCGCACCCCCGGCGTGGAACACCTCGGGCGCCATCCTGGCGGCCGTGGGGCCGGAGCAGGACGCGGCGCAGACCGTGCGCGCGGCGGCCCGCATGGCGGGCCAGCTCAATGTGCGCTGGCATGCCGTCTACGTGGAAACGCCGCGCCTGGCGCGGCTGGACGATGCCGCGCGCGACCGCATCCTGGCCGTGCTGCACCTGGCGCAGGAGCTGGGCGCGGAAACCGCCGTACTGAGCGACGAGCAGGTGGCGCCCGCGCTGGCCGAACAGGCGCAGCGCCTGAACTGCGCCATGCTGGTGCTGGGCCGTGGCCGCGCGCGCGCCGGCTGGCGCCGCTGGGCCGGGCGCTGGTGCGCGCCGCTGGCGCTGCGGCTGGCGCGCATCGCGCCCACGCTGGACCTGGTCAGCGTGGCCCCGGCCGACAGCGCCCGCCGCCTGGCGCGCACGCCCTGGGCGGCCCCGGCGCGTGGAGAACTGCCCGAGGAGCCGGATGCCGCCACCTGGCCCGGCTTTGCCTGGGCCGTGGGCAGCAGCGTGGCCCTCACCGGGCTGGCTGCGCCGCTGTCGGGCGTGCTGGAGCTGACCAACATCGTCATGCTCTACCTGCTGGGCGTGGTGGGCGTGGCGTGGCGTTTCGGGCGCGGGCCGGCGGCCCTCGCGGCGGCGATGAACGTCATGGCCTTCGACTACTTCTTCGTGCTGCCCACCTTCTCGTTCGCGGTGAGCGACGTGCAGTACCTGCTGACCTTCGCCGTCATGCTGGGCGTAGGCCTGCTGGTGGGGCAGCTCACGGCGGGCCTGCGCTTCGCGGCCAGCGTGTCGGCGGGGCGCGAGCGGCGCGCGCAGTCGCTGTTCGAGCTGGCGCGCGAGCTGTCGGCGGCGCTGCAGGCCAGCCAGGTCGAGGCGCTGGGCGCGGCGGCGGTGCAGCGCCATTTCGGCGGCGAGGCCCGGGTGCTGCTGACCGACGCCCAGGACCGGCTCGTGCCCCCGTCCGATCCGCCCGAGGGGTTCGACTTCAGCGTGGCCGACTGGGCCTTCCGCCAGGGCCAGAGCGCGGGCCTGACCACGGCCACCCTGTCGGCCCAGCCCTGGCACTACGTGCCGCTGGTGGCGCCCATGCGCGTGCGCGGCGTGCTGGCGCTGCGTCCGGCGCAGCCGCGCTGGCTGGTGATTCCCGAGCAGGCGCGGCAGCTGGAAACCCTGGCGCGCCAGATCGCCATTGCCGTGGAGCGCGTGCATTACGTCGAGGTGGCGCAGCAGGCGGTGGTGGACATCGAGTCCGAGCGCCTGCGCAACGCCTTGCTGGGCGCCATCTCGCACGACGTGCGCACGCCGCTGACGGCGCTGATCGGGCTGGCCGAGTCGCTGCGCACGCTGGCGCCGCCGCTGTCGCCCGCGCAGGCGCAGGCGGCGCAGGCCATCGTGGCCCAGGCGCGCGCGCTGAGCACGCTGGTGGGCAACCTGCTGGACATGGCGCGGCTGGAAAGCAGCGCCAGCGGCGCCGTGCAGCTGCGGCGCGAGTGGCAGTCGGTGGAGGAGGTCGTGGGCGCGGCCATCCGCGCCGCGCAGCCGGCCCTGGGCGGCATGGCGGTGCGCACCGAGTTGGCGCCCGAGCTGCCGCTGGTGGAGTTCGACGCCGTGCTGATCGAGCGCGTGCTGGTCAACCTGCTGGAGAACGCCGCGCGCTACGGCGCGCCGCCCATCGTCGTGGCGGCCAGCGCGCTGCCGCAGGCGCTGCGCATCACCGTGCGCGACCACGGCCCGGGCCTGCCGCCCCACCTGCGCGGGCGCGAGCAGGTGCTGTTCGACAAGTTCACCCGCGGCCAGGCAGAGTCCACCACGCCCGGCGTGGGGCTGGGCCTGGCCATCTGCAAGGCCATCGTGCAGGCGCATGGCGGCGAGATCTCGGCCACGAACGCCGCCGCCGATGCGCATGGCAGCGGCGGTGCGGCGTTCACCATCGAGCTGCCGCGCCGTCCGCCGCCCGCCGTTACCGAATGAAATCCTATGTCTTCTCCCCCTAGCCTCACCGCCATCGTGATCGAGGATGAACCCCAGATCCGCCGCTTCGTGCGCGGCGCGCTGGAGGACGAGGGCTGGCTGGTGCACGAGGCCGCCACCCAGCGCGAGGGCCTGGTGGCCGCCGGCACGCGCCACCCCGACCTGCTGGTGCTCGACCTGGGCCTGCCCGACGGCGACGGCGTGGAGCTGATCCGCGACGTGCGCGGCTGGTCCAGCGTGCCCATCATCGTGCTCTCGGCGCGCGCCGACGAGGCCGACAAGATCGCCGCGCTGGACGCGGGAGCGGACGACTACCTCACCAAGCCCTTCGGCACCGGCGAGCTGCTGGCACGCGTGCGCGCCAACCTGCGGCGTACGCGTGCCGCGGCGGGCGAGGCGCCCGCGCCGGCCGATGCGGTGTTCCGCTTTGGCGAGGAGGCCGGGGCGGTGGAGGTGGACCGCGCCCGGCGCGTGGTGCGCCGCGCCGGCGACGAGGTGCACCTGACCCCCACCGAGTACCGTTTGCTCTCCGTGCTGGTGGCCAACGCCGGGCGCGTGCTCACCCAGCGCCAGTTGCTGCGCGAGGTCTGGGGGCCGGCGCACAGCGACCAGAGCCACTACCTGCGCGTCTACATGGGCCACCTGCGCGGCAAGCTTGAGGTCGACCCGGCGCAGCCACGCCACCTGCTCACCGAGACGGCGGTGGGCTACCGCCTGCTGCCCTGACCGGGGGCGCTGCGGCCCCTACACTGCGGGCCCATGACGATGCCCCAGTTCCCCGCCATGCTGCTGGCCGCCGGCCGCGGCGAGCGCATGCGCCCGCTGACCGATGCCTGTCCCAAACCATTGCTCGAAGTGCGCGGGCGGCCGCTGCTGGAGTGGCACCTGCGTGCGTTGGTCGAAGCGGGTGTCGAGCGCGCCGTGATCAACACCGCGTGGCTGGGCGAGCAGATTGGCCACCGGTTTTCAGATGTTTTTGCCGTCGAAGGCAAGCAGGACAAGCGCGAACAGCTATCAATTTCATACTCCCATGAAGGCCGGGATTTCGGTCGCGCGCTGGAGACGGCCGGCGGTATCGCACGCGCGCTGCCGCAGCTGGGGCCGGTGTTCTGGCTGGCGGCGGGCGATGTGTTCGCGCCCGACTTCACTTTCGAGGCGCAGGCCGTGCAGCGGTTCGTGGCCGGCGATGCCCTGGCCCATCTGTGGCTCGTGCCCAACCCGCCGCACCACCCGCGCGGCGACTTTGGCCTGTCGCCCGAGGGGTTGGCGCTGAATCTGCCGGCGCAGGACCCGCGGCCGCGCTACACCTACAGCACCATCGCCCTGCTGCGCGCCGAGCTGTTCACCGCGCCCTGGTGCGACATCGCACCCGGCAACCCCGAGGGTGTGGCCGCGCCCCTGGCGCCGCTGCTGCGCCGCGCCATGGATGCGGGGCGGGTGACAGCGACGCTCCATACCGGGCGCTGGACCGATGTGGGTACGCCCGAGCGGCTGGCCGAGCTGAACGCCGGCTGAGGCAGCGTCCGTCGGCTATCGGCTATCGGCTATCGGCTATCGGCTCAGGCGCTTGGCGCGGATGCGGGGGCCGAGGCGGCGCCCGACGCGGGATCGGAGGGGTCTGATGCCGGCTCGGCGGGCGGCGGCGGAGGCAGCAACTCGGGCGCGGGCGCCAGCGCGGCGGCCGATGCGGGATGGGCGGGCTGCACATCGATGGCCGGGCCGTTCTCGCAGTTGCGGAACTGCCACTGGCTGGGCAGGAAGCGGGCCTGCGGCCCGTCGGGTGCGGGCTTGCCCACCTCGGCCTGCACGTCGTAGGGGATGTGCGGCACCTGGAACAGGGCGATCTGGCCCTGGCGGCACAGCAGCGCGGGTACCACCTTGTTCAGCTCCCAGTCCTTGGTGTCGGTGTTGTAGCGGTACAGCGGGCCAATACGCTGGTCCTGGGCCAGTTCTACGCGCATCGGCAGCACCTGCATCGCCTGGGCCCATACGCCGGCCACGAGCACGGGCTGCGAAAAGCGCACCGCCTCCAGGCCGCGCAGGGACACGGGCTGCACCGGCGCGCCGTTGTCGAAGGGGTCCAGCCGGTTGATCAGGCTGCCCGCGGGAATCACCAGTTCGCCGTACTGCACGTCGTGCGGCAGCACGAAGCGTTCGCGGTGGGTGCGATGCACGGCGCTGTCCTGGCGCGTCTGCTGCGCGCGACCCGACAGGTACAGGCGCAGGCCCAGCCAGGCATCGCACACCACGGCCAGGGCGCACAGGGCGACCAGCACGCGCCGGTCCAGCCGCGGCTTGTTGGGAACATCGATATACCGCGCATAGAACGCGTAGAAAAGCAGGGCCACGGTCAGCACCAGGCCCAGCAGGGGGATGAGGGTGGTCAGCAGGAAGGACATGCGGCGAGTCTGCCACGGCGTCTGGGCGCCGCCGCGCGCGCCGGCCGTTGGGCCCACAATGGCAGCATGACCACGCCCAGCTCCCTCTACGCGCAGCGTCGCGCCCGCCTTGCCGCCCAGTTGGGCGCGGGCGGCATCGCCATCGTGCCCACCGCCCCGCTGCAGCAGCGCAACCGCGACAGCGAGTTTCTCTACCGCCACGACAGCTACTTCTACTACCTCACGGGCTTTGCCGAGCCGGGCGCGTGGCTGGTGCTGACCGCGGAAGGCCACAGCACGCTGTTTTGCCAGCCCAAGGACCTGGAACGCGAGATCTGGGATGGCTACCGCCTGGGGCCCGAGGCGGCCCTGGCCACCCTGGGCGTGGACGCCGCGCACTCCGTGGCCGATATCGACGCGCGCCTGCCGCGTCTGCTGGAAAACCGCGGCAGCGTCTGGTTCCCCTTCGCCACCCACCCAGGGCTGGCTGCGCGTGTGGAAGGCTGGCTGAACCAGGTGCGCGCACGCGTGCGGTACGGCGCGCTGTGCCCCGCTCAGCAGGGTGATCTGTGCACGCTGCTCGACGAGATGCGCCTGATCAAGGACGCGCATGAGCAGGACCTGATGCGCCGTGCCGCCGCCATCAGCGCCCGCGCCCATGTGCGCGCCATGCAAAGAAGCGCCCGCATGCTGCGCGCCGGCCAGGACGTGCGCGAATACCACCTGGACGCGGAGCTGCTGCACGCCTTCCGCGAAGAGGGCTCGCAGTGTCCGGCGTATGGCTCCATCGTGGCCGCGGGGGCCAACGCCTGCGTACTGCACTACCGCGCGGATGCCGCGCCGGTGCGCGCGGGCGAGCTGGTGCTGATCGACGCGGGCTGCGAGCTGGACGGCTACGCCTCGGACATCACGCGCACCTTTCCGGCCGATGGCCGCTTCACCGGCCCGCAGCGCGCGCTGTACGACCTGGTGCTGGAGAGCCAGAAGGCGGCCATCGCCGCCACGCGTGCGGGCAACCGCTTCAACGACCCGCACGACGCCACGGTGGCCGTGCTGGCGCAGGGCATGCTGGACTTGGGCCTGCTGGACGCCAACAAGGTCGGCAGCGTGCAGGACGTGATCGCGAGCCGTGCGTACTTCCAGTTCTACATGCACCGCACCGGCCACTGGCTGGGCATGGATGTGCATGACTGCGGCAGCTACGTTGAGCCCTCAGAAGTGGGCCAGGTGAGCGAGCGGCGCGACCCGCTGTCGGGCGAGCTGATCCAGAACCGCCCCAGCCGCATCCTGCGCCCAGGCATGGTGCTGACCATCGAGCCTGGCTTGTACGTGCGCCCGGCGCCGGGCGTGCCCGAGGCCTTCCACCACATCGGCATCCGCATCGAGGACGACGCCATCGTCACGGAGACCGGCTGCGAACTGATCACCCGCGGGGTGCCCGTGGAGGGCGACGAGATCGAGGCGCTGATGCGCGGCTGAGCGGGTGTTTTCAGGAACCGCGATGTAACTGATTTTGTGCAAAAATCGAAACTCGATTACATCCACGGAAAAGAGACACCCCCATGCAGATCCGCCGCGCCACCAAGATCGTTGCCACCCTGGGCCCCGCCTCCAGCGACCCGCAACTGCTGGAGCAGATGATCGCGGCGGGCGTGAACGTGGTGCGCCTGAACTTCAGCCACGGCAAGGCGCAGGACCATGTGGAGCGCGCCGCCATGGTGCGCGAGGCCGCTCAGCGCGCCGGGCGCGAGGTCGCCATCATGGCCGACCTGCAGGGGCCGAAGATTCGCGTGGGCAAGTTTGCCGAAGGGCGGGTGATGCTGGAGCCGGGCCAGCCTTTCGTGCTGGACGCGTCGCGCAGCGAACCCGGCGACCTGCAGGGCGTGGGCCTGGACTACAAGGAACTTCCCCGCGACGTGAAGCCCGGCGATGTGCTGCTGCTGAACGACGGCCTCATCGTGCTGCAGGTGGATGCCGTGCGCGGCGAGGCCGTGTACACCACCGTGAAGATCGGCGGCGAGCTGTCCAACAACAAGGGCATCAACAAGCAGGGGGGAGGCCTCACGGCGCCCGCCCTCACGGCCAAGGACATGGAGGACATCAAGACCGCCATGAGCTTCCAGGCCGACTATGTGGCCGTGAGCTTCCCCAAGAACGCCACCGACATGGAGATGGCGCGCCAGCTGTGCAACGTGGCCGCGGCCGAGTTCCGCCACAAGCCCGGCCTGATCGCGAAGATCGAGCGTGCAGAGGCCGTGCCGCTGCTGGAGGAGATCCTGCGCGTGTCCGACGGCATCATGGTGGCGCGCGGCGACCTGGCCGTGGAGGTGGGCAACGCCGCGGTGCCCGCGCTGCAGAAAAAGATGATCCGCATGGCGCGCGACATGGACAAGGTGGTGATCACCGCGACCCAGATGATGGAGAGCATGATCGCCAACCCCGTGCCCACGCGCGCCGAAGTGAGCGACGTGGCCAACGCCGTGCTGGACGGCACCGACGCCGTGATGCTCAGCGCCGAGACGGCGGCTGGCAAGTACCCGCTGGACACGGTGCGGGAGATGGCCACCATCTGCGCCGCCGCGGAAGCGGCCGAAGACCTGGAGCGCGACTCCGACTTCATCGGCCAGACCCTGGGTCGCATCGACCAGTCCATCGCCATGGGCGCGCTGTTCACGGCGCACCACCTGGGTGCCAAGGCCATCGTGGCGATGACCGACAGCGGTTCCACGGCACTGTGGATGAGCCGCCACCGCATCCACATTCCCATCTATGCATTGACGCCGAAGGTGGCCACGCAGCGGCGCATGGCGATGTTCCGCAACGTGCGCCCGTTGCTCATGGACACCAGCGCCGACCGCGACACTGCGCTGGACCAGGCCGAGAGCCACCTGAAGATGCGCAACATCGTGCAACAGGGCGACCTGTACGTGATCACCTGCGGCGAGCCCATGGGCGCACCCGGCGGCACGAACATGCTCAAGATCTGCCGCGCACGATGAAAGCGCGGTAGCGCATCCTTTCACCCCGTGAACGCAGACGGGGCGATGGGGGGTATTGGGGGCATGGGTCCAGGAAGCGGTAGGGCGGCTAAAATTACGGGTTACCAAGCGGTTACCGCCGCTCATCCATCAACCCTCGAACGGATCCACCCCATGCCTCTCGTCTCGATGCGCGAACTGCTCGACCATGCCGCCGACCACGGCTATGGCATTCCCGCCTTCAACGTCAACAACCTGGAGCAGGTGCAGGCCGTGATGGCCGCTGCCGACGAGGTGGGCGCGCCGGTGATCCTGCAAGCCAGCGCCGGCGCCCGCAAGTACGCCGGCGAGAGCTTTATCAAGCACCTGATCGCCGCCGCTGCCGAGGCGTATCCGCACATCCCCCTGGTCATGCACCAGGACCATGGCACCAGCCCCGCCATCTGCAAGGGCGCGCTGGAGCTGGGCTTCGGCTCGGTGATGATGGACGGCTCGCTGCGCGAAGACGGCAAGACCCCCGCAGACTTCGACTACAACGTGCGCGTCACCCAGGAAGTGGTGGCCATGGCGCACAAGATCGGCGCTACCGTCGAAGGCGAACTGGGCTGCCTGGGCAGCCTGGAGACCGGCGAGGCGGGTGAGGAAGACGGCGTCGGCGCGGCTGGCAAGCTCAGCCACGCCCAGCTGCTCACGGACCCCGAGGAGGCTGCGCAGTTCGTCAAGGCCACGCAACTGGACGCCCTGGCGATCGCCATCGGTACCAGCCATGGGGCCTACAAGTTCTCTCGCCCGCCCACGGGCGATGTGCTGTCGATCCAGCGCGTCAAGGAAATCCACGCGCGCATTCCCAACACCCACCTGGTGATGCATGGCTCGTCCAGCGTGCCGCAGGATCTGCTGGCCCTCATCAACCAGTTTGGCGGCAAGATGAAGGAAACCTACGGCGTGCCCGTGGCCGAGATCCAGGAAGCCATCAAGCACGGCGTGCGCAAGATCAACATCGACACCGATATCCGCTTGGCCATGACCGGGGCGGTGCGCAAGTTCCAAGCCGAGAACCCGGACAAATTCGACATGCGCGAGTGGATGAAGCCCGCGCGCGAAGCCGCCAAGGCCATCTGCAAGCAACGCTACCTGGAGTTTGGCTGCGAGGGTCAGGGCGCGAAGGTGAAGGGCTATACCCTCAGCGAAATGGCTGCCAAATACGCCAGCGGCGCGCTGCAGCAGGTCGTGAACTGACGCAATAAAGCGCGCGGCGGAGCCGTCTGCCGCCCACGCTTTCCCAAGCCCGGCGCCCCATGGCCGCCGGGCTTTTTCTTTGGCCCCGCTCCGTGCCATGTCGCGCGTGCGTCGAAGGTGTGAAATTCTTCATGTAAGCTCACGGTAAGTAGAAATACGCAATGCTGCGTGGACCAACGCCGTAGGGCGCTCGCGTGCAGGAGGAGATGACATGCTGATAGGTGTGCCCGCCGAAACTCTGGCAGGCGAGACGCGGGTGGCCGCCACGCCAGAAACCGTCAAGAAACTCGTGGCCCAAGGCCACACGGTGCGGGTGCAGTCAGGCGCCGGCGGTTGCGCCAGCGTCACCGATGCCGGCTTTGCCGCCGTGGGAGCCGAGATCACCGACGCGGCCGGCGCCTGGGGCTGCGACCTGGTGCTCAAGGTGCGCGCGCCGCAAGAGTCCGAAGCCGGCCTGCTGCGCCCGGGCAGTACCTTGGTCGGCATGCTGAATCCGTTCGACGCCACTGGTCTGCACCGCCTGGCCGCTGCCGGCGTCACCGCCTATGCACTGGAAGCCGCGCCGCGCACCACGCGCGCGCAGAGCATGGACGTACTCTCCTCGCAGGCCAACATCGCCGGCTACAAGGCCGTGGTGATGGCCGCTGATCGCTACCAGCGCTTCTTTCCCATGCTCATGACTGCGGCGGGCACCGTGAAGGCGGCCCGCGTGGTCATCCTGGGCGTGGGCGTGGCGGGCCTCCAGGCGATTGCCACGGCCAAGCGCCTGGGCGCGGTGATCGAGGCCAGCGATGTGCGCCCCAGCGTCAAGGAGCAGGTGGAGTCGCTGGGCGCGAAGTTCATCGACGTGCCCTACGAAACCGCCGAGGAGAAAGAAGCTGCCGAGGGCGTGGGCGGTTACGCCCGCCCCATGCCGCAAAGCTGGCTGGACCGCCAGAAGGCCGAGGTTGCCAAGCGTGTCGCGCAGGCCGACGTGGTCATCACCACGGCGCTGATCCCCGGCCGCGCCGCGCCGGTGCTGGTCACGCAGGAGATGGTGGAGTCCATGAAGCCCGGCTCCGTCATCGTGGACCTGGCGGCCGCGCAGGGGGGCAACTGCCCGCTGACCCAGCCGGGTCAGACCGTCGTGCACCACGGCGTGACCCTGGTCGGCGAGACCAACCTGCCCGCGCTCGTGGCGGCTGATGCCTCCGCGCTGTACGCGCGCAACGTGCTCGACTTTCTCAAACTCATCATCAACCCCGAGGGCGCCCTGCACCTCAACCGCGATGACGACATCGTGGTGGCCTGCTTGGTGGCGCATGAGGGGGCCGTCACGCGTGCGTGACCCTGTTCTGCCCGCAACCTTGGAGTGACTTTCTTGCGTCTTCGTTGGAACCCCTTTGTCCCCGCCATCGCGGCCCTGCTGTCGCTCGTTGCATGCGCGCCAGCGCAGCCGGACCTCGTACGGGTGGGCCGTGCCGAACTGCAGTTGCCTGCGGGCACCTGGCAGCCTTTGGGCGGCGACGCCGAACAGTTTGACGTCCGCCCCGATGACACCGCGCACGATCTGCCCATGCAGACCCGCGCAGTGGCCCTGCGCGGCCGGGCCAAGGAACCGCTGGCGGTTCTGGTGGTGCAGACCAATGCCAGCAACCACCCGCGCGACACCACGCTGTGGACCGCGGCCTGCCTGCCGCAAAAGGGCGTGCAGGTGGAAGACGCGGCGCGCGGCAGTCCGGTGCGCATCGACTGCCTGCGCTACAAGCGCAGCGCGGGCACCGACGGCTACCTGGCCAGCGCGCGTCCGGCGCTTGCCCAGTGGCTGACGCAGCAGCAGGCCGTGCCAGCCAACCCGTATTCCCACGTCTCGTACCGCTACTCCACCCCCGAAGGTGGCTATGTGTCCGTGGATGTGCTGGCCGATCGGCGGTTGCTGCGGCCTACCGTGCGCAACAACGAGGAGTTCCTGCGTGCAGGCCGTCCCGCGCAGGAATGGATGGAGCAGCTCGCCCAAGCGGCCCGCCAGAGCATCACTATGCTGGATGGCCGTTTCGTGGTGCCCCCGTTCCCCCAGGCCCTGCCCGAATAGCTGTCAATTGGGGCCGTGTAGAGGCCCCCTTTCCGAAGGAGCGTCGAGATGGAGTCGGTTTCGCCCACGCTGATCAACCTGATCATCTTCGTGCTGGCCATCTACGTGGGCTACCACGTGGTCTGGAACGTCACGCCCGCGTTGCACACGCCCTTGATGGCGGTGACCAATGCCATCTCGGCCATTGTCATCGTCGGGGCCATGCTGGCCGCTGCGCTCACCGAAACGCCACTGGGCAAGACCATGGGCGTGCTGGCCGTGGCGCTGGCGGCGGTGAACGTGTTCGGCGGCTTCCTGGTCACCCGGCGCATGCTGGAGATGTTCAAGAAGAAAGAGCGCAAGGCGCCCGCCGAACAAGCGAAAGCAGCTACGAAATAAGGAGCGTTGGCATGAGCATGAACCTTGTCACGCTGCTGTACCTGGTCGCCAGCGTCTGTTTCATCCAGGCGCTCAAAGGCCTGTCGCACCCCACCACGTCGATCCGCGGCAACCTGTTCGGCATGGCGGGCATGGCGATCGCCGTACTGACCACGGCGGCGCTCATCGTGGAGTTGGCCAGCGACAAGGGCGTGGGCATGACCTACGTGCTGGCCGGCCTGGTGGTGGGCGGGGGCGCGGGCGCGGTGATGGCCCAGCGCGTGGAGATGACCAAGATGCCCGAGCTGGTGGCCTTCATGCACAGCATGATCGGCCTGGCGGCGGTGTTCATCGCCGTGGCGGCCGTGGCCGAGCCCTGGGCCTTCCAGATCGTGGCGCATGGCCAGCCGATCCCGCTGGGCAACCGGCTGGAGCTGTTCCTGGGCGCGGCCATCGGCGCCATCACCTTCAGTGGCTCGGTGATCGCCTTCGGCAAGCTCTCGGGCAAGTACAAGTTCCGCCTGTTCCAGGGCGCGCCGGTGGTCTTCAAGGGGCAGCACCTGCTGAACCTGGTGCTGGGCCTGGCCACCGTCGGCCTGGGGCTGGTGTTCATGCTCACCGAGCGCTGGGATGCCTTCTTCGCCATGCTGGCGCTTGCCTTCGTGATGGGCGTGCTCATCATCATTCCCATCGGCGGCGCCGACATGCCCGTGGTGGTGTCCATGCTCAACAGCTACTCGGGCTGGGCAGCGGCGGGCATCGGCTTCTCGCTGAACAACAGCATGCTCATCATCGCGGGCTCGCTGGTAGGCAGCTCGGGCGCGATCCTGAGCTACATCATGTGCAAGGCCATGAACCGCTCGTTCTTCAACGTGATCCTGGGCGGCTTCGGCGGCGACGCGGCAGCTGCGGCTGCGGGCGGCGCCGTACAGCGCACGGCCAAGAGCGGCAGCGCCGACGATGCGGCCTTCATCCTGAGCCAGGCGGAGACCGTGGTCATCGTCCCCGGCTACGGCCTCGCGGTGGCGCGCGCGCAGCATGCGGTGAAGGAGCTGGCGCAAAAGCTCACCGACAAGGGCATCACCGTCAAGTACGCCATCCATCCGGTGGCGGGTCGCATGCCCGGCCATATGAACGTGCTGCTGGCCGAGGCCGAGGTGCCCTACGACCAGGTGTTCGAGATGGAGGACATCAACGGCGAGTTCGGCCAGGCGGACGTGGCCATCGTGCTGGGCGCCAACGATGTGGTAAACCCCGCCGCGCTGCACAAGGGCAGCCCCATCTACGGCATGCCGATCCTGGAGGCTTACAAGGCCAAGACCGTGATCGTCAACAAGCGCTCCATGGCCGCGGGCTACGCCGGCCTGGACAACGAACTGTTCTACATGGACAAGACCATGATGGTCTTCGGCGACGCCAAGAAGGTGGTCGAAGACATTGGCAAGGCCGTGGAGTAGTGCCGCATCCGCGCATGCCGGCAGGGCCGGCACGCTAGGGTAATTCCAGACGCGCGAAGGCTGCAGGCCATCCACAATGCGCCGCACTTTGTCGTCATTCGTAACTAGAAGATTCCAGGAGAGACATCTATGACCGATCGCCCATGGCTTGGCGCCTACCCGCAGGGCGTTCCTGCCGACATCGACCCGACGCAGTACACGTCGCTGGTGGAGCTGATGGAGCAGGCCTTCCGCGACTATGCGGACCGCACGGCCTACAGCTTCATGGGCAAGGAGACCAGCTACCGCGAGACGGACGCGCTGAGTCGCCAGTTCGCGGCCTACCTGCAGAGCCTGGGCCTGGTGCGCGGCGACCGCGTGGCGCTCATGATGCCCAACGTGCCGCAGTACCCGATCGCCGTGGCGGCCGTGCTGCGCGCGGGCTTCGTGGTGGTCAACGTGAACCCGCTGTACACCCCGCGCGAACTGGAGCACCAGCTCAAGGACTCGGGTGCCAAGGCCATCGTCATCATCGAGAACTTCGCCGCCACGCTGCAGGCCTGCATCGCCAACACCCCCGTGCAGCACGTGGTGCTGTGCGCCATGGGCGACCGGCTGGGCCTGCTCAAGGGCCTGCTGGTCAACTACGTGGTGCGCAACGTCAAGAAGCTGGTGCCGGCCTACCAGCTTCCCGGCGCAGTGCGCTTCAACGACGCGCTGGCCAAGGGCGCGGGCCTGCAGTTGAACAAGCCGTCTTTGAAGAGCGACGACATCGCACTGCTGCAGTACACCGGCGGCACCACGGGCGTGAGCAAGGGCGCCGTGCTGCTGCACCGCAACGTGATCGCCAATGTGCTGCAGTCCGAGGCCTGGAACAAGCCCGCGACGAGCAAGATCCCCGAAAGCGAGCAGCCCACGGCCGTGTGCGCGCTGCCGCTGTACCACATCTTCGCGTTCACGGTGAACATGATGCTGTCCATGCGCACGGGCGGCAAAACCATCCTCATTCCTAATCCACGCGATCTGCCGGCCGTGCTCAAGGAGCTGTCCAAGCACACGTTTCACAGCTTCCCGGCGGTGAACACGCTGTTCAACGGCCTGGCCAACCATCCCGACTTCAACACGGTCAACTGGAAGAACCTCAAGGTTTCCGTGGGCGGCGGCATGGCTGTGCAGGCGGCCGTGGCCAAGCTCTGGCTGGACAAGACCGGCTGCCCGATCTGCGAAGGCTACGGCCTGTCGGAGACCAGCCCGTCGGCCAGTTGCAACCCGGTCACCGCCACGGAGTTCTCGGGCACCATCGGCGTGCCGTTGCCCAGTACCTCCATGCGCATCCTGGACGACGAGGGGCACGACATCTCCGCCACCGGCCAGGCGGGCGAGATCGCCATCAAGGGCCCGCAGGTCATGGCCGGCTACTGGCAGCGCCCCGACGAGACCGCCAAGGTCATGACCGAGGACGGTTACTTCAAGACCGGCGACATCGGCGTGATGGACGCACGCGGCTACTTCAAGGTGGTGGACCGCAAGAAGGACATGGTGCTGGTCAGCGGCTTCAACGTCTACCCCAACGAGGTGGAGGACGTGGTGGCGCTGATGCCCGGCGTGCTGGAATGCGCGGTGGTGGGCGTGCCCGACGAGAAGACGGGCGAGGCCGTGAAGCTGGTCATCGTCAAGAAGGACCCGGCGCTCACAGAGGCGCAGGTCAAGGACTTCTGCCGCGCCAACCTCACGGGCTACAAGCAGCCCAAGGTGATCGAGTTCCGTACCGAACTGCCCAAGACCCCCGTCGGCAAGATCCTGCGCCGCGAGCTGCGCGACAAGAAATAAGCCGAGAACCCGAGGGCCCCGCGCGGGCTCTTAGATCGTGAACACGTTCGTACATCGCCCCAGCCGGGATAATCCCGGCTTTTTTACGCCCGGCCCTCGCCCTCATGACCACTGCCATCCTCAGCGCCCTGCCCGAAGAGCAGGGCGGCCTCATGCACGCCCTGCAGCAACCTGAGCAACTGCAGCATGCGGGCCGCGTCTTCTGGCGCGGCCACCTGCATGGGCAGCCCGTGGTGCTGGCACTGTCGGGCATTGGCAAGGTGGCGGCGGCCACCACGGCCGCAGCGCTGGCCGAGCGCTTTGGCGTGGCGCGCATGGTGTTCACCGGCGTGGCCGGCGGCGTGGGCGAGGGCGTGCAAGTGGGCGATGTGGTGGTCGCGCAGGACTACCTGCAGCACGACTTTGATGCCTCGCCCATCTTCCCGCGCTGGGAAGTGCCGGGCTACGGCCGTGCGCGCATGGACTGCGACTCGGCGCTGAATGCTCTGCTTTTGGAAGCTGCTCGCGCTTACCTGGCGGACGCTGGAGCCCATTTTGTTGCTGATCTTCCCAACGCTGCGCGTGCCCCGCAGGTGCACCACGGCCTGATGGCCAGCGGCGACCGCTTCGTCTCCACGGCGCAGGAATCCAGCGCGCTGCGCGCGGCGCTGCTGGCGTCGGACCACGACGTGCTGGCCGTGGAGATGGAAGGCGCCGCCGTGGCCCAGGTCTGCCGCGACTACGGCCTGCCGTTTGCGGCGGTGCGCACCATCTCCGACCGCGCGGACGACAGTGCGCATGTCGACTTCGCCCACTTCGTGCAGAACGTGGCGAGCCGCTATGCGGACCACATCGTGCAGCGCTTCGTGCAGATGCTCTGAAAACAGGAGCGATCAGCGCTTGCTATATAAGCGCTAGAGGCCAATTTCTTCAAAATTGGCACACGCCTCGACAGTCCGATGGCCGCGGAGCAGGCCGCCCCAGCGGACGCCGTGGAACGGGCTTCGCCAAGCCACCGGCGTCGTCCCCCTTCCCGCAGCGCGCAGCGGTGCGAGAGAAGGGGGAAGCGGCGCAGCCGCTCAGGGGGATGCTCCCTACTTCAACCAGCCCCGCTTGCGGAAGTACAGCATCGGCCCCAGCGCGCTGGCCACCATCAGCGCCAGCACGTAGGGGTAGCCGTACTGCCAGTCCAGCTCCGGCATGAACTTGAAGTTCATGCCGTAGACGCTGGCGATCAGCGTCGGCGGCAGCAGGGCCACGCTGGCCACGGAGAAGATCTTGATGATCTTGTTCTGGTTGATGTTGATGAAACCGACCGTGGCGTCCATCAGGAAGTTGATCTTGTCGAACAGGAAGGCCGTGTGGCTGTCCAGCGATTCGATGTCGCGCAGGATCTGGCGCGCGTCCTCGAACTGCTCGGAGCTGAGCATGCGGCTGCGCATCATGAAGCTCACCGCGCGGCGCGTGTCCATCACGTTGCGGCGGATGCGGCCGTTCAAGTCCTCCTGCCGCGCAATGGCCGCCAGCACCTCGCCGGCGCGTGCGTCGGTCACGTTACCGGCCAGCACCTGGGTGCTCACCTCTTCCAGGTCGTCGTAGATGCCCTCCAGCGTGTCGGCGGAATACTCGGCATCGGTGTCGAAGAGGCTCAGCAGCACGTCCTTGGCATCGTCGATCAGGCCGGGGGCGCGGCGCGCGCGCATGCGCAGCAGGCGAAAGACGGGGATGTCCTCGTCGTGGATGGAAAACAGCACGCCCTTGCTCTTGAGGGTGTCGTTGACCAGGTTCAGGATGAAGGCCACGCGGGCCGAGGCGGGCTCGTCGTCCACATCCACCAGAAAGTCGCTGCGGATGTGCAGCTCGCCGTTGTCTTCCTCGTAAAAGCGCGCGGACTCTTCGATGTCCTCGTCCATCGCATCTTCGGGGATGGACAGGCCGTAGTGCTGCTTGATCCAGCGCTTTTCTTCCAGCGTGGGGGACTCCAGGTCCACCCAGATCGGCTGAAAGCGCGCCAGCTCTTCCAGGGACTCGATTTCTTCCTGGACGAGCCGGCCGTTGGCGAGCGTAAAGATGTTGAGCATGGCTCACTCTCCCGGTTGTCTTGTGGCGTCTGCAAAAGGGGCGGGGGGCGCTTTCAGTCCCTTCGGCATGTCAATGGGCCGGGAGGCTGAAAGCTACCAACTAGGGTAGGTTTCCACGGAGCTGTCTCCATACGTTGTGCAAGACGGGAATTATCGCATCCGCTCCCCAATGGAAGCACCGCCGCATGACACGTTCTTGGCGCCTTTTCGGCGGAAAGGCGCCGCTCCGCATCACCCCCCGCCGCGGTGCGTGTGCAGGTCCAGGTGCCGCATGAATGCCTGGCGCTCGGCGGGCGGGACGCCGTCGAACGCGAAGTGCAGGTGCAGCGTGGGCAGGCGCAGCAGCGCGATCTGGCGCGCAGGCCCCGGCGCCCAGTGCAGCGTGAGCGCGCCCCCCGCGAGCGCGATGCGTACCTGGGCGTCGCCCTGTGCGGCCCAGTCATGCCCCGCCAGCGCCCGCTGCAGCAGCCGCTGCCATTCGGCGGGCGCGCAGCTCATGTCGCGCGTGAAGTGGTCAGGCCAGTCGCTCAAAAGGTGCGGGGAGGGTAGGAGGCTGCGATTCAGCCGCCGGCGATCGGCGGCCAGATGGCGAGCGCGTCGCCCTCGCGCAGCGTGGTGGTGGCGCGCGCCGCGGGGGCGATGTAGCGGCCGTTGACCAGCACCAGGTGCACCATGTCCGGCGGCAGGCGGAAAGGCGCGATGATCTGGCTGATGCTCTGCGTGGGGGCGACTTCCAGCGCCATCTGGTTGCCTGGGCGCACCTCGGGCGGCAGGTAGTCGGTGAGCGAGGCAAAGAGCTTGAAAGTGATGCGCATGTGCCTATCCGGTTTTTATGCCAAATCAGCCGTTTGCACTTGTGGTGTAAGCGCTGGCAGCTACTTTTAGCATAGCAAATTCCCTGGCCTCAGCGCCGGCGCGCGTCCTGCGCGCCACTCCAGTGCCCCTGCGCCTGGGCGCAGGCCAGGTAGGCCTCCATCAGCCGCGTGGGGTCGCGGCGCAGGTGTTCCTTCCAGGGGCCCAGGCGCACCTGGCCTTCCACCAGGCCGCGCATGGCGCCCACGTGCTGCGTCATGCCCACGGAGTTGCAGCCGATGAGCCGGTCGCCCTCGAACTGCAGGCTCAGGTGTTTGCCGGCCGCCGCATCGGTCAGCGCCACCTGTTCGCCGCCGGGCACGCCCTGCCAGTTGCCGAAGCTGGTGGAGATGAGCCCCAGCGTGTCCAGCACGTTGATCTGCGTGACCACCGCCAGCGCCGCGGGAAGCCCCAGCATGTTGAGCGCCGCCACGCGCGCCTGCTCGGCCGCGTTGGGCTGGATGGCGCTGACCACGGTCTTGCGCGTGAAAGGGTCGAACGCCTCGGCGCAGTCGCCCGCGGCATAGATGCCGGGCACGTTGGTCTGCATGCGCTCGTCGGTCAACACGCCCTGCAGGCAGGTGACGCCACTGCCCGCCAGAAAGCCAATGGCCGGGCGCACGCCCGTGGCGCTGATGACGAGGTCGGCATCCAGCACCCTGCCGCCCGACAGGTGCACGCGCAGCGCGTTGCCGCTGCCTTCACCTTGTGCGCGGGCGATGCGTTCGACCTTGTGGCCCGTGAACACCTGCACGCCCTGGCGCTCGCACCAGTCGCGGATCATGCCGCCGGCCACCGCGCCCATCATGCGCGGGACCATGCGGTCGCCCATCTCGACCACGCTGAGCTGCACGCCGCGCTTTTGCAACGCCTCCATGATGATGCAGCCGATGAAGCCCGCGCCCATCTGCAGCACGCGCGCGCCGGGCCGGGCGCGCGCGGCGATGGCACGGGCATCGGCCAGCGTCCAGCAGGTCTGCACGCCCGGTAGGTCCAGCCCGGGGATGGGCGGGCGCACGGGGTGGGAGCCGGTGGCGATGAGCAGCCGGTCGAAAGCCAGCGTGACGCCACCCTCCAGCGTGACGGTGCGGGCCTGCACATCCACGCCCGCGGCGCGCGCGCTCAGGCGGTCGATGCGCAGCTGTGCGAAGTGGTCGGCGCGCTTGCGCAGGTAGGTGCCGCGCTCGTCGATGTCGCCCACCAGCAGGTAGGGGATGGCCATGCGCGAGTAGGGCGGCTCGGCCTCGTCGCCCACGAGGGTGATGCGGTCGCCCGGCGCATGCTTGCGCAGGGTTTCCGCGGCGATGACGCCGGCCGGGCCGGCCCCGAGGATCAGGTGGTGCATAGGGATGCTCGGTTGCTACAGTATTGATAGCTGCTAACGCAGGATAGGTAAGCGCTGCATGCCGATTTGCCTTTTATCCTTGCGCCGCGGGCAGGCCCCTGCCGTGGCCCGCGGCCGGTGGCCTCACAGTCCCAGGCGCGCGCGCGTCTCGGGTGTGGGCCGGCCTTCGGGGTCCCAGCCGCGCACGGCGTAGTACTTGGGCAGCATTTCGGGCAGGTGGCTCACCGTGCCCTTGGAGCCGCCGGTCTTGGCCGCCTCGGTCAGCAGGCGCCGGGGCAGGCTGTCGTCGGCCTTGGTGAAGCCGGCGGCGTTGTTGAACTCGCGCTCCATGTTCCAGATGCGCTCGCCGATCTTCTCCAGCTCCGGCACCGTGAAGCCTTCGTCGCACGCCGCCTGCAGTTGGGGGGCGAGGTCGGGCAGGCTCCAGGCGAAGGTGGTGAAGATGCACACGCCGGCCGAGTCAAACGCCGCCGTCGCGTCCTGGAAGGCCTTGACCAGCTCGGGCTTGCCCTCGGTGGCCGTAGGCTCGGTCTTGACGGGGATGCCCAGGATCTCGGACGCGATGGTGTAGCCGCGCAGGTGGCAGCCGCCGCGGTTGCTGGTGGCGTAGGCCAGGCCGATGCCCTGGATGGCGCGGCCGTCGTAGGCGGGGAACTCCTGGCCCTTGGAGGACATGGACAAATCAGGATGGCCGTACTTGGTGCACAGGCGCTTGGAGCCCTGGCCCACCTCCTTGCCAAAGCCGCGGCCGTGGATGGTTTCTTCGGCCAGGAAGGCCAGCGCCTTGGCCGAGCCGAAGGGCGCCTCGATGCCGATCTGCTCGCGGGTGAGCACGCCCATTTCGTACAGCTCCATCACCGCGCCCACGGTGGCGCCGAAGCTGATGGGGTCGATACCCTGCTCGTTGCACAGCAGGTTCACGTACTGCAGGCATTCCAGGTCGTTCACGCCGTTGGCCGCGCCCAGGGCCCAGGCGGCCTCGTATTCCAGGCCGCCGCTGGCGCCCCAGTACTGCGGCTTGTTGACCACGGTGAAGTGCGTCTCGTCGATCTTGCTGATGCGCCCGCAGGCGATGGTGCAGCCAAAGCACGCCTGGTTGGTCACCAGGTGCTTCTTGCCGTCGCTGGCGCGCGGCGTGGCCATGGCCTCGGCGGAGATGTCCTTGGCGCCTTCGAACTGCACGTCGCGGTGGTTGCGCGTGGGCAGGGCGCCCACCTCGTTGATCACGTTCATCAGCACCTGCGTGCCGTAGGTGGGCAGGCCCTGGCCGGTGACGGCGTTGTCGTGCAGGATCTTCTTGCGCGCGAAGGTCTCGGCCATGAAGGCCTTGGGATCGCGGATGTTGCCCACGCCCTTGGTGCCGCGCACGGCGATGGCCTTGAGGTTCTTGCTGCCCATGACCGCGCCCACGCCCGAGCGGCCCGCGGCGCGGTGCAGGTCATTGACCACGGCGGCGAACAGCACCTGGTTCTCGCCCGCGCGGCCGATGCCGGAGATGCGCGTGAGCGGGTCCTGCAGCGTGGTCTTGAGGTGCTCCTCGGTCTCCCACACGCTCTTGCCCCAGATGTCGGCGGCGTCGCGCAGCTCGGCCACGTCGTCGTGGATGTACAGGTACACGGGCTTGGGGGACTTGCCCTCGAAGATAACCATGTCCCAGCCGGCCATCTTCAGCTCCGCACCCCAGTAGCCGCCCGAGTTGGAGCAGGCGATGGCACCGGTGAGCGGCCCCTTGGTGATGACGGTATAGCGCCCGCCCGTGGAGGCCATGGTGCCCGTGAGCGGACCCGTGGCCCAGATGATCTTGTTGTCCGGCGACAGCGGGTCGACCTGGGGGTCGATCTCGCTGACCAGGTACTTGGTGCCCAGGCCGCGCGAACCCAGGTACTGGCGTGCCCAGTCCATGTTCAGCGGCTCGGGGGTAACGGTGCCCGCGCTCAGGTTGACGCGCAGAATCTTGCCAGCCCAGGACATGATGTGTGCTCCTTGATTGATAGCTGCTAGCGTTTGGTGGTCAAGCGCCAGCGGGCTGATTGGCTTGATTGCCCAGCTTGTCGGCCCACTGTTTCATGCGCTCCAGGCCGGTCCAGTTGGCGTCGATGTAGGTGATGGCCGTGGTCGGGCAGGCCTCCACGCAGGCCGGGCCCTCGGCGCGGTCGTGGCACAGGTCGCACTTTTGCACCTTGCCGGTGTCGGCCACGTAGTTCACGGTGCCGAAGGGGCAGGCGATGGTGCAGACCTTGCAGCCCACGCAGGTGGACTCGGACACGATCTTGGCGCCGCTCAGCTTGTCCACCGTGATCGCCTCCACCGGGCAGGCGTGCAGGCACCAGGCCTCGTCGCATTGGGTGCAGGTGTAGGGCACCTTCTTGCCCGTGGTGTGGAAGTCGAACACCTTGATGCGCGATTTGGCGGTGGCGTAGACGCCGTAGTTCTCGAAAGAGCAGGCCATCTCGCACTGCAGGCAGCCGGTGCACTTGTCGGCGTTGATGTGCAACACCTTTTGCATGAATGTCTCCTTGGGTACCGGCGCCCAGGGCAGGGGACGCCTTGCCTATGAAAAGATTTGCATAGGTATTGTGGGCAGCCCAGGGGAGGGGACTTGCAGAGGGGAAACCCGCGTCGGGTATTGGGTGCGCGCCGTACCCCGCCAGGCGCGTGCCGGGCGGGCCGTTCGGTCGCGGCGGATCAGGGTGCGGCGGGTCAGGGTGCGGTGCTGCGCCGCACCAGGGCCAGCGCGCGGCACAGGTCGGCCCAGGCGGCGGCCTTGGCATCGGGTGCGCGCAGCAGGTAGGCCGGGTCGTAGCTCACCACGGCGGGCGTGCCGTCTGGCAGGTGGTGCGCGGTGGCGCGCAGGCGCCCCAGGGGCTCGCGGCTGCCCAGCACCACGCGCGCCGCGCCCAGGCCCAGCACCAGCACCAGGGAGGGGCGCAGCGTCTGCAGCGCCTGTTGCAGGCCGGCGGCGGGCTCCAACCCCTCGGCGGTCAGGCCCGGCGCGTGCCGGTTCAGCGTGGCGACGAAGGTGCGCGGGTGCCGGTGCAGGCGCATGGCGCGCAGCATGTTGTCCAGCAGGCGGCCGCTGTCGCCCGCCAGCGGCTCGGCTGGCGTGGGGCTTTCCAGCACCACCAGCCAGCCGGCGCCCAGCTCGGGCGGAACGGCCTGGGCGTCGGCCTGCGGGTACAGCGCCACGGGCGCGCGCAGCAGCAGGCCGGTGGGCGCGGCGCCGGCCGTGCGCGGCTCGGACGCGGGTGCGGCAGGGGCAGCGGCATGCGCGGGCTGGCGCGGGGCGGATGGCGCGGCTGGCGTGGGTTGTGCGTGCAGCACTGGCGTGGGCGCGGCGGCGGATGCGATGGCCGCTTCCGCTTGCGCAGGCGCGGCCACTGGGGGCGGCAGCGGGCGTGCCGGCGGCGGCGCCCAGACGGTGACGCCCATCTCTTGCAGCATGGCGCGTTGACGCGCGTCCAGGGACAGGCTCATAGCAGCAGGCTCATCACCACGGCGTCCTCGCGCTCGCCGTCCGCGGCGGGGTAGTAGCGCTTGCGCTCGCCCACACGGCGGTAGCCGTGGACTTCATAGATGCGCCGCGCGCGCTCGTTGCTCGCGCGCACCTCCAGCCACAGCCATTGCGCGCCCTGGCCGCGCGCCCACACGGCCAGCGCGTCCAGCATCACATGGGCCCAGCCCTGGCGCTGGAAGGCGGGCGCCACAGTGATGTTGAGCAGGTGCACCTCGTCCACGCCGCGCATGGCGACGAAGTAGCCCAGGATCTGTCCATCGGCCACGAGCAACTGGGCCTGGTAGCCGGCGGCCATGGCGTCGATGAAGTTGCCGCGTGTCCAGGGATGGCTATAGGCGCTGTTCTCGATGGCCAGGAGCGCATCCAGCCGCGCGGGCGTCAGCGGCTCGAAGGCGGCCTCGAAGGCGTGGGGGGGCTGGACGATGGCGCTCATGTCTGGGGGGCCGGCGCGGCCTGGCGCGCGGCTTCTCGCTCGGCGGTGGTTTGCGCCACTTTATCGCGGATGTAGCGCGGCAGCGCTGCGTCGGCCGCCACGCCCGCGCCCGCGGCCAGCAGCGCCGGTGTCAGCCGCAGCAGGGCCGCCGCCGTAGGCAGGGCGTGCATGTGCGGGGCCTGCGGCGCGAGGCGCTCGCCGTAGGCGGCGCGGGCATTGCCGGCGACCGTCCAGCCATCCGCCACGGCCAGGGCCTCGGGCGCCAGCAGCTGGAAGTCCTGCGGCACCTGCCAGCGGCCGTCGGCCTGCCACTCAAAGGGTGCCGCGTAGACCTCGTTCATACGGGCGTCCAGCGTCGCCACCACCCGCGTGCAGCCGTGCTGCGCGCGGGCTTCTTCGGCCACGGCGAGCAGCGTGTCCACCGGCAGCACGGGCACGCCCTGCCCGCCGCGCGCGCCAAAGGCCAGGCCCTGGGCCACCGCGCACGCGGTGCGCAGCCCCGTGAACGAGCCCGGGCCGCGCCCGAACACCACGGCATCCAGCTGATCGAACGACAGTCCGGCCTGCGCCAGCAAGTCGCGGATGGCCGGGATCAGCGTGGCCGAGGCCTGGGCGCCGCCGGCGCCGCTGTGCTGCCACACGCGCGCGCCGTGTTGCACGGCGATGGACAGCGCGTCGGTACTGGTGTCGAAGGCAAGCAGGTTCATGGAGGGCGTGATTATCGGCTGCGCGCCAAGCCATGGCGGGGCGGGCGGCCATGGCGCCCCCTAAACTCGCCGCCATGTCGTTTTCTTTCCTTGGGCAGGCCCGCCGCCTGCGCTGTGCGGCCGGGTGGGCGCTGGCCCTGGCCTTCCTGACGCCCTGGGCGGGCGCCCAGCCTGTGCCCGCCGATGCATCGGCCTTGCCCCCTTCCGTCGAGGCCGCGCTGCAGCGCGCCAAGGTGCCGCGCGAAGCGCTCTCCGCCTTGGTGGTGGAAGTCGAGGGGCGCCAGCCGCGCCTGGCCCACCGCGCCGATGCGCCCGCCAACCCGGCCTCGGTCATGAAGCTGGTCACGACGTATGCGGCGCTGGACCTGCTGGGGCCGGCATTCACCTGGGACACGCCCGTGTACCTGGACGCCGCGCCCCAGGGCGGCAGCCTGCGTGGCAACGTGTACATCAAGGGGCAGGGCGACCCCAAGCTGGTGGTGGAGCGCCTGTGGCTGCTCATGCGCCGCCTGCGTGCGATGGGGGTCGAGGTGATCCTGGGCGACATCGTGCTGGACCGCAGCGCCTTCGCGCTGCCGGCGCACGATCCGGCGCTGTTCGACGGCGAGCCCTGGCGCCCCTACAACGCCGCGCCCGACGCGCTGCTGCTCAACTACAAGGCGGTGTCCATCGGCTTCGTGCCGGATCTGGCGGCCGGCGTGGCGCGGCTGCGCTATGAGCCGCCGCTGGCCCAGGTGGAACTGCCCGCCACCGTGCCGCTGGCGGCGCAGGGCGCGGCCTGCGGCGATTGGCGTGCAGGGCTGCGGGCGGATTTCGCGGACCCTGCGCGCATCGCCTTCCAGGGCGTGTACCCGGCGGCCTGCGGCGAACGCGAGTGGTCCATCGCACCGGCCGACCCGGGCGGCTATGCGGCGCGCGCGGTGGAAGGCATGTGGCGCGAACTGGGCGGCAAGCTCACCGGCCGCGTGCGCGACGGCAAGGTGCCCGCGGGGCTGGCGTCGGCATTCGGCAGTACCTCGCCGCCGTTGTCGGAGGTGGTGCGCGACATCAACAAGTACAGCAACAACGTCATGACGCAGCAGGTGTTTTTGACGCTGGGGCTGCAAAAAGCCGGCGCAGGCAGCTTCGACCAGGCGCGCAGCGTGCTCGCACAGTGGTGGCGCCAGCGCCTGGGCGCCGCCGAGATGCCGGTGGTGGACAACGGCGCCGGCTTGAGCCGCGAGGCGCGCGTGAGCGCGCGGGCGCTTGCGCGCATGCTGCAGCACGCCTGGGCGTCGCCGGTGATGCCGGAATTCATGGCATCGCTGCCCATTGCCGGGGTGGACGGGACGCTGCGCCGCCGCCAGGGCCAGGCTGCGGGCTTCGCGCACCTCAAGACGGGTGCGCTGCGCGACGTGGTGGCGCTGGCCGGCTATGTGCATGCCGCGGGCGGCCGGCGCTATGTGCTGGTGGGCTTCGTCAACCACCCAAATGCCTCCGCGGCACGCCCGGCCCTGGACGCGCTGGTGGACTGGGCCGCGAGCGACCGCTGAGGCGGCGCAGCCGCCGTCCGCCATCGAACGCCCGGGCCGGCCCACCGGCAGACGTGTCGTGCTGCCCGCGCGGCGCGGCGGGATGCCTCCGATGTTGGTATTTACCCGCAGACGGCCTGTCGCGCTTCATCGGTAATATTCCTGAAAAAAACGAACGTTCGTTCTATTCATAACAGGAGTTCCTGATGAAACCACGCATGCAGTGGGTCGCCGTTGCCGTTTCCGCCGCTGTTCTGGCGGCCTGCGGGGGCGGCGGCGCCGACACCACGCCCGCCACGGCGGTCACCGCAGTCAAGGTGATGGGCGACAGCCTGGCGGACAGCGGCACCTTCGGGCTGAAGTTCACGGTCCAGGGCACGGCCCCTACGGGCGCGGGCTCCACGGCCATCTGGCCCGAGCGCGTGGCCGCCAGTTATGGCCGCACGCTGTGCCCGCACTATGTGTCCGCGGGGGGCAGCTTCAGCGCCAAGGCCGACTGCACCAACTACGCGGTAGGCGGCGGGCGCATCAACAACTTCACGGCGCCCACCTCGCCCGTGTCCATCCTCCAACAGCTCAAGGATGCGGGCGCCGCCGGCTATGCCACGGGTGACCTGGTGCTCATCGACGGTGGCGGCAACGACGCGGCCGACCTGATCGGCGCCTACCTGGGGGCTTCAAGGGACGGCGGCAAGGCCTACGCGGCCCTGCTGGGCACGGTGCTGGACGCCGCCACCGTGAACAGCCTGCTCGCGGGCGGCGCCACCGGCATGGCCCAGGCAGGCGGCGCCTACATGCAGGCGCTGGCCACCCAGTTCGCGGCCACGATCAAGGCGCAGACGCTGGACAAGGGCGCGACGCGCGTGGCCGTGCTGAACATGCCCGGCGTGACGCTCACGCCCAAGTTCCGCATGGTGCTGGCATCCATTTCCGCCGCCAACGGCGCGGCGGCCGCGGCCCAGGCGCAGACGCTGTTCGATGGCTGGGTGCAGGCCTTCAACGCCAAGCTGGCCGCGGCGCTGGCGGGCGATGGGCGTCTCACCGTGGTGGACTTCTATGCCTCGTTCAA
This sequence comes from Diaphorobacter sp. LI3, assembly GCF_022807955.1. Taxonomy (NCBI): domain Bacteria; kingdom Pseudomonadati; phylum Pseudomonadota; class Betaproteobacteria; order Burkholderiales; family Comamonadaceae; genus Diaphorobacter; species Diaphorobacter sp. LI3. Next base: position 3,913,334 of record NZ_CP094346.1, on the reverse strand, counting down.
GGACCAGGCCGAGCATCCCGCGCAGTACGCCTACACCAACGTGACCACGCCGGCCTGCCCCGCTACCGGCGTGGGCAGCGACGGCCTGCCCACCTACAGCTTCCCCTCCTGCACGGCGGCCGCGCTGTCGGCCATGACGCCGCCGGCCGGCGCCACCGGCGGGGCCGATTGGTGGAAGAGCTACGGCTTTGCCGACAGCTTTCACCCCACGCCCTTCGGCCACCAGCTGATGGGGCAACTGGTGTCGCGTTCGCTGTCCCAGGCGGGCTGGCTCTGAGCGCTTTGGCGCAGACATTTCTCACAACCGATCCATGACACAGCAATTCTTGCGGGCCGGCTGCGTGCTGGCCCTGGCCGCCGCGTGCGCTGCGGCCCAGGCCCAGCAAGCCGGTACGTTCAGTGTGCGCGCGGGCTTCACGCGCATCATGCCGCAGACCAAAAGCGGCGACCTGAGCGAGCCGAGCTTTCCCCACACCCATGTGGACGTGGGTGCGGACACGGCCCTCACAGGCGGCATCAACTACATGCTCACCGACCATTGGGCGCTGGACTTGCCCGTGGGCCTGCCGTTCCAGCATTCGTTCTACGGCGACGGCGCGATCGCCGGCGTGGGCAAGCTCGGCCAGACGAAGGTGGTGCCGGCCACGCTGTTCGCGCAGTACCGCTTCGGCGAGGCCCAGGCCGCGCTGCGGCCGTACCTGGGCTTGGGCGTGACCTACAGCAAGTTCTTCAAGAACCGCAGCACGGCGGCGCTGACGGCCATCACGGGCGGCTCGCCCGCCAACCCCACCACGGCCCACATCGACAACAAATGGGGTTTCACGGCGCAGGTGGGTTTTGTCTGGAACTTCAGCGAGCGCTGGTTCCTGGACGTCGCGTACTACAAGAGCTTCCTCAAGACCACGGCCCACTTGTCCAGCGGCCAGAGCATCGGCATGCGGCTGAACCCCAACGTGGTGGCGGTGGGGGTGGGCTACCGGTTCTGAGAGCGCCCCAGGCGCCGAGGGAGGGGGCGCGCCGCGGGGTGCGCGAAGTGCCCCAGGTTTTCGTCTCCGAGGTTTGAAAGGCTGGCTCCTTGCGGGGCTGGCCTCTTTTTTTGGGGGCTCTGACGATCAGGGGAGCGAACGGGGGCGGATGCACCCCCGTGGCTGGGCCGGCGCAGCACCGGTGTGGCCGCCGGCGGGTGCCCCGCGGGCGGCGTGCTTGCTTACCAGCGGTTGCGCAGGCGGTCGTAGGCGTAGTTGCCGAATTCGCGGTGCGCGGCCGGAGTGATGTACACCTTGTCGGCGAACAGGAAGCGGTCCGGGTTGGCGTTGGGCAGCAGCGTGGCGGTGGTGCACAGCGCGGAGTTCACCTCGCCCGCGCCGATGCCGATGCCCGGGCCTGCGTCCACCGACGTGCACGCGGGTGTGCTGCTGTCGGTGAAGCCGTACCCGCCGGGCGAGCCCTCGAACAGGTTCACGTAGTAGGCCACGTCCACGTAGAGCACGGTCTTGCCCATGTCCACGATGTTGACCAGCAGGTCGTCATTGAAGCGGCGGCTGGCGCTGCTGATGAGGCTTTCCTTCTTGATGGCCTTGGCCCAGGGTGTGCGGCTCAGGTCGTAGGTGCCGGTCATCAGGATGTGCTTGGCGCCCGCGTCCGACAGGCGGCGCACTTGCGCGGCCAGCTCCTGGCCTGCCTTGCCAGCGGCGGCCACGTACTGCTCTTCGGTGAGCGTTCCGGCCTGCACCGCGGCCATGCCGGCGATGATGTCGCTCCCACCGGCGCTCAGCATCACCAGATCAGTGTCGGCAAACTTGTTGGCAGCCAGGAACTGGTCGATCTGCTGCGTGACCGTGGGGGTGGCGGCGTTGCCTGCGGCGTCGGGGGTGGCCGTCACGCGGGCATTGCCCTGCGCGTAGCTCAAGCCGCCTGCCGACACGGGCTTCAAGGTGCCGCCGTAGTTGGAGGAGATGCGCAGCATCCAGTTGTTGATGCTGCCGTCGTTGATCGTGTAGCTGGAGCCCTTTTGGCCCACGTCGGCCAGGCCGTCGCCGAAGGCGATGAAGCGCTGGGGCGAGATTGCCGATTCAGTGCTGCTGGAACCGCAGGCCGCGAGCAGCGCGGCCGATGCACAGGCGGCGGCCACGAAAGTGCGGCGCATCCAATTTGCTGCCATGTATTTCTCCGATTGAAGTGGGCGAGAGTGTAACGAGGGTGCGGACAAGGCTTGTAGCTTGATGTAGGCGCGTCAACCCGCGGCCGCGGCGCGCTGCAGGCGGTCGCGCACGCCTTCCCATGCGGGCGCATCGGGCGGCGTTTCGATCCAGATCAGCTTCACTCCGGCCTCGTCGAAGCCGCGCAGCGCGGCGAACAGCTGTTGCGCGGTGGCGGCGGCGTCATCGGGCATGCGCCGCACAAGGATCTTCGACGACGCCGCGCGCAGCGGCGCGCGTGCATACACGGCGATGTGGGCTGCGTCCGCCCCCAGCACATCCAGTCCGGCCTGCAGCTGCTTGGCGTCCATCAGGCGCACGCGCGCCGTCGGGGCGTAATGGGCTAAAAGTGTGCCTGAAGCCCGCGGGGTCAGCGCTGGAAGCTCTTCTTTCGATAGCGGTCGTTGGCCGCAGGCGCGCTGCACGTCCTCGCGCGAGATGGCGCCGGGGCGCAGCAGCACGGGCACGCCGCGCGTGCAGTCGATGATGGTGGACTCGATGCCGACGGTGCAGGCGCCGCCGTCCAGCACCAGCAGGCCGTCGCCGAATTCCTCGGCCACATGCTGCGCGGTGGTCGGGCTCACGCGGCCGAAATGGTTGGCGCTGGGCGCGGCCACGCCCCACACGGGGGGCTCCAGCCGCTGGCAGGCTTGCAGCACCGCATGGGCCACTGGGTGCGCGGGGCAGCGCAGGCCCACGCTGTCCTGCCCGCCTGTGGAGGCCACGGCGGCGTGGGGCAGGCGCGGCAGGATGAGCGTGAGCGGGCCGGGCCAGAAGGCGTCGATGAGTTGCTGCGCGAACAGCGGCACTTCCTTGGCGTAGCGGGTGATGGCCGTGGCGTCGGCCACGTGCACGATCAGCGGGTGGCTGGCAGGGCGTCCCTTGGTGGCAAAGATCTGCGCCACGGCCGCGTCGTTGTCGGCGTCGGCCGCCAGGCCGTATACCGTCTCGGTGGGCAGGCCCAGCAGTTCGCCGCGCGCCAGGGCCTGCGCGGCGGCCTGCACCGAGGCGTCCAGGCGTCCATCCAGAATCATGCGGGCCTCGTTCAGAACGGCGCGATGCCGAGGAGGGCCGCCGCCTGCAGCGCCGTGGCGCGCACCGCCTCGGGCGTGGTGCCGGTGATGTTCAGGTGGCCCATCTTGCGGCCGCGCTTGGCCTCCACCTTGCCGTACAGGTGCAGGTGGCAGCCCGGCAGGGCCAGCACCGCATCCCACGCGGGGGGAGTCGGCGCCACGGGCTGGTCCCCCGTGAACCACAGGTCGCCCAGCAGATTGAGCATGATGGCGGGGCTGTGCAGGCGCGGCTGGACCAGCGGCAGGCCGGTCATGCAGCGCACCTGCAGCTCGAACTGCGAGACGTCGCACGCGTTCTGGCTGTAGTGGCCGCTGTTGTGCGGGCGCGGGGCGATCTCGTTGACCACCAACGTGCCGTCCTGCAGCACGAAGAACTCCACGCACAGCACGCCCACGTAGTTCAGACCGTCTGCTACTGATTTTGCAGCTATCAGCGCTTGACTGGTCTGCGCTGGAGGCAGATTTCCTTCGTAGACATCGGTCACGGCCAGGATGCCGTCCCGGTGCAGGTTGCGCTGCACGGGCAGGTGCACCACGGTGCCGTCACGCCCGCGCGCGACGATGACGGAGCACTCGTGCGCCAGCGGCAGCATCTTTTCCAGCACGCAGGGCACGCGGCCCAGTTGCTCCCAGGCGCCGGCCAACTCGGTGGGCGTGGCCACGCGCACCTGGCCCTTGCCGTCGTAGCCCATGCGGGCGGTTTTCAGAATGCCCGGCAGCAGATCAGCGGGAACGGCGGCGAGCTGCGCGGCGGTTTCGATCACTGCATGCGGCGCCACGGGCACGCCGCACTGCACGAAATGCGCCTTTTCACGCGCGCGGTCCTGGGCGATGGCCACGGCGCTGCCGGCGGGCGACACCGGCAGGCTGCGCGCCAGGGTGTCCAGCGCGGCGGCGGGCACGTTTTCAAACTCGGTGGTCACGGCGTCGCAGGCGCGGGCCAGCGTGGCCAGGCCCTGCGGGTCTTCGTAGCCGGTGCGGATGTGGTGGTGGCTCACCAAGCCGGCGGGGCTGGCCGCGTCCTCGTCCAGCACCGCGGTGAAGTAGCCCATGGCCTGGGCGGCGTGCACGAACATGCGCCCCAGCTGCCCGCCGCCCAGCACGCCCAGCGTGGCGCCGGGCAGGATCACGGTCTGGCGCTCGTTCATGCGGACACCGGCGGCAGCGTCATGGCGCGCGCGGCGGCGGTCTGCTCGGCGCGGAAGGCGTCCAGCTGCTCGCGCAGCGCCGGGTTCTCGTTGGCCAGCAGCGCCACGGCGAACAGCGCCGCGTTGGCCGCGCCGGCCGCGCCGATGGCGAACGTGGCCACGGGCACGCCCTTGGGCATCTGCACGATGGAGTGCAGCGAGTCCACTCCCTGCAGGTGGCGGCTGGCGACCGGCACGCCGAGCACCGGCACGGTGGTCTTGGCGGCGATCATGCCGGGCAGGTGCGCGGCGCCGCCCGCGCCCGCGATGATGGCCTTCAGGCCCCGGCCAGCCGCGGCCTCGGCGTAGCGGAACATGTCGTCGGGCATGCGGTGGGCGGAGACCACCTGCGCCTCGTGCGCGATGCCGAATTGCTGGAGGATGGCAACTGCGTGCTGCATGGTCTCCCAGTCGCTGCTGGAGCCCATGACCACGCCGATCTGGATGGGGTTCATGTGGGGGTGCGCGCGGTGCGCTCGCCGGGGGTGAAGCCCGCGATTTTACTTTTTGTGCGCCTGCCCGGGGGTCAATGCGCCAGCAGGGCGGCGCTGGCGCCCAGCGTGATCGAGCGGACGGGCACGCGCGCGTCGCGCGGAATCTCGCCGGACAGCTGCAGCGCCAGGTAGCGCGTGCAGCACACGCGCAGGAACGAGGTGAAGTTGTCCACCGCGCCGTGCTCGGCCACCAGCTCGTCGTAGAGCTTGGTGCACAGCTGGGCCACGCTGTAGCCGTCGCGCGCGGCGATCTCCTGCAGCACCTGCCAGAACAGGTTCTCCAGCCGGATGCTCGTGGCCACCCCGTGCAGCCGCACGGAGCGGGCGCGGTAGGCGTAGAGCTGCGGATCGGCGCTGATGAAGACCTGGCACACGGCGGAACTCCTTCGGGCGTGGGGACGGCGGGCCATGGTGCGGCCCGCCGCCGGCGCCGTCAAGTCAGGAGGTAGGTGCTTTCAAAGTGATAGCTGCGCGCGCTTGATGGGTGAGCGCTGCAGCCCTTTTTGCCTTCAGAGCGTGATGCGCGTGCCCAGCAGCGCCAGGAACTGTGCGATCCACGCGGGATGCGCGGGCCACGCGGGCGCGCTGACCAGGTTGCCCTCGGTGTGCGCCTGGTCCACGGGGATGTCGGCGTAACGGCCGCCGGCCAGTTCCACTTCGGCGCGGCAGGCGGGGTAGGCCGAGCAGGTGCGGCCCTTGAGCACGCCGGCGCCGGCCAGCAGTTGCGCGCCGTGGCACACGGCGGCCACGGGCTTGCCCGCTTCGAAGAAATGGCGCACGGCGGCGCACACGGCAGCGTCGTTGCGCAGGTACTCCGGGCCGCGCCCGCCGGGGATCACCAGCGCGTCGTAGCTTTGCGCCTGGACGTCCGCGAACGTGGCGTTCAGGGTGAAGTTGTGGCCGGGCTTCTCGCTGTAGGTCTGTGCGCCCTCGAAGTCGTGGATGGCCGTCTTGATGTGGTCGCCCGCTTTCTTGCCCGGGCAGACCGCATGCACCGTGTGGCCCACGGCCTGCAGCGCCTGGAACGGCACCATGGTCTCGTAGTCCTCGCAGTAGTCGCCGCAGATCATCAAAATCTTCTTGCCTGCCATGGGGGTCTCCTTTGCTGTGGGTGGCTGGGGTGCAGACCATTGTGGGCAGCCTGCAGGCGCGGCAGGTATTAACCCGCTACTACAAGGGGCCCTGCGGCCTTGTACCTGTGGCGCGCGAAATTTGCCGCAGAATCCCCGTCACCATTGACCGGCGCCGTGCGCCGCACTACCGGGACCGCTACACATGATCGACGTCACCCTAGAGAATTTTGAAACCGAGGTGGTTGCCGCCTCGATGCAAGTGCCCGTGCTGGTGGACTTCTGGGCACCCTGGTGCGGCCCCTGCAAGACGCTGGGCCCGGTGCTGGAGAAGCTGGAAGTGGAATACGCCGGCCGCTTCACCCTGGCCAAGATCGACTCCGACCAGGAGCAGCAGCTGGCCGCCATGTTCGGCATCCGCAGCATCCCCACCTGCGTGCTGATGATGAATGGCCAGCCCGTGGATGGCTTCATGGGCGCCCAACCCGAGAGCCAACTGCGCGCCTTCCTGGACAAGCATGTGCCCAGCGCCGAGGAGCTGCAGGCCGAGGAGCAGGAAGAGGAAGCCCTGGATGCGCTCGCCGAGGGCGATACCGAGGGTGCACTGGAAAAGCTGCAGCACGCCGTCGCCACCGACCCGGCCAACGACGACGCGCGCTTTGACTACGTCAAGCTGCTGCTGCAGCTGGGCCGCGAAGACGACGCCAAGGTGGCCTTCGCGCCGGTCATCGCCAAGGCCGAGGTCTCGCGCCGCCTGGGGGCGCTCAAGGCGTGGATGGATGCTCTTGATTTCGTAGCTTCTAGCGCTTATGGGGCGGGCGCTGGAGCCGAATTTGATGCAAAGATTGCGGCCAACAAGCGCGACTTCGAGACGCGCTTTGCACGCGCACGCTGGCTCATGGCCCAGCAGCGCTGGCAGGAGGCCATGGACGAGCTGCTGGAAATCCTCATGCGCGACAAGGCCTGGAACGACGATGCCGCGCGCAAGGCCTACGTGGCCGTGCTGGAGATCATCGAGCCCCCGAAGGTCAAGGTGGCCGACGGGCAGATCCCGCCCGAGGACCCGGTGGTGGCCAGCTACCGCCGGCGCTTGTCCAGCGTGGTGCTGAGCTGACCCACGCCGGGGGAGAGCGCGCGGTGGCGGGACTGCAGCCGTTGCACGCGGCCGGGCGGACGGCGCTGCTGCTGGCCGCCGCGTGGCTGGCCGGCTGCGCCACGGCCCCGGGGCCTGATGCGCAGATCTCCGGCACCGTGATATCGCGCGAGCGGCTTTACGTGCCGCCCGACGCGCTGTTCGAGGCAGCGCTTGTGGACGTGACGCGCGAGGGCTATCCGCCGCGGGTGCTGGGCCGCCAGCGCATCGACCCGGCCGGCCCGCTGCCCTACATGCTGCGCATTCCGTACCGCCAGGCAGACATCCTCGCCCAAGGCCGCTACGAGGTGCGCGCAGCGGTCACGCAGCAGGGGCGCCTGCTGCTGGACACACCCCGCGTGCACCCGGTGCTGATCGATCCGGCCTTCCGCCATGTGGACGTCATCCTGGCGCGCGTGCCAGCGCTGCAAGCCACGGCGGCCGCATCCGTGCCGCTGCGCCAGACCTATTGGAAACTCGTGGAGGTGGTGGACGATGCGCCCGTGGACGCGCCAGCCGAGGGGCAGGCCGCGGCCCATCTGGTGCTGCAGCGCGATGCGGGGCGTGTGAGCGGTTCGGGAGGGTGCAACCGTTTCGTGGGGCAGTACGTGCAAGAGGGCGGGCAACTGCGGCTGTCCCGCATGAGCGCGTCCCTGCGCCTGTGCCTTGCGGGCGGCGGATCGGAGCCGGCCTTCTTCGAGCGCCTGGGCGCGGTGGCGTATTACCGGCAGCAAGGCCGGACGCTGGAGCTGCGCGGCGAGGACGGCACGCCCCTGCTGCGCTTCGTGGCCGAGGAATGGGGCGCGCCGCGGCCCGAGGACGACGAGCCCCCCATGCAACCCCAGTGAGTGCGCTGCGACCCATGCCGCGGCGTTCGCCGTGGTTGATGCGGGTGCATGAAGGAAATTGGCCTCTAGCGCTTGGTGGGTGAGCGCCAGCCGCTACAAAAACAGAAGTTCTGATGCGTGCATCGCGGCAGGCGCGGCATTTGCGTGACAGTGTTTTTTACAAATCGAGATGATAATGATTCCCATTTGTTGGAACCCAGGGAACTGTCGTCCATGAACCCCCATCCCCTCCGCCCCGTCGTGCGCTCCATCGCACTCATGACGTTGATCGTGCAGCCGCCCCTGATGGGCGCCGCATGGGCCCAGGCGAGTGCGCCCGTCGAGCCTACGCTGAAGGAGGTGACGATTGTCCAGCAGCGCGAGGACCGGGTGAGCAGCGGGGCGACCGGGCTGGATCTGGACATCAAGGAAACGCCGCAATCCATCAGCATCGTGACCACCGAGCAAATGCGCGATTTCGGCACCAGCAATCTCAACGAAGCGCTGCGCCTGAGCACCGGCATCATCGTCGACGAGTGGGAGACCAACCGCACCACGTTCACCGCGCGCGGCTTTGACATCGCCAACACGCAGATCGACGGCGTCGGCCTGCCCAATGACTGGGGCATCGTCACCGGCGCCATGGATTCCTTCGGCTACGAAAAGATCGAAGTGATCCGCGGCGCCAACGGGCTGCTGACCGGCGTGGGCAATGCGGCGGGCACGATCAACTTCGTGCGCAAGCGTCCCACCAACAAGGAGCAGGGCTCATTGGGTCTGAGCTATGGGTCCTGGGGGACCACGCGCGTCGAGGCGGACTACTCGCGGCCGCTCACCGCCGATCGCCGCTGGGCGGGCCGGGTCGTGGCGGCACGCGAAGAGGGCGGTTCGCACCTGCGCAGTTTCGACCGCGAGCGCACGTTCCTCTATGGCGTTGTGGATGGGCAGGTGGGCGACAACGGCCTGTTGACGTTGGGCCTGTCCCATCAGCAGTCCGACTCCACGGGCAACATGTGGGGCGCCCTGACCTTCATGAATGCCGATGGCACCCAGAACGCATGGGGCCGCAACGCATCCACGACGCAGGACTGGACCCGCTGGGACACCACGACCAAGACGGCCTTCGTGGAATACGCCCACCAGATCGGCATGGACTGGCAGCTCAAGCTGGCCTACAACTACCGCGCCATCGACAACGACAGCAAGCTCTTTTACGCGTTTCCCTCGGGCTCCAGTCTGGTCGGCTATGCGTGGGGCGGCAAAGACACGATGGACGCGCACCTGGCCACCGCCACCGTCAACGGCCGCTTCGAGATGCTGGGACGGCAGCACGAGGCGCTGTTCGGTGTGAGCTGGGCCAAGAGCGAATACACGGGTAATGGATACGCCGGGTCGGACTGCGGCGCCAGTGCCTGCAGCGCCATCGCGCTGCCGGGCTTTCCGTACCCCGGCAACCTTGTTCCCGAGCCGCAGTGGGGCCCATTGGCCCTCGAAAGCACGCTGAACCAGAAACTGCAGCGCGCATTTGGCACCATGCGGTTCACGCTGACGAATCGGCTCAAGGCGGTGGTGGGAGTCAACCACGCGCAATACAGCCGCGACGGAACGAGCTATGGCGTGGCCTCCGACCTTTCACGCAGCAAGACCAGCCCCTATGCCGGGCTGACGTTCGAGTTCACGCCCAGCGTGCTGGGCTACGTGAGCTACTCCGACCTGTATTTCCCGCAGAGCCAGGCCGATGCGAACGACCGCTATCTCGACCCTAGCAAGGGCACCAACTACGAGGCGGGCCTGAAAGCCGACTGGCTGGACAAGCGCCTGCTGACCTCGGTCGCGGTGTTCCAGGCCAAGCAGTCGGGCCTGGCCACGCCCACGGGCACCTATAACCAGAATGGCCAGGCGGTCTACGCGCCCGAAGACGTGAAGTCCACCGGCTTGGAGCTGGAAGCCGTGGGCCGGCTCAACAACCATATCGACCTGACGGCCGGCTACACCACCCTGAGGCTGACCGGCCCGGATGGCAGTGATACCTACCCCTGGGTGCCGCGCCATACGGCCAATCTCGCGCTCAAGGCGCGTCTACCCAGCCTTCCTGCACTGTCCTTCGGCACCAGCGCCCGGTGGCAGAGCAAGATCTCCAACATGGAGGCCAGCGGCTTTACCGTGCGCCAGGGCAGTTATGCCGTGCTCAACGCCTTCGTCGCATGGCAGTTGCAGCCCAAGACGACGCTGCGCTTCAATGTGAACAACATCACCGACGAGAAGTACATCAACACCCTGCGCTACGCGGGCTACTACGGCGCGCCGCGCAGCTACCAGCTCTCGCTGAACCACCAGTTCTGAGCAAGCGTTGGCGATCCTCGGCCGATCCCCGGCCAGGGGCGTCGCGCAAGCAATCAGGCGGTCAGGCGCTCCAGCGCTTCGCGGTACTTGGCAGCGGTCTTTTCCACCACCTCGCGCGGCAGGCGCGGCGCGGGGGCGGTCTTGTTCCAGGGCTTGCCGCCCACCTGGGCCTGCTCCAGCCAGTCGCGCACGAACTGCTTGTCGTAGCTGGGGGGGTTCTCGCCCTTGGCCAGGGCCTCGGCATAGCCCTCCACGGGCCAGTAGCGCGAGCTGTCGGGCGTGAGCACCTCGTCCATCAGCACCAGCGTGCCGTCGGGCGCCAGGCCGAACTCGAACTTGGTGTCGGCAATGATCATGCCCTTTTCCAGCGCGATGGCAGCGGCGGCCTCGTACAGCTGGATGGAGATGTCCCGGATCCTGGTGGCCAGATCCAGGCCCACGATCTCCACGGTGCGCTCAAAGCTGATGTTCTCGTCGTGCTCGCCCATGGCGGCCTTGGCGGCGGGCGTGTAGATGGTCTGCGGCAGCTTGGCGGCATTGGTCAGGCCGTCTGGCAGCGGCACGCCGCAGACGGAGCGCGATTCCTGGTACTCCTTCCAGCCGCTGCCGGCGAGGTAGCCGCGCACCACGGCCTCGATGGGGATGGGCTTGAGGCGCTGCACCAGCATGGAGCGGCCCCGCACCTGGGGCGCCTCCGCCGGCGTGACCACGCTCTCGGGCGCCTCGCCCGTAAGGTGGTTGGGCACGATGTGTCCCAGTTTGCCGAACCAGAACAGTGCCATCTGGGTGAGCAACTCGCCCTTGCCGGGGATGGGCTCGCCCATGATCACGTCGAAGGCCGAGAGACGGTCGCTGGCCACCATCAGGATGCGGTCGTCACCCACGGCGTAGTTGTCGCGCACCTTGCCGCGTGCCAGGAGCGGCAGCGAGGTCAGGGCGGAGGTGTGCAGTGCAGAGGTGCTGGGCTGGGTCATGGCGGTCGTACGGAAGGCGCTCGCGCAATGCAGGCGCGCGGTGGACGTTGGGGCAAGACGCCCCGCCGGTGGCGAGGTCGAAGGAAGGGATTTTAGCGACGCGGCCCCCGTGCGGGCGCCGTGCACCCGCCACAAGGTACGCGGGTTGGAGAGGCTGGAGCCCCAGGTCGGCGCTGGAGGCAACCCAACGATTGTGATGCGTTTCGGTCGGTTTGACACCTTCCTGTCATATCCCTTGCGCTATGCGCGGGAACGATTGATTTGCGCTGGCGGCGGGCGCATAGTGAACCCAGGCCTGAATGCATTCACGTTCGCAGACCGCCCTGCACCGGCAAGGGGCGGTGTTTTTCAACTGTGAGTCACAGGAGACTTGTCTATGAACTTGACGATCAGCGGCCATCACCTTGAAGTGACCCCCGCCTTGCGCAGCTATGTGACGTCCAAGTTGGACCGCATTACCCGCCACTTCGATCAGGTGGTGGATGTCAAGGTGCTACTGACCGTGGAGAAGCAGAAGGAAAAGGAAAAGCGCCAGCGCGCTGAATGCACCGTGCATGTGAAAGGAAATGACCTGTTCGTGGAAAGCACCCATTTCGACCTGTATGCCGCCGTGGACGAATTGATGGACAAGCTCGACCGCATGGTCGTGCGCCACAAGGACCGTCTGCAGGACCACCAGGCCGGCCTACGCCGCGCCACCATTCAGGCAGCAGCTGCCGCCACGGCTTGAACCGTCTCTTGAAGGACTGTGTACCGCCGGAACGCGCCGGCGGTGCCGTAACCGCCCAGCCAGGGCGGTTTTTTGTTGCCAGTGGATACACTCTCAGGGTTTCCGCTAGGCGTGCATAATCGTCGCTCAGACCATGAATCGACTTGCTTCCATACTGCCTCCCGCACAAGTGCTCGTGAGCGTCGATGCCACCAGCAAAAAACGTGCCTTTGAGGAGGCGGGCCTGTTGTTCGAAAGCCAGCACGGTTTGTCGCGGGCCTTGATCACCGACAGCCTGTTTGCGCGCGAACGCCTGGGTTCGACCGGGTTGGGCCATGGCGTGGCCATTCCCCATGGCCGCATCAAGGGGCTGAAGTCGCCCATGGCGGCGGTGTTCCAACTGGCGCAGCCGATCGGCTTCGACGCGCCCGACGAGCAACCCGTATCGCTGCTGATTTTTCTGCTGGTGCCCGAGGCGGCCACGCAAAAGCACTTGGAAATCCTCTCGGAAATCGCCGAACTGCTGAGCGACGGAGCCTTGCGCGAACGCCTCAAGACCCATACCGACGCGGCCAGCCTGCATGCGCTGATCGCGGCCTGGCAGTCCGCCCAGGGCGCCTGACGCCACCGCCATCGCGCCGCCGTGAAACCCAACGTCGTCAGCGCGGATGTGCTCTTCGAGGAGTTCCGCAACCTCCTGAAATGGGAGTGGGTGGCGGGCCTGGGCGCGTCCGAGCGGCGCTTTGCCGAGGTGGCGGTGCGTGCCGCCCGCTCGGGTGCGGACCTGGTGGGTTACCTGAACTACATCCATCCCTACCGTGCGCAGGTCCTGGGCGAACGCGAGATTGCCTATCTGACCAACGCCACGCCGGAGGACTGCAAGCGCCGCATCGCGCGCATCGTCACGCTGGAGCCCCCCGTGCTTGTGCTGGCCGACGGCCAGGCCGCGCCGGACGAGGTGGTGTCCATGTGCGAACGCGCGCAGATCCCCATGTTTTCCACCCAGGAGTCCGCGGCCTTCGTGATCGATGTGCTGCGCGCCTACCTGTCCAAGCACTTTGCCGACCGCACCACCATGCACGGCGTGTTCATGGACATCCTGGGTCTGGGCGTGCTCATCACGGGCGAGTCGGGCCTGGGCAAGAGCGAGCTGGGGCTGGAACTGATCACGCGCGGCAATGGCCTGGTGGCCGACGACGCGGTGGACCTGTACCGCATCAACCAGACCACCATCGAGGGCAAGTGCCCCGAGTTGCTGCAGAACCTGCTGGAGGTGCGCGGCATCGGTCTGCTGGACATTCGCGCCATCTTCGGCGAAACGGCCGTGCGCCGGCGCATGCGGCTGAAGCTCATCGTGCACCTGGTGCGCAAGGAGACGCTGGAACGCGACTACGAGCGCCTTCCCTACGAGCCGCTCACGCAGGACGTACTGGGCGTGCCGGTGCTCAAGGTGGTGATTCAGGTGGTGGCGGGCCGCAACATCGCGGTGCTGGTGGAAGCGGCTGTGCGCAACACCATCCTGCAACTGCGCGGCATCGATACCTATCAGGAGTTCGTGGAGCGCCACCGGCGCGCGATGGAGCGGGGCGGCGCCTCCTGAGGGCGCCGGGCTCTTATTTCTTCGCGCAATTAGCGCACTGGCCGTAGAGCGCCATGGCGTGGTCGTGCACCACCCAGCCCTTGGCCTGGGCGATCAGGTTCTGGCGCTTTTCGATCTCGGGGTCGTAGAACTCCTCGACCTTGCCGCAGGCGGTGCAGACGAAGTGGTCGTGGTGCTGGCCCTCGTTCAATTCGTAAACGGCCTTGCCGCTCTCGAAATTGCTGCGGATCAGAATGCCGGCCTGCTCGAACTGCGTGAGCACGCGGTACACGGTGGCCAGCCCGATGTCCGAGCGCTCGTCCAGCAGCACGCGGAATACGTCTTCGGCCGTCATGTGGCGCTGGGCGCCCTTCTGGAAGATCTCCAGGATCTTCAGCCGGGGCAGCGTGGCCTTGAGTCCGGTGCTTTTGAGTTCGTCGATGTTCGTCATGACAAGGTCTTTCGTGTGCCAGGGCGAAACCATGGATACCGGCGGCTTGCGCGCAAGGCCCAGAAGATCCAGCCGCTACAATGGGCCGGATCATATCCCCTATGCATAAACCCATGTTTGCACCCGCCCGTTGGGGCGCCCGCTGGGGCGCCATTGTGTTGATTGGTGCCGGGATGGCCGGCTGCGCGGGCACCGGCAGTCGCCTGGCCGGCATGGTCACGCCCTACAAGGTGGACGTGGTGCAGGGCAACTTCATCTCGCGCGAGCAGGTGCAGATGTTGCAGCCTGGCATGGGCCGCCAGCAGGTGCGTGAGATCCTGGGCACACCCCTCATGGTGAGCGTGTTCCACTCCGACCGCTGGGAATACGTCTTCACCCTCAAGCGCCCCGATGTCGAGGTGCAGACGCGCAAGCTCACCGTGTTCTTCAAGGACAACGTGATGGAGCGTGTCGAAGGCGACGAGATGCCCACCGAGGCCGAGTTCGTGGCCTCGCTCTCCACCAAGGTGTCCAAGCCCAAGGTGCCGCAGCTTGAGGCCACCGAGGCGCAGCTCGCGCGCTTTCCCAAGGCGGAGCCGGCCGCCGAGCCGGCCGCCGCGCCCGCTCTGCCGCCCGCCACGAGCTATCCGCCGCTGGAATCTCCGCGCCGTTGAACGCGGCCGGTGCGCCCGCTGCAGCGCGTCGCGCTGGACGCAGCAGAACCGCCCCCTGTTTGGATTGCGAACTGACATGACCTCTTCCTCCTCCGCTCCCCGCCGCGTGGCCGTGGCCGGCGCTTCTGGCCGCATGGGCCGCATGCTCATCGAGGCGATTCAGGCGAGCGACGGCTGCGTGCTGGCTGGTGCGCTGGACCAGCCCGGCAACCCCGCCGTGGGCACGGACGCCGCCGCGTTTTTGGGGCGCGCGAGCGGTGTGGTCATCACCGCTGACCTGCGCGAGGGGCTCAAGGACGCCGACGTGCTGATCGACTTCACGCGCCCCGAGGGCACGCTGGCCCACATGGCCGTGTGCGCGGAACTCGGCGTGCAGATGGTCATCGGCACCACGGGCTTTTCCGATGCGCAGAAGGCGCAGATCGAGGCCGCCGCGCAGAAGGTGGGCATCGTGTTCGCGCCCAACATGAGCGTGGGCGTGAACGTCACGCTCAAGCTGCTGCAGATGGCCGCGCAGGCGCTGCGCACGGGCTATGACATCGAGATCATCGAGGCGCACCACAAGCACAAGGTGGACGCCCCCTCGGGCACGGCGCTGAAGATGGGCGAAGTGATTGCCGAGGCGCAGGGCACGCGGCTCGCCGACCGTGCCGTGTACGAGCGCTACGGCCACACGGGCGAGCGCAAGGCAGACACCATTGGCTTTGCCACCGTGCGCGGCGGCGACATCGTGGGCGACCACACGGTGCTGTTCGCCGGGACGGGTGAGCGGGTGGAGATCTCGCACAAGTCCAGCAGCCGCGCCGGCTACGCCCAGGGCAGCCTGCGCGCGGTGGGCTTCCTGGCCACGCAGCGCGCGGGCCTGTTCGACATGTTCGACGTGCTGAACCTCAAGTAACCTGCCCATGGACAGCCTGCACTGGTTGCGTCAGGGTGATGCGGTCACGCAGGCGTCGGCGCTGCTGCTGCTGGCCATGTCGGTCGCCAGCTGGGTGGTGATTTTCTGGAAGCTGCGCCTGATGCGGCGCGCCCATGTGGACGTGCCGCGCAGCACGGCCGCGTTCTGGCAGGCGCCGTCGCTGGCCGTGGCGGCCGAGCGTCTGCCCGCCTTTGACCGTGAAGGGCTGGTGCTGCCGCTGGTGCGTGCCGCGCAGCAGGTGGAGCAGGCCGGCGCGGCCACGCTGGCCGGGCAGGGCGGCCTGTCGCAGCGGCT
Organism: Diaphorobacter sp. LI3; assembly: GCF_022807955.1. NCBI lineage: Bacteria > Pseudomonadati > Pseudomonadota > Betaproteobacteria > Burkholderiales > Comamonadaceae > Diaphorobacter > Diaphorobacter sp. LI3. Next base: position 3,897,431 of record NZ_CP094346.1, on the reverse strand, counting down.
CACGCGCGTGTTGCGCGATGCGCTGCATGGCGTGCTGGGCAAGCTGCAGTTCGGCCAGGTGTTGCTGGCCACCGTGGGCTCCACGGCGCCGTTCGTGGGGCTGCTGGGCACGGTGTGGGGCATCTACCATGCGCTCACGGCCATGGCCGGCGCGGGGCAGATCAGCATCGAGCGCGTCGCCGGCCCGGTGGGCGAGGCGTTGATCATGACCGCCGCCGGACTCACGGTGGCGATCCCCGCCGTGCTGGCCTACAACTGGTTCGGGCGTGTCATCGGCCGCATCGAGGCCGACCTCGAAGGCTTTGCCCGCGACCTGCGCGAGCTGGTCATCGACACCAACGCCGCCGACTCGGGCCGGTAAACGCCATGGCATTCGGCCGACTGGAGCGCACCCCGGGCCCGCAGCCCATGAGCGAGATCAACGTCACACCGCTGGTGGACGTGATGCTGGTGCTGGTGGTGATCTTCATCCTGACCGCGCCGCTGCTGGCCAGCAGCATCCGGCTGCAGCTGCCGCGCGCCGAAGGCGCGCAACCGGGCACGCCCGCGCATGCCGTGATGCTGGTGGTGGACACGGCCGGCCAGGCCTACCTGGACGATGAGCCCCTGGGCGCCGATGCGCTGGCGCAGCGCCTGCGCCAGATCGCCGCCGAGGCGCCGGACACCGAGGTGCAACTGCGCGCCGATACCGCCGTGCCCTACGGCCGCGTGGTGGAGGTGATGGGGGCTGCCCATGCGGCGGGCCTGCAGCGCATTGGTTTCGTCACGCAGCCCACCGATGGGGCCGTGCAAGGCACTCAAAAATAGGAGCTGCTCGCGCTTGATGTGCGGGTGTTTGCGGTAGAAAAGTAGCTGAAAACGACAGCTGGCAAGCGCTGGCAGCTCTTATTTTTATTGCAACGCGGCCATGGCTGTTGGGGCGCGCTGGCGCAGTCCCGCGCGGATGTCGTTGCCCGTGGGGCTCTGGAACAGGTGCAGGCCGAACTCCGGCAGCACGGCGATCAGGTGGTCGAAGATGTCGCCCTGGATGGCTTCGTACTCCACCCAGGCCGTGGTGGCCGTGAAGCAGTACAGCTCCAGCGGCACCCCCTCGGCCGTGGGCTCCAGCGTGCGCACGATGAGCAGCATCTGCTGGTGGATGCGCGGGTGCGCGCGCACATAGGCTTCGCAGTAGGCGCGGAAGGTGCCGATGTTGGTCAGGCGGCGCTGGTTGGCGGGCTCCAGCGCCTGCGCACCCAGCTGCGCCTGCAGGGCGGCATTGGTCTGCTGCACGTCGCGCAGCTTGCCTTCCAGGTAGGGGCGCAGCAGCGCGATGCGCGACAGGCGCTCGATCTCCGCCTCGGTGAGAAAGCGGATCGAGTTCGTGTCCAGCCGCAACGCGCGGCGGATGCGCCGCCCGCCCGAGCTGAACATGCCGCGCCAGTTCTTGAAGCTCTCGCTCATCAGCCGCCAGGTGGGGATGGTGGTGATGGTCTTGTCCCAGTTCTGCACCTTCACGGTGTGCAGCGCGATGTCCACCACGAAGCCGTCCGCGCCCACCTGGGGCATCTCGATCCAGTCGCCCACGCGCAGCATGTCGTTGGACGACAGCTGCACGCCCGCGGTGAACGAGAGGATGGTGTCCTTGAACACCAGCATCAGCACCGCCGACATGGCGCCCAGGCCGGACAGCAGGATCAGTGGCGAGCGGTCCACCAGCGCCGCCACGATGACGATGGTGCCCACCAGCGCCAGCAGCAGCTTGCCCAGCTGCACATAGCTCTTGATCGAGCGCGTGGCTGTGGGCACGCCGTCCGGGGCCTGCTCATGCTCGTGCAGCACGGCGTCCAGCAGCGCGATCAGCGTCCGCACCAGCTGCAGCACGGTGAGCGCCACGGCCACGTTGCCGATCACTGCGGCCGCCACGGGGTGCACATGGGGCACGGCGCCGATGCCTGCCTGGATGACGAGCGACGGTGCCACATGCGCCAGACGCCGCAACACCTGGTCGTGCCAGAACACCCGCGCCCAGCGCGCGCCCACGCGTTCGCGCAGGCGCGGCACGGTGTTCAGCAGCACGTATTGGGCGACGGACTGGAGGGCGAAGGCCAGCAGCACCAGGCCGCACAGGCCCAGGGCGGCCTGCAGCCAAGGATCCAGATCGGCAATCAGCGGGGGCACGGACACAGGCAAGACAACTTTCCAGAAATGCAGGAAACAGCCGGCCCAGGCGGGGCGGCCATGCAGGGGATTGGGGGATGAACGCCTAGAATTGGGCGCAGTACAGCCCATTGTGACCACTGCGCAGGTGCGCGGTTCCCCTTTTCCCAGCTTCCATGCAAGACAAATACAACCACACCGAGGTGGAGCGCGCCGCGCATGCCCACTGGAATGCCAACGACGCCTACCGCGTGACCGAGGACCAGGCCAAGCCCAAGTTCTACGCCTGCTCCATGCTGCCCTATCCCAGCGGCAAGCTGCACATGGGCCATGTGCGCAACTACACCATCAATGACATGCTCACGCGCAGCCTGCGCATGAAGGGCCACAACGTCCTCATGCCCATGGGCTGGGATGCCTTCGGCCTGCCGGCCGAGAACGCCGCCCTCAAGAACGGCGTGCCGCCCGCGCAGTGGACCTACGACAACATCGCCTACATGAAGAAGCAGATGCAGGCGATGGGGCTGGCCATCGACTGGAGCCGCGAGGTCGCCACCTGCGACCCCGACTACTACAAGTGGAACCAGTGGCTGTTTTTGAAGATGCTGGACAAGGGCATCGCCTACCGCAAGACCCAGGTCGTGAACTGGGACCCGGTGGACCAGACCGTGCTGGCCAACGAACAGGTGATCGACGGGCGCGGCTGGCGCACCGGCGCGCTGGTGGAAAAGCGCGAGATCCCCGGCTACTACCTGAAGATCACCGACTACGCGCAGGAGCTGCTGGACCATGTGCAGATCGGCAACGAGAAGGCCACGCTGACCGGCTGGCCCGACAAGGTGCGGCTGATGCAGGAAAACTGGATCGGCAAGTCGGCGGGCGTGCGCTTTGCGTTCCCGCACGACATCCGCAACGCCGCGGGCGAGCGGATCCAGGACGGCAAGCTGTACGTGTTCACCACGCGCGCCGACACCATCATGGGCGTGACATTCTGCGCCGTGGCGCCCGAGCACCCGCTGGCCCAGCACGCCGCGGCGTCCAACGCCCCGCTGGCGGCCTTCATCGAGGAATGCAAGAAGGGCGGCACGACCGAGGCCGAGCTGGCCCTGAAGGAAAAAGAGGGCATGCCCACGGGCCTGTTCGTCACCCATCCGCTCACCGGCGAGCAGGTCGAGGTGTGGGTGGGCAACTACGTGCTCATGAGCTACGGCGACGGCGCCGTGATGGGTGTGCCCGCGCACGACGAGCGCGACTTTGCCTTCGCGCTCAAGTACCAGCTGCCCATCAAGCAAGTGGTGCTGGTGGACGGCGAGACCTTCGACTTCCACCAGTGGCAGGACTGGTACGGTGACAAGGAGCGCGGCGTCACCATCAATTCCGACAACTTCAGCGGCCTGTCGTACCAGGACGCCGTGGCCGCCGTGGCCCATGCGCTGGCCGAGAAGGGCCTGGGCGAGCTCAAGACCACCTGGCGCCTGCGCGACTGGGGCATCAGCCGCCAGCGCTACTGGGGCACGCCGATCCCCATCATCCACTGCGAGAGCTGCGGCGCCGTGCCCGTGCCCGAGAAGGACCTGCCCGTGGTGCTGCCGCAGGACCTGGTGCCCGACGGCAGCGGCAACCCGCTGGCCAAGTGCGAGGCCTTCCTGAAGGTGGACTGCCCCTGCTGCGGCAAGCCCGCGCGCCGCGAGACCGACACCATGGACACCTTCGTGGACTCGTCCTGGTACTTCATGCGCTACTGCGACCCGAAGAACCGCGACGCCATGGTGGCGGGCGGCACCGACTACTGGATGCGCGACCAGAAGGTCGCCACCGGCGGCAGCGGCATGGACCAGTACATCGGCGGCATCGAACACGCCATCCTGCACCTGCTGTATGCGCGCTTCTGGACCAAGGTGATGCGTGACCTGGGGCTGGTGAAGGTGGACGAGCCCTTCACCAAGCTGCTCACGCAAGGCATGGTGCTGAACCACATCTACAGCCGCCGCACGGCCAAGGGCGCCAAGGACTACTTCTGGCCGCACGACGTCGAGCACGTTTACGACGAGGCCGGCAAGATCGTTGGCGCCAAGCTCAAGAACCCCGCCGAGAGCGGCGACGGCCTGCTGCCCGTGGGCACGCCCATCGACTACGAGGGCGTGGGCACGATGTCCAAGTCCAAGAACAACGGCGTGGACCCGCAGCAGCTCATCGAGAAGTACGGCGCCGACACCGCGCGCCTGTACACCATGTTCACCGCGCCGCCCGAGCTGACGCTGGAGTGGAACGACGCCGCCGTGGAAGGCAGCTACCGCTTCCTGCGCCGCGTGTGGAACTTCGGCGTGAAGCTGTCCGCCATCGACAAGGACGCGGCCCTGGCCAGCGTGGCGGGCGCCGCCAGCCTGAAGGACGTGCAGTTCGGCAAGGAAGCCAAGGCGCTGCGCCTGGAGATCCACACCGTGCTCAAGCAGGTGGACTACGACTACCAGCGCATGCAGTACAACACCGTGGTCTCCGGCGCCATGAAGATGATCAACGCGCTGGAGGACTTCAAGGCCACGGACAGCGCCGGCGCCCAGGTGGCGCTGATCGAGGGCTTCGGCATCCTGCTGCGCGTGCTGTACCCGGCCACGCCGCACATCGCCCACGTGCTGTGGGACGAGCTGGGCTACGCGGGCACCCTGGGCGACCTGCTGGACGCCGCCTGGCCCCAGGTGGCCCCCGATGCCCTGGTGCAGGACGAGCTGGAGCTGATGCTGCAGGTCAACGGCAAGCTGCGCGGCGCGATCCGCGTGGCCGCCTCGGCCGACAAGGCTGCCATCGAGCAGGCGGCCCTGGCGAGCGAGGACTTCCAGAAGTTCGCCGAGGGCAAGGCGCCCAAGAAGGTCATCATCGTGCCCGGCCGCCTGGTCAACGTCGTCGTCTGAGAGCCCTCCCGCCATGCACAAGCGCACCCTGCTCACCGCCCTGGCCCTGTCGCCGCTGGCCGCCCTCACCGCCTGCGGCTTTCGCCTGCGCGGCGCGCCGCAGTTCGCCTTCCGGTCCCTGTACGTGCAGGCGCAGCCCGGCTCGCCGCTGGCACGTGAGCTGATCCGCACGCTGCAGGGGGCGGGCGGGGACCTCGTGGTGCTGACGGCGCCCGCGCAGCTGCCCCAGGCCGAGGCGATCCTGGACGTGCTGTCCGAGCAGCAGGAGCGCGTGGTGGTGGGCCTGAACGCCTCAGGCCAGGTGCGCGAGCTGCAGCTGCGCCAGCGCGTGCGCATCCGCCTGCGCGGCCAGCAAGGCCAGGAATGGATCGCCGACACCGAGCTGCTGCAACAGCGCGACATCAGCTACAACGAAACCGTCGCCCTTTCCAAGGAAGGCGAGGAGGCCATGCTGTTTCGCAACATGCGCACCGACCTCGTGCAACAGCTGATGCGCCGCCTGGCGGCAGTGAAATCGCTGTAACGCTCCTTATTTAATAGCTGTTTGCGCTTACTGCACGGGCGCTAGCGGCATATTTGTTACTAGAACAGGCCGCATGCAAATCGCTTTGAACCAGCTTGGTGCGCAGCTGCACAAAGGCCTGCGCCCGCTCTACACGCTGCACGGCGACGAGGCGCTGTTGCAGCAGGAGGCGCTGGACGCCATCCGCGCCGCGGCACGTGCGCAGGGCTATACCGAGCGCAGCAGCTTCACCGTGGCCGGCGCGCATTTCGACTGGAGCGGTGTGCTGGCCGCGGGCGGGTCGTTGAGCCTGTTCGCCGACAAGCAGATCGTGGAGATCCGCATCCCCTCGGGCAAGCCCGGCAAGGACGGCGCCGCCGCGCTGCAGCAGATGGCTGCCGCCGCGCCGGGCAACGACAGCACGCTCACCGTGGTGGTGCTGCCGCGCCTGGACAAGGCCACGCGCACGGGCGCGTGGTTCGCGGCGCTCGAAGCGCACGGCGCCACGGTGCAGATCGACCCCGTGGAGCGCGCCCAGCTGCCCGGCTGGATCGCCCAGCGCCTGGCCGCGCAAGGCCAGCGCGTGGTCGCGGGCGAAGAGGGGCAGCGCACGCTGCAGTTCTTCGCCGACCGGGTGGAGGGCAACCTGCTGGCCGCGCACCAGGAGATCCAGAAGCTCGCGCTGCTGCACCCCGAGGGGGAACTCACCTGGGCGCAGGTCGAAGCCGCCGTGCTCAACGTGGCGCGGTTCGACGTGTTCAAGCTGTCCGAGGCGGTGCTTTCCGGCCAGGTGGCGCGCGTGCAGCGCATGCTGGACGGCCTGCAGGCCGAGGGCGAGGCCGAGGTGCTGGTGCACTGGGCGCTGGCCGAGGACATCCGCGCCCTCAAGCGCGTGAAAGACGCCATGAACGCCGGCAAGCCCCTGCCCATGGCCCTGCGCGAGAACCGCGTCTGGGGCGCGAAGGAGCGGTTGTTCGAGCGCCTGCTGCCCCAGGCCAGCGACGCCGCCCTGGCGCGGCTGCTGCAGTCCGCCCACACGGTGGACGGCATCGTCAAGGGCCTGAAGGCGCCCGACTGGCCACAGGACGGCTGGCAGGCGCTCTCGCGGCTGGCGCTGCAGATGTGCAAGCTGGCGCGCTGAGATCGCAAGGAAAGTATGGCTCTGGCGCTTATGGGATAAGCGCTAGTAGCTATTGATTTAGGAGTTTTGGGCGACCAACGCCGCACGCGCCTTGTCCGCCCACTGCTGCAGCTGGTCCACCAGTGCCTGGTGGCTGAAGGAGCAGCTCTCCTCGGTGAACAGCGCGCCGGCCTCCAGCCGGTCCAACAGCCCCAGCAGCACCTCGCCATAGCGCGGGGGCAGTGCGGCCAGCAGCACGGCGTGGCCGCGCGCGGCGGCGCTGAAGGCGTGGTTGCTGATGCGCTGCTCGCGCAGGGCGTGCAGGTCGGCCTGCAGGTTGTCGAGCTGGTGGGTGGCGAGTTCGGCGGTCATGGCGAGGGCACGGAGGGTGGCAAAGGCCTCAAGCGTAGCCGGAGTCCCCCGGCCAGCGTGGCGGCGGTGAACTGCGTCAGAATCACGCCCATGAACGCGCTGAACATCGCTGAATACACGCACACGCTTGGTTTGCAGGCAAAAACGGCCTCCGCCCAAATGGCGCGCGCGCCGGCAGCTATCAAAAACAAGGCATTGCTGGCCCTGGCGCGGCTGCTGCGCCAGAACGTGGACGCCCTGCAGGGGGACAATGCCCGCGACCTGGAGCGCGCGCGCGCCGCCGGCCTGGCTGAGCCCATGGTGGACCGCCTCAAGCTGACCCCCAAGGTGCTGGAGACCTGCGCCCAGGGCTGCGAGCAGCTGGCGGCCATGCCGGACATCATTGGCGAGATCCAGGGCATGAAGCAGCAGCCCAGCGGCATCCGCGTGGGGCAGATGCGCGTGCCGATCGGCGTGTTCGGCATGATCTACGAGAGCCGGCCCAACGTGACCATCGAGGCCGCGAGCCTGTCCATCAAGAGCGGCAACGCCTGCATCCTGCGCGGCGGCTCCGAGGCCATCGACTCCAACAAGGCGCTGGCGCGCCTCGTGGCCCAGGCGCTGGCCGAGGCCGGCCTGCCCGAGCACGGCGTGCAACTGGTGCAGACCACCGACCGCGCCGCCGTGGGCCAGCTGATCGCCATGCCGCAATATGTGGACGTGATCATCCCGCGCGGCGGCAAGGGGCTGATCGAGCGCATCAGCGCCGAGGCCAAGGTGCCCGTGATCAAGCACCTGGACGGCAACTGCCACACCTATGTGGACGACCCTTGCGACATCGCCATGGCCGTGCAGGTGGCCGACAACGCCAAGACCCAGAAGTACAGCCCGTGCAACGCCAGCGAGGGCCTGCTGGTGGCGCGCGGCGTGGCAGCGCAATTCCTCCCGCAGATCGGCGCCGTCTACGCCGCCAAGGGCGTGGAGATGCGCGGCTGCCCCGAGGCGCTGGCCATATTGCGCGCCGTTCCGGGCGTGCAGCTGGTCGAGGCCACCGAGGCCGACTGGAGCGAGGAATACCTGGCCCCCATCATCAGCGTGAAGGTGGTGGCAGGCGTGGAAGAGGCCATCGCGCACATCAACCGCTACGGCAGCCACCACACCGACGCGATCCTCACGCGCGACCACATGCACGCACAGCAGTTCCTGCGCGACGTGGATTCCGCCAGCGTGATGGTCAATGCCAGCACGCGCTTTGCCGACGGCTTCGAGTACGGGCTGGGCGCCGAGATCGGCATCAGTACCGACAAGTTCCACGCGCGCGGCCCGGTGGGCATCGAGGGCCTGACGTCGCTCAAGTGGGTGGTGTTGGGTGAGGGTGAGGTGCGGACTTGATGGGGTTGCTGCTAGTTTGATAGCTGCTGGCGCCCGCCAACATTGGGATTGAGGCCAATTTCGCATGAAGATCATCATCCTGGGAGCGGGGCGCGTGGGCTACAGCGTGGCCGACAGCCTGGTGTCGGAGAAGAACGACATCACCGTCATCGACACCGACGCCGAGCGGCTGCGCGACCTGGAGGCGCGGTTTGACCTGCGCGGGGTGGTGGGCAACGGCATCGACCCCCAGGTGCTGGCCGAGGCCGGCGCGCGCGACACCGACCTGCTGATCGCCTGCGCCGCGCAGGACGAGACCAACCTGGTGTGCTGCAAGGTCGCGCAGCTGATGTTCAACATCCCCACGCGCATCGCGCGCGTGCGCTCGTCGGGCCTGGAACTGGAGCGCAACCAGGCGCTGCTGGGCAAGGAGGGCTTTGGCGTGGACCGCGTCATCTGCCCCGAGGAATCGCTCACGCGCTACATCGGCAAGCTGGTGGAATACCCCGAGGCGCTGCAGGTGCGCGAATTCGCGGGCGGGCGCGCCTGCCTGGTGTCGGTGCGCGCGCGCCCCGGCGCGCCCATGGTGGGCATGCGTATCGCCACCATGCGCGAAACCGCGCCCGACGTTGCCATGCGCATCGTGGCCATCTACCGGCGCTTTCCCGACGAGCCCGACCGCTTCCTGCCCTGCGACGGCGCCACGCGCGTGGAGCCGGGTGACGAGGTGTTCGTGCTGTCCGCGCGCGAGCAGATCCCGCAGGTGCTGGCCGCGCTGCACCGCCACCATGGGCACCCGGCCCGGCCCGTGCGCCGCATCATGATCGCGGGCGGCGGGCGCGTGGGCCTGCGGCTGGCGCGCCAGTTGGCCCAGCGGGGGGGCTTTCACATCAAGGTGGTGGAGGAAAGTGCCGAGCGCTGCGTGGCGCTGGCGGCCGAGTTGCCCTCCGACATCCTCGTGCTGCAGGGCGACGCCACCGACGAGGACCTGCTGGGCGACGAGAGCATCGAGGAGGTGGACCTCTTCCTGGCGCTCACCGATGACGACGAGGACAACATCATGGCCAGCCTGCTGGCCAAGCGCATGGGCGCGAGCCGCGTGCTGGCGCTCATCAACCGCCGCACCTATGCCGACCTGATGCACGGCACGCAGATCGATATTGCGCTGTCGCCCGCGCAGGCCATGCTGGGCGAGCTGCTGGCCTATGTGCGGCGCGGCGACGTGCAGGCCGTGCACAGCCTGCGCCGCGGCGTGGCCGAGGCGCTGGAGATCGTGGCCCGCGGCGACCGCAAGAATTCGCGCGTGGTGGGCCGCAAGGTCAGCGAGATCCACTTGCCCGCCGAGGTGCACATGGGTCTGATCGTGCGCGGTCTGCCCGAGGACGGTGGCGAGCCGCCGGCCGACGCACCGCCCCAGGTCATCATTCCGCGCAGCCACACCGTGATCGAGAGCAACGACCACGTGGTGTTCTTCCTGCCCCACAAGCGGCTGGTGCGCGAGGTGGAAAAGCAGTTCCGCGTGAGCGCCACCTTCTTCTGATCGGCAGGAGCCGCGATGTCCGACGTCCTGCCCGTCATGCGCGTACTCGGTGCCCTGCTGGCACTGTTTGCCGTGTCCATGGGGGTGCCGCTGGCGGCGTCGCTCTGGGCGCGGGAGGGCCTGTGGCAGCACTACGCCACGGCCATCGCCGTCACATCCATGGCCAGCGCGCTGCTGTGGGGCGGCCTGCGCGCGCACAAGCGCGAGCTGCTGCCGCGCCACGGCGTGATGCTGGTGTCGGTGGTGTGGGGAATCCTGCCGCTGTTCGCGGCGCTGCCGCTGCTGCTGGTGATGCACGCCATCGACCGGCCGCTGTCGTTCACGCATGCCTACTTCGAATCGGTGTCGGGCCTCACCACCACCGGCGCCACGGTGCTGGCCGAGCTGGATCGGCTCCCCCTGTCGGTGAACATGTGGCGCACGTTCATGCAGTGGATCGGCGGCATGGGCATCCTGATTCTTGCGGTGGCGGTGCTGCCGCTGCTGGGGGTGGGCGGCAGCCAGCTCTTCAAGGCCGAGGCTGCGGGCCCGGTGAAAGACACCAAGCTCACCCCGCGCATGACCGAGACGGCCAAGGGGCTGTGGGGCGTGTACGTGGTGTTCTCGCTGGTGTGCGCGCTCGCGTTCTGGCTGGGCGGCATGACGCCGCCGGACGCGATCATGCACATGTTCGCCACCGTCAGCCTGGGCGGGCTGTCGCCGCACGATGCGAGCTTTGCCTACTTCGAGTCGCCGCTGCTGGAAACCATCGCCCTGGTTTTCATGCTGTGCGCCAGTTGCAACTTCGCGCTGTACTTCATCGCGCTGCGCAAGGGCAACTGGCGGGGCTTCTGGCGTGACCCCGAGATGCGTGCCACGATCACCGCGCTGCTGGGCGGCGGGCTGTTGGTGGCGTTGCTGCTGTGGGCCAAGGGCGTGTACGACCCGCTGCAGGCGCTGCGCCACGGCATGTTCAACGTGGTGTCGGTGGCCACGACCACGGGCTTTGCCACCACCGACTACCTGGGCTGGCCGGTGTTCGCGCCGGTGTTCATGCTGCTGCTGTCGGGCGTGGCCACCAGCGCCGGGTCCACGGGCGGCGGCATCAAGATGGTGCGCATGCTGATCTTGCTGAAGCAGGCGCGCCGCGAGATGACGCGCATCGTGCACCCGCGTGCGGTGCAGCCCGTGCGCCTGGGCGACCGCGTGGTGGACAACCGCATGATCTTCTCGGTGCTGGCCTTCATGCTGGTCTACGGCGCCACGGTGATCACGCTGAGCATGGTGCTGCTGCTGACCGACCTGGACATGGTGACCGCGTTCTCGGCCGTGCTGGCCAGCGTGCACTGCATGGGGCCGGGGCTGGGAATGCTGGGGCCGGCCTCCAACTTCGCGGTGCTCACCGACTTCCAGCTGTGGGTCTGTACGCTGGCCATGCTGCTGGGACGCCTGGAGATCCTGAGCTTCATGGCCCTGCTCACGCCCGCATTCTGGCGGCGCTAGGGCGCACGGGGCCTTCCCTACAATCGTCGCCAACCTCTTTCCGTCTCCCATTTGAGGGCTCTTCATGGTTCCCCACCTCATCACCGCGCTCACCGGGCCAATCAACGAGTTGGAGCAGCGCATCCTCGACTCCATGCCAGCCATCGAGCGCTGGTTCCGTCTGGAGTGGATGGAACACACGCCGCCGTTCTACTCGTCGGTGGACATCCGCAACGCGGGGTTCAAGCTGGCGCCGGTGGACACCAACCTGTTCCCGGGCGGCTGGAACAACCTCACCAATGAAATGCTGCCGCTGGCGGTGCAGGCGGCCATGGCGGCCATCGAAAAGATCTGCCCCGAAGCGCGCAACCTCTTGATCATTCCCGAGAACCATTCGCGCAACACCTTCTACCTGGCGAACGTGGCGCAGCTGGTGCGCATCTTCAACATGGCCGGGCTGAACGTGCGCGTGGGCTCCATCAGCCCCGAGATCAAGAAGACCACCACCATCACGCTGCCCCATGGCGAGACCGTGACGCTGGAGCCGGTGATCCGCAGCAAGCGCCGCCTGGGGCTGAAGAACTTCGACCCCTGCACCATCCTGCTCAACAACGACCTGTCGGCCGGCCCGCCGGGCATTCTGGAGGAGCTGTACGAGCAGTACCTGCTGCCGCCGCTGCATGCGGGCTGGAGCGTGCGCAGAAAGAGCCGCCACTTCCAGAGCTACGAGGAGGTGGCCAAACGCTTTGGCAAGATGCTGGGCATCGATCCCTGGCTCATCAATCCGCTGTTCAGCCGCTGCGAGGGCGTGGACTTCAACGAAGGCACGGGCATGGAGGAGCTGCGCAGCGCTGTGGACGCCACGCTGGCCAAGGTGCGCCGCAAGTACAAGGAATACGGCATCAACGAAAAGCCGTTCGTGGTCGTCAAGGCCGACAACGGCACCTACGGCATGGGCATCATGACGGTGCGCGATGCCAAGGAACTGGACGGGCTGAATCGCAAGACCAAGAACAAGATGGCCGTGATCAAGGACGGCCAGGTCGTGCATGACGTGATCGTGCAGGAGGGCGTGCTCACCCAGGAGCGCGTGCACGAAGCGGTGGCCGAGCCGGTGGTCTACATGATGGACCGCTACGTGGTCGGGGGGTTCTACCGCATGCATGCCGAACGCGGCGTGGACGAGAACCTGAACATCCCCGGCGCGAGTTTCGTGCCGCTGGCGTTCGAGCACAGTACCCATCTGCCGCAGCCCGGTGCGCGTCCGGGCGCCAGTGCCCCCAACCGCTTTTACATGTACGGCGTCATCGCCCGCTTGGCGATGCTCGCGGCCAGCTACGAGCTGGAGGCCACGGACCCCGAGGCCGAGGTGTACGACTGATGCGCCGGATGTGCCGCCCTGCAGTTGCTGCATTGCAACATAGGCGGTACCCCGTATGTGCCTGGAGCGGGGGCGGCGCACAATGGCGCTCCTTTGGCATCCCCCGTGGCCGCTGAGGCAGCAGCCCGGACCTGTTCACCGTGCAAACCTCCAAATCGTCGTTAGCAGCGCTCACCCTGGGCGCGATCGGCGTCGTCTATGGCGACATCGGCACCAGCGTGCTGTATGCGGTCAAAGAGGTCTTCGGCTCCGGCCATGTGCCTTTCACGCATGCCAACGTGTACGGCGTGCTGTCCGTGCTGTTCTGGACGCTCACCGTGATCGTCTCGCTCAAATACGTGGTGCTGGTGCTGCGCGCGGACAACCACGGCGAGGGCGGCCTCATCGCCATGCTGGCGCTGGCGTCGCAGGCGGTGAAGGACCGGCCGCGCCTGCGCGGCTGGCTGCTGGGCCTGGGCATCTTCGGCACGTCCCTGTTCTATGGCGACGGCGTGATCACGCCGGCGATCTCCGTGCTTTCGGCCATCGAGGGCCTGGAGGTGGTGTCGCCGCATTTCGGCAAGGCGGTGATTCCGCTCACGCTCGTGGTGCTATTCGGGCTGTTCGCCGTGCAAAAGCGCGGCACGGCGGGGGTGGGCCGCTACTTCGGCCCGGTGACGCTGGTCTGGTTTTTTACGATCGCAGCCCTGGGCGTGCCGCACATCGTGGGCCATCCGGAGATCCTTGGCGCCCTGAGCCCGCACCATGCACTGGGCTTCATCCTGGGCAACCCGGGCATCAGCTTCATCATCCTGGGCGCGGTGGTGCTGTGCGTCACCGGCGCAGAGGCGCTGTACGCCGACCTGGGACATTTCGGCAAGCGCCCCATCCGCCTGGCGTGGTTCAGCGTGGCCATGCCGGCCCTCACGATCAACTACTTCGGCCAGGGCGCGCTGCTGCTGGCCGAGCCATCCGCCGTCAAGAACCCGTTTTACATGATGGCGCCCGACTGGGCGCTGGTGCCGTTGGTGGTGCTGGCCACCATGGCCACGGTGATTGCGTCGCAGGCGCTGATCACCGGCGCGTTCAGCGTGACCAAGCAGGTCATCCAGCTGGGATACCTGCCGCGGCTGAACATCCAGCACACCAGCGTGCGCGAGACAGGCCAGATCTACTTGCCGTTCGTGAACTGGAGCCTGTTCGTCGCCATCGTGTTGGCGGTGGTCATGTTCCGCAACAGCAGCAACCTGGCGGCCGCCTATGGCATTGCGGTGACGCTGGACATGCTGATCACCACGGTGCTCACCTTCTTCGTGATCCGCTACGGCTGGGGCTATCCGCTGGCGCTGTGCGTGGCCACCACGGGCTTCTTCTTTGTCGTGGACCTGGCGTTCTTCAGCTCCAACCTGCTCAAGTTGCTGCAGGGCGGTTGGTTCCCGCTGATGATCGGCGGGCTGGTGTTCACGCTCATGATGACCTGGAAGCGCGGACGCGAGTTGCTCAACGACAAGCTGCGCGAGGACTCCATAGGCCTGCAGGACTTCCTGGCCTCGGTGCAGGCCAACCCGCCCATGCGCGTGGACGGCACGGCGGTGTTCCTGAGCGCCGAGGCGGGCGTGGTGCCCAATGCACTGCTGCACAACCTCAAGCACAACAAGGTGCTGCACCGCCAGAACCTGTTCGTCACCGTGCGTTACCACGAGACCCCCTGGATCGGCCTGGACCAGCGCCTGCAGGTAGCGCCGTTGGGAGGCGACTGCTGGCAGGTCACCGTGAACTACGGTTTCAAGAATGAACTGGACCTGCCCAGCGCGCTGCGCCTGATGCACGGCCGCGGCTGCGAACTGGAAACCATGAGCACCAGCTATTTCCTCTCGCGCGACGTGGTCGTGCCTACCATCGGCAGCGGCATGGCGCCGTGGCGCGAAAAGCTGTTTGCGCAGATGCACCACAACGCCAGCGGGGTGGCGGCTTTCCTGCACCTGCCCAGCAACGCCGTCGTGGAGTTGGGCTCCAAGGTCGAGATCTGATTGGGCTGGCGGGTTTGTAAGGTTTTTGGCCTCTAGCGCTTAGCGGGCAAGCGCAAGCAGCTATATATTTTGATGAAGCAGGACAGTGGTTGCGCCAAGAGCAATGCCACAATCCGCCGCCATGCAGTTTTTCAAAGACCTGAGCCTG
>NZ_CP094346.1:3262500-3877500 GCF_022807955.1 Diaphorobacter sp. LI3 | reverse complement strand
TGGCGAGCGAAATCGGAGGAGCCTTCTAGTGATAGCACGACTGTTAGCAAAGCGGCATGGAAAGGCCGGCCATAGTGGGTGATAGCCCCGTATGCGAAAACAGACGTGTGGTACTGAGCTAGAGAAAAGTAGGGCGGGGCACGAGAAACCCTGTCTGAACATGGGGGGACCATCCTCCAAGGCTAAATACTCATCATCGACCGATAGTGAACCAGTACCGTGAGGGAAAGGCGAAAAGAACCCCGGGAGGGGAGTGAAATAGATCCTGAAACCGCATGCTTACAAAAAGTCGGAGCCCTTAGGGGTGACGGCGTACCTTTTGTATAATGGGTCAGCGACTTACATTCAGTGGCGAGCTTAACCGAATAGGGGAGGCGTAGAGAAATCGAGTCCGAATAGGGCGTTCAGTCGCTGGGTGTAGACCCGAAACCAAGTGATCTATCCATGGCCAGGATGAAGGTGCCGTAACAGGTACTGGAGGTCCGAACCGACTAGTGTTGCAAAACTAGCGGATGAGCTGTGGATAGGGGTGAAAGGCTAAACAAACTTGGAAATAGCTGGTTCTCTCCGAAAACTATTTAGGTAGTGCCTCAAGTATTACCTGCGGGGGTAGAGCACTGTTTTGGCTAGGGGGTCATGGCGACTTACCAAACCAAGGCAAACTCCGAATACTGCAGAGTACAGCTTGGGAGACAGAGCACCGGGTGCTAACGTCCGGACTCAAGAGGGAAACAACCCAGACCGCCAGCTAAGGTCCCTAAAATTGGCTAAGTGGGAAACGAAGTGGGAAGGCTAAAACAGTCAGGATGTTGGCTTAGAAGCAGCCATCATTTAAAGAAAGCGTAATAGCTCACTGATCGAGTCGTCCTGCGCGGAAGATGTAACGGGGCTAAGCCAGTTACCGAAGCTGCGGATGTGCAATTTATTGCACGTGGTAGGAGAGCGTTCTGTAAGCCTGTGAAGGTGTCTGGTAACGGATGCTGGAGGTATCAGAAGTGCGAATGCTGACATGAGTAGCGTTAAAGCGGGTGAAAAGCCCGCTCGCCGTAAGCGCAAGGTTTCCTACGCAACGTTCATCGGCGTAGGGTGAGTCGGCCCCTAAGGCGAGGCAGAGATGCGTAGCTGATGGGAAACAGGTCAATATTCCTGTACCGATCAATAGTGCGATGTGGGGACGGAGAAGGTTAGCTCAGCCAACTGTTGGATATGTTGGTTCAAGCCTGTAGTCGTGCCTGGTAGGCAAATCCGCCGGGCTTAGATGAGGGGTGATAACGAGTCTGCTTGCAGACGAAGTGAGTGATACCCTGCTTCCAGGAAAAGCCACTAAGCTTCAGCTATTGACGACCGTACCGCAAACCGACACTGGTGCGCGAGATGAGTATTCTAAGGCGCTTGAGAGAACTCAGGAGAAGGAACTCGGCAAATTGATACCGTAACTTCGGGAGAAGGTATGCCGCAAGTAGGTGAACTTGTACAAAGGGAGCCCAAAGCGGTTGCAAAAAATCGGTGGCTGCGACTGTTTAATAAAAACACAGCACTCTGCAAACACGAAAGTGGACGTATAGGGTGTGACGCCTGCCCGGTGCTGGAAGATTAAATGATGGGGTGCAAGCTCTTGATTGAAGTCCCAGTAAACGGCGGCCGTAACTATAACGGTCCTAAGGTAGCGAAATTCCTTGTCGGGTAAGTTCCGACCTGCACGAATGGCGTAACGATGGCCACACTGTCTCCTCCTGAGACTCAGCGAAGTTGAAATGTTTGTGATGATGCAATCTCCCCGCGGAAAGACGGAAAGACCCCATGAACCTTTACTGTAGCTTTGTATTGGACTTTGAACGGATCTGTGTAGGATAGGTGGGAGGCTTTGAAGTGAGGTCGCTAGATCTCATGGAGCCAACGTTGAAATACCACCCTGGTGCGTTTGAGGTTCTAACCTAGGTCCATTAGCTGGATCGGGGACAGTGCATGGTAGGCAGTTTGACTGGGGCGGTCTCCTCCCAAAGCGTAACGGAGGAGTTCGAAGGTACGCTAGTTACGGTCGGACATCGTGACGATAGTGCAATGGCATAAGCGTGCTTAACTGCGAGACTGACAAGTCGAGCAGATGCGAAAGCAGGACATAGTGATCCGGTGGTTCTGTATGGAAGGGCCATCGCTCAACGGATAAAAGGTACTCTGGGGATAACAGGCTGATACCGCCCAAGAGTTCATATCGACGGCGGTGTTTGGCACCTCGATGTCGGCTCATCTCATCCTGGGGCTGTAGTCGGTCCCAAGGGTATGGCTGTTCGCCATTTAAAGAGGTACGTGAGCTGGGTTTAAAACGTCGTGAGACAGTTTGGTCCCTATCTTCCGTGGGCGCTGCAGATTTGAGGAAGCCTGCTCCTAGTACGAGAGGACCGGAGTGGACACACCTCTGGTGTATCGGTTGTCACGCCAGTGGCATTGCCGAGTAGCTAAGTGTGGAAGAGATAACCGCTGAAAGCATCTAAGCGGGAAACTCGTTTCAAGATGAGATCTGCCGGGGTCTTGAGCCCCCTGAAGGGTCGTTGTAGACCACGACGTTGATAGGCTGGGTGTGGAAGTGCAGCAATGCATTAAGCTAACCAGTACTAATTGCCCGTGCGGCTTGACCCTATAACTTTGACTGCCAATCGCAGCTCAAGACTGTTATGCCAAGTACGCAATCAAATCCACGCTGATTCACAGACTCTATGAATTCGCTGTGCAGTCCTCACTGCTCAGCAACCCTTTATGCCTGATGACCATAGCAAGTTGGTCCCACTCCTTCCCATCCCGAACAGGACAGTGAAACGACTTCGCGCCGATGATAGTGCGGGTTCCCGTGTGAAAGTAGGTCATCGTCAGGCTCTTACAGCCCAAACCGCCCTCCCACTAACACAGTGGGAGGGCGTTTTGCTTTAGGCTTGAGCGGTCAACATCGGCTGGCGCACAGCATTCACAACTCCCAGTTGCCCTGTAGATCTGCAGCCAATTCGACCTGCCCGTTTAGACGTGCTAGTTGAAGAGTTGACGGTTTGGGCTGCTGCCGGTTTCAAAGACACCTTGTTAAGGTAGAAGTGAAACCGGAGGTGGTTCATGGAGAGAAGAAGGACATTCAGCCGAGAGTTCAAGCTCAAGCGGTCAAGCTGGTCACCGAGCGTGGTGTGGTTGTGGCCCAGGTGACCTGCCCCCCATCAGCCGTACCAAGCTGAAGTTAGTGAAGTCCGTTAACCACCAAGAGAATGACGGACATGAAGAAGAACAGATTCACCGACGAGCAGATCATCGGATTCCTCAAGCAGGCTGAAGCCGGCATGCCGGTCAAGGAACTGTGCCGACTGGGCGGCTTCAGCGATGCGACCTTCTACAAGTGGCGCGCCAAGTTCGGCGGCATGCAGGCCAGGCGCGAAGCGGTCGCCAGGATGGTCGAGTAACTGGCCATCAGCGAACGCCGCGCCTGTCGCTATGTGGGGTTGTCACGAACGAGCTACCGGGAGCCTCCCAGGATGAATGCCGCCACGGCCAAGCTGAGTACGTGCATCGTCGAGCTGGCCCATGAGCGCCGACGCTTCGACTACAGGCGTATTCACGATCTGCTGACCTTGGAGGGATGGCACGTGAACAACAAACGCGTGTGGCGCCTGTACAAGCTGGCCAACCTGTCGGTGCGCAAGTGCCGCAAGATCAAACACCCCATCGGCGGGCGCCAACCCTTGGCAGCCAGCCAATATGTCAACGACACCTGGAGCATGGACTTCGTGATGGATGCGCTGGCCAATGGGCGGCGGATAAAGTGCCTGACGGTGGTGGATGACTTCAGCCGCGAGTGTGTGGACATCGCCGTGGATCACGGCATGGGCGGGCAATACGTGGTGCGGCTGCTGGATCAGGCTGCGCAGTTCTGGGGCTATCCGCGAGCGATCCGCACGGACTAAGGGCCGGAGTTCACCAGTCGGGCGTTCCTGGCCTGGACGGCCGCAAGAGGCGTTCGGCGTTTGCGCAAGTTTAGGGACGAGTGTATGAACGGGCAGTGGATTGAGTCCCTGACGCAGGCCATACAGGAGATCACCCGATGGCGGTGGGACCACAACGAGGTTCGCCCGCACAGTTCGCTGGGGCGCATACCGCCAGCCAGCTTCGCCGCACGACATCGCCAGCGCGCTGGCGATGTCGTGCAATCACCGGAGATCAAATAATCTCCAAAAACTTGGACTCGCTACTTAACACTGGCACGTCTGAAGGGGGCAGGTCACAGGCTGCCAAAGACCTGGACAGTCACGAAAACGTGATGCGCAAGTGGGTTCGTGAGCTGCGAGACGAACCCCCCAGGAGGCCTGCCCTGGCAACGGCAAGCAAAAGGCCCAGGACGCGGAAATAGCGCAGCTACGCAAGGAGGTGGCTGAGCTCAAGATGGAGCGCGACATCCTAAAAAAACCGTGGCCTACTTCGCGAAGGAGTCGATGTGAAGTTCGGCTTCGTGGCGAAACACCGAGGGGCCTTGCCGGTCTATCTGATGTGCGAGGCGCTCGGTGTCTCGTGGGGTGGCTTCTACGCGTGGCTCACACGGCCCAGGGGTCGGCGCAGCCTCAGCAGCGGTGCTGGACCTGTACTCGCGGCGCATTATGGGTTGGTCTATGCGGGAAAGCATGACCTTGCAGCTCGTGGTGGACGCGCTGATGATGGCCGTGTGGCGTCGGGCAAGCCGGTGGCCTTGCTGCATCACTTGGACCAGGGTAGCCAGTACACCAGGGAGCACTTCCAGAGGCTGCTGGATGAACAGGGCATCACTTGCAGCATGAGCCGGGCCGGCGAGGTCTGGGACAACTCGGCCATGGAGAGCTTCTTCAGTTCTCTCAAGACCGAACGCATCGCCAGGAAGGTGTCCTGAACACGAAGGCGGGTCCGTTCAGATGTATTCGATTTCATCGAGTGCTTCTACAACCCAACGCGCCGGCATTCGACGCTCGGCTATCTCAGTCCGTACAGTACGAGCAAACTCAAAAGGCTTAGGTTGGTGTCAACGGAACAGGCAGCAGCCCACTCAACCAACAGCCGCCCATGAACAACCTCTTGGAACTCAACGGCTAGCTCGCCAAACTGACGCCACCGACTACAAAGATCCGCCTCACCTAAAACAAAAAATAGTGATATCGGCGCAAGGATCAAAAAGGCTGTATACTTCTAAGTTCTTCGGAGGGGTGCCCGAGTGGCTAAAGGGGGCAGACTGTAAATCTGTTGGCTTACGCCTACACTGGTTCGAATCCAGTCCCCTCCACCAGATTGTGGTTTGAAGGCGTTGGACCGTACTTGCGCGAAATTCGGTCTTGCGGGAGTAGTTCAATGGTAGAACCCTAGCCTTCCAAGCTAATGACGCGGGTTCGATTCCCGTCTCCCGCTCCACGGTTTGGATAGGTTGGTTGAGAGGAGTTTGACTCCTTGTTGCCCATGTGGCTCAGTGGTAGAGCACTCCCTTGGTAAGGGAGAGGTCGCGGGTCCGATTCCCGCCATGGGCACCACAGTTTCAGGTGCGTCTCCGTTTGGGGTGCATCAATATTTGTCGTGTTGGTGTAGATTTTTTCGGAGTCGAAAAGATGGCAAAAGGTAAGTTTGAACGTACCAAGCCCCACGTGAACGTGGGCACGATCGGCCACGTGGACCATGGCAAGACGACGCTGACGGCGGCCATCGCCACGGTGCTGTCCAAGAAGTTCGGCGGCGAAGCCAAGGGCTACGACCAGATCGACAACGCCCCTGAAGAAAAGGCGCGCGGCATCACGATCAACACCTCGCACGTGGAATACGAAACGGCCACCCGCCACTACGCCCACGTCGACTGCCCCGGCCACGCCGACTACGTCAAGAACATGATCACCGGCGCCGCTCAGATGGACGGCGCCATCCTGGTGTGCTCGGCCGCTGACGGCCCGATGCCCCAGACGCGCGAGCACATCCTGCTGGCCCGTCAGGTGGGCGTGCCCTACATCATCGTGTTCCTGAACAAGTGCGACATGGTCGACGACGAGGAACTGCTCGAGCTGGTCGAGATGGAAGTTCGCGAGCTGCTGGACAAGTACGACTTCCCCGGCGACGACACCCCCATCATCCGCGGCTCCGCCAAGCTGGCCCTGGAAGGCGACCAGTCCGACAAGGGCGAGCCCGCCATCTTGCGCCTGGCCGAAGCTCTGGACACCTACATCCCCACGCCTGAGCGCGCTGTGGACGGTGCCTTCCTGATGCCCGTGGAAGACGTGTTCTCCATCTCCGGCCGCGGCACCGTGGTGACCGGCCGTGTCGAGCGCGGCATCATCAAGGTCGGCGAAGAAATCGAAATCGTGGGTATCCGCGACACGCAGAAGACCACCGTCACCGGCGTGGAAATGTTCCGCAAGCTGCTGGACCAGGGCCAGGCTGGCGACAACGTGGGCCTGCTGCTGCGCGGCACCAAGCGCGAAGACGTCGAGCGCGGCCAAGTGCTGTGCAAGCCCGGCTCCATCAAGCCCCACACCCACTTCACGGCTGAGGTGTACGTGCTGAGCAAGGACGAAGGCGGCCGTCATACGCCCTTCTTCAACAACTACCGTCCCCAGTTCTACTTCCGCACCACCGACGTGACCGGCTCCATCGAGCTGCCGGCCGACAAGGAAATGGTGATGCCCGGCGACAACGTGTCGATCACTGTGAAGCTGATCAACCCCATCGCCATGGAAGAAGGCCTGCGCTTCGCTATCCGCGAAGGCGGCCGTACCGTGGGCGCCGGCGTCGTTGCCAAGATCATTGCGTAATCTAGTGGGGATCGAAGGGGTATAGCTCAATTGGCAGAGCGTCGGTCTCCAAAACCGAAGGTTGTAGGTTCGATTCCTACTGCCCCTGCCACTTCAAGGTGGTAACAAAACAAGCCCGCCAGCCCCTGGCGGGCTTCGGCGTCTTGTAAGGCGCGATCAAATAGGCGAATTTATCTATGGCCACATCCCAGGTTGAGACGGTCACGACTGGTGCGGACAAGGCAAAGTTGTTCGCGGCAGTGGCGATTGTTCTTGCGTCCATTGCCGGTTTCTATGTGCTGGGTAAGCAAGGGCCCCTGATTCAATGGGGTGTGTTGCTGTTGGGTCTAGTGCTGGCTGTGGCGGTTTTTCTCGTTTCCGAGCATGGACGCCAGTTCGTCGGGTTTGCAAGCGATGCGTGGCGTGAGGTTAAGAAGGTTGTCTGGCCCACGCGCAAGGAAACGCTGCAAATGACGGGCTATGTGTTCGCTTTTGTGGTGGTGATGGCGCTGTTCCTTTGGTTCACGGACAAGACCTTGGAATGGGTTCTGTACGACTTGATCTTGGGCTGGAGGAAGTGATGGTGGATGCCGTGGACACGAATGGTGTGCAGCCTCCGGTGGATGTTCCGGTGAATCCAGATCTGCGCTGGTACATCGTTCATGCCTATTCTGGTATGGAGAAGGCGGTGGAGCGCAACATCCAGGAACGCATTGCGCGCGCCGGTATGCAGCAAAAGTTCGGCCGCATTCTGGTGCCCACTGAAGAAGTGGTGGAAATGAAGAATGGCCAGCGCAAGACTACCGAGCGTCGCCTTTTCCCTGGTTATGTGTTCGTCGAAATGGTGATGGACGATGACACCTGGCACTTGGTGAAGCACACCAGCAAAGTGACAGGATTCGTGGGCGGGGTGAAGAACCGCCCTGCGCCTATTTCCGAAGAAGAGGTGCAGAAGATTGTCAGCCAGATGCAGCAGGGAACGGACAAGCCGCGCCACAAGATCGAATTCATGGTGGGCGAGTTGGTGCGGGTCAAGGAAGGTCCGTTCACCGATTTCAACGGCTCCGTAGAAGAAGTGAATTACGAGAAGAACCGCTTGCGCGTTTCTGTGATGATCTTTGGCCGCTCCACCCCGGTGGAACTGGAATTTGCCCAGGTCGAAAAGACCTGAGCGTCAGTGAAGTATTCGCGCTTTTCGACTCGGTGCGATGAGAGAAGAGAGTCGGTAACCCCGGGGAGCCTGGTGAACGATCAGGCGTTAATACCCGCAAGGAGCAAACATGGCGAAAAAAATCGTCGGCTTCATCAAGCTGCAAGTGCCAGCTGGTAAGGCCAATCCCTCCCCTCCGATTGGTCCCGCGCTGGGCCAACGCGGTCTCAACATCATGGAGTTCTGCAAGGCGTTCAACGCGCAGACCCAAGGTGTCGAGCCTGGTCTGCCGCTGCCCGTGGTGATCACGGCTTTTGCAGACAAGAGCTTTACTTTCGTCATCAAGACGCCGCCCGCAACGGTGCTGATCAAGAAGGCGATCAAGCTGGACAAGGGCTCCTCCAATGCCTTGAGCACCAAGGTGGGCAAGATCACCCGTGCACAGCTCGAAGAGATCGCTAAGACCAAGCTCAAGGACATGAATGCTGCTAGCGTTGACGCGGCAGTGCGCACGCTGGCTGGTTCTGCTCGCTCGATGGGCGTGACGGTGGAGGGTCTGTAAATGGCAAAGCTGACCAAGAAGCAAAAGGCCCTGCAGGGCAAGGTGGACTCTACCAAGCTGTACGCTTTCGCTGAGGCGGTGGCTCTGGTGAAGGAAGCCGCTACTGCTAAGTTCGACGAATCCATCGATGTTGCTGTGCAACTCGGCGTGGATGCCAAGAAGTCGGACCAAGTGGTGCGTGGTGCCGTGGTGCTGCCGAATGGCACGGGCAAAACGACGCGCGTTGCCGTGTTCGCCCAAGGCGCCAAGGCAGAAGAAGCCAAGGCCGCAGGTGCCGACATCGTGGGCATGGACGACCTGGCCGCTCAGGTCAAGGCTGGAGATATGCCGTTCGACGTGGTGATCGCTGCTCCCGATGCCATGCGCGTCGTGGGTACGCTGGGCCAGATCCTGGGCCCCCGCGGTCTGATGCCGAACCCCAAGGTAGGCACGGTGACGCCGGATGTGGCGACGGCCGTGAAGAACGCCAAGGCGGGTCAGGTGCAGTTCCGTGTCGACAAGGCCGGTATCGTGCACAGCACCATTGGCCGTCGGTCGTTCGACAACGACAAGTTGCAGGGCAACCTGGCAGCTCTGATCGAAGCGCTGAACAAGGCCAAGCCTGCGACCAGCAAGGGCGTGTACCTGCGCAAGGTAGCCGTGTCGTCCACGATGGGCGTCGGCGTCCGCGTGGATACGCAGACCATCGCAGCGTAATTGCGAAATCTTCAGGCGTGGTGCCCATGAGGGCGGCAGGTCTGATGTGGTGGGCTGACAGCTCCTTTGAGGGCTGGCAGGCCATCCAAGACCGTTGGTGTGCAAGGTGCACTTAAACCTTTCGAGGCCAACGCAGATGGCGATCCCGCTGCAGATGGAATGCATGTTCCAAAACAGTTGGTCGCTGCAACAAGAGCGCGCACGGAGGCTTGTCCGAAGTGCGCATATGAAGGAGTAGACCTTGAGTCTTAATCGCAGTGAGAAAGAAGCGGTCATCAATGAAGTGACCAGCCTCGCCGCTAAAGCTCAAACGCTCGTGATCGCGGAATACCGTGGCATCACGGTGGCCGACATGACCAAACTGCGCGTGGAAGCTCGCAGCAAGGGTGTGAGCCTGAGTGTTCTGAAGAACACCCTGGCCCGCCGTGCTGTGGCTGGCAGCCAGTTTGACGTGGTGGCCGACCAGATGACCGGTCCTCTGATCTATGGCTTCTCCGAAGACGCTGTGGCCGCCGCCAAGGTGGTGGCCGATTTCGCGAAAACCAACGACAAGCTGGTGATTCGCGGCGGCGCTTTCGCGGGCAAGGCCCTGGACGTGAACGGCGTGAAGCAACTGGCCAACATTCCTACCAAGGAAGTGCTGCTGGCCCAGCTGTGTGGCTTGCTGATGTCGCCGATCTCCCGCACCGCCGTGGTGCTGGGTGCCCTGGCGGCCAAAAAAGGCGAAGGCGAGCCTGCTGCTGCCTGAGGCAGCGTGGCAATCGTCCCCCCTCTCAACCAATTGTTAGGAAATCAAAATGGCATTCGATAAAGACGCATTCTTGACCGCGCTGGACAGCATGACGGTCCTGGAACTCAATGACCTGGTGAAGGCCATTGAAGAGAAGTTCGGCGTGAGCGCTGCCGCTATGGCTGCTCCCGCTGCTGGCGGCGCTGCCGGCGGCGGTGCTGCAGCTGCTGAAGAAAAGACCGAGTTCAACGTGGTGCTGGCTGACGCCGGCGCCAACAAGGTGGCGGTCATCAAGGCAGTGCGCGAAATCACCGGTCTGGGCCTCAAGGAAGCCAAGGACCTGGTGGACGGCGCTCCCAAGAACGTCAAGGAAGGCATTGCCAAGGCTGACGCCGAAGCTGCCGTCAAGAAGCTGGTGGAAGCCGGCGCCAAGGCCGAACTCAAGTAATCGACCTTGTCTCCTGGGCTGGGGGTCTTGCGAAAGGCCTCCAGCCTTTGGTGCTTATGGGACGCACTTTAGAGCGCACCAGAAAGCGGCCCCCGTGGACTGTTTTCTAGTGTCTTCTGAACCATCCGACAGCAGAAGACGCCTTGGTTCGGGCGATGTGCAACGCATCGCCGTCCGCCATGGTTGGTAGTGGCCAACCGCCAAGCCTGCAAGGTGGCCGCCTTGCAGGGCAGTCGTCGAAGATCCCATTCCATGTCCTTGCCCGGAGATCTCATGGCCCAAACATCCACGTACAGTTATACCGAACGCAAGCGCATTCGCAAGAGCTTCGGTAGCCGCGACAGTGTGCTCAAGGTCCCGTACCTGCTGCAGATGCAGCGGGATGCCTACACCGCGTTTCTGCAGGCCGACACGGCCCCGCAAAAACGCAGCATCGAAGGCCTGCAGGCCGCTTTCAACTCCGCGTTTCCCATCGTTTCCCACAACGGCTTCGTGGAGATGAAGTTCGTTGAATACAACCTGGCCAAGCCGGCGTTCGACGTGCGCGAATGCCAGACCCGCGGCTTGACTTTTGCATCGGCCGTGCGTGCCAAGGTGCAGTTGATCATCTACGACCGCGAGTCCTCGACCTCGCAGTCCAAGGTGGTCAAGGAAGTGAAGGAGCAGGAGGTCTACATGGGCGAAGTGCCCCTGATGACTGACAAGGGCTCCTTCATCATCAACGGCACCGAGCGCGTGATCGTCTCCCAGCTGCACCGCTCGCCCGGCGTGTTCTTCGAGCACGACAAGGGCAAGACCCACAGCTCGGGCAAGTTGCTGTTCTCTGCGCGCATCATCCCCTACCGCGGCTCCTGGCTGGACTTCGAATTTGATCCGAAGGACATCCTGTACTTCCGCGTGGACCGTCGCCGCAAGATGCCGGTCACGATCCTGCTCAAGGCCATCGGCCTGAACCCCGAGTCCATCCTGGCGAACTTCTTCGTCAACGACAACTTCCGCCTGATGGACAGCGGTGCTCAGCTGGAGTTCGTGCCCGAGCGTCTGCGGGGCGAGGTGGCGCGCTTCGACATCACCGACAAGGCCGGCAAGGTGATTGTGGCCAAGGACAAGCGCGTGACGGCGCGCCACACGCGTGAGCTTGAGCAGTCCGGCACCACCCACATCAGCGTGCCTGAGGATTTCCTCATCGGCCGCGTGGTGGCGCGCAACATCGTGGACGGCGACACCGGCGAGATCCTGGCCAAGGCCAACGAAGAGCTGACCGAGGCGTTGCTCAAGAAGCTGCGCGCTGCTGGCGTGCAGGACCTGCAGGTCATCTACACCAACGAACTCGACCAGGGCGCCTACATTTCGCAGACGCTGCGCATCGACGAAACCGTGGATGAATTCGCCGCGCGCGTGGCCATCTACCGCATGATGCGCCCCGGCGAGCCGCCGACCGAGGATGCCGTGCAGGCCCTGTTCCAGCGCCTGTTCTACAACCCCGACACGTACGACCTGTCGCGCGTGGGCCGCATGAAGTTCAACGCCAAGATCGGCCGCGACGAAGCCACCGGCCCGATGGTGCTGTCCAACGACGACATCCTGGCCGTGGTCAAGATCCTGGTGGACCTGCGCAACGGCAAGGGCGAGGTGGACGACATTGACCACCTGGGCAACCGCCGCGTGCGCTGCGTGGGCGAGCTGGCCGAAAACCAGTACCGCACGGGCCTGGCACGTATCGAGAAGGCCGTGAAGGAACGCCTGGGCCAGGCCGAGCAAGAGCCGCTGATGCCCCACGACCTGATCAACTCCAAGCCGATTTCCGCGGCGCTCAAGGAGTTCTTCGGTGCGTCCCAGCTGTCGCAGTTCATGGACCAGACCAACCCGCTGGCCGAGATCACGCACAAGCGCCGTGTTTCGGCCCTGGGCCCGGGCGGTCTGACCCGCGAGCGCGCCGGCTTCGAGGTGCGCGACGTGCACGTGACCCACTACGGCCGCGTGTGCCCGATCGAGACGCCTGAAGGTCCGAACATCGGTCTGATCAACTCGCTGGCCCTGTACGCGCGCCTGAACGAGTACGGCTTCATCGAGACTCCGTACCGTCGCGTGGTGGACGGCAAGGTCACGATGGAAATCGACTACCTGTCGGCCATCGAAGAAGGCAAGTACATCATCGCCCAGGCCAACGCCACGCTGGATGCCGAAGGGCGTCTGACGGGCGACCTGGTGTCGGCGCGCGAGAAGGGTGAATCGACCCTGGTGTCCGCCGACCGCGTGCAGTACATGGACGTGTCGCCTGCGCAGATCGTGTCGGTGGCGGCTTCGCTCGTTCCGTTCCTGGAGCACGACGACGCGAACCGCGCGCTGATGGGCGCCAACATGTCGCGCCAGGCCGTGCCCGTGCTGCGTCCCGAAAAGCCCATGGTGGGCACGGGTATCGAGCGCGTGGCGGCCGTGGACTCCGGCACCGTGGTGACGGCCAACCGTGGCGGTGTGGTGGACTATGTGGACGCCACCCGTATCGTGGTGCGTGTGAACGACGACGAAGCCGTGGCCGGTGAAGTCGGCGTGGACATCTACAACCTCATCAAGTACCAGCGCTCCAACCAGAACACGAACATCCACCAGCGCCCCATCGTCAAGAAGGGCGACAAGCTGGCCAAGGGTGACGTGATTGCCGACGGCGCTTCGACCGACCTGGGCGAGATCGCCATCGGCCAGAACATGCTGATCGCGTTCATGCCCTGGAACGGCTACAACTTCGAGGACTCGATCCTGATCAGTGAGCGCGTGGTGGCCGAAGACCGCTACACCTCGATCCACATCGAGGAGTTGGTGGTGATGGCCCGCGACACGAAGCTGGGCGCGGAAGAAATCACCCGCGACATCCCGAACCTGTCGGAGCAGCAGCTGAACCGTCTGGACGAGTCCGGCATCATCTACGTGGGCGCCGAAGTGCAGCCCGGCGACACGCTGGTCGGCAAGGTCACGCCCAAGGGCGAAACCACCCTCACGCCTGAAGAGAAACTGCTGCGCGCCATCTTCGGCGAGAAGGCGTCCGATGTGAAGGACACCTCGCTGCGCGTGGACCGGGGCTCGCAGGGCACGGTGATCGACGTGCAGGTGTTCACCCGTGAAGGCATCCAGCGCGACAAGCGTGCCCAGCAGATCATCGACGATGAACTCAAGCGCTTCCGCCTGGACCTGAACGACCAGTTGCGCATCGTGGAGGCCGACGCGTTCGACCGTATCGAGAAGCTGCTG
Source organism: Diaphorobacter sp. LI3 (assembly GCF_022807955.1). Classification (NCBI taxonomy): domain Bacteria; kingdom Pseudomonadati; phylum Pseudomonadota; class Betaproteobacteria; order Burkholderiales; family Comamonadaceae; genus Diaphorobacter; species Diaphorobacter sp. LI3. The sequence goes on along the minus strand of NZ_CP094346.1, from coordinate 3,863,904 downwards.
ACCGGCCGCGTGGCCAACGGCGGCCCGCAAAAACTCGCCAAGGGTACGAAGATCGACAAGGCCTACCTGGCCTCGGTGGAGAAGTTCCACTGGTTCGACATCCGCCCCGCCGAGGAAGAGGTCGCCACGCAGCTGGAGTCCATCAAGAACGCGCTGGAGCAGACCCGCCACAGCTTCGACCTGGCCTTTGAAGAAAAGCGCAAGAAGCTCACCCAAGGCGACGAACTGCCCGCGGGCGTGCTGAAGATGGTCAAGGTGTACCTGGCCGTCAAGCGCCGCCTGCAGCCTGGCGATAAGATGGCCGGCCGCCACGGCAACAAGGGTGTGGTGTCCAAGATCGTTCCGGTCGAGGACATGCCCTACATGGCCGACGGCACGCCCGCCGACATCGTGCTCAACCCGCTGGGCGTGCCTTCGCGCATGAACATCGGCCAGGTGCTGGAAGTTCACCTGGGCTGGGCCGGCAAGGGCATGGGCCAGCGCATCGGCGACATGCTGCAGCGCGAGGCCAAGACGGCTGAGCTGCGCAAGTTCCTGGAAGAGATCTACAACTCGCGCGGCCGCAAGGAAGACCTGTCGCAGCTGAGCGACGACGAAATCCTGGCCATGGCGCGCGAGCTGACCTCGGGCGTTCCCTTCGCATCGCCCGTGTTCGACGGCGCGTCCGAAGAGGAAATCAAGGACATGCTCAAGTTGGCCTACCCGGACGACCTCGCCCAGGCCAAGGGCCTGACCGAGACGCGCACGCAGGCGTACCTGTACGACGGCCGCACGGGCGAGCGTTTCGAGCGCCCGACGACCGTGGGCTACATGCACTACCTGAAGCTGCACCACTTGGTGGACGACAAGATGCACGCCCGCTCGACCGGTCCGTACTCGCTCGTCACGCAGCAACCGCTGGGCGGCAAGGCGCAGTTCGGTGGCCAGCGCTTCGGGGAGATGGAAGTGTGGGCGCTGGAAGCCTACGGCGCCGCCTACGTGCTGCAGGAAATGCTGACGGTGAAGTCCGACGACGTGCAGGGCCGTACCAAGGTGTACGAGAACATCGTCAAGGGCGAACACGCGATCGAAGCCGGCATGCCGGAGTCGTTCAACGTGCTGGTCAAGGAAATCCGTTCGCTGGGCCTGGACATCGAGTTGGAACGTTCCTGAGCAGGATCGAGTTTTTAAAAAAGTGAGCGGCTGGCGCTCACTCCTTCTGGGTTTGCAGGTGTTTTGTCTTGTAAATCCTTATGCAGCAAGCGCCAGCAGCTATGTTTTTAGGTGAAAAGGAAAGAGTCACATGAAATCGCTACTCGACCTGTTCAAGCAATTCACGCCCGATGAGCATTTCGATGCCATCAAGATCGGCATGGCTTCGCCCGAGAAGATCCGTTCGTGGTCTTTCGGCGAAGTGAAGAAGCCCGAAACCATCAACTACCGCACGTTCAAGCCCGAGCGCGACGGCCTGTTCTGCGCCAAGATTTTCGGGCCCATCAAGGACTACGAATGCCTGTGCGGCAAGTACAAGCGCCTGAAGCACCGCGGCGTGATCTGCGAAAAGTGCGGCGTTGAAGTCACGCAGACCAAGGTGCGCCGCGAGCGCATGGGCCACATCGACCTGGCCGCGCCCTGCGCCCACATCTGGTTCCTGAAGTCGCTGCCTTCGCGCCTGGGCCTGGTGCTGGACATGACGCTGCGCGACATCGAGCGCGTGCTGTACTTCGAAGCCTACGTGGTCACCGACCCCGGCATGACCCCGCTGAAGAAGTTCGGCATCATGTCCGAGGACGACTACGACGCCAAGCGCAAGGAATACGGCGACGAGTTCGTCGCCAAGATGGGCGCCGAGGGCATCAAGGAGCTGCTGGAAGGCATCGACATCGAGATCGAGATCGAGAAGCTGCGCGGCGACCTGACGGGCTCCGAAGTCAAGGTCAAGAAGAACGCCAAGCGCCTGAAGGTGCTGGAGGCCTTCAAGAAGTCCGGCATCAAGCCCGAGTGGATGATCCTGGAAGTGCTGCCCGTGCTGCCGCCGGACCTGCGTCCGCTGGTGCCGCTGGACGGTGGCCGCTTCGCCACGTCGGACCTGAACGACCTGTACCGCCGCGTCATCAACCGCAACTCGCGCCTGCGCCGCCTGCTGGAGCTGAAGGCGCCCGAGATCATTGCGCGCAACGAAAAGCGCATGCTGCAGGAAGCCGTGGACAGCCTGCTGGACAACGGCCGCCGCGGCAAGGCGATGACGGGCGCCAACAAGCGCGCGCTGAAGTCCCTGGCCGACATGATCAAGGGCAAGTCGGGCCGCTTCCGCCAGAACCTGCTGGGCAAGCGCGTGGACTACTCGGGCCGTTCCGTGATCACCGTGGGTCCGACCCTCAAGCTGCACCAGTGCGGCCTGCCCAAGCTGATGGCCCTGGAGCTGTTCAAGCCCTTCATCTTCTCGCGCCTGGAGGCCATGGGCATTGCCACGACCATCAAGGCTGCCAAGAAGGAAGTGGAAGCCGGCACGCCCGTGGTGTGGGACATCCTGGAAGAGGTCATCAAGGAACACCCGGTGATGCTCAACCGTGCGCCCACGCTGCACCGCCTGGGCATCCAGGCGTTCGAGCCCATCCTGATCGAAGGCAAGGCCATCCAGCTGCACCCGCTGGTCTGCGCCGCGTTCAACGCCGACTTCGACGGTGACCAGATGGCCGTGCACGTGCCGCTGTCGGTGGAAGCGCAGCTGGAAGCCCGCACGCTGATGCTGGCCTCCAACAACGTGCTGTTCCCCGCGTCCGGCGAGCCCTCCATCGTGCCCTCGCAGGACGTGGTGCTGGGCCTGTACCACGCCACCCGCGAGAAGATCAACGGCAAGGGCGAAGGCCTGGTGTTCGCCGACACCGGCGAAGTCCAGCGCGCGCTGGATGCCGGCGAGGCCGAGCTGCACGCCAAGATCAGCGTGCGCCTGACCGAGTGGACCAAGGACAAGGCGACGGGTGAGTTCGTGCCCGAGACCAAGCTCGTGGACACCACCGTGGGCCGTGCGCTGCTGTCGGAAATCCTGCCCAAGGGCCTGCCCTTCAGCAACCTGAACAAGGCGCTGAAGAAGAAGGAAATCTCCAAGCTCATCAACGCGTCGTTCCGCAAGTGCGGCCTGAAGGACACCGTGGTGTTCGCCGACAAGCTGCTGCAAAACGGCTTCCGCCTGGCCACGCACGCGGGCTTCTCCGTGGCGATCGACGACATGCTGGTGCCGCCGCAGAAGGCCGAGATCCTGGCCCGCGCCGAAGCCGAGGTGAAGGAGATCGAGCAGCAGTACGTCTCCGGTCTGGTGACGGCCGGCGAGCGCTACAACAAGGTGGTGGACATCTGGGGCAAGGCCGGCGACGACGTGTCCAAGGTGATGATGGATCAGCTCAAGGTCCAGAAGACCATCGACCGCAACGGCAAGGAAGTGAACGAGGAATCGTTCAACGCCATCTACATGATGGCCGACTCCGGCGCCCGCGGCTCGGCGGCCCAGATCCGTCAGCTGGCCGGTATGCGCGGCCTGATGGCCAAGCCCGACGGCTCGATCATCGAGACGCCTATCACCGCGAACTTCCGCGAAGGCCTGAACGTGTTGCAGTACTTCATCTCCACCCACGGTGCCCGTAAGGGCCTGGCGGATACGGCGCTGAAGACCGCGAACTCGGGCTACCTGACCCGTCGCCTGGTGGACGTGACGCAGGACCTGGTGGTGACCGAGGACGACTGCGGCACCTCGAATGGTTCGCTGATGCGCGCCATCGTCGAGGGCGGTGAAGTCATCGAGTCCCTGCGCGACCGTATCCTGGGCCGTACCGCGGCCGAGGAAGTGCTGCACCCCGAAACGCGTGCCGTGCTGGCGCAGCCGGGCCGGATGCTCGATGAAGACCTGATCGAAGAGCTCGAAGCCGCAGGCGTGGACGAAGTGAAGGTGCGTACCGCGCTGACCTGCGAAACCCGCTACGGCCTGTGCGCCAAGTGCTACGGCCGCGACCTGGGCCGCGGCGGCCTGATCAACCTCGGCGAAGCCGTGGGCGTGATCGCCGCGCAGTCCATCGGCGAGCCCGGCACGCAGCTGACCATGCGTACGTTCCACATCGGTGGTGCGGCATCGCGTGCGGCGGTGGCGTCCAGTGTGGAAGCCAAGTCCAACGGCATCATCGGCTTCAACGCCACGATGCGCTACGTGACCAACACCAAGGGCGAGCTGGTGGTGATTGCGCGCTCGGGTGAAATCATCATCCAAGACGAGCACGGCCGCGAGCGCGAGCGCCACAAGGTGCCGTACGGCGCGACGCTGACGGTGAAGGCCGACCAGACCATCAAGGCCGGCACCATCCTCGCCAACTGGGACCCGCTGACGCGCCCGATCATCACCGAGTACGCAGGTACGGTGAAGTTCGAGAACGTCGAGGAAGGCCTCACTGTGGCCAAGCAGGTGGACGAGGTCACGGGCCTGTCCACGCTGGTGGTGATCGACCCCAAGCGCCGCGGCTCTGCCAAGGTGGTGCGTCCGCAGGTGAAGCTGGTGGATGCCGATGGCAAGGAGGTGAAGATCCCCGGTACCGACCACTCGGTGACGATCGGCTTCCAGGTCGGTGCGCTGATCCAGGTGCGCGACGGCCAGGAAGTGGGCCCCGGCGAAGTGCTGGCCCGCATCCCGATGGAAGGCCAGAAGACCCGCGACATTACCGGCGGTCTGCCCCGCGTGGCCGAGCTCTTTGAAGCCCGCAGCCCCAAGGACAAGGGCATGCTGGCCGAGATGACCGGCACGATCTCCTTCGGCAAGGAAACCAAGGGCAAGGTGCGCCTGCAGATCACCGATCCGGACGGCAAGGTCTGGGACGAGCTGGTGCCCAAGGAAAAGAACGTGCTGGTCCACGAAGGCCAGGTGGTCAACAAGGGCGAGCTGATCGTCGACGGCCCGGCCGATCCGCAGGACATCCTGCGCCTGCTGGGCATCGAGGAGCTGTCGCGCTACATCGTTGACGAAGTGCAGGACGTGTACCGCTTGCAGGGTGTGAAGATCAACGACAAGCACATCGAGGTGATCGTGCGCCAGATGCTGCGCCGCGTCGTGGTCGAGAACCCGGGCGAGTCCACCTACATCGCCGGCGAGCAGGTGGAGCGTTCCGAGATCCTCAACACCAACGAGGCGCTGCAGGCCGAAGGCAAGCTCCCTGCCACGTACTCCAACGTGCTGCTGGGCATCACCAAGGCGTCGCTGTCCACCGACTCGTTCATCTCCGCCGCGTCGTTCCAGGAAACGACCCGCGTGCTCACCGAGGCTGCCATCATGGGCAAGCGCGACGAGCTGCGCGGCCTGAAGGAGAACGTGATCGTGGGCCGTCTGATCCCCGCTGGCACGGGCTTGGCTTACCACCAGGCGCGCAAGGCCAAGGACGCCATGGACGAGGCCGAGTGCCGCGCCATCGCGGATGCCGAAGCCGCCGAGCTGGCCTCTGCCGGCACCGACGACGCAGCCGCCGAGATCGACGGCAGCGCCGACACGGCTGATTAAGCCGTTGCCAGTCCCGCCTCTCGCATGCGGGTACTGAACGCTCCCGGCTTGCCCATCCGGCAGGCCGGGAGTTTCTTTTTTGTCGTGTTACCAATCCCTCGGTTGGCAGGGGCCGTGCCCGCTGGCGCGAAGCCCCGGCTGTGAACATGTTGACCACCTGGATACTTCTCGCCCTGTTCCTGTTCTGGGCCGTGGGCGCCTACAACCGGCTCATCCGCCTGCGATCCGCGGCGCTGCAGGCCTTTGGCGGGCTGGACACCCACATGGTGCGCTGGATTGCCCTGCTGGGTGAGTACGAGGCTGCGCACGGTGCGCCTGGCGCGGTCCAGGCCATCGTGGGCGACGAACCGGCGCCGGCGGCGGGCGCGCACGACGCCCATGCCGCCCTTTGGGCCGCGGCCACGCAACTCGGCGCCTCGCTGGCAGTAGCGCGCGCGCGCCCGCTGGACAGCGGCGCCGCCGCCGCCCTGGCGGCCGCATCGCAGGTGCTGGAGAACGCCTGGCAGACCGTTGTGCGCGAAGCCGCGCAGGTGAGCGAAGGTGTGGCACCCCCTGCACTCGCCCCATGGGTGGTGCGGCGCGAACAGGTGGCGCTGCACAGCGACGAGGCGCGCCGCCTGTTCAACGATGCCGTGGCTCAGTACAACCATGCCATCGCCCAGTTTCCCGCCAGCCTGCTGGCGTGGCTGTTCGGCTTCAAGAAGGCGCAGACGCTGTGAACAAGCCTACTTCCATCCCGACGCAGGGGGCTCCCGCGGTTGCGTTGAGCCAGTTGCTGGACGCCACCGCCTTGGCGCTGCAGGCGGTGCGCGCAGGACAGTCGGGCACCGTGGCGCTGGAGACCACGGCTGCCGCGCTGCGCCCCGGCGTGCAGGCGCTGCTGTTCCAGGTGCTGCGCCACCTGGGGCGCGCGCAGGCCTTGCGCCGCCAGCTGGCACCCCGCAACCCACCGCCGCGGGTGGATGCGCTGCTGTGCACCGCCCTGGCACTGGCCTGGGACCCGCAGACTGCTCCCTACGCGCCGTTCACCCTGGTCAACCAGGCGGTCGAGGCCGCCAAGCGCCACCCCGCGACGCGGGCGCAGGCGTCTTTCGTCAACGCCTGCCTGCGGCGCTTCCTGCGTGAGCGCGACACGCTGGTGGCCGCCACGCAGGGCGACGAGGTCGCCGTGTGGAACCACCCCGCATGGTGGATCCAGCGCCTGCGCCGAGACCACCCCGATCAGTGGCAGCAGATCCTGCAGGCGAACAATGCGCCCGCGCCCATGGTGCTGCGGATTTCTAAGTCAAAAAGCACTCCAGCGCTTTACCAGCAAGCGTTAGAAGCTATCAATATTGAAGCGGTGGCGGTAGGCCCCGAAGGGCTGGCGCTGGCACGCCCCGTGCCGGTGCAGCAACTGCCTGGCTTTGCAGAGGGTGTTGTCTCGGTGCAGGATGCCGCCGCGCAGATGGCAGCGCCGCTGCTGCTCAACGGGCTGGACGCCGCGCAGCCGCTGCGCGTGCTGGATGCCTGCGCCGCCCCTGGCGGCAAGACCGCCCATTTGCTGGAATGGGCCGCCGCACTGCGGGCCCCTTGGCGGGTCACCGCGTTGGAGGTGGATGCGGCACGCGCCGAGCGCATCCATGACAACCTGCATCGCCTGGGACTGAGTGCCCAGGTGCTGGTGGCCGATGCCGCCGTGCCCGCCGACTGGTGGCAGCAGGCCAGCGGTGGTGAGCCGTTCGACGCGATCTTGCTCGACGCGCCCTGTACCGCCTCGGGCATCGTGCGCCGCCATCCCGACGTGCGCTGGCTGCGGCGCGAGAGCGACGTGGCCCAGCTGGCCGCGCAGCAGTCGCGTCTGCTGGCGGCGCTGTGGCCGCTGCTGCGCCCTGGCGGGCGGCTGCTGTATTGCACCTGTTCGGTGTTCCGGGCCGAGGGCGACGTGCAGATCTCAGCGTTTCTTGCGCACAACACTGACGCACGCCTGCTGCCGTCGCCGGGCCATTTATTCCCCGGCAGCCCAGACAAGCGCGACGGGCTCCGTGACAATGGGCCGGGTGAACACGACGGTTTCTTTTACGCCCTGTTGCACAAGGCCCCCGCCTGAACGTGCCGGTCTGCGCAGGCCGGGCTGGCTGTGGGCCGCGCTGGTTTGTCTGCTGGCGCTGTGGATCGCGGCCATTCCCGCCGCCCACGCCCAACAGCACGGCGAGATTGTTGAACTGCAACTCGACCCGCTGCCCGAGGGACTGTATCTGTCGGCCACGCTGCAGCTGGAACTCCCCGAACTCGTCAAGGATGCGCTCTACAAGGGCATTTCCGTGTTCTTCATCACCGAGGCCGAGGTGGTGCGCCAGCGCTGGTACTGGTCCGACAAAGTGGTGGCGCAGGCCAGCCGTTTTCTGCGGTTGAGCTACCAGCCCCTTACGCGGCGCTGGCGTGTGGTGCAGTCGTCCACGCCCTTTGCACCGTCGGGCCTGGGCGTGTCGCTGGGCCAGAATTTCGACACGCTGCAGGATGCGCTGGCATCGATGCAGCGCATCGCGCGCTGGAAGATCGCCGACGAGGGGCAGGTCGATGAAGGCGTGACCTACGTCATGAACTTCCAGTTCCGGCTGGATACCTCGCAGTTGCCCCGGCCCTTGCAGATCGGTGCGGTGGGCCGCTCGGGCTGGAACATGGTGCTTGCGCGCAGCGTGCCGCTGAGCGTGGTGGAGGCTGCGCGGTGAAAGCGGGCGATCCGCGCCCCGCGGGTTCGGCCCGCCGCGCAGAGACACGCGCACGCGCCGTGCGATGGGCGCTGGGCCTCGGCACGGGGCTGATGTGCGCCATCGCATTGGTACTGCTGTTCCTGCTGACGCTGGCCACCAACAACCGTGACCTGTACGAACGCAACTTCGCCTGGCTGCTGGGCGTGAACGTACTGGTGGCGCTGGTGCTGCTGGCCGTGTTGGTCTGGGGCGCCCTGCGCCTGGTGGTGCGCCTGAGGCGGGGGCGCTTCGGCAGCCGGCTGCTGCTCAAGCTCGCGGGCATCTTCGGGCTGGTGGGCGTGATCCCCGGGCTGCTGATCTACGTGGTGTCCTACCAGTTCGTCTCGCGCTCCATCGAGAGCTGGTTCGACGTCAAGGTCGAGGGCGCGTTGACCGCCGGTGTGAGCCTGGCGCGCGTCACGCTCGACACCATTGCCAGCGACCTGGCCTCCAAGACGCGCACCGCCAGCAGCCAGTTGGCCCAGGTGCCCGATGCGGCCGCGGGCCTGGTGCTGGAGCGCATGCGGGACCAGTTGGGGGCCACCGACCTCGTGCTGTGGAACGCCGCGGGCCAGCCCGTCGCCGGCACCGGGCAGTCGCGCTACATGCTCAACCCCGAGCGCCCGAGCGCGCAGCAGTTCCGCATGGCGCGGCAAGACCGCGTCACCTTCCAGATCGAGGGCCTGGACGACATCACCGACCCGCTGGCCGGGGAGAACGCGCGCGTGCGCGCGCTGGTGCTGGTGGCCAACCCCGGCGTGGGTCTGCTGGCCGAGCCGCGCTTCGTGCAGGCCACCGTGCCCTTGCCCCAGGCGCTGGTCGCCAACGCCATTGCGGTGCAGGAAGCGAACCGCGAATACCAGGAACGCGCGCTGGCGCGCGGCGGGCTGCGGCGCATGTACATCGGCACGCTGACGCTGAGCCTGTTCCTTGCCGTCTTTGGCGCGGTGCTGCTCGCCGTGGTGCTGGGCAACCAGCTTGCGCGGCCCCTGCTGGTGCTGGCCGACGGCGTGCGCGAGGTGGCGGCAGGCAACCTGTCGCCCAAGGCCGCGCTGCAGACCAAGGACGAGTTGGGCGGGCTGACGCGCTCTTTTGCCCTGATGACGCAGCAGCTTGCGGACGCCCGCGGCACGGTCGAGCAAAGCCTGAACGCGCTGGACGCCGCGCGCGGGCACCTGCAGACCATCCTGGACAACCTCACGTCGGGAGTCATCGTGCTGGATGAAAAAGGCATCGTCCAGTCGTCCAACCCCGGTGCCACCCGCGTCCTGCGCGCGCCACTGGCGGCCTATGAAGGACGGCCGCTGGCTGAGGTGCCGGGGCTGGCGGATTTCGCGGCGGCCGTGCAGCGGCACTTCGATACCTTTTTGCTGGATCGTGACCACCACGGTCTGGACCACTGGCAGCAGACCTTTGAGCTGCACGCGGCGGGCGGTGGCGTCACCACGCAAGGCACCAGCCTGGTGGCGCGCGGCGCGCAACTACCCAACGAGGCGCGGCTGCTGGTGTTCGACGACATCTCCGAAATCGTCTCCGCGCAGCGCGCCCAGGCGTGGGGCGAGGTCGCCAGGCGTTTGGCGCACGAGATCAAGAACCCGCTGACGCCGATCCAGCTCTCGGCCGAGCGTCTGGAGATCAAGCTCTCGGGCAAGCTGCCTGCGGCAGAGCAGGCCGTTCTGACCAAGTCGGTGAAGACCATCGTGGACCAGGTGGATGCGATGAAACGGCTGGTCAATGAATTCCGCGACTACGCGCGCCTGCCGTCCGCGGAACTGCACACGCTGGACCTGAACGCACTGGTTGCCGATGTGCTGCATTTGTATGGCGCCGAGACCGCGCAGGTGCCGGTCGAGGCCGAGTTGGACCCGCGCTGCCCCGCGATCTCCGGCGATGCCCAGCAATTGCGCCAAGTGGTGCACAACCTGCTGCAGAACGCCCAGGACGCGACACAGCAGGCGGCCGAGCAGGGGGGCGTTCCACCGCCGCCCGTGCGCATCAGCACACGCTGGAGTGCATCCGCGCAACGCGTGCGGCTGACGGTGTCGGACTGCGGGCCGGGCTTTCCTCCACACATCCTGCAGCGCGCCTTCGAGCCCTACGTCACGACCAAGCCGCGGGGCACCGGGCTGGGACTGGCCGTCGTCAAAAAAATCGCGGATGAACATCGCGCGCGGATCGATCTGGTCAACCGCGTGGAAGACGGCGTGGTGAAGGGCGCACAAGTGTCGCTATCATTCGCCCCTGAATCGGCGGTGGCGCTCTAACAACACCGCACGTGCAGCAAGGGTGCATTTACACACATGGCAAATATTCTGGTGGTCGACGACGAACTGGGGATCCGGGACCTGTTGTCAGAAATTCTGAACGACGAGGGGCATAGCGTCGACCTTGCCGAGAACGCCACGCAGGCCCGCAACGCGCGCTTGAATGGCAGCTATGACCTGGTGCTGCTGGATATCTGGATGCCCGATACCGACGGGGTATCGCTGCTCAAGGAATGGGCCATGGCCGGCACGCTGACCATGCCAGTGATCATGATGAGCGGCCACGCCACCATCGACACGGCCGTGGAAGCCACGCGCATCGGTGCCTTCTCCTTTCTCGAGAAGCCCATCACCATGCAGAAGCTGCTCAAGGCAGTGGAGCAGGGCCTGGCACGCAGTACGGCGCAGCCACCAGCAAGCGCTGCCGCGCCGGCCCAGACCAACACCGCACCTGCACCCGCAACAACCGGTGCCATTGCCAATGGCGCGCCGGCTCCTGCGCCTGTTGCTGCGGTGATGGAGCAGGCGCCCATGTCCCACCAGGGCTTCAATCTCGACCGACCCTTGCGTGAGGCGCGCGACGGTTTTGAGAAAGCCTACTTTGAATTCCATCTCGCCCGCGAAGGCGGCTCGATGACACGCGTCGCCGAAAAAACAGGATTGGAGCGCACACATCTTTACCGCAAGCTGCGCCAATTGGGGGTGGACCTCGGGCGCAACAAACGCAACGCGTGAATTGGCAAAAATTTTGCAGCTTGGCGTCATGCCCCGATTTCTCGGGCTATAATTCAAGGCTCAGGCCCGGTAGCTCAGTTGGTAGAGCAGAGGATTGAAAATCCTTGTGTCGGCGGTTCGATTCCGTCCCAGGCCACCAAAATTTCCCAATGAAATCAACGCCTTACAAGTTAATTGCTTGTAAGGCGTTTTTCTTTGCCTGAGTCGATGTAAGGGCGGATGTAAGCCCGTTTGAGCTACAGCCATCAACCTGAATCAACGCGGCAAGAGGCTTTCGGCCTCACCAGCTATCGGAGCCGGATGGGAATGGGGGATTGCAGGGCGGATAAGTCGGCTGCGGCTGCCAAGTCGGCGGGTGGATGTCCTGACCGTACGGGTTACCGCCAACGTCGATGTACGTATCGTCAATGAGCGGCAGACCGGTCGCCGGGTTGATGTCTGGTGCTTGTGTGTTGGGTTCGTTGTTCATGTTGTTTGCTCCTTTTGTAGGTGGTGCTTGCTCCCCCACCCGGGGGCAGGCGCTTAGATCAGTCTTCGTTCGGGGTCAGGAGTGTGATGACTGGGTTCCCTGCGTCATCAGGTCCGATATGGATATGCAAAGTGGTCAATCGCGGACGCACGCCACGGCCCCCGCGAGGCACGCGCAGCAGCTGGAAAGCCTTACTCGATTCCGTGCCACCACGCCGCGCTGCGAGGTAGGCCATCCACACCACATCCCGTAGTCTGCCGCTTTGGTCCTGCCCGGTCTGGCGTTTGCTGTCGGCTTCCGTCCATTCCACTGTATCGGCCCACGCCGCAGCGGTCATTGCCACTGGTATGCGAAATCCAGCCTCTCTTGCAGTCTCGGTAACGTCCACCAAGACCCCATCCTGCGCATTCCACTGATGGCGGACAGTGATTCCATTCCCATCGCGGACAGCGTTCCAGGCGATGGCGGACACGTTGCGCGGGTGTCCTGAGTGACGCTCAAATCGTAGCCGAAGTGTCCGCCATCAGCGTGGAATGGCGGTCGGCGCGGCCGGCTCAGACGGCCTTGGTGAGCTTGCGCATCGACTCGCCCTTGAGGGCTATCTTGTGCGAGCCGTGCACGATGCGGTCCAGGATGGCGTCGGCCAGCGTGGGCTCGTCCAGCCAGGCGTGCCAGGCCGTCACCGGCAACTGGCTGGTGATGAGCGTCGAGCGCGTGCCCACCCGGTCGTCCAGCAATTCCAGCAGGTCGTTTCGCTCGTGCGCGGCAATCGGCGCGATGCCGAAGTCGTCCAGGATGAGCAGGTCCAGCCGCGCCAGTTGCGCCAGCCGTTTGCCCAGGCTGCCATCGCCGTGGGCCACGTGCAGCTCCTGCAGCAGCCGTGGCGCGCGGGTGTAGAGCACCGAGAAGCCCAGGCGCGCGGCCTGCTGCCCCAGTGCGCAGGCGAGCCACGTCTTGCCGCACCCGGTGGCGCCGGTGAGCAGCACGTTGTGGCCATGGCGCAGCCAGTCCCCGCCGGCCAGGCTGGTGATGACCTCTCGGCTCAGGCCCCGGCTGGCGCGCCAGTCGATGTCCTCCAGGCAGGCACTGGAGACCTTCAGGCGGGCCGCCTTCAACAGGCGCTCCAGGCGCTTGCTGTCACGCCAGTCCACCTCGCGCTGCACCAGCAGCGCCAGGCGTTGTTCAAAGGGCAGCTCGCTGGCCGTGATGTGGGTGGCCGCGTCGCTGAGGGCGGCCACCATGCCGTCCAGGCGCAGGGCGCGCAGTTGGTTCAAGGTCTGTTCGTTGAGCATGGTTCTTCCTTGTTAGGTTTGCTTGCACGTTGGAGTTCAGTGGTAGTAGCCCGGCCCGCGCACGTTCTCGTGCAGCGGCAGGCTCGCCTGTGCGGCCATCGGCGCATCCAGCGGCCGCTGGTCCAGGCCGCAGCCCAGGATGGAGGCGATGCTCTTGTAGGACGGTGAGCGAATCGACTGCGCCCGCGCACAGGCGGCCTCCAGCCGGTCAGCCCCGTACTCACGGCCCAGGCGCATGAGGCCCAGACAGGAGCGGTAACCCTGCTCGGGATGCTGGCGGTGCTCCATCTGCCAGCGCACCACGGCGGCGGTGGCCGCGCCCACGCGCTCACCCCAGGCGATGAGCTTGGCCGGCGTCCACTGCAGGTGCGCCCGGTGCGAGGCCGGCATGTGCTCGGGCGTGGTGGTGTGTGCACCCCGTCGGGGATTGAGGGCGTGGGCGGCCACGCGTTTGCTGCCGTGCAGGACTTCGAGCGTGCCGGCCGTGATGCGCAACTCCACCGGCTCACCCACCAGGGCGTGGGGCACCGAGTAGTAGTGGCCATCGAGCTCAACGTGGTAATCGATGTTGACGCGGGCGGGTTTGAAGCGCGCGATGGGCATGCGCACCGGCGGCAGGGGGCGCAGGGCTGGCCGGTCGAGTTCGGCGAAGGCGCTAGTGCGGTTGCCCGGCAGCTTCTTGAACGCGCGCTGGTTCAAGTCCACCAGCAAGGCGGCAATCGCCCGGTTGAGCTCGGCCAGGCTGAAGAAGGTCTGGTGGCGCAGCCTGGCCAGAATCCAGCGCTCGACCACCTGCACAGCGACCTCCACCTTGGGTTTGTCGCGTGGCTTGGCCGGGCGCGCGGGCATCACGGCCAGGCTGTAGTGCGCACAGAGCTCTTCGAGCAGGCGGTGCGCGGTGGGCTCGTAACGGTCGGGTCGGGCCATGAGGGCGCGCGGCTGGTCAGGCACCAGCAGGCGGGGCACGCCGCCGATGAACTCCAGCGCGCTAATGATGCTGGCCACCCAGTCGGTGGTCTTCTGGCTGGCGGTGGCGCAGGCGTAGGTGTAGTTCGATGCGCCCAGCACGGCCACGAAGACCTGGGCCTGGCGTATCTCGCCAGTGTCGGCATCCACCACGGGAACGGTCTGGCCGGCGTAGTCCACAAAGAGCTTGTCACCGCCCGTGTGGGTCTGGCGCATGGAGCGCTGCAGGCGCCGGGCCCAGGCCTTGTACTTCTCGCAGAAGGCGCTGTACTTGTACGCCTGCCCGCTGTGCTGTTGCTGGTATTCCTCCCAAAGCAACTGCAGCGTCACGCCAGGTCGGCGCAGTTCGCGGTGGATGTGGGCGTGGTCGGGTTCAAGGTGCCGGGACTCGCGCGCCACGGGTGGCTTGTAGAGCCGGGCCTGGAGTTCGTCGTCGTTCAGGCTCTGGGCCAGTGCCCAGTCCACGCCGGCCACGCGCGCGTAGCTGGCTATCTCGCTGACAGTGGATTTGGAGATGCCGAGGGCGGCACCGATTTGACGGGTGCTCAAGGCCCCGCGGTGCAGCAGTTGCAGTGTGTGTCGTAGTTTGCTCATGGTGACCCTGGGTGTGGGCATCGCTGGTTCCGGTCAAAAAACCGGGCAGCGTATGCCGCGTTCGGGTCACTCAGAACACCCCGCAGGTGTCCGCCATCAGTTTGGAATGCTGTCCGCCTTCAGCGTGGAACACTGTCCGCCATCACGCTGGAACACTGTCCGCCATCAGCATGGAATCGTGTCCGCCATCGCGTGGAATACGCAGGCTGGGTACGTTTCTGAGCTGCCTACGCGGCAGTGAACCCTGCACCCCGGAATATGTCGGCCTCGGCGCATTTCTGAGCTGCCTACGCGGCAGTGAACACGGCATTCACGACCTGGACCTCATGCGCAAGTTTCTGAGCTGCCTACGCGGCAGTGAACAGCAGCAGGCCACGGCAGGCGGGTCATGCCCTTTCTGAGCTGCCTACGCGGCAGTGAACCAAGGGCGGCTCCCTCGTTAGCGGCCCCAATTTCTGAGCTGCCTACGCGGCAGTGAACGCCCAAGTTCTTCCGCTCTTTATGTCCCGCACTTTCTGAGCTGCCTACGCGGCAGTGAACTTGGCGGTGCGCTTTTTCAGGTACGCCTTGATTTTCTGAGCTGCCTACGCGGCAGTGAACATCACAACGCCGCAGCAGTCGCACGTCTTGATTTTCTGAGCTGCCTACGCGGCAGTGAACGAAGGCCGAGAACAGGCGGAAGTGCCGGCGCATTTCTGAGCTGCCTACGCGGCAGTGAACTCTTTGCCTCAGGTGGCTTCGTGGTGCTCATGTTTCTGAGCTGCCTACGCGGCAGTGAACCGAGCGCATGCGCTGCTGGCGGTGCGCCCGGTTTTCTGAGCTGCCTACGCGGCAGTGAACCTTGACGGGCACGATTCGGCAATTGGGGGGTATTTCTGAGCTGCCTACGCGGCAGTGAACTGTCGTTTGGCGCAGTAGCTGGTGCAGTTGTTTTTCTGAGCTGCCTACGCGGCAGTGAACTTCTTGGCCGGCGCCGCCGTTGGCGCCGGCTCTTTCTGAGCTGCCTACGCGGCAGTGAACCCGCTGGTGCGGGCTGGGCGTGGTGTGGTGCATTTCTGAGCTGCCTACGCGGCAGTGAACTGAGCAGTCGCATCTGCCAGACCCGTTTCTCATTTCTGAGCTGCCTACGCGGCAGTGAACCCATCCAGCCTGCAAACTCTTCTCGCCGTTCTTTTCTGAGCTGCCTACGCGGCAGTGAACACCGATGCGCGGCATGGCTTACAGGCCCTTGATTTCTGAGCTGCCTACGCGGCAGTGAACGCGGCCAGCGCCGCCGCCGAGGGGTGGCCGAGTTTCTGAGCTGCCTACGCGGCAGTGAACTGCCACTCGGGCGCGGCCAGTGCTGGGCTACTTTTCTGAGCTGCCTACGCGGCAGTGAACCCATCACGGGCGGGCTTGGTGCAGTCTCGCGGTTTCTGAGCTGCCTACGCGGCAGTGAACAAGCGCCTGATGATCCACGTCGATGCGCTGGTTTTCTGAGCTGCCTACGCGGCAGTGAACGCCATGGGGAACGGGACGTTGGCTCTGGGATGTTTCTGAGCTGCCTACGCGGCAGTGAACGGCCACACCGCCGGAGCCACCGTGTACGTGCATTTCTGAGCTGCCTACGCGGCAGTGAACGTGCTGTGGATTTCGTTCGGCGTGCCGGCCGTTTTCTGAGCTGCCTACGCGGCAGTGAACCAGGCGCAGTGCGCCCGACTTCCTGCGGGCAATTTCTGAGCTGCCTACGCGGCAGTGAACCTGGTGCAAGAGCATGTGGGCGGCCGGTCACCTTTCTGAGCTGCCTACGCGGCAGTGAACCACGATGGCGCCGGGCTGCAGGTCGGCCTGGTTTTCTGAGCTGCCTACGCGGCAGTGAACAGGCAGGCGATCTGGCCCGGCAGGAACTGGGATTTCTGAGCTGCCTACGCGGCAGTGAACCCGACCATTCCTCCCTTTTTCGCGCTGTAAGATTTCTGAGCTGCCTACGCGGCAGTGAACTTGAGACGCGAAAGCGCCCACGCACGCCATAGTTTCTGAGCTGCCTACGCGGCAGTGAACGAGTCGGTCCCACCCTGGCTCGTCGCTCCACGTTTCTGAGCTGCCTACGCGGCAGTGAACTGAACTACAAAGCCAACGATCAAGGCACAGTATTTCTGAGCTGCCTACGCGGCAGTGAACAACTCCGCCCGCGCCTGCATCTGAGCAAGTGCTTTCTGAGCTGCCTACGCGGCAGTGAACGTGTAAGCGTTGGCGAATCTACTTGCCTGCATTTTCTGAGCTGCCTACGCGGCAGTGAACAAGTGATGAACAACATCCAGATTCAGGTGGTTTTTCTGAGCTGCCTACGCGGCAGTGAACGCTGAATGTCGATGGTGGTCGATGATCCACATTTTCTGAGCTGCCTACGCGGCAGTGAACAGACGGTAACTCCCAGCAATGGGGATGCCCTATTTCTGAGCTGCCTACGCGGCAGTGAACTGACAGAAGAAGGAACGACGATTCTTGAGGCTGTTTCTGAGCTGCCTACGCGGCAGTGAACATCGCCATGGCTGTGGATGGCGGCTACGACGCTTTCTGAGCTGCCTACGCGGCAGTGAACCCTGTGCTGGCCGAATTCCCCGCAGAGATTGTTTTCTGAGCTGCCTACGCGGCAGTGAACACAGGGAAATTCGTTGAACTAGGCCAGGCCTGTTTCTGAGCTGCCTACGCGGCAGTGAACGCCCTCATACTGAATCACCAGCGGGACTGCAATTTCTGAGCTGCCTACGCGGCAGTGAACAGGGCCACCGCCCTCACTCACCTGTCCAAGAATTTCTGAGCTGCCTACGCGGCAGTGAACAATCGGCGAGAAGTTCATTCGATCCAGAGATGTTTCTGAGCTGCCTACGCGGCAGTGAACGCTGTGGCTTGACCAGTCGTGCTCAGGCCCCATTTCTGAGCTGCCTACGCGGCAGTGAACTCAAATGGCCATCACTTCAACGTCATGAGGAATTTCTGAGCTGCCTACGCGGCAGTGAACACCACAGTTGCAGAGAACCCGCTTTCTCTGCTTTTCTGAGCTGCCTACGCGGCAGTGAACCGGAACTCCTCCAGCTGCACGCGCTTGGCCTTTTTCTGAGCTGCCTACGCGGCAGTGAACTCGATGCTGGGGTTGTGTTCGATGTGCCTGCGTTTCTGAGCTGCCTACGCGGCAGTGAACTGGCTCCCGCATGACGGCGACACACAGGACAATTTCTGAGCTGCCTACGCGGCAGTGAACTGGAACACAGCATCCACCGAAGTGCGCGAAATTTTCTGAGCTGCCTACGCGGCAGTGAACCACGGCCAGCACGTCGAAGTGCTGCCGGCGCTTTTCTGAGCTGCCTACGCGGCAGTGAACGAGCCGGTCATCACGCGGTTGGGCACGACCTTTTTCTGAGCTGCCTACGCGGCAGTGAACGCGTGTTGACTTTCCGCAACGGGCGGCCAGTGTTTCTGAGCTGCCTACGCGGCAGTGAACCCGCATCCATCGCGCAGTACCTGCTGCCTGGTTTTCTGAGCTGCCTACGCGGCAGTGAACAACACATGTGAAGGCCTACCCAGGATGGGCTATTTCTGAGCTGCCTACGCGGCAGTGAACTACAGCAGTTCGTCATAAACGGAACGGTGGCCTTTCTGAGCTGCCTACGCGGCAGTGAACCACTTCTTCATCTCCTTGAGCTTTGCCCTGTATTTCTGAGCTGCCTACGCGGCAGTGAACGAGGCGCTTACTGGGCGCGCAGAGCGTTTCCATTTCTGAGCTGCCTACGCGGCAGTGAACGCGCTCCACTGCCTCTGCCAGGCTGATGTTCAGTTTCTGAGCTGCCTACGCGGCAGTGAACCATCTTGACGTGCTCGCCCGCGATCTCCGCGGTTTCTGAGCTGCCTACGCGGCAGTGAACCCAGCAGATTGGCGGGGCGCCCGTGGGCGTGTTTTCTGAGCTGCCTACGCGGCAGTGAACTTTTCATCACCGATGAACAGCCGCACCTTGTTTTTCTGAGCTGCCTACGCGGCAGTGAACTCGATGGGGCCATCAACATCAAGGCCGATTGGTTTCTGAGCTGCCTACGCGGCAGTGAACTTCAGCTCTTCGGTGCAGAACTGGGCCTTTCGTTTCTGAGCTGCCTACGCGGCAGTGAACTCGGTGATGTTCCCGAGCGGCAACCCGTTTCTTTTCTGAGCTGCCTACGCGGCAGTGAACCAGGAGTCTCCCTACTGCGCGGGGACGACGATTTTCTGAGCTGCCTACGCGGCAGTGAACCATCAGCGCGCAGTCGAGCGCTCCTGCAGTCCTTTCTGAGCTGCCTACGCGGCAGTGAACCGGTGGCCGGCGTCGAGCATGTCCAGCTGGAATTTCTGAGCTGCCTACGCGGCAGTGAACTGGGCAACCTGCTGGAGCTGCGCCACGCGCTGTTTCTGAGCTGCCTACGCGGCAGTGAACGCTGCGGAAGTGGTCCACCAACACGTCGCGCATTTCTGAGCTGCCTACGCGGCAGTGAACATTGCTGCCATGTGCGACGTGCCGGTCGCGGCTTTCTGAGCTGCCTACGCGGCAGTGAACTTGGGGTAGGCGGCGCCCTCAAGCCGGCCCTTTTTCTGAGCTGCCTACGCGGCAGTGAACGAAGTAGTGAATGATGCTGGAAGCTGGTACCATTTCTGAGCTGCCTACGCGGCAGTGAACGACGAAGACATGGCCACAGCTTCCGGGTTTGATTTCTGAGCTGCCTACGCGGCAGTGAACACGTGGTGAATCGGGCCTTCAATTTTGGCAATTTTCTGAGCTGCCTACGCGGCAGTGAACAGCCGCACCTTGTTGTCGAACGGGTTTTCATTTTTCTGAGCTGCCTACGCGGCAGTGAACCGCTTCGCCGCAGGTCTCGGCCATGTTCATCATTTCTGAGCTGCCTACGCGGCAGTGAACGGGACATGATCGCGGTGAACACCGAAGTTCGCTTTCTGAGCTGCCTACGCGGCAGTGAACAGCGCGAATTGCCCCGCCGCGCCCACCACATAGTTTCTGAGCTGCCTACGCGGCAGTGAACGGGCAGCGCCCGAGGGGCAAGGTGCTTCATGTTTTCTGAGCTGCCTACGCGGCAGTGAACTCGGTGAAGGCGTGTTGCCGCTGCACCGCAATTTTCTGAGCTGCCTACGCGGCAGTGAACCGCCGTTTCCGGCACGTTGTCCGGGTCCATGCTTTCTGAGCTGCCTACGCGGCAGTGAACCTGGAAGTCGGCTCCGGCCTGGCCACGGTGCATTTCTGAGCTGCCTACGCGGCAGTGAACCGCGGAAGGTCTCTGCGCTGAGCCACTGCGACTTTCTGAGCTGCCTACGCGGCAGTGAACGACAAGCCGGTGGAGGTGTTCGCCATCGACGTTTTCTGAGCTGCCTACGCGGCAGTGAACTGGACATGGCCAGACGCCGAGCGGTATCAGGTTTTCTGAGCTGCCTACGCGGCAGTGAACTTGGGTCACTTCAAGGACCGAAGCCACGTCAATTTCTGAGCTGCCTACGCGGCAGTGAACCCGGTCAAGTGGCACCTGCGCGAGGCCTGGGCTTTCTGAGCTGCCTACGCGGCAGTGAACACGATCAGCTTGATCCATAGATAGTCGGTAAATTTCTGAGCTGCCTACGCGGCAGTGAACCGGCCATCAAACTCAGCAACCAATTGATTTTTAAAGCTATTTCTTCTTAAACGCAGACTACCCCAATTCTTCAGGTGTTCCGTAAGTGCTTGATTGGCAAAGCTTTACTGTGAAATTCAAAAAAAGGGTCAGAACCAAGGAACCGTTGCTTCATGCCCCAGACCGTAGGCGTTGAAAACGCCTGTCACCGATTGAGGCTGCAGCGGGCCATGCTCCACGCACAAGCAAAACGACTGACCAGTGCTGCTGCTGCGCAGTTGCACAAACGGCAGGTCAGGGCGGCGCTCTACCGTGTCGGGGATAGCAGCTGCGGCCTGCTCGGCGGTTTCGCCCTTGCGCTGCATGCGGCGGCGGCGTAGGCGGTCTGCGTTGGTTTTGAACTGGCGGCGGCGCACGGTGCGGTGCTGTGCGTTGGCGGGCACTGGGAGCAACTCGCCCACCTGCGTGTGGTCACGCATGCCTTTGAGCCAGTCTTGCTCCATCAGGCGCTGCAGTGCATCGGGCGTGCCGTGCAGGCGCAGCACTGCGCCCAAGGTGCGTTTTGTCAGCGGTTGGCTGATGTGCTGCGGGTAGCTCACGCCAATGTCGGTGCTCTGCGCCAGCGCTAGCGCCCGGTGCAGCTTGGACACCAACGCGCCCAGCAGGTGCGCGTGGCTGAACTCCGGGTCGGGCAGCAGGGTGATGTTGATGTAGTGTGAGGTCATGGAGAGCGCCTCGCGCATCAGCTGGCGTCGCCAAACACGCCGCCACGGATCAGCACCGCCATCACAAAGTGCTGTTGCTCTGCGGGTGGCGCCTGGTCTTTTAGCAGCCAGTTGTCCAGCAGGGTGTAGAAGTCCAGCTTTTGCTTGGGCTGGCGGTAGGCCTTGCCTTGGGTAGTGACGGAGCCGTAGGGCTCCACCGCGATGGGGCCCAGTTCTTCAGCGCCTTCATACCAGGTGTCGATGGTGCGGATGGCGTTGCCGATCTTTTGCGAGTGGATGGCCGCCACGCCGTCCACGTGGTACAGCGTCTTGCTCTTGCCTGCACTGTCCTTGTCCAGAATCAGCTCTTGCGATGGGAACACCTCCTGCCCCGCACCCTGGCGCACAAAGGCCGTGATACGCAGCAGCACATGCTGCGAACCGGCCAACCCGTCGGCAATGGCCTGGCCCAGCTCGTCGAGGTCTTTTGCGCCTGTATTGATAGCGTCTACCGCCCGTGTATTAAGCGCCAGGGCGTCAAAAGACCATGTGTGCGCAGCCTGCCCGTTCTGCATCTGCTCCACCGTCACTTCTACCTGCTCAGCCCCGGCGCGGTTGCGCCACAAGAAGCGGCCGTTGGCCAGGTTGGCCGCGTAGCGCCGGGCCAGCTCGCCAAAGCCGTGCTGTTGCACATAGCCCTGCACCGTGGCCAGCAGCTTGGCTTGGTAGGCCGCGCTGTTGCACGCCGATGGCGTGCCCGCGCCGCCCAGCACGCGCAGCGTGAACTGCACTTTGAGCGTGTCGGCATCGGCGGGCAGGGCAGCCACGTCCACGGTTTGCAGGTTGGGGTTCTCGATGGCGGCGTCCAGCTTGGCGGGGTCTTGGTCTTTGGCCTTGAGGCGATTGCTGATGGTGCCGCGAACCGACTTTGGCTTGATGGTGACGCGCTGCCAAGCATGCGACTGCGAACGGTCGTCCCAGCGGCCTGCGTGGAACACGGCGTCAGACGGGTCCAGCTTGCGTTCAAAGGCCAGGACGGATGCGGTAGTGAGTTTGTCGGTCATGGTGTCAATCTTTCAAAAATAGGGGTGTTGAATGCGAAGGGGTAGATGCGCGGGGCTCAGGTGTATGCATAGGCCTCGTCGTCGTCCCATTCGTCTAGCGTGTCGGTGTTTGAGTTGCTGCTAGCGTCTTCCGACTGGGCGGGTTGGTAGCCATTGCGGCAGCGGTACAGGCCCTGCGCTTCGTCGGCTTCGGCACGCCACAGCAACTGGGCCAGATGCGTCAAACGGTGCGGGCTGATCCACTCGCCCAGGGAGTAGACCGATTCCACAAACCGCATGGGTACGCTGGCATCGCGTACATTGCGCACGGTGCCGGGGGCGTGGCTGGGCGTGAGCGCGGCATAGCCCACGGGGATGGGCACTACCCAGCCGCTGCCTTTGCGGCGCTGTGGGTCTGCCCACTTCATCTGTCCATCAGGTGCGGGCACCCCGCCGTCAGGCACTACGGGCGCGTAGTTGAAGCGGGCCGCATGCAGCCAGGCGTCCAGCAGCGTGGCGTCGGGCTGGGCGGTGCGCAGCGCTTGCAGGTACTGGGCCAATAGGTCATCCCGCCCCACCAGGGCAAAGCCCGGCAGCCACTGCCGCCGCCATTGGCGGAACTCCTTCTCTGCCGCCACAGGGTCTTCAGGCACGACGGCCATCCAGGGCCGCACGCGCTTGCCTGGCACCGGGCGCGATGGCAGCACGCTGCCCCCCGCCACGCGCATGCCCGCAAGGATGTGGCCCGCTTGTGCGGCCCATTCGTCCAGCTGTGCCTGGTTGCTTTGCACCAGCGCTGCCGGGGTGCCAGGCGCGCGCTTTTCTGACACGGCCAGCACCAGCGTGATCTGCAGGTGCATGCGGCCTTCTTCCACGATGGCGGCGGTGCTGCCGTCTTTGTCCACCGGGTTGCGCGTGAGGTTGAAGTTGCGCACGTAGCCCTGCGTGACCTGCTCCTGATGGTGGTGGCACACCACGCCCACGCCCTGCAGTTGCACGGGCACACCGGCCTGGGCCAGCTTGCGCTCCAGCGCCCACATCACGCCTGTGAAGGCGGTGATGGACGGGAAGCCGTGCGTGAGCGGGCTGCCAATGGCATTGGCGTTTTGAATGCGCAGGTGGGGCAGGACGAGGATGGCTTGGGGTTGCTTCATGGCGTAGCCTCCGTCGCCGTGCGGTCCAGCCGCTGGCGCAGTGTGCGCAGTTGCTGCTGAAAACCGTCCTCGTCGGTCAGCAACTCCTTCTGCCATGCACGCGCTTCCGCATCGCCCACAGGCAGCTTGCCGCGCAGTTGCGCGTTGAGCCAGTTGGCAAAGCGCTGGCCCACGGCGGCAGGCCAGTCCATCTGCAGCCACTCGCGGGCAAAGGCAGCTTCATCGGGTTGTTCTGCACGCAACGGGTCCAGCCACAGTTGCTCGCTGCGGTGCAGATCCGCAAAGCGCTCGTCATCCCGGCTCCAGCCCGGTGGCAGGATTTGCTGCAACTCGGCAGCCAGCGACACCAGCTCGTCCACCAGCGCGTCGAGCAATTCCTCGCGCCGCTCACGGGTGGCCAGGTTGGCGGCGGGCTCGGACTCCAAAAACACCCGCAGCGCCCGCACCGTGCGGCGCACCTCGGGCCGGGCGATGAACAGCCGGTCAAACACCGAAGTGGCATGCACGGGCATCCGCACCGCACTGGCTTGCCACTGCGGCGGCAGCGACGACAGCAGGTAGTTCATGCCCCGCCGTTCGCTGTTGAGCTGGCTGATGTTTTGTGGCTTGGTGCCGCCCATGTTCTGCACGGCCAGGCCGGGGTAGTCGTGGAACACGCCGACATGCATCTTGCGCTCGCGCCGGGCCTGGCGGGCGGCCTTGTTGGCTTCGCCAAAGCGGTGTTCCTGTACCTGGGCATGCACCGCATGCGCCAGCGATGTGGCGTACAGCGGGGCCAGCAGGGTGTAGTGGGAGGCGTCGCAGGCGTCAGTGCTGGTGAGCCAGTAGAGCTGCTTGGCCAGCGTGTGGCTGCTGGGGCCTTCGGCGCGGGGCTGGGTGAGCGATACAAAAGCATCGCGCAACTTCTCCGCCTGGGCCGGGTCGGCATGCAGCGCTGCCAATGCGTCTGCATCGTGCGCTAACAGAGCGGTGAGCAGGCTGCGTCCATTCACCTCCAGCTTGAGCAGCTTGTACACATCCAGCGCAGCCGCGTTGCCCACCACATCGCCCACAAAGCGCTCACCCAGCGCGTGGCTGCCCAGCTCGGCCAGCGGGGGCAGTGTGCGGGGCTCTACATACAGATTGGTGCCCCGCGCGTCGGGGTGGATGGGTTTGAGGGAGTGGGTGACGGCCTGGATTTGTTCCACGCGCTTGGCAGCGCTGGCCAGCCACACATCATGGGCGAATGAGGCAATTACCTCATCGCGTTGGGGATCGTCAGGCTTGAGCTTGTCGAGCTTGGCTTGCAGTCGTTCTTGCAAGAAGGCGCTAATGGGCGCTCGGTAGCCTGCCTTGCCACCTGTTGCAGGGGCTTCAGACATGGGAATACCTTTCCAAATGGGTTGGAAGTTAAAATTCCCCGGTCAGCACAGAACCAACCGGGGATGTGGAAACGGCTAGGTAGCCGACAAAACCCTCCTGAGGGCGTGAAAGCTATCCACTGTGACCTCACTTTCTTGTTGGTGCCGCGAAGCACGTTGTTGATAAAGCCCGAATGCAGGTTCCAGCTGCATTCGGGTTTTTATTATGCTCAAAAAATCATACCAGTCAATGACCAGCTGAAATATTTAAGATGTAGCCTGAAATTTTTGCAGTCGATGAAGATGTACCATCCCCTCACTGTCGACTAGACAGCTCAGAAAAGTCACTGACCTGCTGACATTCACTGCCGCATAGGCAGCTCAGGCTTTCTTGTTAAAGCCCAAACGCTCATCCCACCGCCAGCCTGCCTGCGATTCAGGCAGGCTGGCGGTGGCATAGCGTTCTGCACATTGCTCCAGCGACAAGCCCCGCGCCTGTGCCAGTGCAGCCAGTTCCTCCATCAAGCCCAACTGCGGCCAGGGCGATACGCTGGGTGATACCAGTTGCGCTGCGGGCACCGGGTGGCACAGGCTTTGGTGGATGGGTACGTACAGCTTGTCGTAGCGCCGCTCCCCGTCTTGCACGCGGTGTAGTTGTAGCGTTTCTTCCTCTTCGTCTGGCAGCAGGGCTACGTCATCGCGGGGCTGTGGGTCGTAGCGAAAGCGTTGGAACTGCGGCAGCAGGCCGGTGAGCCACAGATGACCGGGATGCGACCAATGCAGGAAGGTAGCGCGCTCTGGGGCGGTGGTGTATTTGCTGGTGGCAGAGCGTTGCAACATGGCGTCTCGCATGCGCTCGTGCTCCAGGTCGGCCCAATGACGGCGGGGGTGGTATTGGGCGGTGGCTACTTCAATGCGCGGCTGGGCATCCACTGCCCACGGTCCATCGTTTTTGACCAACCGTGTCATCAATTGGCGAAGGCTATGACTGTGCAGATAGAAGTTCTGTGCAGCGTTGCTCGACCCCGGTGGCTGCGGATTCATTTCAAAGCCTGGTTTGCAAAACGCCGCTTTCCCCTTGTGCTCGTAATGCCGCAAGTTGCTGTCCAGCACCACCATGTTCACCCCGCCTATGGCCCCAGGCCGGTGCCGCCGCACGCGCCCGGCCAGCTGGATGAGCGAGCGCATGGACGAGGGCTCGACCACGGCCCAGTCGTAGTCGTGGTCGCGGCCCACTTCGGTCACGGGGCTGCCCAGCACGATGAACAGGTGGTGGGGCTCGGGGTGGGTGTCAATGAGGGCGCGCAGGGCGGGGCGGTGCAGCGCGGGGTCGTGGTCGGCTTTGGCACCGCGGCGGTTGAGCAGGGTGTCCAGCTGCTGCTCAATGGCCGAGCGCAGCAGCAGGGGGAACTGCGAGTGGTACACGCACAGGTGGATGCGTACCTGGCCTTGCAGCGCGGGCGGCAGTGCGTCTGGCGCGTACATGGCGAGGGCCACGTCGTACAGCGGGGCAATGTTGGCCATGCGGATGAGGCCCAAACTCACGCTCTTTCCGCTGCCATCGATGCTGCGGTTGTGGGGCCGTTGGTGCAGCTTCCACGCTTGCTCAAGCACCAAGCGGGCAAAGTCTTTGCGGCGTTCGGCTTCTTGCATGCCGTGCCAGTTTTCAGGCAGGGGCGCGATCTGCGCCAGTCGCCGTACCTCGGCCTGCTGGAGCTTGGCCACACGCTTGTGCACGTACTGGGTGTGCGCTTCGCGGAAGGCTGGCCCGTCCGCGCAGTCTTTTGTGGTCTGGTGGAACTCGTCGATCCACAGGCAGCAAATGCTCACAGGCTCGCTGGGCCGCTCGCTGCGGTGGCGCTGGTACACGGCCCGCCCGGCGCGGTAGGCCAGGAACAGCCCTTCCACTAGCGCGGGCGGCAGCGTGGCCGATGACAGCAGCACGCGGCTGCCCAGCAGGCCCGCCCAGTGCACCAGACGGGTGAGAGCGGGCAGGTCGGCCATGTCAAAGTCGTCGGGCTCGTCCAGCACCAGGTCGCTGGTCAGCAGGCGCAGCATGGGCGCAATCTGGCGGCCACCGCGCAGGCTTTCGGTGGCGGGGGTAAGGTGGTCTACGGTGCACACCAGCAGGGGCGCGGCAA
Organism: Diaphorobacter sp. LI3; assembly: GCF_022807955.1. Lineage (NCBI taxonomy): Bacteria > Pseudomonadati > Pseudomonadota > Betaproteobacteria > Burkholderiales > Comamonadaceae > Diaphorobacter > Diaphorobacter sp. LI3. Next base: position 3,837,336 of record NZ_CP094346.1, on the reverse strand, counting down.
TCAGCGCACGGGCTTGGGCGTCGTCGGTCAGGCGCTGCAGCAGCGGGTGCTGGTCGTTGCCCTCGTAGAGCACGGTGCCCGCTTCGTCCAGCAGCGCCTGGCTGGATGCCGAGCCGGTGGCCTCGGCCTGCTGCTCCCAGTATTCAAACAGCGCCCGGCTGGCCGCACCGCCGACCTGGATGGCCAGTTGCTCGTCGCTCAGTTGCAGGTCGTTCTGGAACACGCGCCCGGTTTGCAGCGTGAGCGTGCGCAGCCCCATGGCAAAGGCGCAACGCAGGCCGGTGGCGGGGTCGGCCAGCGCGTTCATGATGCGGGCATTGCCCAGTGTTTTGCCGCAACCGGTGGAGGCCATGTTGACGATGAACGCCCCTTGATGCGCTGCGCGGGCGCGCACGCTGGCGGCCAGGTCGGCGGCCTTGTCTTGCCAGGCAAAGCGCGGGTCGGCGCTGCGTTTTTTGAGGGGCTTGTGGTTCTTGAGCGCCGGCAGGCTGCGCGTGAGGCTGGGCAGGGAGCGTGCCACCAGCGTGGCATGGGCCTGCACGCCCAGCAGATGTTCGTCCAACGTTTGATTGAAAATTGGGCTCTGGCGCTTATCCATCAAGCGTGAGCAGCTATTGTTTTGATAGTGATTGCTGCGGGTGTTGGCGTAGAGCGGGTAGCCGGGGCTGAGGTACGGGGCGCGTGGGGCTGCGTCGGTGAGGCTGGAGTAATGGTGGTCTGCCAGCATGAGACACAGGCGCGCAACGTGCATTGCAAAGGGGTCGTGCAGCACCGCGCCTTGTCCGGCGATTTGCGACAGCTCCAGCAGTTTGCGGGCGTAGCGGGCGGCCTGTTTGCGCCAGGCAGGTTGGGTGACGGGTAGCCCGTGCGGGAAGTGCCAGTGGGCTTGCACCGTGGAGGGCGCAGCGCTCTCACGTGGCTCGTTCCAGTCGGCGTTGATGCGCAGCAGCACGTCGTCCAAATCGCCGGTGTTGATGAAGCCGGGGCGCGCACCGAAACGGCGGTATGTGCGCCTGCCGTCTTCCATGTCCTCTGCGTCCACGCCTTGTGCCTGCTCCACAGGCAGGCAGGGCAGGCGGTGGTGGGTGAACACCAGCCAAGCCACCGCCTGGGCCAGCGGCGGCAGGTGGGCGAATGGCAAGTGCTGCTTGGCCTGGGGCTCGTCCAGCCCATCGCGCAGCAGCCGCCCACCTGCATGGTCCAGCCACGCTGCCTCCAACGCCTGCGCATCGGTGTCTGCGTCGGCATACGCCGCCAGCCGTTGCAGCCAGTCAGCGTCATCGTCCTGGCCCACGAAGGCCTGGAACAGCCGCACCGATACCCACTCATGCCGGTAGTGGTTGCGCTCGCGCAGGCCGGGGTTTTGGAGCCGATCTTGGAAGGCCTGCGTGGCCTTGCCCAGGTCGTGCAGCAGGGCCGCCAGTGCCGCCAGGGCGGTCATCAGCGGCAAATGGTGCCAGGCGTTTTCGTCGCCCGCGCGCAGCACGTTGCTGGCCGTGGTGTTGGTGGGCACCGCACCCTGGTCGTTGAATTGGCTGGCGTCGCCCACCACCCATAGCAACTCGCTGTGGTCACGCCCACGAATCCAATGGCAGGCCACTGCGGTGTTCTTGCGTGCGGTCTGGCGCAGCAGCTTGCGCACGGTGTCCAGCCCGGCTTGGGTGATGGGCGTTTGCCAGGTACGCTCGCCGCGCCGCTCCGCAAACTGATCGAGGATGCGGCGGGTTTCAGTCAATGCACGCTTGGTGCATTGCGCGACGAAGAGCACGTTCATGCATTTGGCTCCCGAACAGGAGGGGGCGCGTCGGCCAGCCGCGACGTCGTGCTGGCGATGTGTTTGAGTGTGTCGATGATGAAATCCAATGATTCGCTGCGCGTCAACGCCTCTATGCATTGGCGGCGGAACTGCTGTTCAGCATCGCCCCGCATCGCCGACAGAAAGGCTTGCGGCAAGATGGCTGCATCCTTGATCAAGTCTGCTGCGTCGAATACCAGACCACCCCGTCGCGTCTTGCCGTGCAATACCGCCAGCCCGTGCGGCAGGCCCAACACCCAGGTCGCCGTAGCGCCCAGGCCATAGGCCAGATAGTTGCCATGGTCAAGGAAGCGGTTCGCAGCGTCGGTACCCGTTCCGCGTTTGGCCCGCGTGAATTCCCCGTAGCCCACGGCTTCCACGGCCAGCCTGAAGAGGGCCTTGGTCAAGCGTGCCTCGTCAGTCAGCAGCGCTGTCACATCAGGGGCGTTGCTGATCAGTGGTGTGAACTGCTGCACCAGGCTCTGCAAACGACCCAGATCGATGGAAAAACCGGCTTCACGCAAAGAGCGGCTGTTCCATTCGGCCGCCAGCCGCTGCAGTCGCCAGGTCTGCAACTGCTTCGCGGCGTGCAGGCGCAGTTCCTCATCGAACCAGAACTTCACCCAGTACTGCAGGTATTCGGTGGGCCGGTACTCACTCTGCGGTGTGAGCCAAGCTACTTCTACGTCGACTTCATTGGCTGCGAAAAGCGGCGTACCGCCACCACCGCAGAAGCCCACCAGTACGCCTGCCTTCGCCAGTTCTCGCATGGCGGCCTGCGTGATCGAGGTGCCCGTCCCCAGCAAGATGCTCGTGGTGTTGGCAATGGGAATGTTCCAGTACAGGCTTCGCTTGCCCGCGTCGGTCACGTACTCGACGCGGCCGCCATTGACGAGCACCCGGCAGTGCTCCAGATAGTAGATGTTGGCCCTCTGGGAATGCAGTATGGCCTTGAGGTCACCGGCGGCAATGTCTTCCATCAGGAGAAAGTGTGCCCGCGCGCCTTGCTTGGCGCTTACGTCACCGCGCCCCGTGCATCCACGCGGATGACGCGCTCCACCACGCCGTGCGCCAGGCCGCCGCGCACGCCAATCAGGTAGTCGTGCAGGTTCACCGTGGGGTCGCAGTGGCCGGGTACCAGCCACAGCATGCGGCCCAGGGCCGGCAGGCGCGCCTTGGGGCCAGCTGCGTGCAGGACGCCGTGTTCGTCGCCGCCGTTGGCGTAGCGAAGGGCGCGCTCTGGCGGCAGGCCCCAGACCAGGGGCAGGCCGGAGTCGATGGCGTGGCTCTTGTGTCCCGCGTCGCACACCACATGCGTGGGTCGCGCAGAGATCACCTGCGTCTTCACGAACAGCGCATGCTCGAAGGCGGGCTGGGCGCCTTCGCGTTCATTGGCGGCGTAGTCCGCGTCCATGAAGAGGAACGAGCCGGCCTGCAGCTCGCCATACACGCCACTGGCGGCCTCGTGCACCAGCGTGCCGGTGCCGGAGCCCGTGACCAGCGGCACGGGCAGGCCCGCGGCCTCGATCAGCGCGCGGGTGTCGGCGGCGGCCTGCACTGCGTGGGCGATGGCCGCGCGCCGCTCGGCCGCGCCGCGCAGGTGCTGTGCGCTGCCGTGGTAAGCCTGCAGGCCCGCGAAATGCAGGCGCGGCTGGGCTGCCACGGCCTGGGCCAGGGCGAGCGCCGCCGGGCCGGGCGGCACGCCGCAGCGGCCCTGGCCGACGTCGATCTCCACGAACACGTCGATGCCGGCGTCGCTGCCTGCCACGCGCATGGCCTCGGCCAGGCGGGTGATGCCTTCCGCGCTGTCCACCGCGATGCCTAGCCGGCCGCCGCGGGCGGCCAATTGCGCGGCCAGGCGTGCTGCGCGCAATAGTTTGGCTCCCCCCAGTACCTCGTTGCTGATGTACAGGTCGGCCACGCCGCCGGCGGCGAGCGCCTCGGCCTCGGACACCTTCTGCACGCAGTGGCCGCGCGCGCCGGCCTTTTCCATTTGCAGGGCGATCTCTGCGCTCTTGTGCATCTTGGCGTGGGGTCGCCAGCGCACCTGGTGCTTGTGCGCGAATTCGGCCATGCGCTGGATGTTGCGCTCCATGGCATCTAGCAGGCCGTTGAAAAAGTGCTTTTCGAACGCATCAGGGACGCTGAGTGCGAAGACACGAGCTGCCCAGACGCGTCTGCGCAGCGATTGCAACGGCCCATCTGGCCGGTTTGCAGGCCCTCCCGCCCATTTCGGGCGCACGTATCCCTGGGCTCACGCATGATGCGCGTCCCACCAGCCGCCGATGCTGCCCATTCGCACAAGGTTGTAGGTGGCAAAGCACAGCAGCGCCTGGCCCGTGAGCTTGGCCTGACCGATCAGCTTGGTCTTTGCCAGACCACCGACGGTCTTGATCCAGCCAAAGGCCTCTTCGATGCGCTTGCGCACCTTCAGGCTGGTCTTGTAGCCCTCGTGCCGTGTCACTCGCGCATCCACCGCCGAGTGTTTGTCCTTGGCCGCCACGTGGGGCGTGACTTTGAGCTTTCTGCAGCCTTTGATGAAGGCCTTGCTGTCGTAGCCCTTGTCGGCACCGACCGTGGCCCGTTTGTTCCTGTTGCCCCGACGCTCCAACATGGCCAGCGCCGCCTCGCGCTCGGCCGTGCCGCTGGCGTGGGTGATCTCGACATCCACGATCAGCCCGTTGCGGTTCTCCATGAGGATGTGCCCCATGTGGCACAGGCGGGATTTGTCGCCCTGGCTCTTCTTGAACAGCCGGGCATCGGCGTCCGTGGTGCTCTCGTGGGTGTCGTTGCAGCGCTCCTGCCCCTTGAAGTCCACCTCGGGGTTGCGCCCAGGCGGCGTGCCGCTGTCGTCGTCTTTGCGCTTGAAGCTCTTGTGCGAGGCCCAGGCGTCAATGAGCGTGCCGTCCACGCTGAAGTGCTCGTCGCTGGCGAGCTTGCCCCACTGGGCACTGAGCTTGACGCGCTCGAAGAAGGCGCGGGCGAGGTCTTCGTTGAACAGACGTTCGCGGTTGGCGCTGAAAGTGGAGTGGTCCCAGACCTTGTCTTCGATGTTCAGGCCCACGAACCAGCGGTACAGCAGGTTGTAGTTGATCGCTTCGACCAACTGGCGCTCGCTGCGGATGGAGAACAGGATCTGCAGCAGCAAGGCCTTGAGCAGCATCTCCGGTGGCACCGATGGGCGGCCACGGCGGGCGTACACCGCTTCGAACTCGCGGTTCATGGTTGCCAGCAGCGCATCAACCACCGCGCGCAACTTGCGCAGCGGGTGTGCCTGCGGCACGCGCTCTTCAAGGCTGATGTAGCTGAACATCGCCCCCTGGAAATCTTGACTGCCTCTCATCGTCCTCGTCTGGGTCGTTCACCGATGGCTTCAGATCGTAGCGGCCAACGCGGGCGTCGGCGGGGGATTTTTCAACGGCCTGCTAGGTCGACGACGAGTGCGGGCGTGTCGATCAGGTCCACGCGCAGCCCGACGGTGGCGCGCAGATGTTCGGGCAGATGCTCAGGAGTGGATCTCATCGCGGCTCGCGTTCTCCAGGTGTTGCGTGTCGGCCCAGCCCACCAGGGTGAGGCCGTTGCCCTCGGTCCACAGCAGCCGGTTGATGGCGGCGTTGGTCAGCTGCCAGGTGCGTGGGGCCTGCAGGTCCAGCCGCGTGGCCAGGCGGTAGAGCACGTCCATCACCCCGCCATGGGCCACCAGCACGATCTGCTCGCCGGCATGGCGCGCGGCAATGCCGTCCACCGTGACAGCAATGCGCTCGCGCAGCATGTCCAGCGACTCGCCGCCGCCGTCGGGCACGAAGTGGGGATCGCGCTTGCGCCAGCGCAGGGCCTGCTCGGGGGACTCGGTCTCGATCTGCTGGAAGGTGCGGCCCTGGAAGCTGCCAAAGCTGCGCTCGCGCAGGCCGGGCACGGGCGTGAGGGGCGCGCCCGTGGTGCGGGCCACGGCTTCGGCCGTGGCATAGGCGCGCTGCAGGTCGCTGCTGTAGATGGCGGCCACCGCTTCGTCGGCCAGCGCCTGCCCCACCTGCCGGGCCTGCCACAGGCCGGTGTCGTTGAGCGGTATGTCCAGGTGGCCCTGGATGCGGGTGTCCACATTCCAGGCGGTTTCGCCGTGGCGGATGGCGATGATGCGGGTGGCGTGCATGGAAAAGAGCGCAGGCGTGGGGTCAGAGCAGGGAACTGGCGTTGTCGAGCACGAAGTCGCAGGCCTTTTCCTTCAGGTCGCCCTTGAGGCGGTTCAGGTTGAACTGCTTGCCGTTGGAACCGCTGACCATGCCCGACAGGCCGCTCAGGTAGCCCTCGTCGCGGGGCTCGGGCTGGGCCGCGCCCAGGCCCATCTTGCCCAGCAGCTGCTGTTTGACCAGCGCGGCCTTGTCGGCATTCAGATAGTTGTTCTTCATGCAGTAGGTGATCACCCCGGCAGCGTTGCTGGGGGTGGCCGATCCACTCAAACCCATGGCGGACAGGGCCGACGGCGCAGCGCCCCCACCCAACATGCCGCCGAGCGTGGAGGGGCTGGCACCCCCGCCGGTCGCGCCGCGCAGGGTGTCGCCCAGGCCGGATGCCTGGGCGGCCAGGCTCAGGGTGCCCAGGCAGGCGCACAGAACAAGGTGTCGGATGGAGCTTCGCATGGCGGGTCCTTTCAGGTCGTGGGGTGGTCAGCGTTGTGGCGTGATTTCTGTGCGGACCTTGCGCTGGCCCGTTGGGGGGCGCGGGAAGCCGGTGAGCGCCTGGTCGAACAGCACGCCGTAGATGGCGGGATCATCCGTCCACACGTCCTCGTACACGGCCGAGGTTTCGTACACCACCTGCTGCGAAGCGGCGTCGCGCAGCATCAGACGGACCTTGCGGTGGTAGAGGGTGGGCGGGCCGTCCATCATCCAGCCCATGCCGCCAAAGCCCCAGCCACCACCGTAGCCCAGGCCCCAGCCGAAGCGGCCGTAGAACGGATCGGGCGCATAGGGCCAGTAGCGCGGTGTGGCGTAGCCGCCCTCGGCGCCGATCTGTGCAACCAGCCGTGGCTGGGTGTCGTCGCGGCGCAGGCCCACGCGCGCAAGCGCCTGTTCGGCCTGGGCCTCGATGGGTGCAAACGCTGCGGCCTGTGCCTGCTGCGAGGGCAGCCGCTCGAAGCGGTAGGTGGGTGGGCTGGGCAGGGCGCTGAGGGTGGAGAAGCTGCTGACGTCGCTCTCCACCAGGCGCGGACCGGCGCAGCCGGCCAGCAGCGCGGCCGCGGCGCACAGCGCAAGGGCAGGAATGTGGCGCAGGAAGGCCATGGCGGTATCTCCCCGGGGCATCAGGCCCCGCGCCTGTGATGGTACGGCGTTGCGCGGCGCTGCGTTCAGCCCAGTTGCACCACCTGCAGGCCGGGCAGCGCGGGTGCGACCGGAAATTCCTCGTGATCGAACGCCATGTCGCCATTCGGGTCGGCAATGCCGGTGGCCTTGGCGTTCTTGAAGTCGTGCAGGTGGGGGTCCATCAGGTGCGTGGTCACCACGTGGCCCATGGCGCGCAACATGCTCTCGATGCGGCCCGGGAACTTCTTGTCCCATTCGCGCAGCATTTCGTTGACGGCCACGCGCTGCAGGCCGTCCTGGCTGCCGCACAGGTTGCAGGGAATGATGGGGAACTGCTGGTACTGCGCCCAGCGCGCCGTGTCCTTTTCGGGCACGTAGCACAGCGGTCGGATCACCACATGCTTGCCGTCGTCGCTGACCAGCTTCGGCGGCATGCCCTTCATGCGGCCGCCGTAGAACATGTTGAGCATCAGCGTGGCGACGATGTCGTCGCGGTGGTGGCCCAGCGCCAGCTTGGTGCAGCCCAGGTCGTCCGCCACCTTGTAGAGGATGGCGCGGCGCAGGCGCGAGCACAGGCTGCAGGTGGTCTTGCCCTCGGGCACCACGCGCTTGACGACGCTGTAGGTGTCCTGGTTCTCGATGTGGTACTGCACGCCGATGCTCTTGAAATAGTCCGGCAGCACATGCTCGGGGAAGCCGGGCTGCTTCTGGTCCAGGTTCACGGCCACGATGTCGAACTTCACCGGCGCGCGCTTTTGCAGCTTGCGCAGGATGTCCAGCAGCGTGTAGCTGTCCTTGCCGCCGGACATGCACACCATGATCTTGTCGCCTTCCTCGATCATGTTGAAGTCGGTGATGGCACGGCCCACCTCGCGGCACAGGCGCTTTTCCAGCTTGTGGGACTCGCGCTCGATCTTGCGTGTGTCGGCCGCATCGGGCGCGGCATCTTCGCCGGCCCAGTCGGCGGCGGTGGGAAGGGTGTTGTTGGCGGTGTTCATGGGTTTACCACTGTCCTGTCTCGACGCGAATCGCGACTTCGCAGTCATCAAAAATTTCCAGTTTGGCGATCTTCACGCGCACGCCCAGCACGCCGGGCAGCTGCATCAGCCGGTTGGCCAGCTTGCCGATCAGGCTCTCCAGCAGGTTCACATGCTCGGCCGTGCACTCGTCGATGATGATCTGGCGCACCTTGCGGTAGTCCAGCACGTGTTGGATGTCGTCGTCGCGCGGCGCCAGGGGCTGGGTGCCCAGGTTCAGCTCGGCGTCCACCTGGATGGGCTGGGGCGCGTTCTTTTCGTGCGCGAGGATGCCCAGGTTCGCGTCGAAGCGCAAACCGGTGAGCGTGAGGATCTGGGTGCCGGCGGCGGTGTGCATGGCGGGGCGTGCGGGGTTCACATCAGGGAGAAGTCGCGCTCGAAGCGCAGCAAGTGCTGGCCGCCGTCCACCAGCAGCGTGGTGCCGGTGAGCGAGCGATTGTCCAGCGCGAAACGCACGGCGGCGGCCACGTCTTCCGGCGTGGACGAGCGGCCCAGCGGGCTCAGTGCGTGCATGCGCTCAAAGCGCTCGCCCGTCAGCAGATGGCTGGTGAGGGTGAGCCCCGGCGCCACGCCCACCACGCGCACGCGCGGCGCGAGCGCCATGGCCAGCATGGTGCCGGCCGCTTCCAGCGCGGCCTTGGAGAGCGTGTAGCTCAGGAAGTCCGGGTTCTGGTTCCACAGCTTCTGGTCCAGCAGGTTCACCACCGCGCCTTGCACGTCGGCTTCGCCCGCGGCGGCGCGCTGCTCCAGATGGGCATGCAGCGCCTGCGCCAGCAGCACGGGTGCGCCGGTGTTGCTGCGCAGGTGCTGCTCCAGCAGCGCGTAGCTGAAGCTGGAGGCCGTGTCGTGTTCGAACAGCGAGGCGCTGTTGACCACCGCATCCACCGCACCGAAGTGCGCCACCACGCGCGGCAACAGGGCGCGTGCGGCCGCTTCATCGGCAAAATCAGCATCAAAATGCGCGCTAGCACCCGCCAGTTCTGCGCAAGCAGCTACGGTTTCAAGAGCGTCCTGTTGCGAAGACCGGTAATGCACGGCCACCTGCCAGCCCCCGGCCGCCAGCGCCAGCGCAATGCTGCGGCCCAGGCGCCGGGCGGCGCCTGTCACCAGCACGGTGCGGGGGCGGGGAGGAGAGGTCATTGGGGGGACAATTGGGCGCGTGACGAGCAAACCCACAATTTTACCGAGCGCCCTGCAGACCCATGTCGCCAAGGCCATTGCCGAGGCGGGAGGCTGGATCGGCTTCGACCGGTTCATGGCGCTGGCGTTGTACACGCCGGGCCTGGGCTATTACGCGGGCGACCTGCCAAAGTTCGGCGCCATGCCCGCCAGCGGCAGCGACTTCGTGACCGCGCCCGAGCTGTCCCCTGTCTTCGGCCGCGTGCTGGCCCGCCAGGTGCGCGAGGCACTGGACGCCACCGCCACGGACGAGGTCTGGGAGTTTGGCGCCGGCAGCGGCGCGCTGGCCGCGCAGTTGCTGGGCGCGTTGGGCGACCGTGTGCGGCGCTACACCATCGTGGACCTGTCGGGTAGCCTGCGCGCACGCCAGCAGGCCACGCTGGCGGCCTGGGGCGACCGCGTGCACTGGGTCGACCGTCTGCCCGATCAGATGCAGGGCGTGGTGGTCGGCAATGAGGTGCTGGACGCCATGCCCGTGCAACTGCTGCAGCGCCGCGCGGGCCTGTGGCACGAACGCGGCGTCGCCCTGGACGAGTCGGGCAACGGCTTTGTGTGGCAAGACCGTCCCACCCCGCTGCGCCCGCCGGTGGAGATCGACGGCCCGCACGACTACCTCACCGAGATCCACCCCCAGGGCGAGGCCTTCATGCGCACGCTGGCCCAGCACCTCGTGCGCGGCGCGGCCTTCCTGATCGATTACGGCTTTGGCGAGGACGAGTACTACCACCCCCAACGGCACATGGGCACGCTGGTGTGCCACCGCGGGCACCAGGTGGATTCCGACCCGCTGGCGGACGTAGGCCTCAAGGACATCACCGCGCACGTCAACTTCACCGCGATGGCCCTGGCCGCGCAGGACGCGGGGTTGCAGGTGCTGGGCTACACGACGCAGGCGCACTTTCTCATCAACTGCGGTCTGCTATCCGAACTGGAGCAGTTGACGCAGACCCAGCGCGCCCAAGCGGCCAAGTTGATGATGGAGCACGAAATGGGCGAGCTGTTCAAGGTGCTGGCCGTGGGCGCAGGCGCGCCGTGGCTGCCCATGGGCTTTGCGCAGGGCGACCGAAGCCACCGGCTCTGAGGTTTCTATAGATGTTTTGGTATTAAACAACCAAGAAAACAGTATTTTTAGAAATAAAAAGCGACACCTACAGTGACTGCACGTCTTCACCCACCGCTGCACAGGAGCTGTCACGATGTCCGCTTTACCCCACGATCCGGGCCTGCCCTCACAGGCATCGCAAGAGTTTGAGATCCGCCGCCTGCCGGCCCCGTTGGGCGCCGAGGTGCTCGGGCTGGACCTGGCCCAGCCGCTGAGCGATTCGGACTTCGACCGCATCCTGCGCGCGCACTGGGAGCATGTGGTGCTGGTCTTTCGCAACCAGCGCATCACGCCCGCGCAGCAGGTAGCCTTCAGCCGCCGCTTCGGGCCGCTGCAGATCCATGTGCAGCGCAAATTCGCGCTGCAGGGCCATCCCGAGGTGCTGGTGGTCTCCAACATCCGCGACGAGAACGGCGAACCCACCGGGCTGGGCGACGCGGGTTCGCTGTGGCATTCGGACCTGTCGTACAAGGGCAAGCCCAGCCTGGGCTCGCTGCTGCATGCGCAGGAGCTGCCCAATGTGGGCGGCGACACGCTGTTTGCCGACCAGTACGCCGCCTACGACGCGCTGCCCGAGGCCACCCAGCAGCGCATCGCCCACCTGCGGGCGGAGCACAGCTACCTGGCACGCTATGAGGAACTGCGCCAGCGCAACCCCTGGCGCCCGCGGCTCACACCCGCGCAGATCGCCGAGGTGGCGCCGGCTGTGCACCCCGTGGTGCGCACCCACCCGGCGACGGGGCGCAAGGCGCTGTTCGTGAGTGAGCACTTCACCACGCGCATCCTGGACCTGCCGGAGGAGGAGAGCCGCGCGCTGCTGCAGGAGCTGTTCGCTGCCAGCGTGCGGCCCGAATTCGTCTACCGCCACCAGTGGCAGCCGCACGACCTCGTGTTCTGGGACAACCGCGCGGTGCTGCATCTGGCCGCCGGCACCCCCGACACCGAGCGCCGCAAGCTCTACCGCACCACGGTGGAGGGCGACGCGCCCCGCTGATTTCGCCGCCCCCTCGCGTACTCACTAATTGATAGCTGTTGGCGCTTGCCGGGTAAGCGCCAGGGCCACTTTTTGCCTGAAAAAGGACAGAACCTATGACGACCCTCCCTTCCGCGACGCCCACACCGCAGTCGCACCGCCCGGTGCACGGGCCCCTGCGCCATTTTTTACGTCGTTTCCTGCGTCGCGCCACCCGCCGCGCCGCCGTGCTCTGCTCGGTCGCCGGCCTGCTGCTGGGCGCGCACGGTGTGGCCCAGGCGGCCGAGGGGCAATTGCGCATCGCCCAGCAGTTCGGCATCGTCTACCTGCTGCTGAACGTGGCGCAGGACCAGAAGCTCATCGAAAAGCACGGCAAGGCTGCGGGTGTGGACATCCGGGTCGAGTTCGTCAAGCTCTCGGGCGGCGCCGTGATCAACGATGCGCTGCTGGCCGGCACCATCGACATCGCCGGCGCGGGCGTAGGCCCGCTGTTCACGCTGTGGGACCGCACGCGCGGCCGCCAGAATGTGAAAGGCGTGGCGTCGCTGGGCAACTTCCCGTACTACCTGGTGAGCAACAACCCAGCGGTCAAGACCATTGCCGACTTCACCGACAAGGACCGCATTGCGCTGCCGGCCGTGGGTGTGTCGGTGCAGTCGCGCATCCTGCAACTGGCCTCCGCCCAGCGCTGGGGCGACCTGGGATTCAACCGCCTGGACAAGCTGCAGGTGGCCCTGCCGCACCCCGACGCGGCTGCGGCGATCATCAAGGGCGGCACCGAGATCACCGCGCACTTCGGCAACCCGCCCTTTCAGGAACAGGAACTGGCCGCCAACCCGGCCGCGCACATCGTGCTCAAGTCCTACGACGTGCTGGGCGGGCCGGCCTCGGCCACGGTGCTCTACGCCACGGAGAAATTCCGCAACGACAGCCCCAAGACCTACCGCGCGCTGCTGGACGCGCTGGACGAGGCGGCGCGCTTCATTGCCGCGCAGCCCGAGCAGGCGGCCGACATCTACCTGCGCACCCACGGCGGCAACACCGACCGGCAGCTGCTGCTGCAGGTGCTGAAGAACCCCGAGGTGCAGTTCCAGATCCGCCCGCAGAACACGCTGGGGCTGGGGCAGTTCCTGCACCGCGTGGGCGCGCTCAAGCACCAGCCCGTGGCGCTGAAGGACTACTTCTTCGACGATCCGCGCATTGCAGGAGGCAACTGATGCGCACCGCATTCCAGGGCGAAGCGAGCGGCGCGACCGCCTGGGGCGGCTCGCCCGGCCCCATTGCAGGCCATCAGCCAGCAGTCCATCCGGCCAGCCACCCAGTCAGTGCGGCCCCAGCAGTACCTGCACCGCTGTTGCAGGTGCAAGGCGTGTGCATCGACTACCGCACACACGAGCGCGTGGTGCGTGCCACGCACCAAGTCTCCTTCGATGTGCATGCGGGCGAGCGCTATGTGCTGCTGGGCGCGTCGGGCTGCGGCAAGTCCACGCTGCTCAAGTCCATTGCCGGGTTCATCGCGCCTGCCGAGGGTACGGTGCGCCTGCAGGGCCGGGCGGTCACCGCGCCGGGGCCCGACCGCGTGGTGGTGTTCCAGGAGTTCGACCAGCTGCCGCCCTGGAAGACCGTGCGCGAGAACGTGATGTTTCCGCTGCTGGCCTCGCGCCGCGCCACGCGCGCCGAGGCGGCCGAACGCGCCGCGCTGTACCTGGACAAGGTGGGCCTGGCACGGTTTGCCGACGTGCACCCGCACCAGCTGTCGGGCGGCATGAAGCAGCGCGTGGCCATCGCCCGCGCGCTGGCCATGCAGCCCCAGGTGCTGCTGATGGACGAGCCCTTTGCGGCGCTGGACGCGCTCACGCGCCGGCGCATGCAGGAGGAGCTGCTGGCGCTGTGGGACGAGTTGCGCTTCACGCTGGTGTTCGTCACTCATTCCATCGAGGAAGCGCTGGTGGTGGGCAGCCGCATCGCCATTCTCTCGCCGCACCCCGGGCGCCTGCGTGCCGAGATCAACTGCCACCAGTACGGTCTGCACAGCGCGGGCAGCGCCGATTTCCAGGCCACCGCGCAGCGGGTGCATGCGCTGCTGTTCGATGAGCCTGTGCACGGCGCCGCACCTTCCGATGCCCCGCACGCGCCTGTTCCGCCCACCTTCGCCTGACCTCTGCCCATGAGCCTTCCAACCTCTTCCGTCTCCGCGGCGCCCTTCGCGCTGCACCCGCCCGTGCGCCCCGAAGTGCTGCACACCCTGCCCCCGCTCGGACGCGTGGCGCCCGCGCAGCCGCTGCCGCTGGGCCGCCGCCTCTGGCAGCAGGGCGCGCTGCGCAAGGCGCTGATCCTCGCCGTGCTGGCGCTGCTGTGGGAAGGCGTTGCGCGCTGGCAGGACAACGACCTGCTGCTGCCCACCTTCCTGCAGACCGCGCAGGCCTTCGCACAGGGCGTGGCTTCGGGCGAGCTGCTGCACAAGACGGCACTGTCGCTGGCCGTGCTGCTCAAGGGCTACCTCGCGGGCATCGCCTGTGCCTTCGTGCTCACCACGCTGGCCGTGTCCACGCAGTTGGGACGCGACCTGCTGTCCACGCTGACGGCCATGTTCAACCCGCTGCCGGCGATCGCGCTGCTGCCGCTGGCGCTGCTGTGGTTCGGCCTGGGGCAGGGCAGCCTGGTCTTCGTGCTGGTGCATTCCGTGCTGTGGCCGCTGGCGCTCAACACCTACGCGGGCTTTCAAGGCGTGCCCGAAACGCTGCGCATGGCGGGGCGCAACTACGGCCTGAAGGGCCTGCGCTACGTGTTGCAACTGCTGGTGCCCGCGGCGCTGCCGTCCATCCTGTCGGGGTTGAAGATCGGCTGGGCCTTCGCCTGGCGCACGCTGATCGCGGCGGAACTGGTGTTCGGCGCGTCTTCGGGGCAGGGCGGCCTGGGCTGGTACATCTTCCAGAACCGCAATGAGCTCTACACAGACAAGGTCTTCGCGGGCCTCGCCATGGTGATCGCCATCGGCCTGGCGGTGGAGAACCTGGGCTTTCACACGCTGGAGCGCCTGACGGTGCGACGCTGGGGCGTGCAGCGCTAGGGCCTGTGAACACTAGGGAAGGGGACTCCTTCCATCACAGGCCCTAGCGGCACGCCACGCGGGCTGCAGGCGCCTACACTCGGCCCATGCTGCGCTGGCTTCTCGTCGTCTTCCTCGCCCTGGTGCTCATCAACGGGCTCACCCCCTGGCTGCGCCGCCTGGGGCTGGGCCGGCTGCCGGGGGATTTTCAGTTCCGCCTCTTCGGGCGCGACTGGTTCATTCCGCTGGCCAGCACCGTGCTGCTGAGCTTCCTGCTCAGCCTAGCGGTCAAATGGTTGTGAGCCTTTTATGGCGCTAACCCTTGCTGGACAAGCGCGAGCAGCTATCAATTGAGATAAACGCTTTTGCCCTACAGCCGAGGCGGCCGCGGTTGCGCCATGATGGGCCCCATGCCGCAGCAACCTCCTACCTCCCAGCCGCCGGGCCTGCATGCCGGCGTGGACATTGGCGGCACCAAGGTGGCCGTGTGCCTGGCGGACCCTGCCCACGGCAGCGGTCCGCCGGTGTTGCTCACCCGCGTGGCGGAGCCCACCGCCAAGACCGGTGCGCCGGATGCGCTGGCCCAGCAGGTGCTGCAGCTGCTGGATGCCGCCTGCACGCAGCAGGGCATCACGCGTTCGGATCTGGCGGGTGTGGGCGTGGCGTCCTGCGGGCCGTTCGTGCGACATGCGGGCATGGTCGAAGTGGTCAACCCCAACATCTGCGGAGGGCTCGCCGGTGCGCCGCGCGGCCTGGGCAACGACTGGACCCGGGTGCCGCTGCAGGCGCCGTTGGCGCAGGCGCTGGGCGCAGACCGCGTGCATGTCGCCAACGATGCCGTGGCCGCGCTGCAGGCCGAGCGGCTGTGGGGAGCGCTGCGGGGGGAGGACGATTGCGCCTATGTGACCTGGAGCACCGGCATCGGCGTCGGCCTGTGCGTGGACGGCTGCGTGCTGCGCGGCAAGAACGGCAACGCGGGCCATGCCGGCCACAGCTACGTGGGCGACCCCGACGCGGGCAGTGACGTGGCGCTGTGCGGCTGCGGCAACCAGGGCGATGTGGAGTCACTCGTTGCGGGCAGTGCGCTGCCGCGCCGACTGGGCCGGGAGGCGCCCGCGCTGATGGTGGCGGCGGACGCGGGTGACGCGGCCGCGCTGGCCGAAGTGCAGGCGCTGTGCGTGCTGATGGGACGGCTGCTGTACAACCTGGTGGCCACGTTGGACCTGCGGCGCATCAGCCTGGGCGGTGCCGTGTTCCTGCACCACCAGGCGCTGCTGCTGCCGCTGCTGCGTGCGCAGCTGGCGCGCTACTTCCCCGCGCTCACCGCCGGGGTAGAGCTGGTGCCTGCGGGGCTGGGCGCCCAGGTGGGCGACTACGCGGCGTTGGCTCTGCTGCAGCAGCCGGGCTGAACTCCACAGCGGTTGCCCTGACAGGCTGGGGCGTGGCGAGGCCACTGCGCGCAGGACGCGTGCACCCAGACAACCCTTAAGTGGCTGCCACGGCCCCTGCCGGCGCGGTGACCGGCGGCGCAGCCTCGTCGCGCAGCGCCTGCAGGAAGCTGTTGCGCCACCAGTGCACGTCCTGGCGCTGGATGCGTTCCATGAGCCGTTCATGGCGCCACTGGCGCTCGGACAGCGGCATGCGCAGCGCGGTCTGGATCGCGTCGGCCATGCCCTGGGTGTCGTAGGGGTTGACCAGCAAGGCCTCCTTGAGTTGCTCGGCCGCGCCGGCAAAGCGCGACAGCACCAGCACGCCCGGGTCCTCGGGCTCTTGCGCCACCACGTATTCCTTGGCCACCAGGTTCATGCCGTCGCGCAGCGGCGTGACCAGCCCCACGCGTGCCGCGCGGCACAGGCCGGGCACGCGCTTGCGCGCGACGGTGCGGTGGATGTAGCGCAGCGGCATCCAGTCCAGATCGCCATAGTCGCCGTTGATGGCGCCGCACAGGCCCTCCAGCTCCTGGCGCAGGTCGGCATAGGCGTGCACGTCGTCGCGCGAGGGCGAGGCGATCATCACCAGTGTGGCGCTGTGCTCGTTCTCGGGGTAGCGTTCCAGCAGCTGGCGGAAGGCGCGCACGCGGTGCGGGATGCCCTTGGAGTAGTCCAGCCGGTCGATGCCCAGCAACAGTTGGCGGCGTGAATACTCCGCGCGCAGGGCTTCGCAGGTCTGCACGGCATCGGGTGCGCGGCCCAGGCGCTGGAACTCCTGCACATCGATGCCGATGGGGAAGGCCGCCACGCGCACGGTGGCGTTGAAGGCGCGCAGGCGCTGCCCGTCCAGCTCTTGCGCATGGGCTTCGTTGACCATGTAGCGTGTGAAGTGGACGACGTCGGCCTCGCTTTGCAGGCCCACCAGGTCGTAGGCAAAGAACGAACGCATCAGCCACTCGTGCTGCGGCAGCGCTGCGAGGATGAGCGGTGGCGGAACGGGCACATGCAGGAAAAAACCGATGCGCTGGCGGCAACCCAGCGCGCGCAGCTCCGCCGCCAGCGGGATCAGGTGGTAGTCGTGCACCCAGATCACGTCGTCCTCGCGCAGCAGCGGCAACAGCTTGCGCGCGAACATCTGGTTCACGCGGCGGTAGCCCTCGCTGTAATTGGCGCTGAAGTCGGCCAGGTCCAGCCGGTAGTGCAGCACCGGCCACAGCACGCTGTTGGCGTAGCCCTGGTAGTAGGCCGCGTGGTCCGCCTGGCACAGGTCCACGGTGGCCAGGGTCACGTTGCCGGCCTGGTGTGTTTGCAGCGCACCTTCGCCGGGCGTGCCGTCCGCGGTGACGGTGCCGCTCCAGCCGAACCACAGGCCGCCCGTGCGTGACAGCGCGTCGCCCAGGGCCACGGCCAGGCCGCCGGCAGCACTCTTGCGCGGGTCGGCCAGGCGGTTGGAGATGACGACGAGTCGGCTCATGCAGGAAGGCTCCAGGTCAGATCACGCTGTCCCAGGGGGCGGACAGCCGCATGGCGGCATTGATGATGCCCACCATGGAATAGGTTTGAGGGAAGTTGCCCCACATCTCGCCCGTGGCGGCGTGGGTGTCTTCGGACAGCAGCCCCAACGGGTTGCGCACGGCCAGCATGGCCTCGAAGATCTCCTGCGCCTGCTCGCGCCGGCCGGTGCGCGCCAGCGCATCGATGCGCCAGAAGGTGCAGATGTTGAACGCGGTCTCGGGCTTGCCGAAATCGTCCGCGGCTTCGTAGCGGCGCATGAAGGGGCCGTCGCACAGCGTGTGTTCCATGGCGTCCAGCGTGCTCACGAAGCGCGGGTCGGTGGGGTGGATCAGGCCCACCTCGGCCATCAGCAGCACGCTGGCGTCCAGTTCGCTGCCCCCAAAGCTCTCGGCAAACACCTGGCGCTGGGCGTGCCACGAGCGCTCGAGGATCTCGCCATGCATGCGCTGCGCATGCTGCTGCCAGTAATGGGCGCGCTCGGGCAGTTGCAGGGCGCGTGCGATCTTGGCCAGCCGGTCGCACGCTGCCCAGCTCATGAGGGCTGACGAGGTGTGGATGCGCGCGCGCGTGCGCAGCTCCCACATGCCCGCGTCGGGCTTGCCGTACACCTGCACGGCCAGCTCGCCCACGCGCTCCAGGCGCTCGAACTCCGCGGCGCCGGCGGGGTGCAGCAGCCGCCGGTCGTGGAAGGACTGCGCCGCGCCCAGCACGATGTTGCCGTACACGTCGTGCTGGAAGTGCTCTGCCGCTTGGTTGCCCACGCGCACCGGGCCCATGCTGCGGTAGCCGGCCAAGTGGGGCAGGACGGATTCGGGCAGCTCGTGCTCCAGCCCGATGCCGTACAGCGGCTGAATGTGGCCGCTGCCGGTTTTGGCCACGATGTTGCTGAGCCAGCGCAGGTAGTCCTCCATGGTGCCCACTTCCGACAGGCTGTTGAGCGCGCGCACCACGAAGAACGCGTCGCGCAGCCAGCAGTAGCGGTAGTCCCAGTTGCGGCCGCTGTGCGCCGATTCGGGGATGCTCGTGGTCATCGCCGCGACGATGGCGCCCGTGTCCTCGAACAGCGACATCTTCAGCGTGATGGCCGAGCGGATCACGGCCTCCTGCCACTGCAGCGGCAGATGCAGGCGCTGGGTCCAGTGCTTCCAGTACGACACGGTCTCTTGCTCATAGTGGCGTGCGGTGTCGCCAATGCCGCCGGAGAGCGTTTCGTCTGCACCGAGCAGGAAGTTGTATTCGCGCCCCGCTACAAAGGGTTCGCCCGAGAGCACGTAGGCCACGGGCGCGTCGGTGTTCAGCCGCAGCGTGAAGTCGCCCCCCACGTAGCGGATATGGTTGCTGCCGCGCGTGAGGGCGGGCTGGGCCATGCCCCAGTCGTAGCGCGGCTGTACCAGCACGCGGATGCGCGGTGCCCCCCGCACCGGTCGCACGCGGCGCACCAGCATCACGGGGCGAAAGGCGCGAGAACGTGCGAAGAAGCGCGGGCAGAAGTCGGTCACCTCCAGGCAATTGCCATGCGCGTCGGTCAGGTGCGTGCGCAGCACGGCGGTATTGGGCTCGTACCACTGCTCGCTGCTGGCGAAGTCCTCCAGCTCGATGGCGAAGCGGCTGCCATCGGGGCCGGGCTGGACGAGCGCATTGAACACCGGGTCGCCGTCAAAGCGTGGCATGCAGCTCCAGACGATGCAGGCGCGCGCATCCACCAGCGCGCTGATGGTGCAATTGCCGATCATTCCCAGCGCCAGTGACGGTGCGGCCATGGCGGTGGCGCCCACGTGAGGTGCTTTGCTCGTCATGTGATCTCCTCGCCCACGGCCTGCTGCAGCCATTGGCGCACGGCGGCGGGCGTGGCCAGCCGCGCGTGGGCGCGCGTCGCGCCTTCGCCCACCTTGATGCCCAGGCCCCCCAGCGACTGTGCGGCGGCAAAGCCGGCTTCGTCCGTCACATCGTCTCCCACGAACAGCGGCGCGCGCCCGGCGAAGGGAGCCAGGCGCATGAAGTCCGTGATCGCGCGGCCCTTGTCCGGTCCCACGGGCTTGACCTCGTACACGAACTTGCCGTGCAGCAACTCGGCGCCCGGCACATCGCGCAGCGCCTGTGTGATCGCCTGCAGGCACAGCGCCTGCAGTTGCGGCGCCTGCCGGTAGTGCAGCGCCAGGCCGGCGCTCTTGGCCTCCAGCAGCAGCTCGGGGTGCTGCGCCATCAGCGGGCGCAGCGCGGCCAGCAGCGGCTGCAGTGGCAGCGCCGGCAGGCCGCCGCTGCGCCCGTTGCCCAGGCGGTACTGCGCGCCATGCTCGCAGGCCACGGGCAGGCGCAGTGGGTCCAAAAAATGGTCGATATCGGCCATGGTGCGGCCGGTGACGATGGCCAGCGCCCCCTCCAGCCGCACATGCAGTGCTTGCAGGCAGTCCACCACGCCGGGTGGCAGCTGCACGGCATGCGGCTGTGCGGCAATGTCGGCCAGCGTGCCGTCGAAGTCGAGGAACAGGGCGTGGCGGGAAGTCGGCAGAGGCGGCGTGGGCATCGCCCGCAACCTTAACTCTGCACGCGCGCGGCCACTGTAGGCCGGTTACCCGCAGGGCCGTAGGCATTGAAAACCTGACCCCTTACCCGCAATTGCCTGGTTTCGCCAACCCCCGCGAGGTCCTCCATGAGCTCCCCCGAAGCACTGCACGTCGTCTGCCCCCACTGCCACACCACCAACCGCGTGCAGGCTGCGCAACTGGGCAGTGCGCCCGACTGCGGCAGCTGCCACCGGCCGCTGTTCACGGGCGAACCGCTGGCGCTGGATGCGGCCAGCTTCGACCGGCATGTGGCGCGCAGCCACCTGCCCGTGGTGGTGGACTTCTGGGCGCCGTGGTGCGGCCCCTGCCGCCAGATGGCGCCAGCCTTCGCACAGGCTGCGCGCGAGTTGGAGCCGCGCATGCGGCTGGCCAAGCTGGATACCGAGGCGCACCCCGCGATCGCGGCGCGCTACGGCATCCGCAGCATCCCGACGATGATCCTGTTTCGCGGCGGTCAGGAGGCAGCGCGCATCTCTGGTGCGCTGGGCGCGGCCGATATCGCGCGATGGGTGCAGTCGGTGTAAGGCGCTGCGGAACCAACCCTCGTGTGGCGCTCGCCCCTGTTGTGGGGCCGCGGCGCTGACGATTCGCCATACGAATGGCTGTTGCTGCGTACCCGCGGCCAATCCTCACCGGGAATCCTCACCAGGGCCAGGCACCACAGGTGCTCAGCCAGCGTTGCCCCGAGGTTCTGGGGCAGGCTGCGCGATGGTGTGAAGCCAGTCGGCCACGGCCTGTACGCGGGCGGCGTGAATCATCTCGCCCACCTTGGGGCCGCTCAGGCCCAGTTGCGCAGCGTGCGCAGCCACGCTGCTGGTGGTGACCGACTGCACGGCCGCGAGCGCGGCGTTGATGCGCGCGCGCTGCGGGTAGGGCCGATCGGCAAAACCCAGGCGTCCGCGCGCATCGCATTCACAGGCCAGCAGGATCTCGTCCAGCCGCGCGGGTTTGCGGATGGCGTCGCAGCGCTCCAGCAGGCGCACCAGCGCGGCAGCGCCCAGGTCGCCGCTGCGGTGGATGTTGCCGTGCTCGCGCGCCACCACGTCGGCCAGTTCGCGGCATTCCACCGGCACGCGCAAGCGTTCGCACACGGCCTTGAGCAGCCGTGCGCTGCGCTGCTCATGGCCGATATGGCGTGGCAGCACGTCGTGCGGCGTGGTGCCTTTTCCCAAGTCGTGCGTGAGGCAGGCGAAGCGCACGGTGAGCGGGGCCTGCAAATGGGCTGCCATGTCCAGCACCATCATCAGGTGCACGCCGGTGTCCACCTCGGGGTGGTATTCGGGGCGCTGGGGTACGCCCCACAGGCGCTCGACCTCGGGCAGCACCACGGCCAGCGCGCCACAGTCGCGCAGCACGTCGAACATGCGCGAGGGCTGCGGCTCCATGAGCCCGCGCGCCAATTCCTGCCACACGCGCTCGGGCACCAGGTGGTCGACCTCGCCGTCGTGCACCATCTCGCGCATGAGCTGCATCGTCTCGGGCGCCACGGTGAAGTCGGTGAAACGCGCCGCAAAGCGCGCCACGCGCAGGATGCGCACCGGGTCCTCGCGGAAGGAGTCGGTCACATGGCGCAGTACCCGCGCCTGCAGGTCGCGCGCGCCGCCATAAGGGTCGAATAGGTCTTCAGCGCCCGTCCAGTCGGCGCTGGCAGCTATTGCATTGATAGTAAGGTCGCGCCGTGACAGGTCTTCTTCCAGTGTCACGTCGGGCGACGTCTGCACCACGAAGCCGCGGTAGCCGCGCCCGCTCTTGCGCTCGGTGCGCGCCAGCGCGTATTCCTCGCGCGTCTCGGGGTGGAGGAAGACGGGGAAGTCGCGCCCCACGGGCAGGTAGCCGCGTGCCACCATGTCGTCGGGCGTGGCGCCGACGACGACCCAGTCGTGGTCATTGACGGGGCGGCCCAACAGCCGGTCGCGCACGGCGCCGCCCACCATGTAAATCTGCATGGGGGCAGTGTATTCAACCTGGAATCGGTCGTTGTCCGCACGTCATCGCCAGGACTGCCGCCCCGCTGGACGAGGCAGGGCGCAGGTGGTAGTAGCCGAAGCATTCTTCGCTGCGCAGATCATCCTCGTCGATGCCGCGTCGTCCGCCGCGCGCAGCGTGCGGCCAGGACGGGATGTAGGCGCAACGCCCAGGCTTGTCCAGGTGAAAAGCCATGTGCCCTCGGCCAGCGGGACGCGGGCACGCAGGTGGGGGGTTCGTCGGCCGTGGTGCAAGCCTTTTGGCGCGTTGGCCTGACTGGTGGTTACGCCACCTCTACAACCAGGTGGGGGTTGAACCGCGCGTTCTCCACCTGCCCATCCTTGGCATAGCCGCGCGGGTTGCACAGCACGCGTGTGCCGTGCAGCCGGTAGTCGAAGCTGTCGTGCGTGTGCCCATGCACCCACAGCCGCGCGCCGCTACCCTCGACCAGGGCCTGTGCGTCGGACACGAAGGCAGCGTTGATGGGCGAGCCCGCAAAGCGCGGGTGGATGCTGTGTGGCGAAGGCGCGTGGTGGGTGATGACCACGGTGAGGCCGGCAAAGGGCTGGGCGAGTTCGCGCGCCAGCCAGCGGGCGTTGGCGTCGAACAGTTCGGCCGCGTGCTGGGGCGTGAAGAGCGCCCCATCGTCTTCACCACCCGCGCGTATGCGGCTGAAGTCGCGCATGAACTGCTGGGCCTGGGCCATGGCCTCGGTGCGGGCGGCGCCCTCGCCGGCCACGCGGAAGTCGCTCCACAGCGTGCTGCCGATGAAGCGCACGCCCTGCAGCACCAGGCTCCGGTTGTCCAGCAGGTGCACGGGGCTGCCCTCGCACAGACGGCGCAGCTCTTGCGCGGTGTCCTGCAGGCTGGAGCCGTAGAACTCGTGGTTGCCCGGCACGTACAGCACCGGCTTGGCGAAGCCCTGCGCCCAGGCCACGGCGGCCGCGGGGCGGGCAATGTCGCCCGCGAGGATCACCACATCCGCGTCGGTGCACGGGTGCTCCATGCCCTGCACGCCCAGGTGCAGGTCGGACAGGATGTGCAGTTTCATGGCACCGCGCCGGCGGGCTAGCCGCGCCGTGCGCGGTAGGGCTCGTCGAACGGCACGAAGTCCTGCTCGGCCAGTGCGCCGTCGATCCAGGCCTTCACGCCCGGCAACTGCTGCACGCGCTGCACATAGGCGGTGATGTGTTCAGGCACGGGCAGGGCAAAGGTGGCCAGGCGCATGCACACCGGCGCATAGAACGCGTCGGCAATGCTGAACTGGCCGAACAGCATGGGGCCGCCGTGCTGGTCCAGCAGCTCGCTCCACATGTCCACCAGGCGCTGCACGTCGGCGCGCACGGCGGGCTGGTCGCGCCACACGATCTCGCCCACTTCGGGCAGGCGGGCCTCGATGTTCATGCCGCAGTGGCTGCGCAGCGCGCCGAAGCCGCTGTGCATCTCGGCCACCACGCTGCGGGCGCGGGCGCGCGCGGCCTTGTCCTGGGGCCACAGATGCTTGTCGGGGTACTGCTCGGCCAGGTATTCGGCGATGGCCAGGCTGTCCCAGACGGTGATGTCCCCATCCACCAGCACGGGCACCTTGGCCACGGGGGTGACGGCCTTGAGCTGGCGCTTGAACTGCGAATTGGCATCGAAGCTGTCAAAGCGCACGGGCACTTCCTCGAACGCGATGCCGGCCTGGCGCAGCAGCACCCACGGGCGCATGGACCAGGAGGAGTAGTTCTTGTTGCCGATGTAGAGCTGGAGCATGGAGGGGTTCCTTGATCCTGTGGTGCTACGTTAAAAAGAGCTGCTCGCGCCCGTAATCACAGGGTTTGAGCTCGTTATTTGCTTGAAAGCACCGTATGCCAAGCGCAAACCGCTCTTGTTTCTGAAGCGTCAAACCGGCCAGACCACGCCGTTGTCGTTGAGTATGGCGTCCAGCGGCAGATCGTGTGCCTCGGGCTCGAAGTCGTCCAGGTAGCCGTGGGTGAACCCCAGGCCCACGGTGGCGGGGCGGGGCTGCAGCGCAGCCAGCGTGCGGTCGTAAAAGCCCCCGCCGTAGCCCAGGCGGTAGCCGCCCGGGCCGTAGCCCACGCAGGGCACGAACAGCAGCGTGGGGTGGATGAGCTCGGTGTCCTTGGGCTTGGGGATGCCGTAGGCGTCTTCCTCCATGGGGCAGCCGGGATACCAGGCGTGGAAGGTGAGCGTCTTGTGCACCTTGTCCACCACGGGCAGGCCGATGCGGCGCAGCTGGGGCTCGTCCAGCAACTCGCCATCTTCCTTCCAGCGGTGCAGCGCGGGCAGCGGATCGAACTCACCCTTGATCGGCCAGTAGGCGCCGATGATGGTGTCCGGGCGGTCCACCAGCCAGATGCGCATCACGCGTTGCAACTGGTCGGCGCGCTGCAGGCGGTCCGGCAGATTCAGGCGCTGTTCTACCAATGCGCGGCGCAGGGCTGCTTTGTCCATCACATAATCCCCCAATGCTTTGGATGAAGATTCTGACACCGCTGATCGCCGGCGCTGCCCTGGCCACCGCCGCGCCGTGGGCCGGGGCGCAAAACCGCGGCGATGACACCGTCCTGGAGATGCAAAAGGCCTTCCGCAAGGGCGACAAGCAGCGGCTTGCCGCGCTGCTGCCGGGCGCGCGCGGCCATGCCCTGGAGCCCTGGGCTGCGTACTGGGAACTGCGTGCGCGGCTGGAGGAGGCCCAACCCTCCGAAGTGACCGCCTTCCTGCAGCGCTGGGCTGGCACCTACCAGGAAGACCGCCTGCGCAACGACTGGCTGCTGCTGCTGGGCCAACGCCGCGACTGGGACCAGTTCGCAGAATTTCACCCGCAGTTCCGCATGGGCGATGACCGCGAGGTGCATTGCTACGCGCTCGCGATCGAGCAGATCAAGGGCACGGCCGCCGAGAGTGCCGGCGCTGAGATGCTGCGCCACTGGTATGCGCTGCGCGAGCTGGACGACGGCTGCTCCAGTGCCGCCGCCGAGATGCTGGCCGCCAAGAAAATCAAGCCCCTGGACGTGTGGCGCAAGGCGCGTCTGGGCGCAGAGGCCAACCGCCTGCGCGTGGTGCGCAAGGCGGTGGAAATCGTCGCGCCCGATGCGCTGCCGCAACTGCGCGAGGCGCTGGATTCGCCCACCAAGTACCTCACGGGCCGCGCCACGGCGCGTGGCAAGGAGCGCCAGGAACTGGTGGTGCTGGCGCTGACCCGCATGGCCATGAGCGATGTCGCCAACGCCGCCAGCCTGCTGGACAGCAAATGGGGACCGCACCTGTCGGCCGAGGAGCGCAACTGGCTCTGGGGCCTGATCGGCAAGCAGGCCGCTACGGCGCTGTCGCCCGATGCGCTCAGCTACTACGCCAACGTGGGTCGCGACGCCGACCTGACCGACGACATGCTGGCCTGGCGCACGCGCGCCGCGCTGCGGGCCGGGCAATGGAAGCTGGTGGGCCGCAGCATCAATGCCATGAGCCCCGCGGCGCGCCAGGAAAGCGTCTGGACGTACTGGAAGGCGCGCGCCCTCATGGCCAACCGCCCCGGCGACGACGATCGCGCGGCCGCGCGCCAGCTGTATGCGCGCATCGCCGGCACCACGGGTTTTTATGAACAGCTGGCGCTGGAGGAGCTGGGCGAGCGCGTCACGCAGCCCCCGGCGCCCGCACCGCTGACCGAGGAAGAAAAAGCCACCGCGCGCGCCAACCCCGGCCTGAACCGTGCGCTGTACGCCATCCTGATGGGCCTGCGCAGCGAAGGCGTGCGCGAGTGGAACTACACCACCAACCTGCACACCCCTGGCGGCATGGGCGAGCGCGAGCTGCTGGCGGCGGCCGACTTCGCCTGCCAGCGCGAGGTGTGGGACCGCTGCATCAACACCAGCGAGCGCACCAAGGGCGTGATCGACGCGGCGCAGCGCTTTCCGATGCCGTTCCGCTCCGCCGTGGTGGAGCGCGCGCGCGGCATCGGGCTGGACCCGGCCTATGTCTATGGCCTGATCCGCCAGGAAAGCCGCTTCATCATGGATGCCCGCTCGGGCGTGGGCGCGTCGGGCCTGATGCAGGTGATGCCCGCCACCGCGCGCTGGACGGCGCGCAAGATCGGCCTGGAGGGCTTCTCCCCCCAGCAGCTCTACGACCGCGACACCAACATCACCATCGGCACCGCCTATCTGAAGCTGGCGCTGGACGACTTCGACGGTTCCATGCTCCTGGCGGCGGCAGCCTACAACGCCGGTCCGGGCCGCCCGCGCAACTGGCGCAACGGCCCGGTGCTGGACGCGGCCATCTGGGCCGAGAACGTGCCCTTCAGCGAGACGCGCGACTATGTGAAGAAGGTGCTGGCCAACACGGTGAACTACGCCGCCATCCTCACCGGCCAGCCGCAGTCGCTCAAGAGCCGGCTGGGCACCGTGGGCCCGCGCGACGCGCGCGCGCCGGAGCCGAACAAGGATCTGCCTTGAATCTGCCTTGAGGGCCTGCTGCGCTATATAAAAAGGAGCTTTTAGCGCTTGGTGGATAAGCGCTGGAGCCATTTTTCATGCCACATCGTCACCCCGCGGCGGCGCCTTGCGGCCGGTGACCATGGCGCGCACCAGGTTCTCGCGGTGCTGCAGGCAGGTCCACAGCACGCCCCCCACATGCAGGGCCACGCAGGCCAGCAGGGCCCAGCCCAGGGACTGGTGCAGGTGGGCCAGCCAGCCATAGCCCCAGAATCGGTCGGTGGTGTAGAGCCAGCCGGTGAAGCCCAGCAACGCCATGATCGCCAGCAGTGCCAGCACCATCCAGGCGCCCAGCGGGTTGTGGCCGAGGTAGCGCGGCGCATGGCCCGCCAGCGCCAGGCGCGCATAGGCCAGCGTGGCCGCCGGCGTGCGCACGAACTGGGCGAAGCGCGCATAGCGGCTGCCGCCGAATCCCCACGCCACGCGCCCGACCAGCAGGGCCAGGGCCACGTAGCCCACGCGCTCGTGCAGCGGACCGGTGTCATCGCTGCTCCACCAGGCCATGGCCACGCACGCGGCCAGGCCCCAGTGCAGCAGGCGCACGGGCCGGTCCCACACGCGCAGCGGTGCGCCAGCGGCGCGCGCACCGTCAGTCTTGAACGCGCTCAAGCGTCTTGGGGTCGAAGAAGGCTTCCACGCGCTTGCCCTGCGGGTCTTTGCCGTAGACCTCGTAGCAGGTTTCGGTCTTTTCCATGCGGCGCACGGTCCAGCCTTCCTTCACCAGCTTCTGCTCCAGCTCGGTGTGCGGTCGCCATTCGGCGGGGGGATGCTCGGGGCAGGTGACCTTGCCGTGGGCGAAGGCGCTGCTGGCCGAGACGGCGAGCGCCAGGGCGGCGATGTGCGGGATCCAGGATGGCATGGGGACTCTCTTTCTGGGGAAAAGGGGGAGGCAGGGCCGGCTACCGGGTCAAGGTCTCGCCCAGCGGCGCAGCAGGTTGTGGTACACGCCCGTGAGCTGTACCAGGCGCGGGTCGTCGGGCGCCACCAGCGGCGTGAGTCGCTGGATGGACTGGTCCAGGTCGAACAGCAGCGTGCGCTCGCCCTCGTCCTGCACCAGGCTCTCGATCCAGAAGAACGATGCCACGCGCGCCCCGCGCGTGACGGGCGTGACGCGGTGCAGGCTGCTGGAGGGGTACAGCACCATGTCGCCGGCGGCCAGCTTCACGGCCTGCACGCCGAAGGGGCCCTCCACCTCCAGCTCGCCGCCGTCGTATTCCTCGGGCTCGGCCAGGAACAGCGTGGCCGACAGGTCGGTGCGCATCTGCTGGTGGCTGCCGGGCAGGAACATGAGCGCGCTGTCCACGTGCGCGCCGTAGGTGCCGCCGTCGGCGTAGCGGTTGAACTTCGGCGGGTAGATGGTGCGCGGCAGCGCGGCGCTGATGAACAGCGGCGTGCTGCTCAGCCGGCGCAGGATGTGCTGGCCCAGGCGCTGGCAGAGTTCGCTGCCGTCGGTGATCTGCTGGTTGCGCTTGACGGTCTTGGCCAGCGTGCCGGCGGTGGCGGCGCCGTCGTCCCAGGCGGCGGCGTCCAGTTGGGCGCGGAAGTCGCGCACCTCCGTTTTGGAGAGGACCTGGTCGATGGAGATCAGCATGGTGGTTGCGGTGTGAGGCAATTGGGGGTGATGTCGCAGAGCTGGGCACAGCCGGCCTGGGCCATGCAGGCGTGCAGCTCCTCGGTCAGCAGCTGCAGCATGTAGGCCACGCCCAGGGCGCCCGCCACGGCCAGGGCGTACATCTGCAGCCGGCCGATGAGCACGGCGTTGGCGCCCAGGGCCAGGGCCTTGAAGGCGTCGGCGCCGCTGCGCACGCCGCCGTCCAGCAGCACGGGGTAGCCCTCGCCCACGGCGGCGCGCACGGCGGGCAGGCGATGCAGGGACGCGGGCGCGCCGTCCAGGCTGCGCCCGCCGTGGTTGGAGACGATGAGGCCGGCCGCGCCCGCCGCCTGCAGCGCGCGGGCGTCGTCGGGGTGCATGACGCCCTTGATCCACACAGGCAGGCGGGTCTCGCCCAGCAGCCAGCGCAGGTCGTCCCAGGTAGGGGCGTGGCGCATGGCGCCCTGGAAGATGCGGCTGTCGTCCGCGCCCAGTACGGGCGGCGCGGGCGGTGGGTAGGCCGCCAGGTTGGCGGGCGTGCAGTCGGCGGGCATCACAAAACCCGCCTGCAGCGCGCTGCGGCTGGCCAGCTGGATGCTGGCGTCCAGCGTGAGCACGATGGCGCGGTAGCCCGCGGCCTCGGCCCGGCGCAGAAGGGCGAGCGTGTGTTCTCGCTCGGGCTGCAGGTACAGCTGGAACCAGCGCGCGGGGCCGGCGGCACCCGCGATCGTCTCCAGCGTGCACGACGACAGCGTGCTGGCCACCAGGCAGGTGCCCGTGGCCTGGGCGGCGCGGGCGGTGGCGACTTCTGCCTCGGAGTGGGCCAGGCGCTGGTGCGCCACCGGGGCCAGCAGCAGCGGGTGGGGCAGGTCCAGCCCACCCAGCGTGAGCCGCGTGTGGCCGCCGCGCACGTCGCGCAGCAGGCGCGGCACGATGGCCCAGGCGGCGAAGGCGGCGCGGTTGGCGGCCACCGTGCGGTCCCAGCCGCAGCCGCCGGCCACATAGGCAAGACGGCCCGCGTCCATGTGCTGGGGCGCGAGCCGTTCGTAGTCGATGGCGTTCCAGACGCCTGCGGGAATATGTGGTGTCATCAAATTTGATAGCTGCTAGCGCTTGTCCATCAAGCGCTAGCAGCCTATTTGATTACAAGTCCAGGTTCAGCGTCAGGCGCACTGCGCGGCCGTCGCCCTTGTACAGGAAGGCGCCCGAGCGGTACACGGCGGTGTAGTAGTCCTTGTCGGTCACGTTCAGCACGTTCAGGCGCAGGTCGGCGTGCTTGTTGATGCGGTAGGACGCGAACAGGTCGTACACGCTGAACGAGGGCACCGGCTGCGAGCACATGCCGTTGGTGTAGCCGGCGCCGGTGTCGGGCTGGCCGCCGCAGCGGCTGCCCTCGTAGCGCGCCACGGCGCCGAAGGAGAAGTCGCGCGTGAGCTGGTACTTGCCCTGTACGGTGAAGGAGCGGTCGGCGAAGTTGGACAGCGGGTTGCCCACGTTGGACGCCACGGCCGAGCGCAGCACCTTGGATTTCATGATCGCCGCTCCGGCTTGCAGCTGGAAGTTCTTGGTGAGATTGCCGGCCAGGCCCAGTTCGATGCCGCGCACGCGGTTCTTGCCGGTATTGAAGGTGCCTTCAGTGTCGTAGTTGGCGCCCTCCATCACGTCGTCCTTGGTGGTCTGGAACACGGCGGCGGTGGCCAGCAGCTTGTCGTCCAGCAGGTTCCACTTGGTGCCCAGCTCGATGTTCTGCGAGGTCTCGGGCTTGGCGCCGGCGGCGCTGCCGTTGTGGATCACCAGGCCGCCGTAGCCGCTGCTCGTGCCGGTGTCGGGTTCGCCGCCGTTGATGTCCTGCGCCGTGCCGTAGCTTGCATAGACCATACCCATGGGGTTGATCTTGTAGCTCACACCCAGGTGGCCGTTGAGCAGTGTGTCGTTGAAGCCGTAGTTGCCCGTGATCGCGCCCGTCTGGTTGTTGCGGGTGTCCAGCGACAGGTCGTAGTGGTCGGCGCGCAGGCCGCCGAACACGGTCCACTGGTCGGTCAGGTCCACCGTGTCCATGGCCGACAGCGCGAAGGTCTTCACGCGCCAGTCGCGTGTCCAACTGCGGCGTTCGTAGCTGCGGCCGGCCAGGTCGCCCAGGTTGCTCACGGGGTTGCCGTTCAGATCAGTGATGCACCAGCCGGCCTGCGGGCCGTTGCGGCCCGAAACGCGGCAGTTGGTGGCGCCGGTGTTGGTCACGCCGTAGTTGCCGGACTTCACCTTGTGGTCGGTGTATTCGAAGCCGAAGATGAATTCATGCTTGAGGCTGCCGATCTGCTTGTCCCAGCGCAGGTTGCTCTGGTGCGCGAAATATTTCACGTCCTGCCAGCCGGTGTGGCCGCCGTCCAGCACGCCGGCCGTGCCGATCGGGTTGTTGGCCGCGTCCAGCACCGTGCCGTTGGAGGCTCCCGTGGTGGCGTAGCGGTTGTCCGACTGGCCGTATCGCGTCAGGCTGGTGAGTTTGAGGTCGGGCGCAAAGCGGTAGGCGATGCGCGCGGTGACCGTGTCCACGTCGGAATTCAGGAAGTCGCTGTTCTGCGCATAGACCGGCACACCCGTGGCGGGGCGGCGGTTGGGCACCGTGCCCACGAGGTAGCCGCCCAGGTCGGGATGCTTGTCCTTGGCGCGCAGGCCGTAGTAGTCCAGCGTGACGGACAGGTCTTGGTTCAGCTCCCACAGGCCCGACAGCGCCAGGCCGTCGCGGCGGCGCTGCGAGGGGCTGCGGCCCGGCACGTCCTCGCCCGAGGTCAGGGCGTTGGCGCGCAGGGCGAACTTGTCGGTGAAGCCCTTGTTCATGTCCAGCGTCACGCGGTGGTGGCTGTCGGTGCCCACGCCAGCGGACACGCGCGTGAAGTCATAGTCCAGCGTGGCCTGCTTGGTCACGGCGTTCACCGCGCCGCCCGCCGAGCCGCGGCCCGCGAAGCTGGAGTTGGGGCCCTTGGTGACTTCCACCTGCTCGATGGCAAAGCTCTCGCGCGTGGTCATGCCGGGGTCGCGCAGGCCGTCCACGAACACGTCCGAGCGCGCCTCCTGGCCGCGGATGATGTAGCGGTCGCCAAAGGCGTTGCCGTTTTCGCCCGTGCCCAGGGTGATGCCGGGCTGCGCGGCCAGGATCTGCTTGAGGTCGGTGGCGCCGGAGTCGCGGATGGCCTCGCCGGTGACCACTTGGATGGTCTGCGGCGTCTCGGCCAGCGGGCGGGTGTGGCGCGTGTCGGCGGAGGTCTTGGCCTTGTAGGGCGCGCCGACCTCGGCGTTGGGGTTGGGATCGATGGCCTGCTCCTGCACCGTCACCGTGGGCAGCGTGGTGACGGGGGCGGGCGTAGGCTGCACCTGGGCGATGGCGCTCAGAGGCAGCAGGGCTGCGGCCATGCGCAGGCTCTTGGGCTTCTTGAGAGGGGAGGAGGAGGGCATTGCTGGAAACGAGAGGTTGGAATTATTCGCTAGGGATTATTGTTGCGAATCAATCTCGTTTGCGTCAATAAGTGCAAAAATCTCTCACCCACAGTGGCGGAAACGTCAGCAGCAGTGGTGTTTTGTGGTGGTTTGACAACAAACACACGGTTGGGCGCGCGAAGTCCCGCCCAGCGCGGCAAGCATTCGGCCAATGCTGGCGCGTGCCCCGTTACCGGATGGCACACGGCGGCAGGGCGATCAGGCGTTGAGCAGCGCGCCGCCCTCGCGCCGGGCCGCGCCGGCGTCCACCAGTTCCTGCATCAGCTGCTCGGCCCAGACGGATGCGGTCTGCTGCGCAAAGTGTCGCTGGTGCAGCAGGCCGAAGTACGGTGTGGCCGCCAACCAGGCATGCACTTGCGCCAGCGGCGCCTGCTGCCATTCCAGCAGCTTGTACTTGAGCAGCACCTTGGCCGCGTGGCGTGCGTGTTTGACCGGGTCGGCCTCGAAACCCGCCAGCCGGCGCCGCGCCCGCGCCAGCGCGGCGGGCACGTCGCCAAACACGCTGCCGTGGCCGGGGATCACGGTGAGCGGGTCCAGCCGCTCGATCAGGTCCAGCGTGGCGCCCACCTCGGCAAAAGCCTGCTCGCCGTCCAGTTCGGGGAACACCACGCCGAAGCCGTTCTCCCAGAGCGCGTCGCCCGAGATCAGCACGCGGGCGTGCGGCTCGAACAGCACCACGGCATGGGTGTCATGCCCCGGGGCTGCGTGCACCTGCCACGCGCGGTCGCCCAGCTGCACCTCGGTGCCGGGGGGCAGCACGCCGTCGGCACGAAAGCGCGGGCACTCCTGGCCGGTGGGCACGTAGCTCAGCGCCACCGGGTCCCAGTCCTGCACCTGTGCCCACTGCCCCGGGGGGATGCGGGTGGCAAGCTGCGGCCAGCGCGCCTGCAGCGCGGCATTGCCGCCGCAATGGTCGCTGTGCAGGTGGGTATTGAGCAACTGGTCCAGCACACGCCCGTCCAGCGCCGACTCCACCAGCGCCACGGTTTGCGGCGCGTGGGCGCAGTAGCCGCTGTCCACCAGCGCCGTGGAGTCGCGCCCCAACAGCAGCACGTTGTTGGCCGACAGCCAGCCGCGCTCGATGACAATGATTTCCGGCGGTAGGGCAGGTGGAATAAGCGGCATCAGCTATGAAAATTGGAGTAACCGGAGCGCGGCATCACTTGCCGTCGCGCAGCTCCCGTCGCAGGATCTTGCCCACGTTGGTCTTGGGCAGTTCGTCGCGGAATTCGATGTATTTTGGCCGCTTGTAGCCGGTCAGGTGTTCATGGCAGTAGCGCACCACGTCGTCCTCGGTCAGCGAGGGGTCGCTGCGCACCACGAACACCTTGATGGCTTCGCCCTGCTTGTCGTCGGCCACGCCCACGGCGGCGCATTCCAGCACGCCCGGGCACAGGGCCACCACCTGCTCCAGTTCGTTGGGGAAGACGTTGAAGCCGCTCACCAGGATCATGTCCTTCTTGCGGTCGATGATGCGGGTGTAGCCCTCCTCGTCCATCACGCCGATGTCGCCCGTGCGCATGAAGCCGTCGGGCGTGAAGGCCTTGGCATTTTCCTCGGGCTGGTTGTAGTAGCCGGGCATCACGTTGGGGCCCTTGATGCAGATTTCGCCCGCCGAGCCGATGGGCAGGCTCGCGCCTGCGTCGTCCTTGATGGCGATGTCGATGCCCGGCAGCGGCAGGCCGATGCTGCCGCTGAAGGCAGTGCTGTTCACCGGGTTGTTGGTGCCGATGGCGCAGGTCTCGCTCATGCCCCAGCCTTCGATCATGGTGGCGCCCGTCACGGCCTTCCACTGCTGGGCCGTGGCCTCGGTCGCGGCCATGCCGCCGGCCTGCGCCACGCACAGCTGCGAGAAATCCAGATGGCGGAACTGCGGGTTCTGCAGCAGTGCGTTGAACAGCGTGTTCACGGCGGGCAGCATGTGGAAGGGGCGCTTCTTCAGCACCTCCACGAACTTGGGGATGTCCCGCGGGTTCGGGATCAGCGTCAGGCGTGAGCCCTGGCGGATGGCCAGCAGGCACAGCGTGAGCGCGAAGATGTGGTACAGAGGCAGCGCGGCAATGCTGTTGGCGCGGCTCAGGTCGCCGATCTTGCCCAGCGCGGGGGTGAACCAGGCCTCGGCCTGCAGCGTCGCGGCGACGATGTTGCGCTGGGTGAGCACTGCGCCTTTGGACAGGCCCGTGGTGCCGCCCGTGTACTGCAGGAAGGCCGGCGTGTCGGGCGCGACGCGCGCCGGGGTCAGCGTGCGCCGCTCGCCCAGGGCCAGCGCGCGCTTGAAACTGATCACTTGGCGCCCGCCCGTCAGGGGCAGCTCGTACGCGGGCACCATCTTGGCCAGGTGGCGCACGGCAAAGGTGATCCAGCGTCCGTACCAGGCGCCCAGCAGGTCGCCCATGGAGGCGATCACCACATGCTGCACGGCCGTGTGGTCGATCACCTCGGCCAGCGTGTGCGCGAAGTTCTCCAGGATGACGATGGCCGTGGCGCCCGAGTCCTTGAGCTGGTGCTCCAGCTCGCGCGCGGTGTACAGCGGGTTCACATTCACGCAGGTGTAGCCCGCGCGCAGCACCGCGGCCATGGTCACCGCGAACTGCGGCACGTTGGGCAGCATGATGGCCACGCGCGCACCGGGTGCGAGGCCCTGGCCTTGCAGCCACGCGCCGAGCCGGGCCGACAGGCGGTCGAGTTCGCGGTAGCTCATCCACCGGTCCATGCACACCGAGAACGGGCTGTCGGCGTGGCGGTGGAAGGACTCCTCCAGCATCTGCGCCACCGAGGGGTAGGCATCGGCATCCACGTCGTGCGGCACGCCAGCGGGGTAGTTCTTGAGCCAGATTCGTTCCATGCAAGGGTCCTCGTTGCGGTATGGGGCAAGATCGCACCGATTGTGGAAGTGGCCTTGCACGCGCCATACCGGGCTTGTCCTAGTCCGGATGCCGCAGAGGTCACCCAAGCGACACACCACAACCACCACAAGGGAGCTTCATGACGAACGCGCGTTGGCAACGCTGGGCGGTGGCCGTGCATCTGCTGTTGATCGCGGGCTGGATGGCCTGGTTCTGGGCCCGTTCGCTGGCGCTGGCGCTGGCGGGCGTGGCCGCGGTCCCGCTGATGTTCCGCCTGGGCATGGCGCCGCAATTTTTCTTGATGGCCTGGGTTTGCCGGGGGGATGCGACGCCGCGTCCGCGCGCCGGGCAGCTGCTGCGCGCATGGTGGGCCGAGTCACGCTGGGCCAGCCTGGTCTTCGGTTGGTGGCAGCCGTTCCGCCACCAGGCCGTGGCGGACTGGCTGCCACCGCGCGCGTCGGACGTGCCCGGCCCGCGCGGCGTGGTGCTGGTGCACGGCTTCCTGTGCAACCGAGGGTTCTGGACGCCCTGGCTGGCGCTGCTGCGTGCGCGCGGCCATGCCTTCGTGGCCGTGACGCTGGAGCCCGCCTTCGGCTCCATCGACGATTACTGCCGCACCATCGACGATGCCGTGCGCAGCGTGGCCGAGGCCACTGGGCGGTCGCCGCTGATCGTGGGCCACAGCATGGGCGGTCTGGCCGCACGCGCCTGGCTGCGCGCCGTGCCGGGCAGCGAGCAGCGCGTGCACCGCATCGTCACGCTGGGATCGCCGCACCACGGCACCTGGCCCGCGCGCGGCGCACGCAGCACCAATGGCCGGCAGATGCGGTTGCACGGCCCCTGGGTGCGCCAGTTGGGTCAAGACGAGCCGCCGGCACGCGCCGCGGCCTTCGTGTGCTGGTACTCCAACTGCGACAACGTGGTCTATCCGCCCGCGGCCGCAATGCTGCAGGGCGCGGACAACCGCTTCATCGAGGGGGTGGCGCACGTCGAGATGGCGTTCCACCCGCGCGTGCTGCAGGACTGCCTGGCGCTGCTCGAGCAGCCCTGAGCGTGTCGGCGACGCGCTTCAGGCCGGGAGCGGCTCGCGCGCATCGGCCGCGAACTCGGGCTGGCCGCGCAGCCGTTCGTAGATCGGCGCGAAATCCTGCGCCGTGAGTTCGAACAGCTGCTCGAAGCTGTCGATCACGAAGTAGGTCTGCTGGTAGGTGTCGATCTTGTAGCGCGTGCGCATGGTGCGTTCCAGCTCCAGTGGCAGGCGCTGCGGCTCGGGACTGTGCACGGCGTAGGGCAGTTCGCCGCGCGAGCTGAGGATGCCCGCGCCATAGGCGCGCAGCCCGCCTTGCTCGCGGATCAGGCCGAACTCGATCGTGTACCAGTACAGCCGCGACAGCATCTCGCAGGCGCCCAGTCCCGCCGCTTTCAGGCCTCCTTCGCCATAGCGCTGCACATAGTCGGCAAACACCGGGTTGAACAGCAGCGGCACGTGGCCGAACAGGTCGTGGAACACGTCGGGCTCGACGATGTAGTCGAACTCCTGGGGCGTGCGGATCCAGTCGGTGACCGGGAATTTGCGGTTCGCCAGCAGCGAGAAGAACGGCACCTCGGGGATCAGTCCCGGAACGGCCACCAGCTCCCAGCGCGTGGCGCGGTACAGGCGTTCGTTCACGTCATCGAAGCGCGGGATGCGCTCCTTGGCGCCCAGCAGCGGCAGGGCCTGGATGAAGGCCTCGCTCGCCAGGCCCTGCAGCTGGGCCGACTGGCGCTGGTACAGGCGGTGGTAGGTGTCGTGGTCGGTGGCGGTGTAGGCCGCGAAGTTCTGCGCGCAGGTGTAATCCTCCTGCGCACGCGAATAGTCGCCGCGCGGCGGGCGGCTGGATTGTCCGTAGACGACGGGGGCTTGTCCCATGGTGCTTGTCTCCTTGTTGGAACCACGCCGTCGTCGTGCACCGCCGGCCTGGTGTGGGCCGGCGGGCGGGAGTGCAGGACGGCGTTCAGTCGATGTGGATCTTGGCGGCCTTGATGAGGAATTCGTACTTGCCCAGTTCCGAGCGCACGAAGCTGCCGAAGCCGCCCAGCGTGAGTTCTTCGGGCGTCAGGCCCATCTTCTGGAACTGCGCCTTGCCGGCCGGCGAGTGCATGGCTTTCGAGAACGCCGTGGCGTATTTCTGTGCATCGGCGGCGGGCAGCGTGGCGGGGGCAAACAGCCCGAACCAGGTGGACACGTTGAAGCCGGGCACCTCGCTGTTGATGCTGGGCACGTGGGGCAGGGCGTCGTCGCTGCCCAGCGATGTCACGCCCAGCGCCTTGAGCTTGCCGCCCTGGATCAGCGGCAGCGACGACGCCAGGTTGTCGAAAACGATGTCCACCCCGCCGTCCTGCAGCGCCTTGAGCGCCGGACCCGCGCCCTGGAAGGGCGCATGGGGCATGCGCGTGTTGGTGAGCGACTTGAACATCTCCCCGGCGATGTGGCCGATGCTGCCGTTGCCGCCCGAGCCGTACTTGAGCTGGTCCGGGTGGGCCTTCATGTACTTCACGAGATCGGTGGTGGTGCTGATATCCAACGCCTTGGCCCGTTCGGCGCTCATCACCAGCACGTTCGGTGTGCGGGCGACGAGCACGATGGGCGTGAAATCCTTGACCGGGTTGTAGGGGAAATTCTTGTACAGCCAGGGGTTCACGGCATGGGTGGCGACCGCACCCATCACCAGCAGGTTGCCGCTCTTGGGCGCCTTGGCCACCGTGTCTGCGCCGAGGTTGCCGCCGGCGCCCGGCTTGTTCTGCACCTGGATGGGCCCGAGTTGGGCCTGTGCCCCTTCGGCCAGGATGCGCGCGCTCTTATCGAGCGGGCCTCCGGCCGCGTAGGGCACCACGATGGTCATGGGGGCGGATGCGTTCTGTGCCTGTACGGCGCAAGCCATGCACAGCGCAAGGGAACCCACCAATTGACGGCGACGCAACATTGAATTTCTCCCGAGTCTCTTTGAAGGGCGCTCAGTATAGAAAGCCGTTGTTGCAGTGCGTCATTCCATGGCGGGCCGCGCCCAGGGCTCACGCCTGGGTCTGCAGGACGCCGCGCCGGATCTGGTCACGCTCCAGCGATTCGAACAGCGCCTTGAAGTTGCCTTCGCCGAAACCCTCGCGGTAGTTGCCCTGGCGTTCGATGAACTCAAAGAACACCGGCCCCAGCATGGGCGTGGAGAAGATCTGCAGCAGCAGACGGGGCGTGCCGTCGGCCGTGGTGCCGTCCAGCAGGATGCCGCGCGCCTGCAGTTCCGCCACGTTCTGGCCGTGACCCGGCAGGCGGGTGTCCAGCATGTCGTAATAGATGTCGTTGGGCGCCGGGGCCAGGGGCACGCCCGCCAGCCCCAGCTTGTCCACCACCTCGACGAGCGAGTCGCAGATCAGCGCGATGTGCTGGATGCCCTCGCCGTTGAACTGCATGAGGAACTCCTCGATCTGCCCGCCGCCCTGCTTGGCCTCTTCGTTCAGCGGGATGCGGATCTTGCCGTCCGGCGCGGTCATGGCCTTCGACGTCAGGCCCGTGTACTCGCCCTGGATGTCGAAGTAGCGGATCTCGCGGAAGTTGAAGAGCTTTTCGTAGAAATTGGCCCAGAATCCCATGCGGCCGCGGTACACGTTGTGCGTGAGGTGGTCGATCTCGTTCAGGCCGTGCCCCACCGGGCGTCGGTCCACGCCGGGCAGGAAGTCGAAGTCGATGTCGTAGATGGACTTGCCGTCCTCGAAGCGGTCGATCAGGTACAGCGGCGCGCCGCCAATGCCCTTGATGGCCGGCAGGCGCAGTTCCATGGGGCCGGTGGGGATCTCGATCGGCTGGGCGCCCAGCTCCAGCGCACGCCGGTAGGCCTGGTGCGAATCCTTCACGCGAAAGGCCAGCCCGCAGGCCGAGGGGCCGTGTTCGGCGCCAAAGTACGCGGCCTGGCTGGCCGGCTCGCGGTTCAGGATGAAGTTGATCTGGTTCTGCCGGTACAGCAGCACGTCCTTGGACCGGTGGCGCGCCACGAGCGTAAAGCCCAGCTTCTCGAACACCGCTTCCAGCAGCCCCGGGGTGGGCGAGGTGAACTCCACGAACTCGAAGCCCATCAGGCCCATGGGGTTCTCCCAGGCGTCGGCGTCGTGGGTGGCGCGAAGGGGCAGGGCGGCAGTCATCGTCAGTCTCCTTAGGGTGTGTCGCTTCACTGTAGGAGGGGCGGGGCTCATGTTTCTGGCGAATGCGCACGGGTTTGAGTGTGGATATGCAGGAATGTTGCGCAACGTCAATGCGATGTGCAGCCATTTCGCGTTAGGGAACACGCGGGTGCGTCTCGTGCGGCGCTTGCCTAGAATCCGCCGCCATGAGCGAACGCACCCCCGCCCTCGACAAGCTGGACCGTGCCATCCTGCGCCGCCTGCAGGACAACGGCCACGAAACCTATGACGTGATCGGCGAACAGGTGGGCCTGTCGCCCAGCGCCGTGTTGCGCCGCGCCAAGCGGCTGGAGGAAGAGGGCGTGATTGACCGCTACGTGGCTCTGGTACGCCCCGAGCGCGTGGGCCTGGGACTGACCGCCTACCTGAACGTGCGCCTGGAAAAGCACACCGAGAGCCACAAGCGCAACCCGATGGACCTCTTCCGCGCCAGCGTGCAGACCTGGCCTGAGGTGGTGGAGTGCGCGTCGCTCACCGGCGAGATGGACTACCTGCTGCGCGTGGTGGTGGCCGACATGGCGCACTACAGCCGCTTCATCATGGACACGCTGCTCAAGCACCCCAGCGTGCAGGACTGCAAGACCAGCTTCGTGCTGGACCGGGTCAAGGCTACTACCGCCCTGCCGGTGTAGATAAAAAAGGCACGGCAGTCGCGTGGCGGACAGAGGAAGTCCTGTATTGATAGCTGCTTGCGCATACTGGGTAAGGGCTAGAGGCCATTTTTCCCTTGGATCTGATTTCCCCCACTTTTTTGTTGCATTGCAGCATGTGCGCCCCAGATTCCTAGGGAAAACCCTAGAATTGGCCGCATCATGCTTTCAACCAAAGACTGGCTTCGCGCTTCCTGGAACGCAGGGCGACAAATGCTGCGCCCCACCGCCGGGGGACGCTTCCACCGAGGTTTTGCCATGAACACTGTGATGGTGCCCATCCGTTCGCTCGGCCCGCAGCACCGCGAGCGCATTGCCGCCCACCTGCTGCGCCTGGAGCCGCGCGACCGCTACCTGCGCTTTGGCTACGCCGCCAACGACGACCAGGTGCGCCGCTACGCCGAGTTGCTGGACTTCTCGCGCGACGAGGTGTTCGGCATCTTCAACCGCCGCCTGGAGTTGATCGCCATGGCCCATGTGGCGTTTGCGCCATCGGGCGAGTACGAAAGCTGCGCCGAGTTCGGCGTCTCGGTCTCGGCCACGGCGCGCGGGCGCGGCTACGGCGCGCGGCTGTTCGAGCGCGCGGTGATGCTGGCGCGCAACCGCGGCGTGAGCATGATGTTCATCCACGCGCTCACCGAGAACACGGCCATGCTCAAGATCGCGCGCAATGCCGGCGCCACGGTGCGCCGCGACGGATCCGAGTCCGAGGCCTACTTGCAGCTGCCGCCCGCGCGCTTCGACACGCGCGTGTCCGAGATCATGGCCGAGCATTTCGGCGAAGTGGACTACCAGCTCAAGAAGCAGGCGCGGCAGTTCTGGCGTTTCCTGGCCGACCTGCAGGAAATCCGCCAGGGCGTGCGCGACGGCCGCCACCAGGCCGCCGAGTAGGCAGGCGCGCCCCCGGCGTGCCCCGCGGGTGCGCGGGGCGATCCGCTATCCTTGGGGGCTGATCCACTCTCTGCACAACCTGCACCCGTCCCCGTGTCCGACCCCCACCCTGCGCGCGCCTCCGACAAGGAGGACAAGCGCACGTTCCTGCAGCGCCTCGTCGAGTTCATCAACCCCGGGCCGGACTCGACGGCCGAGCTCATCGCCACGCTGGCCGAGGCCGAGGACAACGACGTCATCAACGCCGATGCGCGGGTGATGCTGGAGCGCGTGCTGCGCATGGCCGAGATGACCGCGGGCGACGTGCTGGTGCCCGCGCCACGCATGGACATGCTGGACATCGACGCGCCGGTGGACGAGCTCATGCACCAGGTGCTGCACACCGCGCACTCGCGCTTTCCGGTGTACCAGGGCGAGCGCGACAACATCATCGGCATCCTGCTGGCCAAGGATCTGCTCAAGCTCTGGCGCTCGCCGGGGCTGAACGTGCGCACGCTGGTGCGCCCGGCGCTGTTCGTGCCCGAGAGCAAGGGCCTGCATGACCTGGGGCGGGAGTTCCGCAACACGCGCAACCACATGGCCATCGCCATCGACGAGTTCGGCCGCATCGCCGGTCTGGTGACGTTCGAGGACGTGATCGAGCAGATCGTGGGCGAGATCGAGGACGAGTTCGATATCCCCGAGGACGAGGGCGACATCTTCGGCCTGGCCGACCGCACCTTCCGCGTGAGCGGCGACACGCCCGTGGAGCGCGTGGCCGAGGCCTTCGGCGTGGCGCTGCAGGGCAGCGACCCCGATGAGAGCTTTGACACCATCGGCGGCCTGATCGCGCATGAGCTGGGCCGCATGCCGCGCAAGGGAGAGTCCGTGGTGCTCGGCGGCCTGCAGTTTGTGGTGATGCACACCAAGGGCGGGTCGGTGCGCTGGTTCAAGGTCGCACCGGCGGCGGGCACGCCCGAGTCCGAACGCTGATGGCCGTCGCACCGCCCCTGGCCGCGCACGCACCGCGCCGCGGCCCGTTGCCCTGGGTGCTGGCACTGGTGGCCGGGCTGGCGCAGGCCGCATCGCTGGCCTGGCCCTGGGGCGGGCAGCCGCTGTGGTGGCTGCAGATCCTGTCGCTGGCCTTGTGGGCGCATGTGCTACTGGGCGCCGGCGGTACGCGCCGGGCCGGCCTGCTGGGCTGGGTGTTCGCCACGGCGTGGCTCGCGGGCACGTTCTGGTGGCTGTTCATCTCCATGCACACGTATGGGGGACTGGCCGCGCCGCTGGCCGTGCTGGCGGTGCTGGGGCTGGCGGCGTTCCTCGGCAGTTATTACGCAGCGGTTTCTGCATGTTTTTGGGCTCTAGCGCCCGTCCATAGAGCGCTGGCAGCTATCGTTTTTGCTGCGCTGTGGTTGTTGGCGGAATTGGCACGCGGCCAATGGTGGACCGGCTTTCCGTGGGGCGCAGGCGGCTACGCGCATGTGCAGGGGCCCCTGGCCGCGCTGGCGCGCAGCGTGGGCGTGTACGGCATCGGTGCCGCGGCGGCGCTCTTGGCCATGTTGCTGGCGCAGGCGCGCCGCGCCGACCTGCGCAACGCACGTGCCTGGGCGCTGGTCCTCGCGCTCACGGCCGTGGGGGCAGGGGCCGCTTGGCAGCGCCACTGCGCCGTGGAGGGCTGCGGTGCCCCGCCGCCCGTGCATGCGCCGCTGTCACTGGCGCTGCTGCAGGGCAACATCCCGCAGGACGAGAAGTTCCAGCCCGGCAGTGGCGTGCCGATGGCGCTGCAGTGGTATTACGACCAGATCCACGCGGCCAAGGCCAGCCTGGTGGTGGCGCCCGAGACGGCCATCCCCCTGTTGCCGCAGCAGCTGGTGCCCGGCTATTTGGAGGGCATGGCCGAGCGCTATGCCGCGGGCGGCCAGGCGCTGCTGCTGGGCATCCCGCTGGGCAGCCTGGAAGAGGGCTATACCAACTCGGTGCTGGGCTTTGCGCCAGAGCAGTCGCAGCCCTACCGCTACGACAAGCACCACCTGGTGCCGTTCGGCGAGTTCATCCCGCCGTTCTTCCGCTGGTTCACCGAGATGATGAACATCCCCCTGGGCGACTTCAACCGCGGCGCGGTGGGTCAGCCGTCGCTGGCGTGGGCCGGTGAGCGCATAGCGCCCAATATCTGCTACGAGGACTTGTTCGGCGAGGAGATCGGCGTGCGCTTTCTCGACCCGGCGAGCAGCCCGACCATCCTCGTGAACCTGAGCAACATCGGCTGGTTCGGCAACACCGTGGCGGTGGACCAGCACCTGGCCATCAGCCGTCTGCGCGCGCTGGAGTTCGAGCGTCCCATGGTGCGTGCCACCAACACCGGCGCCACGGCGGTGATCGACCACCGCGGGCAGGTCACGCACCGCATGCCGGCTTATCAGCGCGGCGTGCTGCGCGCCCAGGTGCAGGGGCGTGGTGGCGCCGCCACGCCGTACGCCCGGTGGGTGGCGCGCTGGGGGCTTTGGCCCCTGTGGGCGCTCGGGTTTGCAGTGGCGGGGCTGGCCTGGTGCCTGCGCGGGCGCACAGGGCGGGCGCGGGCTGGAAATTGATCCAGATCATCCCGGCGCGGTAGCCAGCGGGCTTTCCCGGGGCACGGTTACAGGCCAGAGCGCGCGCGAGCCAGGATAATAGAGGGCCTTCGCCGCCCGTGGCCGCGGGCCGCGCGCTGATTTTTTTGCATCAACGACAACCACCTACCGCGACGGCACGGGCCGTCTGGAGCACGATTGACAATGGCTGATTCCTTCTCGTACGAACAACTCATCGCCTCGGGCGAGGGCCGGTTGTTCGGTCCGGACAGCGGGCGCCTGCCCCTGCCCCCCATGCTGATGTTCGATCGCATCACGCACATCGACACCGACGGCGGCGCGCATGGCCTGGGAAAGATCGTGGCCGAACTCGACGTCAAGCCCGACCTGTGGTTCTTCGCCTGCCATTTCCAGGGTGACCCGGTCATGCCCGGCTGTCTGGGGTTGGATGCCATGTGGCAGCTCATCGGCTTCTATCTCACCTGGCTGCGCCTGCCGGGCCGTGGCCGCGCGCTCGGCGCGGGCGAGGTCAAGTTCACCGGCGAGGTGGGCCCGGACGTGAAGCTCGTGACCTACGAAATCGACATCAAGCGCGTCATCAAGCGCAAACTCAACATGGCCATCGGCGATGCACGCCTGCTGGCCGACGGCAAGGAAATCTACGTGGCCAACGACCTGCGCGTGGGTCTGTTCCTGCGCGAAGGCGACGCACAGGGAAGCGCAGCATGACCAAGAAACGGGTGGTGATCACGGGCGCGGGCATCGTCTCGTGCATTGGCAACGATCTGCAGACCGTGGAGGAGGCGCTGCGCGCCAGCCGCTCCGGCATCAAGGCCGTGCCCCAGTTCACCGAGCTGGGCCTGCGCAGCCAGGTGGCGGGCGTGCCTGAGATCGACGTCGAGGCGCGCATCGACCGCAAGCAGCTGCGCTTCATGGGCGACGCCGCGGCCTATGCGCAGATTGCCCTGGAAGACGCCATCCAGCAGGCCGGCCTCACCCCCGAACAGGTCAGCCACCCGCGCACCGGCCTCATCATGGGCTCGGGCGGCGGCTCTCCCGCCAACCAGATCGAGGCGGCCGACACGCTGCGCGAAAAGGGCATCCGCCGCGTGGGACCCTACCAGGTCACGCGCTGCATGAGCTCCACCGTCTCGGCGTGCCTCGCGACCAACTTCAAGGTCAAGGGCATCAACTATTCCATTACCTCGGCCTGCTCCACGTCGGCGCACTGCATCGGCGCGGCGGCGCAGCAGATCGCCTGGGGCCTGCAGGACGTGATGTTTGCCGGCGGCGGCGAAGAGCTGTCCTGGGGCATGTCGCTGCTGTTCGACGGCATGGGCGCCATGTCCAGCAAGTACAACGCCACGCCCGAGAAGGCCTCGCGCGCCTATGACGCCAACCGCGACGGCTTCGTGATCGCCGGCGGCGGCGGTGCCGTGGTGCTGGAAAGCCTGGAGCATGCACTGGCACGCGGCGCCACCATCCTGGGTGAGGTCGTGGGCTTTGGCGCCACGAGCGACGGTGAGGACATGGTGGCCCCGTCGGGCGACGGCGCCATCGCCTGCATGCAGCAGGCCATGGAAGGACTGGGCGCGCCCATCGACTACATCAACACCCACGGCACCTCCACGCCTGT
Organism: Diaphorobacter sp. LI3; assembly: GCF_022807955.1. Taxonomy (NCBI): domain Bacteria; kingdom Pseudomonadati; phylum Pseudomonadota; class Betaproteobacteria; order Burkholderiales; family Comamonadaceae; genus Diaphorobacter; species Diaphorobacter sp. LI3. The sequence goes on along the minus strand of NZ_CP094346.1, from coordinate 3,793,070 downwards.
GGGCGACATGCAGGAAGTGCGTGCCATGCAGGCGGTGTTCGGCGAGGCCGTGCCGCCGTTCTCCAGCACCAAGTCGCTCACCGGCCATTCGCTGGGCGCCACCGGCGTGCAGGAAGCGATCTACTGCCTGATCATGCTGAACAAGGGCTTCATCGCCGGTTCGGCCAACGTGGAGACACCCGACCCGCTGCTGGGCTCCATGCCGCTGGTGACCCACACGCGCGACGCGCAGTTGACCCACGTGCTGTCCAACAGCTTTGGCTTTGGCGGCACCAACGCCAGCCTGGTGCTGCGCCGCTGGCAAGGCCAGTGACGGCCTCGGGCCAGGTACGACGGGGGCTGCGGCCCCCGTTTTGCTTGGACGCCTAAAATTGCCGGTTCGCGCGTGCGAGCGCGCCCGCTCTCTCAGACACACAGCCATGCTGACATTCCAACAAATCATCCTCAAACTGCAGTCCTACTGGGCCGACCAGGGTTGCGCACTCTTGCAGCCCTATGACATGGAAGTGGGCGCCGGTACGTCGCATACAGCTACGTTTTTGAGAGCTCTGGGCCCGGAGCCCTGGAAGGCCGCCTACGTGCAGCCCAGCCGCCGCCCCAAGGACGGCCGCTATGGCGAGAACCCCAACCGCCTGCAGCATTACTACCAGTACCAAGTGGTGCTCAAGCCCGCGCCCGACAACATCCTCGAGCTGTACCTGGGCTCGCTCGAAGCCCTGGGCTTTGACCTCAAGAAGAACGACATCCGCTTCGTGGAAGATGACTGGGAGAACCCCACGCTGGGCGCCTGGGGCCTGGGCTGGGAGGTGTGGCTCAACGGCATGGAGGTGACGCAGTTCACCTATTTCCAGCAGGTCGGCGGCATCGACTGCAAGCCCGCCACGGGCGAGATCACCTACGGCCTGGAGCGCCTGGCCATGTACCTGCAGGGCGTGGACAACGTCTACAACCTGACCTGGACCGAGGGCCCGAATGGCGCGAAATTGACCTATGGCGACGTGTACCACCAGAACGAGGTGGAGCAGTCCACCTACAACTTCGAGCATTCCGACGCCGAGTTCCTCTTCACCGCCTTCGGCGCCCATGAAAAGCAGGCCAACCACCTGATGGGCGAGCAGCTCGCGCTGCCGGCCTACGAGCAGGTGCTCAAGGCGGCGCACACGTTCAACCTGCTGGATGCGCGCGGGGCGATCTCCGTGACCGAGCGCGCCGCCTACATCGGCCGCATCCGCAACCTGGCGCGCGCCGTGGCCAAGGCCTACCTGGACAGCCGTGCGCGCCTGGGCTTCCCCATGGCGCCCAAGGCGCATGCCGACGAGGTGCTGGCCGAGCTGGCCAAGGCCGCGGAACAACAGAACAAGAAGGCCGCCTGAGCGCACGCGCCGCGCAGCGAGAAACACACCATGAATCACCAGAATCTTCTTGTCGAACTGTTTGTCGAAGAACTGCCCCCGAAGGCGTTGCAAAAGCTCGGCGATGCCTTCGCGGGCGTGCTGCTGGAGCAACTGCAGGCGCAAGGCCTGACCTCGGCACATTCGCAGCTCACCGCCTTTGCCTCGCCGCGCCGGCTGGCGGCGCACATCACCGAAGTGCTGCCCGCCGCGGCCGACAAGGCGGTGTCGCAAAAGCTCATGCCCGTGGCCGTGGGTCTGGATGCGAGCGGCCAGCCCACGCCGGCGCTGCTCAAGAAGCTGACCGCGCTGGGCGCCGACGCCGCCAGCGTGCCGCAGCTCAAGCGCGTGCACGATGGCAAGGCCGAGGTGCTGTTCTTTGAAAGCATGGCCAAGGGCGCGCTGCTGGCCGACGGCCTGCAGAAGGCGCTGGACGAAGCCATTGCCAAGCTGCCGATCCCGAAGGTGATGCGCTACCAGCTGCAGGACGGTTGGACCAGCGTGCATTTCGTGCGCCCGGCCCACGGCCTGGTGGCGCTCCACGGCACGCAGGTGCTCGTCGGCGTGCAGGCCCTGGGCCTGACGGCCGGCAACACCACGCACGGCCACCGCTTCGAGGCCTCCGTGGACCCGGTCGTGATCCAGAGCGCCGACAGCTACGCCGAGCAACTGCGCAGCGAAGGCGCGGTGATTGCTAGCTTTGCCGAGCGCCGCGCCGAGATCGCGCGCCAGCTGCAGGCGGCCGCCGACCGTGTAGGCGGTGGCGTGCGGCCGATCGAAGACGCCGCCCTGCTGGACGAAGTAACGGCGCTGGTCGAGCGTCCGAACGTGCTGGTCTGCGAATTCGAGAAGGAGTTCCTCGCCGTGCCGCAGGAGTGCCTGATCCTCACCATGAAGGCCAACCAGAAGTACTTCCCGCTGCTGGATGCCGAGGGCAAGCTCACCCACCAGTTCCTGGTGGTGAGCAACATCAGCCCGCAGGACGCCAGCGCCGTCATCCAGGGCAACGAGCGCGTGGTGCGCCCGCGCCTGGCGGATGCCAAGTTTTTCTTCGATCAGGACCGCAAGAAGACCCTGGTCAGCCGCGTGGACCAGCTGGCCAAGGTGGTCTACCACAACAAGCTGGGCACGCAGGGCGAACGCGTGGAGCGCGTGCGCCATATCGCCAAGGCCATCGCCACGCAGCTGTTCACGGCGCTTGCGCAAGGCAACGCGGCGCTGGACTCCCAGGAAGGCGAGATCGCCCAGGACTATCTGCTGTCCTGCGTGGACAACGCCGCGCTGCTGGCCAAGACCGACCTGGTCACCGACATGGTGGGCGAGTTCCCCGAGCTGCAGGGCATCATGGGCGGCTACTACGCGGTGAGCGACGGCCTGCCCGACGAGGTGGCGCATGCCATCGAGGACCATTACAAGCCCCGCTTTGCCGGCGACGCGCTGCCGCGCGAGAACGTGGGCGTGGTCGTCGCGCTGGCCGACAAGCTGGAGACGCTGGTGGGCATGTTCGGCATTGGCAACCTGCCCACGGGCGACCGCGACCCGTTTGCGCTGCGCCGCCATGCGCTGGGCGTGATCCGCATGCTGGTCGAGAAGGAGCTGCCGCTGGATCTGGATGCGCTGCTGGCCAGCGCCGTGCCGGCTTTCGGCGATAAGATCGAGGACACCAGCGCCCAGTTGGCCGACTTCATCTACGACCGCCTGGCTGGCTCCCTGCGCGAGCAGGGCTACAGCGCCCAGGAGGTGGACGCCGTCATCGCCCTGCGCCCGCAGCGCCTGGCCCTGGTGCCCCGCCAGTTGGAGGCCGTGCGTGCTTTCACCCAACTGGAAGAAGCGCCCGCGCTGGCCGCTGCCAACAAGCGCGTGACCAACATCCTGAAGAAGGCCGGCGAGGTGGATCCGCACGTGAATGAGGAACTGCTGCAGGAGCCCGCCGAGAAGGACCTGTACGCCGCGCTGCAGCGCTTCGTGCCCGAGGCCAACGCCCAGTTCGACAGCGGCGACTACACCGCCAGCCTGCAAACCCTGGCCGTGCTGCGCGCGCCCGTGGACGCGTTCTTCGACGACGTGATGGTCAATGCCGAGGAACTGGCGTTGCGCCTGAACCGCCAGGGCCTGCTCAAGAAGCTGCACATGGCGATGAACCGCGTGGCCGACCTCTCGCGCCTGGCGGTGTGACCGTGCGCGGCTGTGGGGCCTGGACCGTTACGCCGGTGACGGCGGACGCGGGCGGCGCGGCAGCGTTGCTTTGATAATCGCGCCATGAAACTCGCCATCCTGGACCGAGACGGAACGCTCAACGCGCTGGGCGATGGCTTCATCGCTTCGCCCGACGAATGGGTGCCGGTGCCTGGCGCGCTGGAGGCCGTGGCGCGGCTGAACCACGCGGGCTGGCATGTGGTGGTGGCCACCAACCAGCCGGGCCTGGGCCGCGGCCTCTTCGATGCGCAGACCCTGGTGGCCATCCACGCGAAGATGCACCGGCAGCTGGCCACGCTGGGTGGGCGCATCGACGCGGTGTTCTACTGCCCTCACACCGAGAGCGAGCAATGCCACTGCCGCAAGCCCGCTCCGGGCCTGATGGAGCAGATCCGCGATCGCTACGGCGCGGAGGGGCAGGAAATTCTGGTGGCGGGCAGCAGTGCGGCCCACCTGCAGGCGGCGAGCGAGCTGGGCGCGCAACTGCACATGGTCTGCACCGGTCGCTCGGCCCACCTGGACCCGCGCCAGAGCCTGCCGCCCGGCTGGCCCGCCGGCACGCGCGCCCATGCCAGCCTGGGCGCGCTGGCGGATTTCATCGCCCCGCAGAACGGCGCCAGCCTGCCCGTGGCCCTGTGATGCGAAAACTATTGAATTGATAGCTGCTGGCGCTTACTGCATGGGCGCTAGAAGCCAAAAACACTGAAAACTGCTTCATGGCACTGATCCGCTCCATTCTTCATTTGCTGGTGATGGTCGTCACCGTAGTCCCCTACACCCTGGGCATCCTGCTGGTGCGTGTGCTGGGCGGCAGCCCGGCGGCGCGCTACCGCGTGGCGCGCGCCTGGCTGAAGCTGTGCATCGACTCGGCGCGCTGGCTGCTGGGCATCCGCACGCAGATCACCGGCATGGAGCACCTGCCCCAGGGCGAGCAGCAGGGCGCGGTGCTGCTGGTCAAGCACCAGTCCACCTATGAGACCTTCCTGATGCCGGCGATCATGCCGCACCCGCTGGCCTACGTGTTCAAGAAGGAACTGCTTTCCGTGCCGTTCTTCGGCTGGTCCATCGGCAGCCTGGACATGATCCACATCGACCGTGGCCAGCGCGCCCGCGCCTTTGCCAAGGTGCTGCAGCAGGGCCGCCGCCTGCTGTCCAAGGGCACCTGGGTCATCATGTTTCCCGAGGGCACGCGCGTCGAGCGCGGCGCCAAGGGCGAGTACAAGAGCGGCGGCACGCGCCTGGCCATCGATGCCGGCGTGCCCGTGGTGCCGATTGCCGTGACCTCGGCCACGGTCTGGCCACGCAAGGCCTTCATCAAGCGCCCGGGGGTGGTGCACGTGTCCGTCGGCCGGCCCATCCCCACCGAGGGGCGCAAGCCTGACGAGTTGATGCGCGAGGTCGAGGCCTGGATCGAGGGCGAGATGCGCCGCCTGGACCCCGACGCCTACCCCCCCGCCGCCGGCTGACATGCAGCGGCTGGTGCAGCTGGCGCTGGACTTCCTGGGCGGCGGGAGCAGCCCGGATTCCGGGGTGCCACAGCCGAAACGGGCGATGGCGCCCGTCCAGCAAGCGCCAGAAGCTCCTTTATTAGTAGCGCCAGCGCCGCCGCTGGGCGATCTGCTCACGCCTGCCGTGTTCCGCCACCCGGCGGCCAGCCGCGAGGTGCTGCTGGGCGACGCGGTGGTGGCCTATGCGCTGCAGCGTGCGCGCCGGCGCTCCATCGGCTTTACCGTGGGGCCCGAAGGCCTGTCCGTGCGCGCGCCCTCCTGGGTCACGCTGGCGGGCGTGGATGCCGCGCTGCGCGACAAGGCGCCGTGGATCCTGCGCAAGCTTGGCGAGCAGCAGGCGCGCCGCCAGCAGGAAGAGCGCGCGCGCATCGTCTGGGGCGACGGCGCCGTGCTGCCCTACCTGGGCGAGCCGCTCACCGTGGTGCTGGACCCCACGCACGGCTTCGCCGCGCGCGGTGGAGCGCTCGAGGAGCAGGGCGGCGCAATCGGTCGCGCGCTGCGCATCGCCCTGGCGCGCAGCGCCGCGCCCGCCCAGGTGCGCGACGCGGTGCAGGCCTGGCTGATGCGCGATGCGCGCCGCTGCTTCACCGAGCGGCTGCACCACTTCGCGCCGCTGCTGGATGTGCGCTGGACGCGGCTGCGCCTGTCCAGCGCCAACACCCGCTGGGGCAGCGCGCGGGCCGACGGCTCCATCCGGCTGAACTGGCGGCTCATGCACTACCGCCCGGCCATCATCGACTACGTGGTCGCGCACGAGCTGTCGCACCTGCGCGTGATGGACCACAGCCCGCGCTTCTGGGACACCGTGGCCACCGTGGTGCCCGACTACGCCGCGCTGCGCCGCAGCCTGCGCGAGCAGCCCGCGCCGCCCTGGGACTGATGGGCGCGCGGCGGCCATGGTCTGCCAGAATGGCCGCCATGAACACACCCACGCCCGACCTCCACGCTTCTGAGCAACCTCTGCCCGCCGAGGGCTACGCCGGCGACGTGAGCCCGCCGCTGGCGTGGCAATGGGTGCGCGCCGGCCAGGCGGTGCTGGTGGACGTGCGCACCGATGCCGAGCGCGACTGGGTGGGCTTCGTGCCCGGCGCCGTGGCCGCGGCCTGGAAGCAATGGCCCGGCATGCAACCCAATGCCGATTTCGACGCACAGCTGCGCGCGGCAGTGCCGCCCGGCGGCACGGCGGTGCTGCTGTGCCGCAGCGGCGTGCGCTCTGTGGCCGCGGCGCGGCGCGCGACCGAGCTGGGCATCACGGCCTACAACATTCTGGAGGGCTTCGAGGGCGAGCCGGACGAGAACGGCCAGCGCAACCGGCGCAGCGGCTGGCGCTTTCGCGGCCTGCCGTGGCGGCAGGGCTGAGCGGGTTGCTGCAGTTTTTTGCTCTCAAAAAAATAGCTGCCAGCGCTTGATGTGCAAGCGCTGGCAGCCGTTTTGGCTTGAGATTGCCGGGGCTTACTTGGCCAGCGGCGGAATGCGCAGCTTCTGGCCGGGGTAGATCTTGTCGGGGTGGGTCAGCATGGGCTTGTTGGCCTCGAAGATCACCGGGTACTTGTTGGCGTCGCCATAGAACTTCTTGGCGATGGCGCTCAGCGTGTCGCCGCGCACCACATCGTGGTACTGCGCTTCGGGCTCGGGGTTGGTCACGCTCATCTGGTTGTCCACGCTGGTCACGCTGGCCACGTTGCCGCAGCAGAGGGTGACCTTTTCCTTAGCCGCCTGCGTAGGTGCGGTGCCCTTCACCGTCACCTTGCCCTCGGGGCCTTCGAAGTGGACCTGCACGTCGCTCACGCCCAGGTTCTGCGACGCGATGTAGGCCTCGATCGCCTTGCCGGCCTTGTCGTTGAGCTCGGCCTGCGTGGGCGCGGCGGCTGTGGAAGCCTGCGCGTCCTTGCCGCCAAACAGCTTCTCGCCGGCTTCCTTGATGAAACTGAAAAGACCCATGGCTTTCTCTCCTTCTGGGGGTTGCAGAAACGGTCGGGACCACTATAGCCGTACTGTCCGGCACCGCCATGTCGGAAAAACGCCCGCGCCGGCGGCAGCGCGTGCATTTGCGGCGCTCTGCGGGAGGCAAAGGCAAAAAACGGATAATCCGCGCCATGACTTTCCTGGCCATCGACGTGGGCAACACCCGTCTCAAGTGGGCGTTGTTCGACGCAGCGCAGCCCGGTGCCGGCCTGCTGGCCCATGGCGCTGAATTCCTGGACCATATCGAACGCCTGGCCGAGGGCCCGTGGTCCCACCTGCCCGCGCCCCGGCACATGCTGGGCTGCGTGGTGGCGGGCGACGCGGTCAAGCGCCGCGTGGCCGAGCAGATGGAGCTGTGGGACGTGCCCGCGCGCTGGGTGGTGTCGTCCCCGCAGGAAGCCGGCGTCATCAACGGCTACGACCATCCCACCCGCCTGGGCGCGGACCGCTGGGTGGCCATGATCGGTGCGCGCCACCGCCTGCTGGCCCAGGGGCCCGCGCGGCCGCTGATCGTGGTGATGGTGGGCACCGCCGTGACGGTGGAGGCCCTGGACGCGGAGGGCCGCTTCCTGGGCGGCCTGATCCTGCCCGGCCACGGCATCATGCTGCGCGCGCTGGAGTCCGGCACCGCGGGGCTGCACGTGCCCACGGGCGAGGTGCGCCTGTTCCCATCCAACACCAGCGATGCGCTGACCAGCGGCGGCACCTATGCCATTGCCGGTGCGGTGGAGCGCATGTACCAGCACCTGCGGCAGCACTGCGGGCAGGAACCCGCCTGCATGATGACCGGTGGCGCGGGCTGGAAGATGGCGCCAAGCATGACGCGCCCGTTCGAGTTGGTGGAAAACCTGATCTTTGACGGCCTGCTGGAGATCGCGGCGCGCCGGTTTGCCGAGCCGCCGGCCTGACACGGCCCGCCAGCGCGGGTGTTAAGCGGCCTAGTCGTAGGCCCCGACCAGCCGCGCCAGGTGCGCACGCTGGGTGGGCTCCAGGTAGGGCATGAGCAGCCCCAGCACATGCCGCGCGCCGTGCAGCAGCGCAGCCTGCGCGCTCTCGGGTTCCAGCGCCTGGCGCGGGGCGCGCACATACTCGAAGCTGAGCCAGTAGGTCAGCACCACCACCATGCTGGTCGCGGTAGGCTGCATGGCGTCCGCCGGTTCCATCTGCAAGGCCCCACGGCGCCGCAGTGCCTGCAGCAGATCGTGCATGGCGGCGGTCTTGGCCTGTAGCAGCACGGGGAATTGCTCTTCCAGCCGGCGGTTGCACGACAGCAGGTTGTTCAGGTCGCGGTAGAAGAAGCGGTACTGCCAGATCAACTCGAACAGCGTGTGCATGAAGAACCACGCGTCCTCCACGTCCTGCACGTCCGCACCCGCGTGCAGCAGGCCGCTCAGCGCTTCGTCGTAGCGCGCGAAGAGCGCGTTGACGATCTCGTCCTTGGCGGGGTAGTGGTAATAGAGGTTGCCTGCGCTGATGTGCAGGTCCGCGGCGATGGCCGTGGTGGAGACGTTGGGCTCGCCAAAGCGGTTGAACAGCGCCAGGCTGGACTCCAGGATGCGCTCGGCGGTGCGGCGGGGAGCTTTCTTCGCCATGGGCTGTCTCCTCCCATCGGGGGCGTTGTCGTGCTCCGGAAATCTACTCCAGTCGCCCGCGGGTGCACAGCCGGGTTGATGCGGAGGGTCGTTCAACCCTCGTGGGTGGATGGGCGCGACGGCGGCGGCGCGGTTGTCACGCCGTCGCGGTCGGCTTGGCGCTCCTGCAACGCTTGCAATTCCTGCGTGAGGGCGTTGATGCGCTCGTGCAGGGCCTGCACTTCCTGCGCGGTGGGTACGCCGAGGCGCTGCAGAGCTTTGGATACGCGCTCCTCGAAGATGCCCTCCAGCCGGTCCCACTGGCCGGCGGCGCGCTCGCCCAGTCCCGAGGCCATCTGCCCCATGCGCTGCGCGGCCTCGCCCCAATGCTCCTGGGCGGTGTCCTGGGTTTTGCGCTGCAGTGCCATGCCCTCGCGCACCAGGGCCTCAAAGACCTTGCCGCCCTCGGCCTGGGCCTTGGCAAAGGCGCCCAGGCCAGCCAGCCAGATTTGCTGTGCGGACTCCCGGGCCATGCGTGGGAATTCGCGCGCGGGGTCGGTGTCGTCGTCGGGAGGAACGTGGGGCATAGGAGACTCCTTGTGCATTGGCCGGAGTGGTGATTGTGGTGGGCCTCCAGCGTGCGCATGTAGGTGCAGCGCCCTAAATCGCGCCATGGGAGTTTGTTACATGCGGGTGTATGCCGATGGGATAATCCAAGGTTTTGGCCCGCAGGCACGCTGCAGGCAGAACTGCGAAGGATTTTCACCCCATGATTCTGGTAACAGGCGGCGCAGGCTTCATTGGCGCCAACTTTGTGCTCGACTGGCTGGCTGTCGGTGACGAGCCGGTGGTGAACCTGGACAAGCTTACCTACGCGGGCAACCTGCACAACCTGGACAGCCTGCAGGGCGATGCCCGCCACGTGTTCGTGCAGGGCGACATCGGTGACCGCACGCTGCTGGACCGTCTGCTGGCCGAGCACCAGCCACGCGCCGTGATCAACTTCGCCGCCGAATCCCACGTAGACCGCTCCATCCACGGCCCCGAGGACTTCATCCAGACCAACGTCGTCGGCACCTTCAGGCTTTTGGAGGCCGTAAGGCACTACTGGCAAGCGCTGCCAGCTACACAAAAAGAAGCATTCCGCTTCCTGCACGTGAGCACCGACGAGGTCTATGGCAGTCTGGCGCCGGCTGCTGCGGCCTTCACCGAAGAGCACAACTACGAGCCCAACAGCCCGTACAGCGCCAGCAAGGCGGCCAGTGACCACCTGGTGCGCGCCTGGCACCACACCTACGGCCTGCCGGTACTCACCACCAACTGCAGCAACAACTACGGCCCGCTGCACTTTCCGGAAAAGCTCATCCCGCTGATGATCGTCAACGCCCTGGCAGGCAAGAGCCTGCCCGTGTATGGCGACGGCATGCAGATCCGGGACTGGCTGTACGTCAAGGACCATTGCAGCGCCATCCGGCGCGTGCTGCAGGCGGGCCGGCTGGGCGAGACCTACAACGTAGGCGGCTGGAACGAAAAGCCCAACATCGACATCGTCAACACCGTGTGCGCCCTGCTGGACGAGTTGCGCCCGCGCAGCGACGGCCAGAGCTACACGACGCAGATCACCTACGTGACCGACCGCCCTGGCCACGACCGGCGCTACGCCATCGACGCGCGCAAGCTCGAGCGCGAACTGGGCTGGAAGCCCGCGGAAACCTTTGAGACCGGCATCCGCAAGACCGTGCAGTGGTACCTGGACCACCCCGAATGGGTGGCCCAGGTGCAAAGCGGTGCCTACCGCGAGTGGGTGCAAAAGCAATACGAAGGCGCTGCGGCATGAACATCCTCTTGCTGGGCAAGAGCGGCCAGGTGGGCTGGGAACTGCAGCGCAGCCTGGCCGTGATGGGCCGGGTCACCGCGCTGGACCACGACAGCACGGAGTACTGCGGCGACTTTGCCAACCCCGAGGGCGTGCGCGAGACCGTGCGCGCCCTGCGGCCTGACGTCATCGTCAACGCCGCCGCCCACACTGCCGTGGACAAGGCCGAGAGCGAACCCGAGCGTGCTCGCCTGCTGAATGCCACCACGCCCGGCGTGTTGGCAGAAGAAGCGGCGCGCCTGGGTGCCTGGCTGGTTCACTACAGCACCGACTACGTGTTCGACGGCAGCGGCACGCGGCCTTGGGTGGAAACCGATGCGCCGGCCCCGCTGTCGGTCTACGGCGCCACCAAGCTGGAGGGCGAACAGCACATCCAGCAGACAGGGTGCCACCACCTCATCCTGCGCACCAGCTGGGTCTATGCCGCACGCGGCGGCAACTTTGCCAAGACCATGCTCCGCTTAGGCAGCGAGCGCGAGCGCCTCACCGTCATCGACGACCAGTGGGGTGCGCCCACGGGGGCTGACCTGCTGGCCGACGTGACGGCACATGCCGTCCGCCATCTGCAAAGCCGCCCCGGGGACGGCGGCCTGTACCACTGCGTGGCGAGCGGCGAGACGAACTGGCACTCCTATGCGAAATACGTTCTGGAGCATGCCAGGCAAGCGCAACCAGCTATTGAATTGAAAGCAACCGAGGTGGCGCCCGTGCCCACCAGCGCCTTTCCTACGCCGGCGCGGCGCCCGCACAACTCGCGCTTGGACACCACCCGGCTGCAAACCACCTTCGGCCTGGTGCTGCCGCCTTGGCAGCAGGGCGTGGCGCGCATGCTCACCGAAATCCTCTGACCGAATACCCCCATTGCAATGACGACACCCACGCGCAAGGGCATCATCCTGGCCGGCGGCTCCGGCACCCGCCTGCACCCGGCAACGCTTGCCATCAGCAAGCAACTGCTGCCGGTGTACGACAAGCCCATGATCTACTACCCGCTCAGCACCCTCATGCTGGCGGGCATCCGCGACATCCTCATCATCAGCACCCCGCAAGACACGCCACGCTTTGAGCAACTGCTGGGTGACGGCAGCCAGTGGGGCCTGAACCTGCAATACGCCGTTCAGCCCAGCCCAGATGGCCTGGCCCAGGCCTTCCTGATCGGCGACGCCTTCATCGGCAACCAACCCTCCGCGCTGGTACTGGGCGACAACATCTTCTACGGCCACGACTTTCACCACCTGCTGGCCAACGCCATGGCCCGCACCGACGGCGCCAGCGTGTTCGCCTACCACGTGCACGACCCCGAGCGCTACGGCGTGGCCGAGTTCGATGCACAAGGCAAGGTCTTGTCGCTAGAAGAAAAGCCCAGGCAACCCAAATCCAGCTACGCCGTCACCGGGCTCTACTTCTACGACAAGCAGGTGGTTGAACTGGCCAAGGCCCTCAAACCCTCGCCGCGGGGCGAACTGGAAATCACCGACCTCAATCGCCTGTATCTCGAACAGGGCCGACTCAATGTAGAGATCATGGGCAGGGGCTACGCCTGGCTGGATACCGGCACCCACGAATCCCTGCTCGATGCCAGCCAGTTCATTGCCACCTTGGAAAACCGCCAGGGCCTCAAAGTGGCCTGTCCGGAAGAAATCGCCTATCGCCAAGGCTGGATCGCCGCCGAACAACTCCAGGTCCTGGCCCAACCGCTGACCAAAAACGGCTACGGCCAGTATCTGCTCAGAATCCTCAAGGAAAACGTATTCTGATGAAGGCCACCCCACTTACCATCCCCGATGTCATCCTCATCGAACCCAAAGTGTTCGGAGACGAACGCGGTTTCTTTTTCGAGAGCTTCAACCAAGCGCAATTTGAACAAGCCATCGGCAAATCCGTGCAGTTCGTGCAGGACAATCACAGCCGCAGCGCCAAAAACGTGCTGCGCGGCCTGCACTATCAGATCCAGCAACCGCAAGGCAAGCTCGTGCGCGTAGTTCAGGGCGAAGTCTTCGATGTTGCGGTCGACCTCAGAAAACGCAGCAAAACGTTCGGTCAGTGGGTGGGCGAGATCCTCTCCGCAGAGAATAAGCGCCAGCTCTGGATCCCCGAAGGCTTTGCCCACGGTTTTGTGGTGCTGAGCTATACCGCCGAGTTCCTCTACAAAACCACGGACTACTACGCACCCGCCCATGAGCGCTGCATTCTCTGGAATGACGAGACACTCGCGATTCATTGGCCCGCCGGCATCCAGCCCATCCTCTCGGCAAAAGACGCCCAAGGGAAAGCATTTGTTGACGCGGAGGTTTTTGCTTGATGCGTCATTTTTCCGCTTCCCCCATTGAGATGTTCGCCAGCCTCTGGCGCAACCGCGAACTTATCAAGGCCTCTGCCAAGCGCGAAGTGCTGGGGCGCTATCGCGGCTCTTTCCTTGGCTTGCTTTGGTCTTTCTTCAATCCGCTCTTCATGCTCGCGGTGTATACCTTCTTCTTCAGCGTCATCTTCCAGGCGCGCTGGGGTGGCGGCAGCGGCTCGAAAACAGAGTTTGCGTTGGTGCTCTTCGCCGGCCTGCTCGTCTTCAACCTGTTTGCAGAGTGCATCAATCGGGCACCCGGTTTGATTCTCTCCAACCCCAACTACGTCAAAAAAGTCGTCTTCCCGCTGGAGATTCTTCCCTTCGTTGGCTTGCTGTCGGCGCTGTTTCACACCCTCATCAGCCTCGGGGTCTGGCTGATTGCCTACGCCATCTTCTTCGGCATTCCGCACCTCACCGTGCTCTATCTGCCGCTGGTGCTGCTGCCGTTCTGCCTGTTCATCATGGGCCTGAGTTGGGCCCTGGCATCGTTTGGGGTGTTTCTGCGCGACGTGTCGCAGTTCATCGGGCTACTGACAACGGCCCTGATGTTCCTCAGCCCCATCTTCTACCCCGCCAGCGCGTTTCCTGAAGACTACCGCTACATCCTCTATCTCAACCCGTTAACCGCCGTAGTCGAGCAAACGCGCGACGTGCTGTTCTGGGGCAAGACGCCGGATTTTTTCATGTTGGGAATTTACTGGATAGTGACTATGGGCATCGCCTGGCTTGGGTTCGCGTGGTTCCAGAAGACAAGAAAGGGGTTTGCCGATGTCCTCTGAAATCGCTATCAAGGTTGAGAACCTTAGCAAGTGTTATCAGATTTACGACCAACCGCGTGACCGGCTCAAGCAATTTTTGCTGCCTCGCCTCCAGCGTGTAGTTGGCTTGACACCCAAGCAGTACTACCGCGAATTCTGGGCGCTGAAAGATATTTCGTTCGATGTCAAGAAAGGCGAAACCGTTGGCATCATTGGCCGCAACGGTAGCGGCAAATCGACGCTGCTGCAGATGATCTGCGGCACGCTCAGCCCGACCACCGGCAGCGTCGCCACCCATGGGCGCATTGCGGCGCTGTTGGAACTCGGCTCGGGCTTCAATCCAGAATTCACCGGGCGTGAAAATGTGTACATGAATGCCTCGGTTCTTGGATTGACCAATGACGAGATTGATGCCCGGTTTGATGAGATCGCAGCCTTTGCGGACATCGGCGAGTTTATCGAACAACCCGTCAAGACATATTCAAGCGGCATGTATTCCCGGCTGGCATTTTCTATCGCAATCAATGTTGACCCAGAAATTTTGATTGTCGATGAAGCGTTAGCCGTAGGTGACGCACGTTTTGTCGCCAAGTGTATGCGGCGCATCAAGGATATCCAGGAACGCGGTGCATCAATTCTGTTTGTTAGTCACGACATAGGGTCAGTTCGGACGCTCTGCGAGCGTGCCATCTGGCTGGACATGGGCTGTTTAGTCGAACAGGGCGACGTGTTTCCGGTGACAGGGCGTTTCATGGCGTACCTGTTCAAGGATGAAAAAAACACACAAGACGCGTTATATGATGATCCTATAGCTTCCAGCCAATTACCACAATTGCCGGAAGATGCCGTTCTGAAGTGTGAACAGGCAATATCGGTTTCGTGTGCTACGGAATCATCGTCCGAGTCGGCAATATATTCAGAAGATGCTTCGCCTGTGCTTGATGCACAACCTGTTACGCATTGGGGTTCCCACAAAGGCTTGATCCTGTCTGCCGCCGTTTGTGATGCCCAGGGTGTTCAAAAGGATGTCTTTGAATGGGGAGAGGTGCTCAAAATCCTCATTAAAGTCCATATTCCTAAAGATATCTCCAGGGAACATCTCAGCATTGCGTTCTCAATCAAGGATCTGAAGGGAACAGACCTGATCGTTTCCACAACGCACGATTTTGAATGCAGACGCTTGCCTGACAAGGAACGTTTCAGCGTTTCCTTTCAGTTTGCCAACCCTCTCGTGACAGGCAAGTATCTGCTGGTTGCTGCCGTCGAAAATCGCCAGTACCGCGATATACACTACTACGAATATGTTGAAGGATCCCACTATTTTGCAGTGCTTGCCAATGAACGATTATTTGGTATTTTTCAACCCCCGATAGCGCAACAAATTCTGGTCTGATAAATGAAGGCAAAAGACACCATCAATTCCAATTCATATTGGAACGCCCGTTTTGCGGAAAACTGGGAGCCATGTCAAGGCCCGGCACAGTCAAGGTTCTTTGCACGACTCGCTATCGAGAACTTGCCGCGCTGGTTGATTGACCAGTTGCAGCGCGAACCTATGACGCTCTGCGACTGGGGATGTGCACAAGGCGATGGTACAGATGTATGGGCTAGCTATGTCGACTCTGATCGGATTACCGGTGTCGACTTTTCTGCTATAGCGGTTGAACAGGCTGCTCAACGCTATCCAGCAATACGTTTTCTAAATCAGAATTGGTTGGAGGCGCAACAGGATGAGCTGCCAGTCTTCGATGTCGTATTTTCATCCAATACGCTAGAACATTTTCACAGACCGTATGCTGTCCTGAAAACCCTTTGCCGCCGGGCGACGAAGGCGCTAGTGCTTGCATTGCCTTATCGGGAGATTGATCGACATCACGAGCATTTTTTTACATTTTTGCCTGACAACATTCCAACAGTAATTGGTGGTGGATTCAGGTTGGTTTGGTCTAGGGTGGTAGACTGCCGCCAGCTTCACAAAACTTTTTGGGACGGCGATCAGATTGTCTTGGTCTATGCGGAAACAAGTTGGCTTGACAGTCTCGGATTGACCCTACAGGATTTTTGTATCGAACAAAGCGGTTCCGCAGCAGAAATCGCCAGCCTCAACCAGGCAGTGGCCGAACGCGACGGACAGATCGTCAGCCTCAACCAGGCAGTGGCCGAACGCGACGGACAGATCGCCAGCCTCAACCAGGCAGTGGCCGAGCGCGACGGACAGATCGTCAGCCTCAACCAGGCAGTGGCCGAACGCGACGGACAGATCGCCAGCCTCAACCAGGCAGTGGCCGAACGTGACGGACAGATCGCCAGCCTCAACCAGGCAGTGGCCGAACGTGACGGGCAGATCGCCAGCCTCAACCAAGCGGTGGCCGAGCGTGACGGGCAGATCGCCAGCCTCAACCAAGCGGTGGCCGAGCGTGACGGGCAGATCGCTAACCTCAACCAGGCCGTGACTGAGCGTGACGGGCAAATCGCCAGCCTCAACCAGGCATTGGTCGAACGCGACGGGCAGATCGCCAGCCTCAACCAAGCGGTGGTTGATCGGGATAAATGGCTGGAACAATATAACCAGCAGATCACAGCCCTGAAAGGGAGTCACTCATGGAAAATTACTAGTCCACTGAGAGTAATTGGAAAAGCTCTGAGAAAGCAGTACACGCCGCAGAGAACCTCCATGGAACCAGGCGCTGCTCCTGCGCATAAAGACTACCCGCTCTGGCGCAAGCGAATTTCCTATCTGACTACTCGCTACAAAAATGGAGTCCAACGACACGGCTTGTTGCGTTCACTTCCTCTTGCGATGCGTGCATCCCACAGACTCGGATCTGTCTGGATGGAGAAGCAACTTAGGCGGAAAACCTATGAGCGGCGATTAAGGGAACTACGGAAGATCATCATCGGGCATGCGGACTTCATTGACCTTTTCCACGTCCCCATGGGTTGGAGTACTCCACTATTTCAGCGGTTTCAGCACATGTCATTGCAGGCCGCGCAGTTAGGAGGGCTTGCTCTTTACGGCGGACATCTACAAGTTGACAAAGATCTATTTGTCTTTAATCGGGTAGAAGGCAATGTAATCGTATTTGATGCGCTCGACGACAGGGTTGTGCAATGTGTATTCGACGCTCTTTCGGAAGTTCGACAACCGAAAATGTTGCGCTTGCAGTCGATTGACCTTGCAACAAAAATCAGTGATCTTGAGCATTTTATTCAAGATGGCATCACCATCGTGTACGAGTACATTGACGAAATCAGCGAGGAGATTACGGGCGCCATTCCTGCTTTTGTCATAGAGAGGCACAAATGGTTGCTGAGGAATGAAGCTGTTTTTGTGGTCGCGACATCAGATAGGTTGTTTGCAGAGGTAAATCGATACCGCACAAACCAATGCATTCTTTCCACGAATGGCGTAGATTTGCCTCACTGGCGAAAAATAGTTCCACATCCTCCCGCGGACATGGAGCCTGCGTTGGCATCAGGACGGATTATAGTTGGCTATCATGGCGCCCTGGCAAAATGGATTGATTATGAGTTGCTTAAAAAGATTGCGATTGATGGTAGATTCGAGTTGGTGCTTATTGGATATGCGCATGATGATTCGCTTGAGCTAAGCGGAATATTGGATATTTCAAATGTCCATTTCCTTGGTAGCAAATCGTATTTTGTATTGAACGAGTATGCGATATTTTATGATATTGGCATCTTGCCATTTAAACGTAATGAACTTACGGAATCAGTATCGCCGGTAAAACTGTTCGAGTACATGGCAGCTTCAAAGCCAGTTGTCACAACTCATTTGCCTGAGTGTGTGAAATATAAGTCATGTCTAATATCGGATACGCATGATGACTTCTTGAAAAATCTCGCTACCGCGGCGGTAGCTGGAGGCGATTCTGCCTATATGGCAGCTCTCGCAAATGACGCGGAAAAGAATTCGTGGGCTGAAAAAGCAACTTCTGTATACCAGCTTGCCGGGATCCGAGCAGTAAAAAGCTGAGTGCGGTTTTATTAATTTTGCCATTTTAAATTGCAAATAATGAAAATAGTGAATCGAAATTTATATCAACTGCTGCGCCGAATCTATTGGAGGTTGCCACTGCCTGAGGAAACAAAGGAGTCACTGGTTGGGTTCGCTCGTAGGTTTTCGCGTGGGATGAAAAAAAAATTGACTGAGTCGGAGAGTGGCGCCGATTTGGAATCTGTCGGTCGGGAGAGAATTCTGCAAGAGTATGTAAATCACGTTCTTGCAATACCAAGAAAAGCGGGTAATGAGTATGTTGGGATCAGCTCAAGCTCGTACCAGCGGAAGGAAGGTGATGCAAAGATTCTGGCTTATTACCTTCCGCAGTTCCATCCGACTGAAGAGAATGACATGTGGTGGGGCAAGGGAGTAACTGAATGGAACAACGTTTCTCGCGCCATGCCGCAATATGCCGGACATTACCAGCCACGGTTGCCTGGTGAGCTTGGGTATTATGATTTGCGAATCCTGGACAATATGCGTCGCCAAGTTGAGCTGGCGCAAATGTACGGCATCTATGGATTCTGTTTTTATTATTACTGGTTCGATGGTAAGCGTTTGCTGGACAAGCCGCTCGACATGTTTCTAGAGGCTAAATCTATTGATTTTCCATTCTCGCTTTGTTGGGCGAATGAGTCATGGACTCGCAGGTTCGATGGGTCTTGCGGGGAAATCCTGATGAAGCAAAGTGAAACTGTGGAGAGTTATACGGCGTTCATCGATAGCGTTGTGCCTTATATGCGCGATGCAAGATATATAAGGATGAATGGTAAGCCTGTTCTAACAATTTATCGCCCATCGTTCATTCCAGAATGCGCTAGTACAATAGCAGCATGGCGTGAGCATTGCGTTAAAGCGGGGATTGGCGATATTTATCTTATTGGTGTAAAAGAACATACGTGGGATGCCAATTTGCTTGAATTGGGGTTTGATGCGCAGAGTGAGTTTCACCCGGGGACGATCTTCAGGCATTGTGTTGATATTAGCTCACAGATTAGCTATATGCAGGACTTTGGCGGTATTGTGATGGACTATCGTGATATCGTCGAGCAAAAAAAATATTTTTTATATAATTATCCAAAACTCCATCGTGCAGCAATGCCAATGTGGGATAACTCCGCAAGACGTGACAATAAGGGCATGATATTTGAAGGGGCCTCGCCAGAATTGTATGAGCGCTGGCTTGCAGATATTCTAGTTGAGGCTAGAAGTCGAGAAGATCTTGAAGATCATTATATTTTTATCAATGCTTGGAACGAATGGGGCGAGGGCGCCTACCTTGAGCCAGACAAAAAATACGGGTACGCTTATTTAAATGCCACACGCCGAGCTATTGAGGGTATAAGGTTATGAGAATTCTGATTGTAGTAGGTACACGGCCAGAGGCAATCAAGATGGCCCCTGTAATTCTGGCGCTGAAGAAAGAGCCGTGGGTGCAGGTCAGGGTGCTCGCAACTGCGCAGCATCGCCATATGCTTGATCAGGTGTTAAATTTTTTTGACATCGTGCCTGACATCGATCTTGATATCATGCGGCCTAATCAGGCGTTGTCCACGCTGACTGCCCGTTTGCTGCTCGATCTCGATGACGTCTTGCAGGTAGAGAAGCCTGATGCGGTATTGGTTCAGGGCGATACAACCACTGTCATGACAGTGGCTTTGGCCTGCTTTTATCACCGCATTCCTATTGGACACGTAGAGGCCGGCTTGCGTACTTGGGATATGCAGAGCCCGTTTCCAGAGGAGGCCAATCGAGTTATCGCAGGAAAGCTTGCACGCTGGCACTTTGCGCCCACTGAGGGCTCAAGACAGAATTTGCTTAAGGAGGGCGTTCCTAATGCTGAGATTATCGTGACTGGGAATACCGTCATCGACGCGTTGTTGATGACGGCAGCCAAGGATCTGGAGCTTCCGGTCCCGTTGGATCCTGCCAAGCGATTGGTCTTGGTAACGTCCCACCGCAGAGAAAATTTTGGCGAACCGTTCCGCAACATTTGTCGTGCGCTACGTACCCTCGCTCTGAATAACCCCTCTGTACAGTTTCTCTATCCGGTGCATCCAAATCCCAATGTCAAGGATGTAGCGTATGAGTTCCTGGCTGGGCTGCACAATTTCACACTATGTGAGCCGCTGGACTATGCACCGTTCATCGCGGCCATGAAGCGCGCTTACATCATTCTGACTGATTCAGGCGGCGTGCAAGAGGAGGCCCCAGCCCTCGGTAAACCCGTGCTGGTGCTGCGCGATGAAACCGAGCGCCCCGAGGCGGTTGAGCAAGGTGTCGTGAAGCTCGTTGGTCCCAATTACGATGCGATCGTGCAGGAGGCCCAACGCCTGCTCGATGATGAATTGGCCTATAAGGCTATGGCGCGTGGTGTGTCACCTTATGGCGATGGTCATGCCGCAGAGCGGATTGTGAAAACGCTACGCGAGCACTTTGCCTGATGCGCTTGATTTATCTCTCGCCGGTGCCATGGGCAAGCTTTGCCCAACGGCCACATAAATTCGTTCAGTGGTATCACGAACGTACTGGCGAGCCGGTTATCTGGGTTGACCCTTACCCTACTCGTTTACCGCAGTGGGCAGATCTTGGGCGCTTGCGCTCATCGCCTGGTTTGCCGCAACTTAACAGCACTCCGGCGTGGATCACAATTTTAAAGCCTGGCGCTCTTCCAATTGAACCATTGCCTGGATCTGGCTGGATCAATGAAAAACTATGGCGACGGTTATTTCAAGAAATCGATGGTTTTGTTCGGGATGCACAGATTCTTTTGGTAATTGGTAAGCCGTCGATTTTGGCGATCAAGTTGCTTGAGCGTTTCAAGGGGTGTCCATCTTTGTACGATGCGATGGATGAGTTTCCTGCTTTTTATTCTGGATTTTCTCGTTTTTCGATGGCGCGGCGAGAGCGTAGCCTAGTGGGTTCCGTAGATAGAATCTGGGTTTCAAGCTCTGCACTCCAGTCGCGTTGGTCGCAACATCGGAGCGATGTGGCCTTGGTGCGTAATGCATTGGATCCGACCGTGATTCCGGCTTTGTCCCAGAAAACCATCAGATCCACGAAAAAAATTTTTGGTTACGTAGGTACCATTGCTTCATGGTTTGATTGGGATTGGGTATGTGCATTGGCCGGTGCAAGGCTGGACGATGAGATACGGCTGATTGGCCCTGTTTTCAGTTCTCCGAACAAGGATCTTCCGCCCAATGTTGTGTTGTTACCGCCCTGTTCGCATGATGCTGCATTGTTGGCGATGAAGGAATTTGATGTGGGGCTTATTCCTTTTATTAGAAATATGCTGACAAATTCTGTAGATCCCATTAAATATTACGAATATAAGGCGCTTGGATTGCCGGTAATTTCTACAAATTTTGGCGAGATGAGTTTTCACTCTGTGAATCACGGGGTTTTTATTAGCCAGTCTTTGGATGACGTGGTTGCGCTAGCAGATGCTGCTCTGAGTGTGGATTTTAAAGCCGTGGATGTCGCTGCCTTTAGGCTGGAAAATTCTTGGTCCACCCGGTTTGATGCTGCGCAGCTTATTTAATGTCATTAGAGATGATTGTGATAGGGCGTGCGCTGGTGATTTCGATTGTGAGTCATGGACATGCTGCTCAGGTTCAGGCATTGCTTATGCAACTGATGGATTTACAGCTTTCAGTATTGACCCGGGTGGTTTTGACGTTGAATACTCCGGAGGAGGCCCCTATCCCGCCGAGTGAGGGCTGGCCATTCAATTTGCAGGTGGTGCGCAATCCGTCGCCGCAGGGATTTGGAAGAAATCACAATAAAGCGTTGATGGGGACTACTGAGGATTTTGTCTGTGCCCTTAACCCAGATGTCGAACTTTTTGACAGCGGCAATCCGTTTGGGCAGTTGCTTGCAGTCGCTTGTCAGCCCGGTGTGGGCTGTGCCTATCCCCGGCAAGTGGATGTGCGGGGCAGGGTGCAAGACAGCGAAAGGGCGCTTCCCACGCCCGCCGCGTTGTGGCGGCGCTGGGTTCTACGCCGGCCCGATGCACGCGTAGACTGGGTCAATGCGGCCTGCATGGTGCTGCCGCGGTCGGTGTGGGAGTCTGTGGGCGGCTTTGACGAGTCCTACCACATGTATTGCGAAGACGTGGACCTGTGCCTGCGGATCCAGCTGGCCGGCTATCGCTTGCAGAAGGCGGACTGCACGGTGGTGCATGCGGGCAACCGTGCCAGCCACAGAAAATTGAATCATTTGCGCTGGCATATTTCCAGCATGTTGCGTTTGTGGGCGTCGCCCGCATACCGGTGCTACAAGAAAATGCGCCCTTCGTTGCGCTAAGAATCCCCTCATGCTCTGGCTTGCTGTTGTTGCCTTTATTTCCGCGGCCCTGGTGTCGCTGCTGGTGCTGCGCTGGGCGCGGCGACGCAATTTTTTCTATGACGAACAGTCGCCCCAGAAATTCCACGTTGGAGAGATTCCCCGCTTGGGCGGCATCGGTCTGTTGTGCGGAATTTTGATCAGTTGGCTCTTGGGAATGGTTTCGTCCCTATTTTTGGGCGATCCAGCCATTCTCCGCATGGGGGACTGGGTGGGGTTGTGGTGCGTCGCGCTGTTGCCCGCCGTGGTGGGTGGGGTCGCCGAGGATCTGACACAGCGCTTGTCCGTGCGCTACCGCCTGTTCCTAACTATGTCTACTGCCCTGCTTGCCGTTGCCTGGGTGGGCCTGTCTGTTCCGCGGCTGGGGTTGTTCTGGGTGGATGACTGGATGGTCTCCATGCCATGGATAGGGCTAGTATTAGCTGTGCTGGCGATCACCGGCTTGCCCCATGCCTTCAACATTATTGACGGCTACAACGGCTTGGCGGCCATGGTGGCTATTATCATTTGTCTGGCTCTGACTCATGTGGCGCTGCAGGTGGGTGATAGGGCACTGGCTGCCTTGTTGGTGTCCACTGCCGCAGCGACGGCCGGTTTTTTGATCTGGAACTACCCCCGTGGCCTGATCTTTGCGGGCGATGGTGGGGCGTACCTATGGGGCGTGGTGATTGCCTTTGCCAGTATTGCCCTGGTACAGCGTCATCCGCAAGTGTCGCCTTGGTTTCCAATGCTGCTGCTGATTTACCCGGTGTGGGAGACGGTATTCTCCATGTACCGCAAGTGGGCGCGGGGAGTTTCACCGGGGATGGCAGATGCCTTGCATTTTCATCAACTGATCTACCGGCGCATCGTGCGTGGCGTCTTTGATGACGATGACGAGGCGCGCGACATGCTCATGCGCAACAACCGCACCTCGCCTTACCTGTGGGCGTTTACGCTGTTGACCGTGGTGCCCGCCGTACTGTTTTGGAGCAATACGCTGGTGCTGATGCTGTGTTGCGCGCTCTTTGTGGTGCTTTACGCCATCGCCTATATGGCCATCGTTCGCTTCAAGCTGCCCAGCTGGCTGCAGTGACGTTGGCGTGTGCGGCACAATCGGCGCCGCATCTCCCCCGTTCGCCACCCCCCTATTTTTTTGCCATGACCGATCTTCTCTCCATTGCGCCGCGCGACAAGGCTGAAATCCTGGCCCAGGCGCTGCCGTACATCCGCAAGTTCCATGGCAAGACCATGGTCATCAAATATGGCGGAAACGCCATGACCGACCCGGCCCTGCAGGCCGACTTTGCGGAAGACGTGGTGCTGCTCAAGCTGGTAGGCATGAACCCGGTGGTGGTGCACGGCGGAGGCCCGCAGATCGAGCAAGCCCTGAACCGTCTGGGCAAGAAGGGCGAGTTCATTCAGGGCATGCGCGTGACCGATGCCGAAACCATGGAAGTCGTGGAATGGGTGCTGGCCGGCGAGGTGCAGCAGGACATCGTGGGCCTGATTCACCAGGCGGGCGGCAAGGCTGTGGGCCTCACGGGGCGCGATGGCGGCATGATCCGCGCCAAGAAGCTCAAGATGGTGGACAACAAGGACCCGAGCGTCGAGCATGACGTGGGGCAGGTCGGTGACATCGTGGCGATCGACCCGAGCGTGGTCAAGGCGCTGCAGGACGATGCCTTCATTCCCGTCATCAGCCCGATCGGGTTTGGCGAGGAAAACGAAAGCTACAACATCAACGCCGACGTGGTGGCGAGTAAATTAGCTACGGTGCTGCAGGCAGAGAAACTGGTGCTGCTCACCAACACCCCCGGTGTGCTGGACAAGGAAGGCAAATTGCTTACCGACCTGACGGCGCGCGAAATTGATGCATTGTTCGCCGATGGCACCATCTCCGGCGGCATGCTGCCCAAGATCAGCGGGGCGCTGGATGCGGCAAAGGCTGGTGTGAATGCCGTGCACATCATTGATGGCCGCGTACCGCATTCGATGTTGTTGGAAATTCTGACCGACCAGGCCTACGGCACCATGATCCGGAGTCACTAGGCTCTTTCGGGCATGGCCCGGGTGTATTGGAGTCAAAAATGGCTGCAGCGCTTGTTCAGCAAGCGCTAGCAGCTATTTTTTTGGAAGCGGATCCAAGGGTCGCGGCACAGCGAGCAGCCGTCACGACGCTGGAGTCGTGGTGTGCGAGAATCAATTGCACACACTTGTTGCTCTCCCCCGATCCATGCCCCATGACTGAATTCACGCCTGCTACTGACGCGCCAGCCTCCACCGACGACGCGCCCGCCGCGCGCCGCCGGCCGCGGCCGGGCGAGCGGCGTGAGCAGATCCTGCAGACCCTGGCGGCCATGCTGGAGCAGCCCGGGGCCGAGCGCATCACCACGGCAGCGCTTGCGGCGCGCCTGCAGGTGAGCGAGGCGGCGCTGTACCGCCACTTTGCCAGCAAGGCACAGATGTTCGAGGGGCTCATCGATTTCATCGAGCAGAGCGTCTTTACCCTTGTGCACCAGATCATGGAGCGCGGTGGCGAGTCTGAGGGCGCGCAGCGCGCGGCGCGCATCACGGCTATGGTGCTGCAGTTCGGCGAGCGCAACCCCGGCATGGTGCGCGTGATGGTGGGGGATGCGCTGGTTTTCGAAAACGAGCGCCTACAGCAGCGCATGAACCTGTTCTTCGACAAGGTGGAGGCCACGCTGCGCCAGTGCCTACGGCCCGTGGCCGACGCGGACGGCTCGGCGACACCCACGGTGCAGACACAGGTGCGGGCGGCCGCACTGTCCGACCTGATCCGCGGACGCTTGCAGCGCTACGCACGCACAGGCTTTCGCCGCATGCCGACGGAACACCTGGACGCCACTCTGGCACTGTGGCTGTAACGCCGGCGCAGGCAAGCGTGATGGCATGACCACCCGCGAAAGGCGCGGTAACCATTTCGCCCTTGGCACGGTCCCCCGCGATGGTGGGGCTCGATAAATCATCCACTTAGGGGTTTACCCCGAAGCGCGTTTTGCGCGCCTGGAAATACTGGCGTTACCTGCCTGTTTTATGCAAAATAGAACGATCGTTCGTTTTATTTTGCTTCATGTCTCTTTCTCCTTCCCCCATCAAGACGGTTCGCGCGCCACGCCGCGAGGGCCGGGCGCTGCACAAGGGGCAACACACCAAGGCCGTCATCATCGATGCCGCCCTGGGCCTGGCCACGCACATCGGCCTGGAGGGGTTGTCCATCGGTGCGCTGGCCGACGTGACGGGCATGAGCAAGTCAGGCGTGTTCGCGCACTTCGGCTCGCGTGAGGAACTGCAGATATCGGTGATCCGCGAGTACCACACTCGATTCGAGCAGGAAGTGTTCTACCCCGCGATGCAGGCCCCTCGCGGCGTGCCGCGCCTGCGCGCGCTGTTCGCCAACTGGATGAAGCGCACCTCCATCGAGATCGATTCCGGCTGCATCTACATCAGCGGCGCGGTGGAGTTCGACGACCGCACCGGCCCGGTGCGCGATGCGCTGGCCAACTCCGTGATGACGTGGCAGGCCGCGATGAAGCGCGCCATCCAGCAGTGCAAGGAGTGCGGCGAGATCCGCGACGACGTCAGCGAGGACCAGATGCTGTTCGAGATCCACGGCCTGATCCTGGCGCTGCACTACGAAGCGCGCTTCCTGCACACGCCCGGCTCCATCGACCGGGCGAACACGGGCTTTGACAACATCCTGGCGCGCTACAGCGCGCTGCCCGGCCACCGCGGTTGAGCCCTGCCACCCGTATTTCGGTTTTTCTTCTTTTCCACCCTTCCTTCTTCCCAGGAGTCTCCACATGCCTACTTACACGCCTCCGCTGCGCGACATGCAATTCGTCCTGCATGAAGTCTTCAAGGTCACCGACGAATTCAAGGCCATGCCCGCGCATGCTGAAGTGGATGCCGACACGATCAACGCCGTGCTGGAAGAAGCCGGCAAGTTCGCCGCCGGCGTGGCGTTCCCGCTGAACATCAGCGGCGACACCGAGGGCTGCACGCTGAACCAGCAGACGCATGAGGTGACCACGCCCAAGGGCTTCAAGGAAGCCTATGCGCAGTATGTGGAAGGTGGCTGGGCTGCGCTGTCGTGCGACACCGCCTATGGCGGCCAGGGCCTGCCCTTCGTGATGAACCAGTGCCTGTACGAGATGCTCAACAGCGCCAACCAGGCCTGGACCATGTACCCCGGCCTGTCGCACGGCGCCTATGAGGCGTTGCACGCCCATGGCACCGACGAGCAGAAGAAGCTGTACCTGCCCAAGCTCACGAGCGGCGAGTGGACCGGCACCATGTGCCTGACCGAACCGCATTGCGGCACCGACCTGGGCCTGTTGCGCACCAAGGCCGAGCCCCAGGCCGATGGCACCTACAAGATCACCGGCAACAAGATCTTCATCAGCGCCGGCGAGCACAACTTCACTTCCAACATCGTGCATCTGGTGCTGGCCCGCCTGCCCGACGCGCCCAAGGGCAGCAAGGGCATCAGCCTGTTCGTGGTGCCGAAGTTCAAGGTGAACGCCGACGGCTCGCTGGGCGAGCGCAACCCCATCTACTGCACGGGCCTGGAGCACAAGATGGGCATCCACGGCAACGCCACGGCGCAGATTGCCATCGACGGCGCCATCGGCACCCTGGTGGGCGAGCCCAACAAGGGCCTGGCCGCCATGTTCGTCATGATGAACGCCGCGCGCCTGGGCGTGGGCAACCAGTCGCTGGGCCTGACCGAAGTGGCCTTCCAGAACGCGCTGGCCTACGCCAAGGACCGCATCCAGATGCGCAGCCTGTCGGGCACCAAGGCCAAGGACAAGGAAGCCGATCCCATCATCGTGCACCCCGACGTGCGCAAGATGCTGCTCACCGCCAAAGCCTACGCCGAGGGCGCGCGCGCGCTGCAGATTTTCTGCACGCTGCTGCTGGACAAGGCGCACAGCCACCCCGACGAGAAGGTGCGCAAGGATTCCGACGAACTGGTGGCGCTGCTGACCCCCATCGTCAAGGCCTTCGTGACCGACAACGGGCACATTGCCACCAACGCCTGCATGCAGGTCTTCGGCGGCCATGGCTTCATCAAGGAATGGGGCATGGAGCAGTTCGTGCGCGACAACCGCATCAACATGATCTACGAAGGCACGAACACCGTGCAGTCGCTGGATCTGCTGGGCCGCAAGGTGCTGGGCAACAACGGCGCCACGCTGAAGAAGTTCGGCAAGCTGGTCGGGCAGCTGGTGGCCGAAGAAGGCGTGAACGAGAAGATGGCCGAGTTCATCAACCCCATCGCCTACCTGGGCGACCAGATGACCAAGTTCACCACCGAGATCGGCTTCCGCGGCTTCCAGAACCCCGATGAGGTGGGCGCCGCCGCCGTGGACTACCTGCGCGTGGCCGGCCACCTGGTGTTTGGCTACATGTTTGCCCGCATGGCCCAGGTGGCGCTGCGCGAGATTGCCGCCGGCAACACCGACCCGTTCTACCAGGCCAAGCTGCAGACGGCGCGTTTTTACTTCGCCAAGCTGTTCCCTGAAGTCCACACGCTGATGCGCACCGCCCGCGCCGGCAGCAAGGTGCTCATGGACACCGACGCCGCCCTGGCCTGAGCCAGCGACTGCACGCATTGCTACTTTTGAACGTTTTTGCACTGGAGGCCTTATGAGACAAGCGCTAGCAGCTATTATTTTTGCAGCAATCGCGGCCCCTGCATGGGCCCAGATGTCCCCCGTGGGCCTGTGGCGCAGCGTGGACGACAAGACGGGCGAGGCCAAGGCCGAGATCCGTATTGCCGAAGCCGGTGGCGTGCTGACCGGCCGTATCGAGAAGTCCCTCAAGAAGGACGCCGACCCGGCCGCCACCTGCACCGAATGCAAGGACGACCGCAAGGGCAAGGCGATCGCGGGGCTGGAGATCATCCGCGGCGTCAAGAAGGCCGATGACCGCGAGGTCTGGGAGGGCGGCAAGATCCTCGACCCCGAAAACGGCAAGGAATACCGCGCCAGCCTCACGCCCATCGACGGCGGCAAGCGGCTGGAGGTGCGCGGCTTCCTGGGGCCGTTCTGGCGCACCCAGACCTGGCAGCGCGTGCAGTAAGCAAAGCAGTGAGCGCCACGGCGCCGCAGCCGGTCCGCCCGCGTGGCGCGGGGCCTGGCGCGCGGCCCCGTGCGCATCCCACCATCCAAGGAACAAGCAAATGTCCCGATTCCAAGTGAAGAAAGTCGCCGTGCTCGGCGCGGGCGTGATGGGCGCGCAGATCGCGGCCCACCTCGTCAATGTGAAGGTGCCGGTGGTGCTGTTCGATCTCCCCGCCAAGGAAGGTCCGAAGAACGGCATCGTCACCCGCGCGGTGGAGAACCTCAAGAAGCTCAAGCCCTCGCCCCTGGGTGTGGCGGACGACGCCGCGCTGATCCAGCAGGCGAATTACGAGGAGAACATGGCGCTGCTGGGCGAGTGCGATCTCGTCATCGAGGCCATCGCCGAGCGCATGGACTGGAAGCTCGATCTGTACAAGAAGATCGCGCCGCACGTCGCACCGCACGCCATCGTGGCGTCCAACACCTCGGGCCTGTCGATCACCCAGCTGTCCGAGGCGCTGCCCGACGCCATCAAGCCGCGCTTTTGCGGCATCCACTTCTTCAACCCGCCGCGCTACATGGTGCTGGTGGAGCTGATCAACACCCCCACCACCCGCCCCGAGGTGCTCGACCAGCTCGAAGCCTTCGTGACCAGCGGCCTGGGCAAGGGCGTGGTGCGCGCGCACGACACCCCCAACTTCAT
This sequence comes from Diaphorobacter sp. LI3, assembly GCF_022807955.1. Taxonomy (NCBI): domain Bacteria; kingdom Pseudomonadati; phylum Pseudomonadota; class Betaproteobacteria; order Burkholderiales; family Comamonadaceae; genus Diaphorobacter; species Diaphorobacter sp. LI3. The sequence continues at coordinate 3,764,325 of NZ_CP094346.1, read as the reverse complement.
CGCCAACCGCGTGGGCATCGCCGGCATGCTCTCCACGATGAAGGAGGTGGAGAACTTCGGCCTGACCTTCGACGTGGTGGACGACCTCACCGGCAAGAAGCTGGGCCGCGCCTCCAGCGGCACCTTCCGCACCGCCGATGTGGTTGGCCTGGACACCATGGCCCACGTCATCAAGACGCTGCAGGACAACCTGAACGAGCAGACCGACCCGTTCTACGGCAGCTTCGGCACGCCCGCCGTGCTGCAAAAGCTGATCGAGCTGGGCAACCTGGGCCAGAAGGCCAAGGCGGGCTTCTACAAGAAGGTGGGCCGCGACATCCTGCGCTTCGAGCTGGAGAGCGAGGAATATGTGCCCGCCGGCGCCAAGGCCGACGAGGTGTACGGTCGCATGCTCAAGAAGCCCGCCGCCGAGCGCCTGAAGCTGCTGCGCAACGCCGAGGGCGCGCAGGGCCGGTTCCTGTGGGCCATCCTGCGCAACAGCTTCCACTACGCTGCGGTGCATCTGGCCACGATTGCCGACACCGCGCGCGATGTGGACCAGGCCATGCGCTGGGGCTTCGGCATGAGCCAGGGGCCGTTCGAGCTGTGGCAGGAGGCGGGCTGGCTGGAGGTGGCCAGGATGGTCCAGGAGGACATTGACGCGGGCAAGGCACTGTCCAAGGCGCCGCTGCCCGAGTGGGTGTTCAAGGGCCCGGTGGCGGATGCCGGCGGCGTGCACACGGCGCAGGGTTCGTGGAGCGCGCGCCAAGGCAAGTTCGTGCCGCGCCGCCAGTTGCCGGTGTACGAGCGCCAGTACTTCCCCGAGAAACTGCTGGGCGAGGACAACCTGCCCGACTGGCGCAAGGCCGGCACCACCATCAGCGAGACCGATGCGCTGCGCACCTGGACGCTCGATGGCAAGGTATTGATCGCCTCCATCCAGAGCAAGATGCACGCGATCAGCCCCGACGTGATGGAAGGCCTGATGGAGGCCGTGGACCTGGCCGAGCGCGAGTACGACGGCATGGTCATCTGGTCGGGCGACGCACCGTTCAGCGTGGGCGCCGACCTGCAGGCCACCATGCCTGCCTACGTGGTGGCCGGCATTGCCGCCATCGAGGGCGTGGAGCATGAGCTGCAGAACCTCATGCTGCGCCTGCGCTACGCCCAGGTGCCGGTCATCTCCGCCATCCACGGCATGGCGCTGGGCGGCGGCTGCGAGCTGGCCGTGCACAGCGCACGCCGCGTGGCCCACATGGAAAGCTACATCGGCCTGGTGGAAGTGGGCGTGGGCCTGGTGCCCGGTGCCGGCGGCCTGACCTACATCGCCCGCCGCGCGGCCGAGAACGCCGCCGCCAGCACCGGCAAGGACCTCCTGCCCTTCCTGACCGAAGGCTTCACCGCCGCGGCCATGGCCAAGGTAGGCACCAGCGCCCTTGAGTCGAAGAAGCTCGGCTACCTGCTCGACAGCGACCTCATCGTGCCGCACAAGGACGAGGTGCTGTTCGTCGCCATCAACGAAGCCAAGGCCATGGCCGCCAGCGGCTGGCGCGCGCCGATGAAGCGCCTGTTCCCCGTGGCCGGGCGCAGCGGCATCGCCACCATCCGCGGCTCGCTGGTGAACATGCGCGACGGCGGCTTCATCAGCGAGCATGACCAGCACATCGCCACGCTGATCGCCGAAGTGGTGTGCGGCGGCGACGTGGACGCCGGCACGCTGGTGAGCGAGGAATACCTGATGGCGCTGGAGCGCAAGGCGTTCTGCGCCCTGATCGAGCACCCCAAGACCCAGGAGCGCATCCTGGGCATGCTCAACACTGGCAAGCCGGTGCGTAACTGAGGCCGCCCGAGGAGAGAAACCATGAAACAGATCCAAGACGCCTACATCGTTGCCGCCACGCGCACGCCCATCGGCCGTTCGCACAAGGGCTTTTTCCGCAACTACCGCCCGGACGACCTGCTGGCCACCACGCTCAAGAGCGCGCTGGCCCAGGTGCCGGGGCTGGACCCCGCCTCGATCGAGGACATCATCTGCGGCTGCGCCATCCCCGAGGCGCAGCAGGGCCTGAACGTGGCGCGCATCGGCGCCGTGCTGGCGGGCCTGCCCACCAGCGTGGGCGGCATCACGGTGAACCGCTTCTGCGCCTCGGGCCTGTCGGCCGTGGCCATGGCGGCCGACCGCATCCGCGTGGGCGAGGCCGAGGTGATGATCGCCGCCGGCGTGGAGAGCATGAGCATGGTGCCCATGATGGGCAACGCGCCCAGCCTGTCGCCCAGCATCTTCGAGCGTGACGGCGACGTGGGCATCGCCTACGGCATGGGCCTCACCGCCGAGAAGGTGGCCCAGCAGTGGAAGGTGAGCCGCGAGGCGCAGGACGCCTTCGCGCTGGAGTCGCACCGCCGCGCCATCGCCGCGCAGCAGGCCGGCGAGTTTGCCGACGAGATCACGCCCATCGAGGTGACCGACCGCACGGCCCACCTGGAGACGGGCGAAGTCATTGCCAGCACCCGCACCGTGAGCCTGGACGAGGGCGCCCGCCCCGACACCAGCCTGGAAGGCCTGGCCAAGCTGCGCACCGTGTTTGCCGCGCGCGGCACGGTCACGGCTGGCAACAGCTCGCAGACCAGCGACGGCGCCGGCGCGCTGATCCTGGCCAGCGAATCCGCCGTCAAGCGCTTCGGCCTCACGCCGCTGGCGCGCTTCGTCAGCTTCGCCAGCAAGGGCGTGCCGCCGTCCATCATGGGCATCGGCCCGATCGAGGCCATTCCCGCCGCGCTGCGCTATGCCGGTCTGAAGCAGGACGACATCGGCTGGTACGAGCTCAACGAAGCCTTCGCCGCCCAGTCGCTGGCCGTCATCAACACGCTGGGGCTGGACACGGCCAAGGTCAACCCCATGGGCGGCGCCATCGCGCTGGGCCACCCGCTGGGCGCGACGGGCGCCATCCGCTCGGCCACCGTGGTGCATGCGCTGCGCCGCAAGCAGCTCAAGTACGGCATGGTCACCATGTGCGTGGGCATGGGCCAGGGCGCGGCGGGTATCTTCGAGCGCGTGTAAGTAAGCGCCACTGCCGCGCGGCAGCGCGCGGGGATTGCAGCCGAGCCGGCGCAGACCGGCCGCCTTCATGGAGACAAGCCATGCAGAGTGAAACCCTGATGGTCGATGGCGCAGTGCCGTTGGCGCTGCGCGTGTACGCGCCACGGACCGGCCCCGCGCGCGCCAGCGTCGTCATTGGCGGCGCCATGGGCGTGCGCCAGGCCTTCTATGGGCCGTTCGCCGCCTGGCTGGCGCAGCAGGGCCTGCGGGTCACCACCTTCGACTACCGGGGGCAGGGCGAGTCGCTGAGTGGTGGCATGCGCGAGGTGCGGGCCAACCTGTTCGACTGGGCGCGCGACTACGACGCGGTGATCGCCCATGCAGCCCAGGCGCTGCCTGGCCAGCCGCTGCTGCTGCTGGGGCACAGCCTGGGCGCGCAGCTGCCCGGGCTGCTGCGCGAGCATGCGCGCGTGAGCGGCCTGCTGAGCGTCGCCGCGGGCAGCGGCTACTGGCGCGACAACGCGCCCCGCATCCGCCGCGCCATGCCCGCGTTCTGGCATGTGCTGGTGCCGTTGTCGGTGCGGCTGTGCGGCTACTTCCCTGGGCGGCGCCTGCGTGCCGTGGGCGACTTGCCCGCGGGGGTGATGCTGCAGTGGCGCCGCTGGTGCCTGCACCCGCGCTACAGCGTGGGGGCGGAGGGAGAATCCGCCCAGCGCAGCTACGCGGCGGTGCGCTTTCGGGTACACGCCTGGTCCATGCAGGACGATGAGCTCATGACCTGGCGCGGCACGCAAAGCCTGTTGGCGCTGTATGCGAACGCGCCGTGCAGCGTGGAGCGCATCGCGCCGCACGAGGCGCAGGCGCGGCGCATCGGGCACTTTGGATTTTTCCGCGAACAGTTCCGCGCCACGCTGTGGCCTCGCGCCTTGCAGCAGCTGGAGGCGTTGGCCCAGGCGCAGCCGCAGGGCACCGCAGGTGCCACCGCCACCGCAGGCTGAGCCGAATCACGGCACACTCGCACCCATGACTACGCACCACAGCATTCATCCCCTGGACGCGGCGCTGGCGCTCTCGTCCAGCCATTCCGAAGGGGCCGGGCAGTACACCGGCCACACCTCGCCGGCTTACTGGAACATGGTCGGGCCGTTTGGCGGCATCACCGCGGCCACGCTGCTGCAGGCCGTGATGCAGCACCCCGACCGCCTGGGCGAGCCCCTGTCGCTCACGGTGAACTACGCGGGCGCGCTGGCCGAGGGGCCGTTCACGCTGCAGGCCACACCGGTGCGCACCAATCGCTCCACCCAGCACTGGACGCTGTCCATCCTGCAGGCGGGGGCGGACGGCGCGCCCGTGGTCACCACCACGGCCACCGTGGTCACGGCCGCGCGGCGCGAGACTTGGGGCGCCGCCGACACGCCCATGCCGCAGGTCCCCGCGCCGGCGCAGTGCAAACCCGTGCAACCGGCGTTCCGCTCGGAATGGCTGCAGCGCTACGAGATGCGCCCGGTGACCGGCGCGCTGCCCGAACAGTGGGACGACAGCGGCGACACCAGCCTGTCGCAGCTGTGGATGCGCGACGCGCCCGCGCGGGCGCTGGACTTCTGCGCGCTGGCGGCGTTGGCCGATGTGTTCTTCCCTCGCGTGTGGCTGCGCCGCGCGCGCCAGGTGCCCGCGGGCACCGTGTCCATCACCGTGTACTTCCATGCGGGCGCGGACCTGCTGGCGCAGACCGGCACGGGCTACCTGCTGGGCCAGGCGCGCGCGCAGGAGTTTCGCAACGGCTTTTTCGACCAGACCGTGCAGCTGTGGAATGAGGCCGGCGCCATGCTGGCCACCAGCCACCAGATCGTTTATTACAAGGAATGACCCCGGAGCAACACCCATGAGTACAACGAACGCAGACATCCTGGTCCACGCCGAAGAGGGCGTGACCACCATCACCTTCAACCGCGTGGAGAAGAAAAATTCCATCACCACGGCCATGTACGCGCAGCTGGCCGATGCGTTCGAGGCCGCGGCGCAGGACGCGTCGGTGCGCGTGGTCGTGCTGCAGGGCGACGTGGCCATCTTCAGTGCGGGCAACGACATCGGCGACTTTTTGCAGCAGCCGCCCGCCACGCAGGACGCGCCCGTGTTCCGCTTTCTGCGCGCCATCGCCACCTTTCCCAAGCCCGTGCTGGCTGCGGTGTGCGGCCCGGCGGTGGGCATCGGCACGACCCTGCTGTTCCACTGCGACCTGGTGTACGCGGGGGACAACGCGGCGTTCTCGATGCCCTTCGTGAACCTGGGCCTGTGCCCCGAGGCCGCCTCCAGCCTGTTCGCGCCACAGATGCTGGGCTACCACCGCGCGGCCGAGGCGCTGCTGTTGGGCGAGCCCTTCATGGCCGAAGCGGCGTTGGAAGTCGGCTTCGTCAACCGCGTGGTGCCGCCGACCGAATGCAACATGGTGGCCCAGGCCCAGGCGCGCAAGCTCGCGGCCAAGCCGCTGTCGGCCCTGATCGAGACCAAGCGCCTGCTCAAGAAGAGCCAGACCGCCGCCGTGTTGGAGCGCATGGCTGAGGAGGGCCAGAGCTTTGGCCGCATGCTGCGCGAGCCCGCCGCCCGCGAGGCCTTCACCGCGTTCATGGACAAACGCCGCCCGGATTTCAGCGCCTGCTGACATCCGCCCCGCCACCGAACGGGGCGGGGGGGGGGCGGCGCCGGCATCCATGCCGTGTTCGCCCTACGCGCCGAGGTGATCACCGTGTCTGCTGGACCGGGTGGCCGGGCGTTTGAATGAAAAATGGCTCTAGCGCTTATCCAGTAAGCGCTAACAGCTCCTGATAAGAGAGCAAAAATTCCATGAGCAAACCTGCCAGCCTGCCAGTGGCCTTCGAGCCCGAGTTCATCGCCGGCCTGCGCCAGATCTTTGAAGGGAAGATTCCCTTCAACCACCTGTTGGGCCTGAAGATCACGCGCCTGGAGCCCGCGGCCGTCGCGGCGCGCATCGACATGCGTCCCGATCTGGTGGGGCACTTTGCCTACAACCGGCTGCACGGCGGCGTCATCAGCGCGGGGCTGGATGCCATGGGCGGTCTGGCCGTGATGGCGGCCATCGGCGCCAAGCACATGGACGAGGCGCCCATGGACCGCCTGCACCGCTTCGCCAAGCTGGGCACCATCGACCTGCGCATCGACTATCTGCGCCCCGGCATCGGCAGCCACTTCGAGCTGCGGGCCGAGGTGCTGCGCCTGGGCTCGCGCGTGGCCACCACGCGCATGGAGTTCCTCGGCCCGCAGGGCGAGCTGATGTCCGCGGGAGCCGCGGCGTACATCGTCTCTTAGCGCGACCGTGCGAAGACGGCCGCGCCGGGCACGCGCCGTTTGGGGGATACGCGCTGTGTGCTGCTGCAAGCCCTGCAAGTGCATGCAACCATCGAACGGTTTGGTTACCGTTCTTGCGTAACAGGGGCGGTTTTGATCTGTGGCAACTCCTAGCATCTGCGGGTCTTTTCTAGGAGATCCGATCCGATGGCCGTGCAAAACCCCTTCTTTGGCAAACGCGAACCCGACACTTTCCAATCCCGCCAGCCTTCGTCAGCGCTGGGCGGCACCACCACCACCGCAAGCACCCCAACCGCCGCTCCCGCAACCAGAACCGCTGTGTCCACGGCCTCCAGCGCCACGGCCGAGGGCAGCGGCAGCAAGCTGACCGTGGGCCCCAACATCAAGCTCAAGGGTGTGGAGATCACCGATTGCGACACCCTCGTCGTGGAAGGCACGGTGGAGGCCACCATGGATTCGCGCGTGATCCAGATCACCGAGCAGGGCGCGTTCCGCGGCTCCGCCGAGATCGACATTGCCGAGATCCACGGCGAGTTCGACGGCACGCTCACCGTGCGCCAGAAGCTGGTGATCTTCAGCACCGGCAAGGTGAGCGGCAAGATCCGCTACGGCAAGGTGGTGATCGAAGAGGGTGGCCAGCTCTCCGGCGAGATCGAGGTGGGCCTGGGTGGTGGCGCGCGCATGAGCGCGGCCTCGGGTTCGTCGTCTGCCGCATCCTCGGCCGCGCTGGCCGCGGCCTGACGCCGGCACACCCATCGCCGCCAGCGGGAGGCCGTGAGGCGCTCCCGTTTTCTTTACGGCGCGACGCTTTCGTCGCCCGGCTTCTGAATGGGGCGCGGGCGGCCGTTTTCGTCGATGGCCACATAGGTCAGCGACGCCTCGGTCACCTTCACGTAGCTGCCCTGGGTGCGGATGTGCTCGGCATAGACCTCCACCTGCACGGTCATGGAGGTGTTGCCGATGCGCGTGACTTCGGCAAAGAACGACAGCAGGTCGCCCACGCGCACGGGCTGCTTGAAGATGAATTCGTTCACCGCCACCGTGGCCATGCGGCCGCGGATGTACCGCGCGGGCAGCACGGAGCCGGCCAGATCCACCTGCGCCATGACCCAGCCGCCGAAGATGTCGCCATTGCCGTTGGTGTCGGCGGGCATGGGTATCACCTTGAGTACCAGTTCCTTGTCGGCGGGCAACTGGCTGTGGGAGGCGGGGCGATCCTGGGACATGGGCACAATCTTTGGTTTTGCTTGACTCCACGGATTGTCCATCATGCGCCGCTACGGCGAAGCCATCGCCTCCGACAGCCCACGCGTTCGTTCCGACCGGGCCACCCTGCAGCGCCTGCTGCCCTTATCTGTGGCAGTACAAATGGCGCGTGGTCGCGGCCATGGCCTTCATGGTCGGCGCCAAGCTGGCCAACGTGGGGGTGCCGCTACTGCTCAAGAGGCTCGTCGATGCCATGACGCTGCCCGCCGGCAGCACCACGGCGCTGCTGGTGGTGCCCGTGGGGCTGCTGCTGGCCTACGGGGCGCTGCGCCTGGCCAACTCGGTGTTCAACGAGTTGCGCGAGCTGGTGTTCGCCAAGGCCACGCATGGCGCGGCGCGCGCCATCGCGCTCAAGACCTTCGAGCACCTGCATGCGCTGTCCCTGCGCTTTCACCTGGAGCGCCAGACCGGCGGCATGACGCGCGACATCGAGCGCGGCGTGCGCGGCATCGAGTCGCTGGTGTCGTTCGCGCTGTTCAACCTGGCCGCCACGCTGGTCGAGGTACTGCTGGTGCTGTTCATCCTGGCGCGCCAGTTCGACGTCTGGTTTGCCGTCATCACGCTCACCGCGCTGGTGCTGTACGTCGCCTTCACCGTGGGCGTGACGCAGTGGCGCATCCAGTTCCGGCGCCAGGCGAACCAGTTCGACTCGGCCGCGCACAGCAAGGCCATCGATTCGCTGCTGAACTACGAGACCGTCAAGTACTTCAACAACGAGCAGTTCGAGGCGCGCCGCTATGACGAAAGCCTGGAGCAATTGCGGCAGGCCCAGCTCAAGAGCCGCAGCACCCTGGGGCTGCTCAACAGCGGGCAGCAGCTCATCATCGCCGTGGGGCTGGTGGCCATGCTGTGGCGCGCCACCGAGGGCGTGGCCGCGGGGCGCATGACGCTGGGCGACCTGGTCATGGTCAACGCCTTCATGATCCAGATCTACATCCCGCTGAACTTCCTGGGCGTGATCTACCGCGAGATCCGGCAGAACCTGACCGACCTGGACAAGATGTTCACGCTGATGGACAGGGAGCAGGAGGTGGCCGATGCGCCCGGCGCCCAGCCGCTGGCGGACCTGCACACGCCCACCGTGCGTTTCGAGGATGTGCACTTCGCCTACGACCCCGCACGGCCCGTGCTGCAGGGGGTGAGCTTCACGATTCCCGCCGGCAAGACGGTTGCCGTGGTCGGCCCCTCGGGCGCAGGCAAGAGCACCCTGAGCCGCCTGCTGTACCGTTTCTATGACCTGCAGGGCGGGCGCATCACCATCGCGGGGCAGGACATCCGGACGGTCACGCAGGACAGCCTGCGCCGCGCCATCGGCATCGTGCCGCAGGACACGGTGCTGTTCAACGACACCGTGGCCTACAACATCGCCTACGGCCGAACCGGCGCCAGCCAGGCCGAGGTTGAGCAGGCAGCGCGCGCTGCGCACATCCATGCCTTCATCGCAGCCCAGCCCAAGGGCTACGACACCATGGTGGGCGAGCGCGGGCTGAAGCTCAGCGGTGGCGAGAAGCAGCGCGTGGCCATTGCGCGCACGCTGCTCAAGAACCCACCCATCCTGATCTTCGACGAGGCCACCAGCGCCCTGGACTCTGCCAACGAGCGTGCCATCCAGGCCGAGCTGGCCAGCGCCGCGCAGAACAAGACGACCCTGGTGATCGCCCACCGCCTGTCCACCGTGGTGGACGCGCACGAAATCCTGGTCATGGAGGCCGGCCGTATCGTCGAGCGTGGCACGCACGCGCAGCTGCTGGCCCACGGCGGGCACTACGCGCGCATGTGGGCGTTGCAGAAGAATGATGGTCAAAATGGGCTGTAGCGCTTATGTGGCAAGCGCAAGCAGCTATCAAAATGAAAGCACGGAGCGTTGAGCATGGATATCGCCGCCCTGCAGCGTGAGCTGCGCGCCTTCGCCGCCGCGCGTGACTGGCAGCCCTTTCACACGCCCAAGAACCTGGCCATGGCGCTGATGGTGGAGGCGGCCGAGCTGCAGGAGCTGTTCCAGTGGCTCACGCCGGAGCAGTCGCGCACCTTCACCCAGGACGCCACCGCCCACGAGCGGGTCGGCGACGAGATGGCCGATGTGCTGCTGTACCTGCTGCAGCTGGCGGACCACGCGGGCGTGGACCTGGAAGTTGCCGTGCGGCGCAAGCTGGCCAAGAACGCCGTCAAGCATCCCGTTCCCTGATGCGTGAGGCGTAAAAAAGCGGCTAGCGCCCGTGGTTAGGGCGTTAGCCGCTTTTGATTTGATAGCGCTGGCAGAGCCTGCGCTATGGGGCAAGGCGCCCCATTACTGCCCCATTATTGTTTGCGCGCCGCAATCGCCTTCTCGGCTGCGCTTACCAAGTCGGCGCCGATCTGGCCCTTCCACTTCTCGAACACGGGGCGCGTGGCCTTTACGAAGGCGTCGCGCTCGGCGGGGCTCAGCTGCGTCACGGTCACGCCATTCGCGGCGATGTCCTTGAGCAGGGGCTTGTCGGCCTCGATCATGCCTTTGCGCGCGATGGCAATTTCTTCCTTGCCGGCTTCGATGGCGGCCTGCTTGACGGCTTCGCGGTCTGCGGGCGTCCAGCTGTTCCACACGTCCTTGTTCACCACGAAGATCAGCGGGTCGTTCATGTAGCCCCACATGGTCACGTGCTTCTGTGCCACGGTGTGCAGCTTGGCGGCCTGGTACACGGCGATGGGGTTCTCCTGGCCGTCCACGGCGCCGCTGGCCATGGCGGGCTGTGCGTCGGCCCAGCTCATCTGCGTGGGGTTGGCGCCCAGCGCGGTGAAGGTGTCGAGGAACAGGGGCGAGCCCACCACGCGGATCTTCAGACCCTTGAGGTCGGCGGGGCTCTTGATGGCGTGCTTGGAGTTGCTGATCTCGCGGTAGCCGTTCTCACCCCAGGCCAGTGGCACCACGCCGGCCTTTTCCAGCGTCTGAAAGATGCTCTTGCCGACTTCGCCCTGTGTGACCGCATCGACAGCCGCGTAGTCGGGGAACAGGAAGGGCAGCGAGAACAGGTTCAGCGCCTTCACCTGGGGCGACCAGTTGATGGTGGACCCCACGGCCATGTCGATCACGCCCTGGCGCAGCGCGGAAAACTCACGTGTCTGGTCGCCCTGGATCAGCGACACGCCCGGGTAGAGCTTGATGTTGATGCGGCCCTGGGTTTTCTCTTTGACCTTCTGTGCCCAGATCTCGCCGCCCTTGCCCCACGGGAAGGCGGTGCCCAGTACCAGCGACATGCGGTATTCGCTCTTGTAGTTCTGCGCCAGCGCGGGTGTGCCGAAGGCAAGGGCCGCAGCAGCGGCGACGGCGGAAGTGAGGAAAGTGCGAAGTTTCATGGGACAGGTCTCCTTGGAAAAAATGCGAACGAATCAATAGCCCAGCTGGGCAGGCAGCCACAGGGCCAGCTGCGGGAAGGCGATCACGGCCACCATCACCAGGAACATGGCCAGCAGCATGGGGCCGACCCAGCGCACGGTGGACTCCATGCGCACGCCTGCGATGCGGCAGCTGACCATCAGGTTCACGGCCAGCGGCGGCGTGAACTGGCCCAGTGCGACCTTCAGGGTGAGGATCACGCCGAACCACACCGGGTCCCACTGGTAGTGCTGCATGATGGGCAGCAAGAGCGGCACGAAGATCAGGAAGATCGAGATGCCGTCCAGGAACATGCCCACGGTGATGAGCAGCAGGATCAAAAGCGCCAGCACGCCGTATTCGCCCAGGCCGGAGTTCACGATGGCGTTGGCCACCGGGTCGATCACGCCCAGTGTGGACAGTGAGAACGCGAAGATGCCCGCCAGCGACACCACGATCAGGATCACGGCCGACAGCTCGCCCGCTTCGCGCAGGATGGTGAACAGGTCGCGCACCTGAATGGTGCGGTGGATCACCATGCCCACGAACAGGCCGTAGAACACGGCCACCACGGCGGCCTCGGTGGGTGTGAACCAGCCCGCGCGCATGCCGCCCAGGATCAGCACCGGCGCGGCCAGGCCCCAGGAGGCTTCGCGCAGGCTGCGCCAGAACGGCGGGCGGGGCATGTCGGCTTCCAGGTGGCCCATGCGGTGGTGGCGCGCCATCCACACGGCCGGCACGATGAGCGCAATGCCCGCCAGCACGCCCGGCACCATGCCCGCCGCGAACAAGGCCGGCACCGAGGCCCCGGGCACCAACACCGAATAGATGATGAACGCCACCGAAGGCGGGATGAGGATGTCCGTGGCTGCGGCCGCCCCCACCACACTCGCCGAGAAGCTGCCGGGGTAGCCCGCGCGGCTCATGGCCGCGATCATCACCCCGCCCACGGCGGCCGCGTTGGCCGGGCCCGAGCCCGAGATGCCGCCCAGGAACATGGCCACGGCAATCGCCACCAGCGGCAGCATGCCCGGTCCGCGCCCGACCATGGACACAGCAAAGTTCACCAGGCGCAGCGCCACGCCCGAACGGTCGAAGATCGAGCCCACCAGCACGAACATGGGAATCGCCAGCAGCGGGTACTTGCCCAGCCCGGCGTAGAAGTTCTGCGGCACGGCGAGCAGGCCAAACCACTGCGTCTCGGCATTGGCCAGCGCAATGGCGGCGGCGCCGGCCAACCCCAGGGCGGCGCCGATGGGCACACCCACAAACATCAGCACCAGGAAGGCGACGAAGAGCAGCGTGGCGATCATGGCTGGCGCTCTCCGTTGTCGTCTGCGTCATTGCCGAGAAACTCCACGTCCGGCTGGCGCGTGCGGCGGATCAGCAGGCCAATGGCGCGCCAGGTGATGAGCAGCGAGAGGATGGGCAGCCAGACCGAGTACCACCACTGCGGCACGCCGATGCCGGGCGAGGTTTCTTCGAAGCGGTAGTCGTCCCAGACCACGCGCACGCTGAGCACGGCGATCACCGCGAACAGCACGGCCACCAGCAGTGCGCCAAGTTGCGCCAACCGGCGGCGGCGGGCTGCGGAGCCGCTGTCGCAGAAGAATTCGATGCGGATGTGGCGGTCGCGCGCCACGGCGGCAGAGCCAGCCACCAGGGCCAGCACGATCATCAGGAAGACCGAGAGCTCCTCGGTCCAGGCAAAGGACGAATTGGTGAAATAGCGCACGAGCACGTTGGCAAACGTGATCAGCGCCAGCAGCGCCATGACGATGACGGTGAGCCAGTCCTCGATGCGCAGGGAACGGGGTTCGCTGGAGGCGGGGGCGCTAGAGACGCGCGCGCCATCCGGGGCGGCATCGTCGGCCGGCCCGGGGGTAGGTAGGGAGGACATGGGGGCAGAGAACAGAAAAGTCGAACATGAAAGGCTGGCCGCTCTGCCCTCCGGTGTTGTGCACCAGGGGCCTGGTCGAAGGATTGCGCTGTGGGCGCGAGAGGGCCTATTTTGCAATCAAACGTACGGTGCTCCGCCGCAGGGTGTTCCCCAGGAGGGCGCTGGGGCGGGCCAGTCGCGCTCAACAGGGGGAGAAGGCCTGCCTGGGCGCATCGATAATGCGGGCCATGGAAACCAAATGGCTCGAAGACTTCGTCAGCCTGGCAGAAACGCGCAGCTTCAGCCGCTCGGCGCAATTGCGCCATGTGACACAGCCCGCTTTTTCGCGGCGCATCCAGGCGCTGGAGGCCTGGGCCGGCACCGATCTGGTGGACCGCAGTTCCTACCCCACGCGGCTGACGGCCGCGGGCAACACGCTGTACGACCAGGCGCTGGAGGTGCTGCAGGCGCTGCAGAACACGCGCGCCATGCTGCGCGCGCACACCAGCGCGGGCACCGACATGATCGAGTTCGCCGTGCCGCATACGCTGGCGTTCACTTTTTTTCCGGCCTGGGTGTCGGCGCTGCGGGCGGACTTCGGCCCGCTCAAAAGCCGGCTGATCGCCCTGAATGTGCACGACGCGGTGATGCGCCTCGTGGAGGGCGGCTGCGATCTGCTCATCTCCTACCACCATCCATCTCAGCCCCTGCAACTGGACCCGGACCGTTACGAGATGGTGACGCTGGGGCAGGAGGTCCTGGCCCCCTACGCCAAGGCGGGCGCTGATGGTCAGCCGCTGTTTTGCCTGCCGGGCCGGCCTGGCGAGCCGCTGCCCTACCTGGGGTATGCGCCAGGGGCCTACTTGGGGCGCGTGACGGAGCTGATCCTCAAGCAGGCGGGGACGGCCATCCACTTGGACCGCGTGTACGAAACGGATATGGCCGAAGGCCTGAAGGCCATGGCGCTGGAAGGGCACGGCGTCGCCTTCTTGCCCTACAGCGCGGTGAAGAAGGAACTGCGTTCGCGCAAGCTCCTGAGCGCGGCGCCGCCCGATGCGCAGGACCTGCAGATGGTGATGGAAGTGCGCGCCTACCGCGAAAAGCCTTCGCGCAAGGAGCCTGCCAAGGGCCTGGCCCAGTCCCTGTGGACGTACCTGCAGACGCGCGCCGGACAGAACCCCATCTGACGCGGGCGCACCACACTTGGCATGCAAGTCTTGCATGCAAACCCACATCCCTGGCATTGGATTGCGTGGTCACGCGACATTACAGTCTTTGAAACTAAATGTGGCAACGCACGGTCGCACCGAAACATGGCGCGCACCTGGTGCGGAGATTGCTAAGCCATGCACAAGGGAGATCCTCTGAATGAATTGCAAGCAAGGATGGAAGGCGCTGGGCGCCGCGGTGGCGCTGTGCTGCGCCGTGGGCGCGCAAGCCCAAGGGGTGCTGGAGCGTGTGCGCGGCGGCGGACCGCTGGTGCTGGCGCACCGTGAATCGTCGGTGCCGTTTTCGTACGTGCACGAGGGCAAGCCCATGGGCTACGCCCTGGACCTGTGCCTGCATATCGCCGAAGTGGTGCGCAAGAAGACCGGCATGAAGAACATGCCGGTGCAGTTGGTGCAGGTGACACCCGCCAATCGCATTGAGATGGTGAAGACCGGCAAGGCCGATATGGAATGCGGCTCCACCACCAACAACGCCGAGCGCCGCAAGGATGTGGCCTTCACCATTCCGCACTTCATCACGGGTGCGCGCCTGCTGGTGCCCGCGGCCAGCACGGTGACGCGCATGGAGGATCTGGAAGGCAAGAAGCTCGTGTCCACCAAAGGCACGACGCCCTACAAAGCGGCCGAGCAGGCCAACCGCGAACGGCTGATGCGCATCCAGATGGTGGAGGCGCCCGACCATGAGGCCGCGGTGGTCATGGTGGAGAAGGGCCAGGCCGACGCCTTCGTGATGGACGATGTGCTGTTGTATGGCTTGGCGGCCAACCGCCCCGACCCCAAGGCGCTGAAGGTGGTGGGCCGCTTCGTCACCACCGAGCCGCTGGCGATCATGCTTCCCAAGAACGATCCCGAGTTCAAGAAGTTGGTGGACGAGGAGATGCGCCGCCTGATCGTGAGCAATGAGATCAACGCCATCTACGACAAGTGGTTCATGCAGCCCATTGCGCCTACCCACCGTGCGCTGAACCTGCCCGTGAGCTACCTGCTGCGGGACTTCTGGAAATACCCTACCGATCAGGTCCCCTTCTGAACCCACAATACGCCCCTGTCTTGAACGTGCCGCAGGGTGTGGCTTGACCGCCATCGGTTCCTCAGAACGGTCGTTCGATTTCAATACACTTCGCTTTTCGCTTCACCCACAAGGAGATATTCATGAAGAAGCATTTGCTGGCCGCAGCCATTACCGTCCTGGCCGCTGGTAGCGCGTTCGCACAGGCCAACGACACCCTGGCCAAGATCAAATCTACGGGTGCCGTGACGCTGGGTGTGCGCGAGTCCTCGGGCCTGGGCTACACCCTGGGCAACGGCAAGTACGTAGGCTTCCACACCGAGATGGGTGAGCGCATCCTGGCCGACATCCAGAAGCAGCTGGGCCTGGCCAACATGGAGATCAAGTACCAGCCGGTGACCTCGCAGAACCGCATTCCGCTGGTGACCAACGGCACGGTGGACATTGAGTGTGGCTCCACCACCAACAACACCGCACGCCAGAAGGACGTGGCCTTCGCCGTGACCACCTACGTGGAAGAAGTGCGCATCGCCGTGAACGCCAAGTCGGGCATTACCGGCATCAAGGACCTGAACGGCAAGACCATCGTCACCACCACCGGCACGACGTCGGTGCAGACGCTGCGCAAGAACAAGCGCGCCGATGGCCTGACTTTCAAGGAAGTCATGGGCAAGGACCACGCCGACAGCTTCCTGATGCTGGAGACGGGCCGTGCCGACGCCTTCATCATGGACGGCTCCATCCTGGCGGCCAACATCTCCAAGTCCAAGAACCCTGCCGATTTCAAGATCGTGGGTGAAGTGCTGTCGGTGGAGCCCATTGCCTGCATGCTGCGCAAGGACGATCCCGCCTTCAAGAAGGCCGTGGACGATTCCATCAAGCGCCAGATCGCAGATGGCAGCCTGGCCAAGCTGTACGACAAGTGGTTCATGCAACCCATCCCGCCGGCCAACGTGAAGATCGGCCTGCCGCTGTCCGAAGCTACGAAGAACGCATGGGCCCACCCCAACGACAAGCCCATGGAGTCGTACGAAGTCAAGTAATCGGCTTGCATTGCATCGCCCCTTCGGCCTCTGGGCCCGAAGGGGCGTTTTTTGTTGTTGCGCCAGCGCAGCCATGCGCCGCCGCGGCAACACGGATCGAAGAATAGAAGGGGTGCTCCTATGAATTGGGATTGGCAGGTGTTCTGCCAGGACACCATTACCCAAGAGGTCGGTCAAAGCTGCTTCGGCAAGAACGGCGACATCACCTACCTCGACTGGATGCTGTCAGCATGGGGCTGGACGGTATCCGTTTCCTTGCTGTCGCTGGCCGTTGCGCTGGTGGTCGGTTCACTGGTCGGCACGCTGCGCACGCTGGAAGGCCGTCCATGGACGGTGCGCCTGGGCAATGCCTGGGTCGAGCTGTTTCGCAACATTCCGCTGCTGGTGCACATCTTTGTGTGGTATCACGTGGTGCCGTCGATCTTCCCGGCCATGAAGTCGCTGCCGGGCTTCGTGCTGGTGGTGTTTGCGCTGGGCTTTTTCACCTCGGCGCGTATCGCCGAGCAGGTGCGCTCGGGCATCCAGGCGTTGCCGCGCGGCCAGCGCTATGCGGGCATGGCGCTGGGCTTCACCACGTTCCAGTACTACCGCTACGTGCTGCTGCCGATGGCGTTTCGCATCATCATCCCGCCGCTCACCAGCGAGACCATGAACGTGTTCAAGAACTCGTCGGTGGCGTTTGCCGTTTCCGTGGCCGAGCTGACCATGTTCGCCATGCAGGCGCAGGAAGAGACTTCACGCGGCATCGAGGTGTACCTGGCCGTCACGGCGCTGTACATCATCTCGGCCTTTGCCATCAACCGCATCATGGTGTTCATCGAAAAGCGCACGCGGGTGCCGGGCCTGATTGCCGCAGGCGGGGGAGGACACTGATATGAACCTGAATATCGATTGGTCCTTCTTCACCTGGGAGCTGTTCAGCAACTTCGTGATCAAGGGGCTGTACTTCAGCCTGGTGCTGACGGTGATCGCCACCGTGGGCGGCATCCTGCTGGGCACGGTGCTGGCGCTCATGCGCCTGTCGGGCAAGAAGTGGCTGGACGTGCCGGCCACCATCTATGTCAACGGCATGCGCTCGATTCCGCTGGTGATGGTGATCCTGTGGTTCTTCCTGCTGGTGCCCATGATCATCGGTCGCCCCATCGGCGCCGAGGGGTCGGCGGTGGTGACCTTCATCGCCTTCGAAGCCGCCTACTTCAGCGAAATCATGCGCGCAGGCATCCAGTCCATCCCGCGCGGCCAGGTGTTCGCGGGGCAGGCGCTGGGCATGACCTACGGGCAGAACATGCGCCTGGTGGTGCTGCCGCAGGCCTTCCGCAACATGCTGCCGGTGCTGCTCACGCAGACCATCATCCTGTTCCAGGACACGTCGCTGGTGTACGCCATCGGTGCCTACGACATGCTCAAGGGCTTCGAGATCGCGGGCAAGAACTATGGCCGCCCGATCGAGGCCTACCTGGCCGCGGCCGTGGTCTATTTCATCCTCTGCTACGCGCTGTCCTGGCTGGTCAAGCGCCTGCACAAGAAGATCGCCATCATTCGCTGAAGCGGCGTTCCAAGGAATTGCAATGATTGAACTGAAGAACGTTTCCAAGTGGTACGGCAGCTTCCAGGTGCTCACGGACTGCTCCACGAACATCCAGAAGGGTGAGGTGGTGGTGGTCTGCGGGCCCTCCGGCTCTGGCAAGTCCACCCTCATCAAGACCATCAACGCGCTGGAGCCCTTCCAGAAGGGCGAGATCTTCGTGGACGGCGTGGCCGTGCACGACCCCAAGACGGACCTGCCCAAGCTGCGCAGCCGCGTGGGCATGGTGTTCCAGCACTTCGAGCTGTTTCCCCACCTGTCGGTGACCGAGAACCTGACCATCGCGCAGATCAAGGTGCTGGGCCGCAACCCCACCGACGCCAAGGCGCGCGGCCTGAAGATGCTGGAGCGCGTGGGCTTGACGGCGCACAAGGACAAGTTCCCCGGCCAGCTGTCGGGCGGTCAGCAGCAGCGCGTGGCGATCGCACGCGCACTGTCGATGGACCCCATCGTGATGCTGTTCGACGAGCCGACCTCGGCGCTGGACCCCGAAATGGTGGGCGAGGTGTTGGATGTCATGGTGGGCCTGGCCCAGGAGGGCATGACCATGATGTGCGTGACGCACGAGATGGGCTTCGCGCGCAAGGTGAGCAACCGCGTGATCTTCATGGACGTGGGCGGCAAGATCCTGGAGGACTGCTCGAAGGAGGAATTCTTCGGCAACCCCGAGGCGCGCCAGCCGCGCACCAAGGACTTCCTCAACAAGATCCTGCAGCATTGATTCCGCATACCCCCTGAGGCGCTTCGCGCCTTCCCCCACACTCGCAGCGCTGCGCTGCAGGAGGGGGCGCAGCCGGCGGCAGGGCAGAGCCCGGCCCACGGCTGCCATGGTCCGGGGCGCGCCAGTGGGATGGGCCGTGGCCCAGGTTTGCCCGGGTGGCGTACAAAAGCAAAAGGGCAAAAGGGCAAAAGGCGCCAATGGCGCCTTTTGCTTTTATTTTGATAGCTGCTAGCGCTTTATGGATGGGTGTTAGAGCCTGATTTGGCTTGAGTCGGTCAAGCCACGCGCCGCAGCCGCGTGCGGCCTTGGGCGCCAGCGCCGCGCGTGCGGCCGAACAGGTCCTTGGGGTCGTCTGTGGGCACCAGCTCCACATCCACGCCCAGGCCGCGCGCCTGGGCCTGCTGGTACAGGTAGCGCAGTGCGGAGTAGTCCTCCAGCGCAAAGCCCACGGAATCAAACACCGTGACTTCGTCGGCCCGCGTGCGCCCCGGCGCGTCGCCGCGCAGCACCCGCCAAAGCTCGGTAACGGGATGGTCCGCGGGCAATTGCTGGATCTCGCCCTCCACGCGGCTTTGCGGCTCGTATTCCACGACCACGCGCGCCCCGCGCAGCACATCGGGGTGCAGTTCCGTTTTGCCGGGGCAGTCGCCGCCCACGGCATTCAGGTGCATGCCGGGTTCCACCATCGCGGGAGTGAGGATGGTGGCGCGGCTCTTGTCGGCGGTGACCGTGGTCACGATGTCCGCGCCGCGCACGGCCTCGGCCGTGCTGGCGGCGCGCTCCACGGTGAGGCCATCGACGTGCGCCAGGTTGCGCACCAGCTTGTCGGTGGCGGCGGGGTCGGTGTCGTACACCCGCAGTTCGCGGATGCCCAGCAACGCGTGGAAGGCCAGGGCCTGGAACTCCGCCTGCGCCCCGTTGCCAACCAGCGCCATGCGGCGGCTGCCGGGTCGTGCAAGCGCCTGCGCCGCCAGCGCCGACGTGGCAGCGGTGCGCAGCGCCGTGGTCAGCGTCAGCTCCGACAGCAGCAGCGGATAGCCGGTACGGACCTCCGCCAGCACGCCGAAGGCCATCACTGTGGGCAGTCCGCTGGCAGGGTTGCCGGGATGGCCGTTCACATACTTGAAGCTGTAGAGCGCATCGTCAGCCACGGGCATCAGCTCAATCACGCCGCGCGGGCTGTGGCTGGCCGTGCGGGCGGACTTGTCAAAAGACTCCCAACGCAGGAAGTCGGCGCGAAGCTCGGCCGCCAGCTCGGTCATGCAGCGTGCGGCACCCCGTTCATGCACGAAGTCAGCAAGGGTCGGCAAGTCAATGAGGCGTGTCATGGTGTCGGTCCAACGTGTTTCCCCATTGTGGACAGGCCCTGCGCTTGGTGCCAGCCTGCAAACTGCTCAATAAGCGCAGAAAACTGGCGTTTCGCCAGCAACCCGTGGCACTATGCGCAACATGGACGACGTCGACCGCGAGATCATTGCCCTGCTGCGTGCGGATGCCCGCATGCCGGTGGCGGCGCTCGCCGCACGTCTGCGCGTGGCCCGGGGCACCGTTCAGAACCGCCTGCGCCGGCTGGAGGAAGAGGGCGTCATCGTCGGGTACACCGTGCGGCTGCGCCCCGAGTCGGAGCCCCACCGGATCCGCGCCTGGATGAGCATTGCAGTGGAAGGGAACGCGGCGCCTGACGTGATTCGCGCCCTGCGTGGAGAGCCGCTGGTCGGCGCGCTGCACAGTACCAACGGCCGCTGGGACATCGTGGCCGAGCTGCATGCGCAGAGCCTGGAGGAATTCGACCTGGCGCTCACGCGCATTCGGCTCACGCCGGGCATCGCGCGCACCGAAACCAGCATCCTGCTGTCCACGTACAAGCTGTGATCGTCCCGCCCGAGCGGGCAGTGCTTCACTGCATCGACGAGACGTACGCCACCAGCGACTCGATGTCGGCGTCCGTGAGGAGCTTGGTGTTAGGCGTCATGATCGAATTGGCGCGCGTGTTTGGGCCGTCGCGGTAACGCTTGAGAGTGCTGCGCAGGTAGTCGGTCTGCTGGCCGGCAATGCGTGCGATCTGGTCGTTGCCCCGGCCCATGTCGCCATGGCAGCGAAAACAGTTCTTGCCGAAGATCTCCTGCCCCTTGGCCTGCAGCGCTGCGTCCGCCACGGGTTTGGGAGTGACGGGCTGCGCGGCGTAGAAGAGCACCATGCCGATCTTCTCGTCGCTGTTCATCGCACGGATCATGCCTTCCATGAACTCGTAGCGGCGGCGCCCGTCTGCGAACTGCCGCACCTGCTCAAGCAGATAGGCCGGGTTCTGGCCCGCGAGGTTGGGAACCGAAGGCTTGGTGCTGTTGCCACCGTCCCCATGGCAGTTGGCGCACACCGCCGAGACCTTGCGGCCCACCTTGTAGAGATCGTCGGCCAGCTTGGGGTCCGCCATGGCTTGCTGCAAGCGCGTGTCGATGTCCACCTTGCTGCGGCCGGCCTGGGCCATCGCCGCGGGTTGCGACGCCAGCCCGGCGAACAACGCCAGCGCCAGCATTGCGGGAATGCGCCTTGCCATGGTGTAACCCTTTTTGTGAAAAGGGTCATTTTAGAAGGCGAGTTGTGAAGCTCCGGTGGCGTTTTGGTAGTGCAACGCGCACTTGGACGGTCGATGTCAGCGATCGTTGATGGCGAGCAAGGATTGCGCAAGTTCTGCAAACCCTGCCCCGCGCTCGCCCTGCGTCACATAGCGCGGCAGATGCTGCAGTTGGGGCACGAAACGCGCAATATTGGCCACACCCACACTGTGTGGGAAGTGCGCAAACATGAGTTGGTCATTGGTGGAGTCTCCGATGTAGACCCAGTGCTCCAGCTCGGCGTCCAGATCGCGCCCGAACAGCTCGCGCACGATCCATCGCGCACCCTCCAGCTTGTTGTGCGCGCCGAACCAGCCGTTGATGTGGATGCTGCTCACGGTGGCGTTCATGCCCGCGGCATGCATCAGGGCGACAGCCTGGTCGATGGCCGCCTGGGGCAGGTGCGTGAATTCACTGTGGTCGATGGCGATGTCCGTCTCGCGCCCCGGCGAGTCGGTGGCGCGCCGGGCGCCGGGCACGGCGGCTTCAATCTCGGCCAACACCTGTTGCATGCGCGCGAAGTTGGAGGCGCGCGTGGCGGCGTCCTGTTGATACAACTTTAATAGCTGCTCGCGCTTATCGCACGGGGACTGTAGGCCATTTGGGTCAAAATTTCGGGGCGCCCGCAGCAGCGCCACCGCGCCGTTCTCAGCAACGATGCTGTCCACGGGCCAGGCGGCGGCAAAAGGCTCGCTCCAGCCCACCGGCCGGCCCGTGATTGGAATGACGTGCAGCCCTGCGGCTTTCAGGTCGGCCAGTGCCTGCAGGGCATCGGCGGTGATGGCGCCGTCGGTGGTCAGGGTGTCGTCGATGTCGGTAAACACACCATGGATTGGCGCCCGCGCGGAGCATGGCCAATCGCTCAGAGAATGCATCATTGCTTGGCAAATTCGATGATGGCCCGATAGAACTTGTCGGATCCATCTTTGGGATTGTGAGGGCCTAGTTCGATGCGGTTCACGCCTTATTCGGCGCTCCCCGTGCGTGCAACAGGACGGCTCGACAGTGTAGAGTCGGCAATGCTGGTGTCCTGCCGTGCCTCACTGCAGTAATACGTTCCGGCGATCGGCGAGGCTAGGATGAGGGTTCTGGGTTCGGATTGCGGCGCAGTCTGAGCATGGCCTTCAGACATCACTACACCTACGGCTCCGAGAGCCGAGGCGAAGAAACAGGATGGCTTCAGGTTTATTGATTGTCATGCGTCCTGCTGTCTAATGATTGGCTCAGCGGTTCTGTGGGAGCATTGCTCACGTCGTAGTGCAGAAATGCAATCAGGAACTGGATGCCGATCAGAATAGGCAATGCGGCCAGCATGACCGTGCCGCTGGTGGCAGGGTTGTGTGAGAGTGTACTGTCGAGCCAGCGTACGGTGCCAAACACGGTCCCCACTAAGACTAGCAACCCGCCAAATATGCTGTAGAGGGAACCTACGTTGAAATCGCGAATAAGGTAGTTGTAGATGTACCTGCGCCACAAGCGTGAGGCGTGCTTGCGCAGGAACTCGGGCAGCACTTTGCCGACCTTGAGGTTGGATTCTTCGTCGGCGTACACGGAATCCATTGGTACGTCTCGTACCACTGCACGCAGCGTGTTCAGGCGAAACAACATATCCGTCTCGAAGAAATAGGGCTCCATGTCGTTTCGTGTGGAAAGCAACACCGTCACTGGGGCATCGCCGGCGCGAACGGGCTGGCCGGCAGGTGCTTGAGCTTGGACATGCGCAGGTAGGCGATGGCGATGAAGTTCTGGCTCGTCCTGAAGCCGCGTGCGGCGCGCTTGGCCTGCTGCAGCAGCCCGTTCATCGCCTCGACGAAGGCGTTGCTGCGGTGATCGACCATGCTGCGCACCACCGCGTCGAACCGCTCCTTGAGCGTGGCGGCCAGCTTCTTGAACGGCTCGAGCCGACAGCGCCGCGCCCAGCTCAGCCAGGCCCTGAGGTCGGATGCGGCCTGTTCGATGCTGTTGTGCGCTGTGGCCCGCGCGTACACCTCGCGCAGCGCCATCTTCAGCCGCCACGCCCGCGCGCTCTTGAGCGTCGAGCGCTGCAGCCAGTGCATCGCCTGGATCTGGCGGGCGCTCCAGGTGCTGGGGTTGCGCCGCATGCCCCACAGCAGCTGCCTGAGCGTCTTGCGGCCGCCAGCGCCCAGCGCGGCTCGCACCGCCTGCGCGTCGGTGGCCATCTCCGCGCGGCGCACCTGGTCCATCGCATCGATGGCCATCGAGACGACGTGAAAGCGGTCGTAGCTGATCTGCGCCTGGGGCAGCGCCAGCGCCACGCCCTTGGCGTAGGCCGCGCTCATGTCCATGCACACGTGCCGCACCTGGGCGGGATCGCCGCCATGGGCCTTCAGATCCTCGGCGAACTCCACCACCGTGCGGTGCTCGCGCCCCTCGGTGGCCAACAGCAGCCGCTTGCGATCCAGGTCGTGCACGACGGTGATGTAGTGCTGCCCGCGCCGCAGGCTGGTCTCGTCGATGCCCACCGTGCGCACGCCGGCGAAGTCTTCCAGCGCACGCGCCTGCTCGACGTAGAACTCGATGCGCCGCCACAGCCGCTTGTCCTTGCAGCGCAGCAACTCGGCGGCCTGGCGCACCGGCAGGTCCAGGCACAAGGTCAGCGCCAGCGCTTCGAACGCCGCGGTGAAGCCCGAGCCCGGACGCGCCCAGGGCACGGCCACCTGCGTGGTCTTGCCGCAGGCACCGCAGGCCACGCGCGGCACGTCGCAATGCAGCCAGGCCTCGAACTGGAAGAAGTCCAGGTGCCGCCAGGATCGGCGCAGCCGGTCGTGCACCGGTTGCGTGGCCGCACCGCATGCCGGGCAGGCGAGCCTGCTGGTGTGGCAGCCGATCTCGAAGTCGATACGCCGCTTGGCGGTGTCGAGCCTGACGTCATCGACGACCCACGGCGGCTGCAAGCCCAGCGCGCTGGTGAACAGAGCTTCTACGGCAATGCCCATGGACTCATCCTCCTGATCAAACACGCCTCGTGGACATGTGCACAGGCCGGCCAGCGGCCTGCACACATGCCCACCGGGCTCGACGACCAGGAGTCATTGTGACTGTTGGGTTCCACACGAAATGACGAAGAGCCAGAAATAGCGGCGCTCCAGTTTGTCCAGCGGCATCTCTGCCAACACGCAGGTGCGTATGGCGGTGTAGCCGTTGGTCGGATCCATCACATTCCAATAACCGCAACTCAGCTTGGTCATGAACGACAGCACGGCATTACCAAACAACCGCACCGGCGGCATACCCTGGACTGACTCAGGGCGGAAGAAACGGTTGCCTTTGGTGTAGTCGGCCTTTCCTTGCAGGAGTGGGCGCACAAAAAGCGGCAATAAAGTTGGGTCCATCTGCCCATCGCCATCAATCTTGACGACGATGTCCATGCCATCGGTCATCGCGGCTTTATAGGCCGTCACGATGGCACCGCCCACGCCGCGGTTCTCGGGGTTATAGAGGACGCACACACGGGGGTCCTGGTTGTGCTCTTCGATGAAGCGGCCACTATGCTGGGGGCAGGCATCATCCACTGCGTAGATCACCTCAACTTCCGGCCCGATGCTGTCAATCACGCCAATGACGTGTTGCGTAACTTTATAGCAAGGGATGGCAACGGCTATGCGCATGGTGAATTGAGTTCGGTTCAATGGGACGTGAGCATGATGCCTGCGAGGATCAAAAAACCACCTGCAAAAGTTTTCCAATGCAGGGGCTCGTTTAGCACCAGCCATGCAAGCGTTGGGACAAAAAGGAATGCAAGTCCCATGAATGGATATGCGAGGTTTAAAGGTACTTGGCGCAGGATCCACACCCACCCCAATGTGGTCGCACCGTAGAGCATCAAGGATGCGATTAGCCATCCGTTCAACACTAGCGAGCGCCATGTCACCGGAGCATCGAATCCAGCGGCAGCCTTCTTGAAAAGGATCTGGCCGATGCTGATGCACAAAACGCAAAGTAAGGTCAGCGCAATAGTGGTTCTAGGCATGGCCAAAATCTGGTTGGGAGTAGAGGGCTGGTAGCAGTGCCAAAGGAGCGGTAAAGAATGCGAGGAGATACCGGTACTCACCCGCGATGGAAAACGTGAAGACGGCGATGAACTGCAATGCGTAGATCCCAACCATCGTGCAGACGGCGATATCGCGGTGTTTCATGCAGCGGCGTGCACCCACCGCAATTAGGGCTAGCCCCAGCCACGGTGCCCAATAAATCGCCCTGTATTTAATGGAAAAATCAAACCATCCAAGCAAGTACTTGTCTGTGGGTAAGTTGACCGACTCGGCCATGGAAACCGACTTCGTCCTGGGGAGCAAGAATTTGGCGCCCAGCGGTCCCGGCATGGAAGCACGGGCCATGGCAGCATAGAAAAATATGTTGACACGGCTAGCTGCAAATGCAGGGAAGTTGTGCCAGAGGTTGTATTTAAAGAATTCTTGGATGATGATTTTTTTGTCTTTTTTGGGAAGTGACAAGAGCGCAGGCCCTTTTGGAAAGAAGATCAGAGGGTCCCAGTAGTAGTGGTCATAGTAGTCGCTGATTTGCTCTAGCGTTGCGCCACCAGCCGTTAACGACTCTAGAGTCTTTGGTGTAACCCGGGGTTCATTGAATTCCCAAAGTCCCATTGGCCGATGTTCAAGGAAGCCCACGGTTTCGTAGAGGGCCAAAGGGAAAAAAGAGCCAATCGGGTTACTAGCCGTTCCGTTAAGGTGTTGCTAAGCCCTTGATTCAAGCCCCTCTGCTTCGGCACGAGGGGCTTCGTTTCTTTGGTCGCTATAAGGGACATGCTGAATTTCAAGCCCCTTTCCCTAGGCGTCGCGCTCGTGTGTGCCGCCAGCTTCCTCACTGCCTGCAACGACGAGCCCGCTCCGGACTTCAGGGGCAGCACTCCCGTGGCATACGGCAATCGGACTGTCTCTCTGAGCGTTGAGGCTTGGCGAGACAATGGCAGCCAGCCTTGTCGTGTCCTTATCAGAGGCGCTGAAGTAACAAATTGGGTCAAACCAACCGGTATTCTGCCGCGGATGACCCTAGCCCCGGCAGTAGTGCTGGCCTGCACAGGGCGGAGCCCGTACCTTTCCTCGGTGAGCGGCGAGGGTGAAGGGGGTGTAGCCGAATGGGAAGAGTCCTCGGGGCCTGAATCGGGAGCCCCCCTCTCTGTCTACCAAGTGCGAGTGAGCTCCCTGACTGCGGACCAAGCTCACCTCGAACTACGGGTCCTACGCGGCAAGTGACTCGCTTGCGTGAGCCACGGGGCCGGAGGGCTTGAGCGACCGAGCGGCAGGCGCGCGGCGTCTTTCGGGCGGTTCGGGAGTGAAATAGATGATGTCTTCGGGCGCTATGGGTCCGCGCGCCAGCCCCAGCCGCATTGCCGGCGTTTTCCCGTCCCGGCCAACCTCGCAGTAGTTGAAGTACGTCCGGAAGATGCCGAGCACCTTCACCAGGACTTCGGGGTTGTAGGCGCTCTTCCCGAACCAGAGACGTCGGTCGGTGTTGGCGCTGGCCACCGCGCGTTCTGCCAGCGTGAGGCCTCGCCGGACCTGCATAAAGAAGCGGTCGACAGCGGTAAGGGTGGCTTTCAGGTGCAGTAGCGCCTGGTGGCTAAGCTGGAGCCGACGCTTGTCCGGTTCGGTTTCGACCGGGTCGATATCGGTCAGCCAGCAAACGGATTT
The DNA here is from genome assembly GCF_022807955.1 of Diaphorobacter sp. LI3. NCBI lineage: Bacteria > Pseudomonadati > Pseudomonadota > Betaproteobacteria > Burkholderiales > Comamonadaceae > Diaphorobacter > Diaphorobacter sp. LI3. The sequence continues at coordinate 3,737,620 of NZ_CP094346.1, read as the reverse complement.
CTCAGGCTCACGCATCTCCGATATGGGATGGCGGAACCAGCGGTCCCCCCACTTGCCGATGGCAACCATGCGCGCCAGTTCTTCCTCGGCAGCCAGAAGTTCTGCAGCCTCAGGGGTTACCCCGTATTTCTCCGCTAAGCGCGCCAGACGCCGCTTGGTTGCACCAACCAGCGCGCGCTTCATGTCCACTGACATATCTTTGAGCACCTTGACATAGAAAGCGTCAGCCGTCCGGTCCAGAACCCTTTTCGGCACGGCCGTCAGAATGGCCGCACGTATGCCCGACTCCTGGTCTGTGAAGAAGCGAATCTTCTTGGCACGGCAGAGCAGTCGAGTGACAAGCTGGATGTGGGCGTACATCACCACTTGCTCATGCAGCAGCATGCCCTTTACGGGGGCACGGGATGAGTTCGCGGGGCCTTCACCATCTTCTATATCGGGGCGACCTAAGGCTGCGTCGTACGTCTCTTCGATGACCGATTCCATAGGCTTTCGGGAGGTACCTCCGCGAGGCGCCGCCCTCTCAGCCGCAGCATTCCAATCAGCCGGTAGCCAGACTCTCGCGTAGCGGCGAAACGCTCTGGCAAGTGCATGGTCGCCAAAGCGAACCATGTCCTTCTCTACGTCAGCAGAGTCCAGCGCAGGGTCAAAGTTGACGTTGACCCCGAACACATAGCCCGTAGCCTGGTCGGCCGTTGCAATGGACAGCAAAAGTGTGTTCTTTCGCACCTTCTTAGAGTGCCAGTTCACCACCAGCTTTTGCCGGTCAACCGACAGATATCTTGAGCCTAGGTCGTCGCGTCCCATGAGGGTTCGCTCACGCTCGCCGGCGAACATCTGGGCCTGCTCATAGAGGAAGTCGATGCGGTCGTATAGCTGGCTGGGGGAGATATCGAGGACCTTGATGATGCGCCGCAGCGGCATGGCGTTCATCAGATGCACCAAGATATCGCGATTGGAGTGACTGCGACGTTGGCGCTTGGTTGACCGGCCGCCGAAGGAGAACGCCTTCTTGCAGCCGACACACTTGAACCGGGGAGTTCCGTGGGCGTTGGTGCCGAAGCGAGTCACATTCTCAAGGGATGGCGCCCCCTCCGATAGAGAGCAGGCCTCGTTCGGACACTGCGGGAGTACTGGTTCAAGGTACTCCGACATGCGCATAAGCTCCTCGGCAATCGCCAAGTTGCTCTGCATAGGGGTGATTTCCTCGCACAGGCGGCACTTCAGTGCCGGCTGGTCCTTACCGGTAGCGACCACGGTGTAGTCGCCTGGGCCAACGGAAGAAGCTGGAGTACCGGCCCCGCCTCGGGCAACCGCAAGCTTGGGCGGTACGCCGAAGTTACCGCACTTGGGGTTCTTGCAGTGATTGACTTGAATACCCGCCGCGGCCGGCGGAAATCTAGGCGGCCACTTAGTCGGCTTTACTGAAGTTGGATGAGATTTTTCCTTGGACAAAGAAACGCCCTAGTCGTTGACTAGGGCGGAATTTTGAGCCATTACAGCTTTCTTAGCAACACTTTAACAGAACGGCTAGAATCGGGTTATCGTATTTGAATGCAAGCTGACTGCCGAATCCCACAAATAGGCCCGGTAGGGCTATGGCTGCAAGATATTTCCGCTGATCTTTGGCTAACAAAAAAGCTAAAACTACCACGGGCAGCAAATTGATGATCCCATTAGGGCGGGAGAAAACAGCAAAGGGAATTGAGAGCAGGAGGATTAATGCCGATTTCCTGTCGATTGACTTGCGACGAATGCAGATCCAAATCTCGAACAACATTCCCGCCAGAGCCACGGCGTATATGCCATCCGAGTACATGCTGCCAATGTAAAAAACAACGCTAGGTGCTAAGCAGATAAAAGCGAGACAGTAGAAAAAGCTCTTGTACATTTGCTGCATGAGCAGCCATGTCAGTATCCGGGCGGAGATCAACGCACAAATGGCCATCTGAACAGCAATCGGGATTTCAACACGACCGGTTGATCCATACAGTAACAAGTTGAAGAGGTACCAGAACGCTGGCTTGTTGGCCTGAAACTCTCGACCGGTTTCAATCTCCAGGATGATGGCCAGACTGTCTTGGCCGAGCATGCCTGGCCAGCATGCGATCAACCACGCGAGATAGAAAATGCATAAGAACGCTAGCAGCAAGATGAATGTGCGCAGTTCAGAGCTATTGGTAAGGACGGCAAGTCTTGCCAGCATTGGTTTGCCACTTGAATTCGGTTTCAGCTTCAGTGCTTGTTTCTCAATGCAGTGCCAACTGGCGTATGCGGCTAGTACCGTGATTCCCGCTGCTAGCGCCAGGGTACCGCCAAACCCTACCTCCGGCCAGCAGTAAAAAATCACTGCTTGCTGAATCGGAAACGCGAAGAGATAAATGCCGTACGAGGGGTCCCCAAACCGTCCTGCGCGCCGCACAAACGGCGTAGAGCATGTGCCGGTATTAATGATGAAAAACGGGAGTGCGATCAGCATCGCCGTGTGGCGCCAACCAGAGACCCAAAATGCGGTAGCTAGGGAACCAAGTACTAGCGCCCAGAGTGCAGGATGGCGTCGCCAAGAAGGCTCGAGCACAGCCAAGGCTGCGCCCAGTAGGAAAAAGGCGCTGAGTTCTCGCCCATAGTGCATAGTTCCCGTAGTGTCCGCGTTGCTGGTCGTCAGAAACCAAACCATGTAGGCTGTGATGCACAACAGGAATACTGGACGATACCTGAGTAGACCTACAAGCCCCGCGAGGCCAAGGACGATGTAACAACGAACCTCGAAAGGAATGGTCCACAGCGAGCCATTGACCGCAGCTGCATACGGGTTGTGTTCGAAGACACCAGGCAGCACATAGTGGATCTGCATTAAGAGCGCGCGCAGATAGTTCCAGGTCGCGCCATGCTGCAGATAGGTTGCAGTAGGAAGTGTTGTGACCAAGGGACCGAGAACAAAGGCCGCGAGAATCACGACGCATGTTAAGGCTGGCCAGATCCGTAGAAACCGTCGCCACCCAAATCGCAGCAGATTAGGGTCGCGAGCCCAGCTGATGGCAACCAGGTAGCCGCTGATGGCGAAAAAAATCGCCACCGCAAGCCCCCCCAAGCTATAAAGTCCGAAGAATGAGGGCTCTGCCTGCCCGGTTAAGGCAAAGTGGTGGCTCAGCAAGACCATGGACGCAGCCACGATCCGTATGAAGTCGAAGTTGTTGGGCAGGTGTGCGGTCTTGGTCGCTGTCATTGCTTATGCTCAACCACTCGTTTGCAACGCCAGCCCCGCATGCTCTCGCAGCGGATGGAAATGAATCTTTGGGAACCGCTCCTGCGCCAGCCGTACGTCATATGGGCTCGTGCACAGATAGGCCAGCGTGTCCGCCGCATCGCGCGCCATGCGCATGGGGTAGGCGTTCTCGAACTCGCGCAGTTCGGCCGGCGTGTCGGCGGTGATCCAGCGGGCTCCCGTGTACTGGCAGGCTTCCAGACGGATGTCGCAGTCGTATTCGGTGTTCAGACGGTGTTGCACCACTTCGAACTGCAGCTGGCCCACGGCACCCAGCAGCATGTTGCCGCCGGCCTCGGGCTTGAAGACCTGGATGGCGCCTTCCTCGCCCAGTTGCATCAGGCCCTGCTGTAGTTGCTTGGTGCGCAGCGGGTTCTTCAGCACCACGGTCATGAACATTTCGGGGGCGAAGAAGGGCAGGCCGGTGAATTGCAGGTTGGCGCCGTCGGTGATGGTGTCGCCCAGCTGCACGCCGCCGTGCGTGGTGAAACCGATGATGTCGCCGGCGTAGGCCTCTTCCACCGCCTCGCGGCGCTGGCTCATGAAGGTGACCACGCTGGTGGGGCGCAGTTCCTTGGCGGTGCGCTGCACCTTGAGCTTCATGCCGGGCGTGTACTTGCCGCTGGCCACGCGCACGAAGGCGATGCGGTCGCGGTGGTTGGCGTCCATGTTGGCCTGCACCTTGAACACCACGCCCGAAAAGCCCTCGTCCTCGGGCAGTACGGTTTTTTCCACCGGCTGCTTGTTGACGATGAGCGAGCTCTTGCGCGGGCCGGGCGGGGGCGACATGTCCACCACCGCATCCAGCACTTCCATCACGCCGAAGTTGTTCACGCCCGAGCCGAAAAACACCGGTGTGAGCTTGCCGGCCAGGAAGGCTTCATGGTCCCAGGGCGCCGAGGCGCCTTGCGCCAGCTCCATGCTTTCCAGTGCGTCGTCAAAGGCCTGACCGAAGCGCGCGCGCAGCTTGTCGGCATCGGCCAGCGGAATGACCTCGAAGTCCTGCGGGCGCTTTTCGCTGCCGGGCTGGAAGACCGTCATGCTTTGCGTGCGCAGGTTGATGATGCCGCCGAAGCTCTTGCCCTGGCCCACGGGCCAGGTGATGGGGCAGCAGGGCATGCCCAGCTCGCGCTCGACCTCGTCGAGGATGTCGAGCGGGTCGCGGACCTCGCGGTCCATCTTGTTGACGAAGGTGATGATGGGCGTGTCGCGCTGGCGGCAGACCTCGATCAGGCGGCGCGTCTGCGCCTCCACGCCGTTGGCCGCGTCGATCACCATCAGGGCCGAATCGACGGCCGTGAGCACGCGGTAGGTGTCTTCCGAGAAGTCCTTGTGGCCCGGCGTGTCCAGCAGGTTGATGACGTGGTCGCGGTAGCTCATCTGCATCACGCTCGACGCCACCGAAATACCGCGCTGCTTCTCGATTTCCATCCAGTCGGAGGTGGCGTGGCGGCTGGCCTTGCGGCCCTTCACGGCGCCGGCGATCTGGATGGCGCCGGAGAACAGCAGCAGCTTTTCCGTCAGCGTGGTCTTGCCGGCGTCGGGGTGGGAGATGATGGCAAAAGTCCGGCGGCGCCGGGTTTCTGGGGCGTACGACACAGTGATTCTGGGTGAGGGCCGCGCGGTGCGCGACGGCCGGTGCGAGAAGAGGCGGGCGCACCCTGCGGGAGCGCCCTGGCATTGGGCGGGGATTCTACGGCGCGGCGCGTGGTGCGGGGGCACCGGTATAATCTTGCACTTTCCGAGGAGCGTTGCAGCGTCCCCAGCACGGCGGGGCGCGAGGCTCGGAAGTCATACCCAGCAACGACGCTCACCCACGCCTTGCGGTGCGGTGAGCCCCATCCCCCAGGCGCGGTTTTTTCAGATACCCATCAAGGAAACCACCATGAGCGCTGTTCTCAAGTCCCCAGCCGACTCCGCGATTGCCGATATCTCCCTGGCCGACTGGGGCCGCAAGGAAATCCGCATCGCCGAGACCGAGATGCCCGGCCTGATGGCCATTCGCGAGGAATTCGCGGCCAAGCAGCCCCTGAAGGGCGCGCGCATCACGGGCTCGCTGCACATGACCATCCAGACGGCCGTGCTGATCGAGACGCTCAAGGCCCTGGGCGCCGACGTGCGCTGGGCCTCGTGCAACATCTTCTCCACCCAGGATCACGCCGCCGCCGCCATTGCCGCCACCGGCACGCCGGTGTTCGCCATCAAGGGCGAGACCCTGGTGGACTACTGGGACTACACCCACCGCATCTTCGACTTCGGCCCCAAGGGCAGCGAGGGCGAAGGCCCGAACATGATCCTGGACGACGGCGGCGACGCCACGCTGCTGATGCACCTGGGCAAGCGCGCCGAGAAGGACGCTTCCGTGCTGGCCCACCCCGGCAGCGAGGAAGAGCGCATCCTGTTCGCCGCCATCAAGGCCAAGCTGGCCGAGGACAGCACCTGGTACAGCCGCAAGAGCGCCCAGATCATCGGCGTGACCGAAGAGACCACCACCGGCGTGCACCGCCTCAAGGAAATGTCGGCCAAGGGCACGCTACTGTTCCGTGCGATCAACGTGAACGATTCGGTGACCAAGAGCAAGTTCGACAACCTGTACGGCTGCCGCGAGTCGCTGGTGGACGGCATCAAGCGCGCCACCGACGTGATGATCGCCGGCAAGGTGGCCGTGGTGGCGGGCTATGGCGACGTGGGCAAGGGCTCGGCCCAGGCGCTGCGCGCCCTGAGCGCCCAGGTGTGGGTGACCGAGATCGACCCCATCAACGCCCTGCAGGCTGCCATGGAAGGCTTCAAGGTCGTGACCATGGAGTGGGCCGCCGACAAGGCCGACATCTTCGTGACCACCACGGGCAACCGCGACGTCATCACCTTCGAGCACATGAAAGCGATGAAGGACCAGGCCATCGTGTGCAACATCGGCCACTTCGACAACGAGATCCAGGTCGCCAAGCTCGAAGAGCACTGCCAGTGGGAAGAGATCAAGCCCCAGGTGGACCACGTGATCTTCCCGGACGGCAAGCGCATCATCCTGCTGGCCAAGGGCCGCCTGGTGAACCTGGGCTGCGGCACGGGCCACCCCAGCTTCGTGATGTCCAACTCGTTCGCCAACCAGACCATCGCGCAGATCGAGCTGTTCACCCACCCCGAGGGCTACGACGTGGGCAAGGTCTACGTGCTGCCCAAGCACCTCGACGAGAAGGTGGCGCGCCTGCACCTGAAGAAGGTCGGCGCCATGCTGACCGAGCTGAGCGACGAACAGGCCGCCTACATCGGCGTGCCGAAGCAGGGCCCCTACAAGCCCGACACCTACCGCTATTGATTGTTAAAAAGCATAGCTGCTTGCGCTTGCCAGTAGTCGTTTTCAGCATGAAATATTGCTGAAAATGGCTCGCTGCAAGCGCTGCCAGCTATCGATATGAGAGGACAGCGCGATGCGCGCGGACGTATTTCTGGTGGAAGGCGGCTACGCGGCCACCCGGTCGCAGGCCCAGCGGTTGATTGCCGCCGGCGTGCAGTGGCGCCTGGCGCCCACGCTGCCGTGGCAGAAGGTGGCCAAGAACGGCGACGACATTCCCGCGGGGGTCGAGGTGCAGCTGCTGGACGCTGCGGAGGCCAAGTACCTCTCGCGGGGCGGCCTCAAGCTTGAAGGCGCGCTGGCGGCCACGGGCCTGCAAGTGGCTGGCCTGCGCTGCCTGGACGTGGGGCAGAGCACCGGCGGTTTCACCGACTGCCTGCTGGCACATGGCGCTGCCCAGGTGATTGGCGTGGACGTGGGCCACGGCCAGTTGCACGAGCGGCTGCGCGCCGACCCGCGGGTGGTCTGCGTGGAAGGCGTGAATGCCCGTGCCCTCACGCCCGAGGCGTTGCAGGACGCCTGCGACGTGGCGCTGTCCGAAGTCATCGAGGACGCGGAAGACAACGACACCCAGCCCCAGGCCCCCTACGCCTGGATGCGCAACGGCGGCATGGTGGACGATGAGTACGACGACAGCGACGACGCCAAGGAGCATGAGATCGAGAGCTTCAAGGCCGAGCGCGCGGCCAAGGCCAAGGCGCGCGCCGAGGGCTCATTGCCCGTGCAGCGCCGCCGCCGTCCCGGGTGCGAGGACGTGGACATCACGCCAGCGTTCGATCTCGTCACCGGCGACCTGTCCTTCATCTCGCTCACGCTGGTGCTGCCTGCGCTGGTGCCGCTGTTGAAAGAGCAGGGCCAGCTGTTGATGCTGGTCAAGCCGCAGTTTGAGTTGCAACCCGGCCAAGTGGGCAAGGGCGGCATCGTGCGCGATGCGCAGCTGTATCCGCAGGTGGAGCAGCGCATCCGTGACTGCTGCACGGAGCTGGGGCTGCACGTGGTGGCCTGGATCGATAGCCCCATCGAGGGGGGCGACGGCAACCGCGAGTTCTTCATCCATGCAAGGAGGAAGGCATGAGCCTTTCCACGGCCTTTCCGGTCAGCTTTGAATTCTTCCCGCCCAAGACGCCCGAGGGCGCCGACAAACTGCGCGCCGTGCGCCAGCAGCTGTATGCGCGCCGGCCCGACTTCTGCTCCGTCACCTACGGCGCGGGGGGCTCCACGCAGGCGGGCACCTTCGGCACGGTGCGCGAGATCCTCGCCGAGGGCGTGAGCGCGGCCTCGCACTTCTCGTGCATCGGCGCCACCAAGGACGGCGTGCGCGCGCAGCTCGCCGAGCTGAAAGCCATGGGCGTGAAGCGCCTGGTTGCGCTGCGCGGCGACCTGCCCAGTGGCTACGGCATCGGGGGCGAGTTCCATTACGCGAGCGATCTGGTGGCGTTCATCCGCGCCGAGACGGGGCGCGACTTCCACATCGAGGTGGCGGCCTACCCCGAGGTCCATCCCCAGGCCCGTTCGTCGGATGCCGACCTGCAGGCCTTTGCCACCAAGGTGCGCGCGGGCGCCGACTCGGCCATCACACAGTACTTCTTCAATGCCGACGCCTACCTGCGCTTCGTGCAGGACGTGCGCCGCCTGGGGCTGGACGTGCCCGTGGTGCCGGGCATCATGCCGATCATGGGCGCGTCGCAGCTGCTGCGCTTTTCGGACGCCTGCGGCGCCGAGATCCCGCGCTGGATCCGCCTGCGCCTGCAGGGCTATGGTGACGATGTGGCGAGCATTCGCGCCTTCGGCCTGGATGTCGTCACGCACCTGTGCGAGCAACTGCGCCGCGAGGGCGTACCGGGCCTGCACTTCTACACCATGAACCAGAGCGCGGCCACGTTGGAAATCTGCGACCGCCTGGGGCTCTGAAGCGGCGGGGATGGGTAATATCGGCAGCTTTTTCCCGTCCTCTTCCTCCTATCCCCTGCGCGTTTGCGGTATGAGTCCCGTCATTGCCTCCCTGCTGTTCACCACGCTGTCGCTTGCGATGGCATCGCCCGCGTCGGCGCAGACGCGCTATTCCTGCCGCGACGAGCAGGGCGCCGTCTATACCCTGGCGCGCCCCTGCCCCAAAGGCATGGTGACCACCGCCGTCTCGGCGGGACCGGTGGAGCCACGCGTCGAGCCCCGCAGCTACGCGCCCACCCCGTCCCGGCGCAGCAGTGCGATGCGCGAGGTGCCGGAATACGAGAGCTACATGAGCGGGCGCTGCCGCACGCTGCAAAACAGCATCCGCGGGGCATCGGCCAACGGCTCCAGCTACGACGTCATCGCGGGCATGCAGCGCGAGTACCGACGCGACTGCAGCGACGAGGAGAGCGATGCCGCCTCGCGCTACTACCGCGAGCGCCGCGAGGCACGCAGCCAGCGCCGCACAGAGCGCGAGCGCGAGGAACAAGCCCAACTGGCGCAGGAGGAGCAGGAAAGCCGCAAGGCGCTGCAATGCGCGGAGTCCAAACGCATCCTGGCCGCCAAGAGAGCGCGCACCGACCTGACACCGGGTGAACGCAATGATCTGCGCCGTTTTGAGACCAACGTCATCACCCGCTGCGGCGACTTCTGACCCTTTGCACCCCGGCCGCATGGGACGGTGGTTGGCCGGCGTGCTGTTGGCGGCCGTGCTGGCGGGTTGCGCAGCGCCACCCGCCGATGCGCCCTCTGTAGTAGCACCTGGCCCGACGCAGGCGCTGCCGGGACCGGCGGGCGCGCAGGCGGACAGCCCACCGGACTCCGGCGTATCGGCCCCGCCGCGGGCTCGCAAGGAGGGCAGGATGCGCTCGGCACCGTCTTCTCCGCGTGAAGCCGATACCGCCATCGAGCGCGGCCGCGAAGACGAGGAAGAAAGCGGCGTGCTGCTCGGGCGCGGGCTGGCCTCCTGGTACGGCGGCAGCCTGCATGGCCGGCGCACGGCCAGCGGCGAGCGTTTTGACCGTGGGGAACTCACCGCCGCGCACCGCACGTTGCCTTTCGGGGCGCGGGTATGCGTGCGCAGCCTAGTCAACGGCAAGGTGGTGGTGGTGCGCGTCAATGATCGCGGACCGTTCGCGCCAGGCCGGGTCATCGACCTGAGCCAGGCCGCGGCGCAGGAACTGGGCATGGTGGGCCTGGGTATCAAGCCCGTGGAGATCTGGCACATGGGGCCGGACGACGACAGCTGCCCCGAAGATCTGCCGGAGCTGGACCCGTCGTCCACGCCCGCAGCCTCGCCGGCCGCTGCTCCAGCGGGCGCCGCGCAAGCGCGCACAAATCAGGGCGCTGCGCGCACTACTCCCCGCAAGAGCCGGGCCCGGCGGCGCTAAACCACGGCATCCCAGGGATCGTGCGGGCGCCCCAGCCCGGGGGCTTAACCCACCTCGAGCGTGTGGGACGCGTTGCGGTCCTGGGCCAGCAATTGCGCCATCTGCGGCAACGCCTCGCGCAGCACGCCCTGCAACGTGAAGGGAGGGTTGACAACGAACATGCCGCTGGCCGGCAGGCCGGGCCGGCGCGCGCCTTCGGCGGCCGCAGGGGAGGCCAGTTTGCTGGATTTCACGGTCAGCGTCGCATGCAGCCAGGGCTTGCCCGCCTTCTGGGCCAGCGTCTTGAGCCGGCGCGGCAGATCGTGCGCCTCCGCCCGCGGAATGATGGGGTACCAGACGGCATACACGCCGGTCGCAAAGCGCTTCAGCGCATCCTGCAACAGCGCCTGCACGCGCAGGTAGTCGCTCTTGATTTCATAGCTGGGATCGCACAGTACAAGCGCGCGGCGGGCCGGTGGGGGGATGAATTTCTTGACACCCTCAAAACCGTCCTCCTGCAGCACGGCCACCTGCCTGCCTGCTTCAAGCTGGGCTATGTTGCCTGCGAGGGAGCGGGCGTCGGTGGGGTGCAGCTCGAACAGTTTGAGCTTGTCCTGGGCGCGCAAGAGGCGCTGCGTGATGAAGGGCGAGCCGGGGTAGACGCGCGTGGCATCGCCTTGGTTGAAGGCGCGCACCATGTCCACGTAGTCCTGCAGCGCGGGTGCCAGGGCGGGAGGAGCCGCTGGCGGCACGAGGCGCAGGATGCCGTCCGCGGATTCGGCGCTGGTGGAGGCATAGTCTCCGTCCAGCCGGTACAGGCCCGCGCCGGCGTGGGTGTCCAGAACGGTCAGGGCCGCGTCTTTCTGTAGAAGGTGTTGCAAGGTGGCAATGAGCACCGTGTGCTTGAGCACATCGGCGTGGTTGCCTGCGTGGAAGGCGTGGCGGTAACTGAACATGCACCCAATGGTAACCAGCGCCATCGCGGGCACAATGCGGGTCCGCCTGGTACGGGAAGTGATGTTTTTGGCAGACAGGATGCGCTTTGTTGCGCGTCGGCCTGGCTGCCTGGCGCATCATGGCGTCCGCTGCGGCGTGCCGCGGTGCTTCCTCCGCTTCCTCGTTAGACTTCGCTGCCCTCGCTGATCCGCATCCCTTGTCCGCAACGCCCTCCATGTCTTCGCTCCCCCCCCGCTTCACGCCCGCCAGCGTCGCGCACCACGTCGACGCCCTTCCGGCGGGCACCCGGTTGGGAGAGTTCGAGATCGTGGCGCTGCTGGGCGTGGGTGGCTTCGGCATGGTGTACCAGGCGTTCGACCATTCCCTGCTGCGTTTCGTCGCGATCAAGGAATACATGCCTGCCGCCCTGGCGGGCCGCGCGGACGGGCATTCGCTCTGGGTGCGTTCCTCGTCGGACGAGCAGTCTTTCCAGGCGGGCCTGGCCTCATTCGTGGACGAGGCGCGCCTGCTGGCGCAGTTCGACCATCCCTCGCTGGTGAAGGTCTTCCGGTTCTGGGAAGCCAATCACACGGCCTACATGGTCATGCCCCTGTACAGCGGCTTGACCCTCAAGCAGGCGCGTGCGCACATGCGCACGCCGCCCCCCGAGGAATGGCTGCGCAAGGTGTTGTGGTCGGTCACCAGCGCGTTGCGGGTGCTGCACGAAGGACAGACGCTGCACCGCGACATCTCGCCGGACAACATCTTCCTGCAGGACCATGGCCCACCAGTGCTGCTGGACCTCGGCGCCGCGCGGCATGCGATCAGCGACCGGGACCAGAAGCACACGGCCGTGCTCAAAGTCAACTACGCGCCCATAGAGCAGTACACGGACGCGGCATCGCACCTGCACCAAGGGCCGTGGAGCGACCTGTATTCGCTGGGCGCCGTCGTGCATGGCTGCCTGTGCAACGACACGCCGCTGCCCGCTACTCTGCGTGCCATACGTGACCGCATGGTGTCGTTCTCCCGCGTAGCACGCACGGTGCGCAAGCAGTTCGGCGTGGAATACTCGCGTCCGTTCGTCGATGCGGTGTCGCAATGCCTGGCGCTGCAGCCGCAAGACCGTCCGCAATCGATCGACGCGTTCCTGCAGACGATGGGCATGACGGCGGCGCCCGCGGGACTGGACGGGTTCGACTTCCGTGCCGAACTGGGCTCCATCTGGGTAGAGCCCTCGAGCAAGGATGCGCAGGGCGTGGCAATCCCGATGATCGACCTCACGGCGATGTCGCAGCCGCAGGATTCCCGGCCGCAGGCCGCCACCGTTGTGGCGGCGCCGGCTAGCGCGCCGGCAGACCTCATGGTGTCACCCGTGGAGCCTGCGACCGTGTTTGCGGAAACCGTTGCCGATGCGGGCGACACGCAGGCCTTCGCAGATACGCGCGAGATGCCGCAACATGACGCGCCGACCGGTACACGTCAACAGACGCACGCGCGCGCACCCCGCTCCCCGAAGGTTGCACGCCATGCATCAGCCCCCCGTGTTGTCAGAGCAGGCCATGGCGGACGGGCACGCCTGGTGTGGGGTATGGCTGCCTCCCTGGCGCTGCTGGTCATCGCCAGCAGTCCGTGGTGGGGAGGCCGGGAGAGCACGCCGCGGTATACGCCCGAAAACGAGATCATCACGGAACTTGCGTCACCAGTCCCAGCACCGGAGCCGGCAGAGGTGGTGATGGTGTCGCATGAGGCGGCGGACCCCGCGTCCGCGCCAATGGCAGTGCAGCAAGAGGCTGCGTCGGTGGCTGAGGCCCGGCCTGCGGTCGTTTCCAAACCCCGGCTTGTGCGCAAGGCTGCCGAGGCGACCGCGCCTGCCCCAGCGCCCGCCCCTGTGGCTCCGGCTCCCGAGCCAGCGCCGCCTCCCCCTGCGCCGTCACGCCCTGCGGTGCCCGCAAGGGTGCCCGGGCCTGACGAGGCCTGCGAGGCATCCAGTTTCTTTGCACGCCCCTTGTGCATTCACGAGCAATGCCAGAAGCCGGGGCTGGCCAACCATCCCGTTTGCGTGGAAAACCGCCGCCGGCAGGAAGCCGAGGAGCGCAGGCGACAGCTTTACTCGCAGTAGGGCACTGCGCAGCGGTCGATTTTGTATAATGGCCGGCTTCGCAGCGATTTTTAGGTCCCGCGGCGAAGCGCGACATCCCACCTAAGAGGCTTTCATCAGAAAAGCACCGACCGTGGAAAAGGACCGCCAAACCACCTCTAGAAAAGAGAAACTCATGTCCACATTCAGCGCAAAGCCCGCTGAGGTCGTGCACGAGTGGTTTGTGATTGACGCCACCGACAAGGTGCTCGGCCGGGTAGCCAGCGAAGTTGCCCTCCGTCTGCGCGGCAAACACAAAGCCATTTACACGCCTCACGTTGATACCGGCGACTACATCGTCATCATCAACGCCTCCAAGCTCAAGGTCACCGGCACCAAGTCCCTAGACAAGGTGTACTACCGCCATTCGGGTTATCCCGGCGGTATCACGGCCACGAACTTCCGCGATCTGCAAGCCAAGCACCCCGGCCGCGCGCTGGAAAAGGCCGTCAAGGGCATGCTGCCCAAGGGCCCGCTCGGCTACGCCATGATCAAGAAGCTCAAGGTGTACGGCGGCGCGGAACATCCGCACACCGCTCAGCAGCCTAAAGCGCTGGAAATCTAAGGAGCCTTGAATGATTGGTGAATGGAACAATGGCACCGGCCGTCGCAAGTCCAGCGTCGCCCGCGTGTTTCTGAAGAAGGGTTCCGGCAAGATCACTGTGAATGGCAAAGACATTCAGCAGTACTTCGGCCGCGAAACCTCGATCATGATTGCCAAGCAACCCCTGGCGTTGACCAACCATGTCGAAACCTTCGACATCCAGATCAACGTGCACGGCGGTGGTGAATCCGGCCAGGCTGGCGCTGCCCGCCACGGCATCACCCGCGCTCTGATCGACTACGACGCGACGCTGAAGCCCGCACTGAGCCAAGCCGGCTTCGTGACGCGTGATGCCCGTGAAGTCGAACGTAAGAAGGTCGGTCTGCACTCCGCACGCCGCGCCAAGCAGTTCTCGAAGCGCTAAGCCTCGGCCACTGCCTTGCGTTATGCTGCAGCGCCCCTCGGCGTGCTGCAGACTGCAGAAACCGCCCTTCGGGGCGGTTTTTTGTTTTTGGGCGTTGCCGCGGGCGGCGACCATCCCACTGAAAGAAACGTGCACTGCCCATGCGTTACCGACTGCTGCGCCGCCGCCTCACGATCTCCGCTCCGCGCGTCACCGTGCGCAGCGCGCTTCCATGGCCGCTGCGCTGGGCGGCCGTGGCCATCGTCCTGGGCCTGTGCGCGGCCATGACGCTGTGGGCCTTCGACCTGGGGAAACGGATCGCCGGGCTGGACGCGGGCAGCCGGGAGGAATTGCAGCGCCTTCGTGCAGAGGTGTCGCAGTTGCGCGAGCACAACCGTCTCCAGCACGAAAAGCAGGAAGCCGCGGGCAGCCTGCGCATAGCCGAGCAGGCGGCCATGGATCGTCTGCTGGAGCAACTGCGGCAACTCGAAGCCGACAACCGTAGCCTGCGGGAGGACCTGGGCTTCTTCGAGAAGCTGACCCCCACCGGCAAGCCTGGCAACCTGACCATCCGCGGGCTGCATGCTGAGACCTTGGAGGGAGGTGGGCAGTTGCGCTGGCAGGTGCTGGCCATGCAGCCCATGCGCAATGCGCCGGAATTCAAGGGCCGGCTGGAACTGCTGCTGGCGGGCACGCTGAACGGGGCGGAGTGGTCCTCCACGTCTCCAGCGGTCATCCAGCCGCTTCAGTTCCGGCAGTACCGGCGGGTTCAGGGCGTGGCGGCCCTGCCGCCGGGCGCCATGGTAAAAACCGTGACCGCGCGCCTGATGGATGGAACCTCGTTGCGCGCGGCCCAGACTTTTTCACTAGAGCCATAGGGCCCGGCTGCGGACCCGCATGGCAATGACTACTATACCCCGAGGGAATACCACATGTTTTCGCGCAAGAAGCCACCCCCGATCAAGAGCCTGATTGCGCAAGGAACGCGCGTGCAGGGCGATGTGCTGTTCGCTGACGGATTGCGGGTGGATGGCGAAGTGATCGGCGACCTGCGGTCTTCGGCTGAACCCAGCATTGTGGTGGTGTCCGAATCAGCAAAGGTGGAAGGTGCGGTGCATGCCGCCCATGTCATCGTCAACGGAACGGTGGAGGGGCCCGTACATGCCACGGAGCTGCTGGAGGTTCAGCCCAAGGCGCGGATCACCGGTAACGTGCATTACAAGGCCCTTGAAATGCACCAGGGCGCGGTGATTGCCGGGCAGCTCTGCCCGGCCGCGCCGCTGCTGCTGGAAGAAAAGCCCACACTGAAACTGGCGTCAAACGCACAGTGAACGGAGCGCTTGGGGGCTATGCCTTACCATCGAAACAAAGACTGACCCAAGGAGCCCTTCATGAGCGCCGTTGCCGAGAACACCACGACCGAGATGCCCGCCCCCATCCTTTTCACCGACAGCGCCGCCGCCAAGGTGGCCGAGTTGATTGCCGAAGAAGGCAATCCTGACCTCAAGCTGCGGGTCTTCGTGCAGGGCGGGGGATGCTCGGGCTTCCAGTATGGTTTCACATTTGATGAAATCACGAACGAAGACGACACCACCATGACCAAGAACGGTGTGTCACTGCTCATCGATGCCATGAGCTACCAATACCTGGTGGGTGCAGAGATCGACTACAAGGAAGACCTGCAGGGTGCGCAGTTCGTCATCAAAAACCCGAATGCCGCCTCGACATGCGGCTGCGGCTCCAGCTTCTCCGTGGAAGACCACTGACGCACAGCCCATGAGAATCCGCCGCCTACGGGCGGCTTTTTTATGGCTGCGTGGCAGGTCGCTCAGGCGGGGTAGATGGCGCCGAGGATGCGCTCCCCGCGGGCGCCTGTGACCGCGGGCAAGCTGGCTGTCTGGCCGTGGACGCATTGATGCGCCAGCCACGCGAAGGCAGCCGCTTCGACCTGCAGGGGAGGCAGCCCGTGGTGATCCGAGCTTTCGACGCGAACCGTCGGCGCCAATTGCTGTAGGCGCTCCATCAGATAGCGGTTCAGTGCCCCGCCGCCGCAGACGATCAACAGCCCGCAGTCCCGTGCGTGCCGTGACAACTCCTGGACGCACGTAAGGGCCGTGTACTCAGCAAGGGTGGCCTGGACATCCTGGGGCGCGGTGCCCACGGCGCTGGCCGCAAGGCGTGTGGCCAGCCATTGCGGATGGAACAGGTCACGCCCTGTGCTCTTGGGGGGCGCAAGGGCGAGGAATGGCTCGTCCAGCATCGCCTCCAGCAGGGCGGGCAGGACATGGCCGCTGCGTGCCCAGGCGCCTTCGTGGTCGTAGGGCTGCCCCGTATGCCGCTCGCACCAGTGATCCATAAGGGCGTTGGCCGGGCCGCAGTCAAACCCCACGGTGGTCCCGTCGGCCCGCAGGATACTCAGGTTGGAAATGCCCCCCAGGTTCAGCACCGCCACGGTGCGTCCGGCTTGGCCGAACACGCCGCGGTGGAAGGCGGGCACCAGCGGCGCGCCCTGGCCGCCCGCCGCCACGTCCCGGCTGCGGAAGTCGGCCACGACGGTAATGCCGGTGATTTCGGCGAGCAAGGCGGGCTGGTTGAGTTGCAGCGTGTAGCCCGTGCCATCGAACGCCTGCGGCCGGTGGCGCACCGTCTGCCCATGCGCGCCCAGGGCCTGCACTGCGGCCGCCGTGAGGCCCGCTTGGTCCAGCAGACGGTGGACTACCTTCGCATAGGTACGCGCCAGCGCATTCGCGGCGAGCGCCGCGCGGTGCAGTTCGTCGTGGCCGGTGCTGTTGAGAGCGAGGAGTTCTGCTCTTAAATCAGGAGCTAGTGGCGCTGATGCATGCTGGGCTACAGCGCATTTTTGGTCTGAAAAATGCGCGAGCACACCATCCACGCCGTCCAGCGACGTGCCCGACATCAGCCCGATGAACCACCGTGGCGGCGTATCCATGGGCGAAGGGCGTTACTCGGCGCTGGCTTGCAGGATCTGTGCGGCGGAGGACAGCTGCACGCGCATGTTGCCGGCCAGGCGGTCGAATGCCGGACGTGCGGCGGCCGAGACCGGCTGGGCTGCCTCGCTCTGGCGCGCAATAACCATCGGGTCCTTGTGCTCGCCCGCGACGCGGAATTCGAAGTGCAGGTGCGGGCCCGTGGCCCAGCCGGTGGAGCCCACGGCGCCAATCTTCTGGCCCTGCTCTACGCTTTCGCCCTTGCGCACGTCGATGCGGCTCAGGTGCGCGTAGACGGTGACGTGCTGGTTGCGGTGCTTGATGTACACCACGTTGCCGTAGCCGTTCTGCACGCCGGCGAAATCCACCACGCCGTCGCCTACCGTGCGTACGGAAGTACCGGTCGGCGCCGCGAAATCGGTACCCAGGTGCGCGCGCCAGGTCTTGTGAATGGGGTGGAACCGCATCGCAAAGCCGCTGGAGACGCGGGAGAACTCGACCGGCGACGACAGGTAGGCGCGGCGCATGCTCTCGCCGTCCAGTGTGTAGTACGAGCCCTTGGTGGCTCCCGGCTCCTGGAACCAGACGGCGCTGTGGGTCTTGTCGCCATTGTGGAACTCGGCGCTCAGCACGCGGCCGCTGCGCAGGGGCTCGCCATCTGCCTCCAGGGTTTCATACACCACCGAGAAGCGGTCTTCCTTGCGCAGGGCACGCCGGAAATCGATGTCACCGGAGAACACCTCTGCCAGCTGCACGGCGACGGCGTCGGGAATGTTGGCGGCATCCGTTGCCGCAAACAGCGAACTGCGGATGATGCCGCCCGCCAGGCGGCTGCCCACTGTCAGCGGCGCCGTCTCGATGCGCGAGGCGAAGCTGCCGTCCTGCTGGCGCTCGACCACCAGACGCTTGAAGCTCCCGCTGTCGTCGGGGGCCCAGCGCGCCGTCAGGCGGGTGAGGCGGTGATCGTCGGTCGTCTCGGCGGACATCGAGCGGCCGGTGCGTCCCAGCAGGTTCTGCCGCACGTTGGCGTCACTGCGCAGGAAGGCCGAAGCCGCGGGGTCTGCCACGCCCAGACGCTGCAGGATGCTCTCGGCGGTATCGGCGCTGCGGGTGACGTCGGAGCGGTACAGCGCGTACTGCGGGATGTCCACCAGCGACGATAGCGGTTCGTCTGCCGCCAGCGACTGCACAGCCTGCGTGACGGTGCGCACGGGCAGGTCGGCCGGGTCGGGAGCGAACGAAGCCACTGCGAAGGCACCGCCGCCGCCGGTGAGCAGCAGGGTGGCCACGGCGGCAGTGATGCGTTTTGGATGTTTCTGAACGGACTGCTTCAGTTGGTTGAGCAATACCAGGCAGGCGGTCGTCAAGCCGTTGTTCAAGAGTCTTACCCCAGGCGTCTGTGTGCTTCCAGGCCCCGGGCCAGGGGTCTTAAAGGGCGGGAGGCACTGTCAATGTCGTAGTGCTGTGGAAGGGAGCGAACGCCGGGCGTACGGGTGGCCCACTAGAATCCACGGCTGGAAAGTGCCCGGAAGTATAGTCGTTGGGGCCCTGGCGGCACCCCAAAAAACCCTTATGAATCAATCTGCTGTTACAACATTCCCGGTGACCGATGGTGTAGGACGGGCGCTTGAAGTCTCCCTGCGCGGGGTCGACGAGCTTCTGCCCCAAGAAGAATGGACCCAGAAACTGGCGCGTTCGGAGGCCACAGGCCAGCCGCTGCGCATCAAGCTCGGGCTGGACCCCACGGCGCCGGACATCCACCTGGGCCATACGGTGGTGCTCAACAAGATGCGCCAATTGCAGGACCTGGGCCACCAGGTCATCTTCCTGATCGGCGACTTCACCACGCTGATCGGAGACCCGTCGGGCCGCAACAGCACGCGCCCGCCCCTGACGGCCGAACAGATCAAGGTCAACGCCGAAACCTACTACACCCAGGCGGCCAAGGTGCTGGACCCAGCGCGTACGGAGATCCGCTACAACAGCGAGTGGTGCGACCAGTTGGGCGCGCGCGGCATGATTCAGCTGTCGGCCAAGTACACCGTGGCACGCATGATGGAGCGCAATGATTTCCACCAGCGCTTCACTGACGGCAGCTCCATCAGCCTGCACGAGTTCCTCTACCCACTGCTGCAGGGCTATGACTCGGTAGCGCTCAGGAGCGACCTGGAGCTGGGCGGCACCGACCAGAAGTTCAACCTGCTCATGGGACGCCATCTGCAGCAAGAATGGGGGCAGGAGCCGCAGTGTGTGCTCACCATGCCGCTGCTGGTGGGGCTGGATGGCGTGGACAAGATGTCCAAGTCCAAGAACAACTACATCGGCATCACGGAGGACGCCAACTCCATGTTCGCCAAGGTGCTCTCCATCTCGGACACCCTGATGTGGGACTGGTACACGCTGCTGTCGTTCAAGAGCCTGGACGAAATCGCCGCGCTCAAGGCCGAGGTGGCGGCAGGCCGCAATCCCAAGGATGCCAAGGTGATGCTGGCCAAGGAGATCACCGCGCGCTTTCACAGCGCCGCACTGGCCGACGCGGCCGAGCAGGATTTCATCAACCGCAGCAAGGGCGGCATCCCCGACGACATTCCCGAAGTCCGCCTGGCGGGCGCGCCCCTGGGCATCGGCGCGCTGCTCAAGCAGGCCAACCTTGCGCCCTCGACCAGCGAGGCCAACCGCCTCATCGACGGCGGCGGCGTGCGCGTGGACGGCGTCGTGGTCAGCGACAAGGGCCTGAAGCTGGAAGCGGGCAGCTACGTGGTGCAGGTCGGCAAGCGCAAGTTCGCGCGCGTCACCCTGGCCTGACGCCCGGCGGGGCGCGACCGCGTTACCGCTTTGCCAAGCCACTCCGCGCAGTGGCTTTTTTCCATGCCCTGGGTGTTATGCCTCTGTTGGCCAATTCTTTTTAAAAACAACAACTTAGCTTGTTTTTGGTGTCGCGCTGAGAAAAATTAGCACGGTCTGCCGCACCAGCGCCAACAGGGCCGTCAGTCCGAGTTGTCCTGGCCGGAGAACGCTGGCGCGAGGCGCTGCAGCGCGGCCAAGGCGGGCCGACGGTGGATTTGTGGCCCTTAGATGGCGCCAGCTGCTGGCGTGGTGATGGTGATGACAGAGGCGCAGGCCTCGCCATGGTTTGGCATGCGCAATGCCCAGGGGTACGGCACAGGGTCCGTACGCTCGTATTGATACACGAGCAGCTCGGGCATCAAGCGAGGGTCATAGGCCATGCCCAAGCGAATCGCCAAGCTTGCAGGGGACGCCAGGATAAGGTGAATCCGCGCCACCCCTTGCTCCATTAGGCGCTGCACCGCACCTCTAAAAGCGGCGACGATGGCCTGCTGCTTTTCAGCGGACCAGTACACATCCGCTCGGACCTCCTCTGCACGGAGCTGCGCAACCGGCAAACGTGGAAAGGTGTTCCGCACGGCATCTAAGGATCTATCCGCAAATTAAACTATGTTCCTGAGTCGCCCGTGATGCGGCGCAGGAGATGTAGATGGCCAAGGTGCATGCCAATTCGTGGGAAGTGACGGACGAGTTCTGGAGCCGGGTGGAGCCGCTGGTGCCGCAGCCTGCGCGCGATCCTGACAAGCAGTACAAGCGCGCAGCCGGAGCGGGCCGCCCGAGCAAACCGCCACGGCTGGTGTTCGAGGCCATCATGTATGTGCTGCGCACTGGCTGCCAATGGAAGGCATTGCCTGCTGAGCGCTTCGGCAGCGCCAGCGCGATCCATCAGAAGTTCATGCTGTGGTCCAAGGCCGGGTTCTTTGAGAACCTGTGGCGTGCAGGTCTTGCTGAGTACGATGATTTCGAAGGCGTTGCCTGGCGCTGGCAAAGCATTGATGGGGCCATGTTCAAGGCGCCACTGGCGCAAGAGGCTGTGGGGCGCAACCCGACGGATCGGGGGAAAAAAAGGCAGCAAGCGTCACCTGCTGGTGGACGGGCGTGGCGTCCCGTTGTCACTCGTCGTGACCGGGGCCAACGCGCACGACGTGACGCAACTTGAGGCCGTGCTGGCGTCCTGCATGATCAAGCGCCCCACACCCAAGCAGCGACGCAGCAAGCACCTATGCGCTGATGCCGGCTACCGGGGAAAGAACGCCATGAAGATCATCCTGGCCCACGGCTATATCCCGCATGTAGTGGGCCGCAAGAGCGAGGCAGAGCGCAAGAAACGCAATCCGCAGAAGAAGGCGCGCCGCTGGGTAGTGGAGGCATGCCATGGGTGGTTCAACAGATTCCGCAAGCTGCTCGTGCGCTACGAAAAGCTGGAGCACACGTTTCTCGCGCTTAACCATCTGGCCGCTGCCATCATCACCTTGCGAAAGATCAGTCTACCTGTCAATATTATTTACGGATAAATCCTAAGTCGACTGGGTATGACAACGAGATGGCCAGCACCACTTCTGCCGGATTACCTACAAGCTCACTCGCTTCCAAAGGGAATGTTCGGCGCCCGTCGTCAAGGCCTTCGACGACCCGCCAGGCCTTTGCATCACGATGCCAGTCAAAGATGATGACTTCAGATTCGTCGTCTAGAAGGACTCCCGTCAGGAAGAGCGCAGGAACAGCAGCCAACCCGCCCACAGCCACGGCTACGTCGCCCTTATCTCGTCCAGCCGAAAGCGTTTCAATGGAAGGCTTCATTGCCGCAACCTGCCGCAGCAGCAAGGCGGGATTTACTCGCTCTCCCTCACCCTTCGGCCGGAAATCCACCTGAATCCATTGCCGCTGGCTCGGTAACGAGCCCAACTCCGCATCTCGCGCCGGAGTGTCTGGGCCCGAGTGCAGGCCGCGTAGCTCAACAACAATCGCCATTCGACGAGAATCTCGTCGAACCCCACGGAAATAGTCAACCAGGGCCATTGCAAGCCCCACGACTACGAGAAGCACGCCGAGAGCGAAGACAAGGGTTGTCCCCACTTGAGGAAGGCTGTCCCCAGTGGATACGTCCAGGGAGAACACCGTGCCCTCGGTTCGGTACTGTACCTTGGCGAACCAATTCAGGCCTAGTGCCGCGAGTAATAACGCGACTCCCCCTCCCACGAGCTTTAAGCCAGGGTTCCGGGGGAGGAAGAATACGAAGTCAATGAGGCGGCTGACGAACTTGTGAAGGAGTTGCTTCATGTGCGGCTTTATCTGACGTTCACGACGAACACACCACTTCGTGCAGCCAAGTGGCGGTCCTTCACGATGAAGCACTCGATGGTGTGGGCACCGGAGTAGCCCGTCTCTTCACGATGAGTGATGCTGCCGCGCTCCACTGTGCCTTTGTCAAAACCTCCGCGCAGCTGTCCGGCGGAAGCTGCCTCATTTCCAGTATTGACCACCTGCCAGTAAACCTCATAAGGAGGCGGAAGGTCGGTCGCAGCCTCAAACTTCAAGGAAGCCCCCTTCATTAGGGGTTGCCCGTCGGATTGCAAGGTCAAATGCGTATTCCACGCGATGGCGGACACGATTCCATGCTGATGGCGGACAGTGTTCCAGCGTGATGGCGGACAGTGTTCCACGCTGAAGGCGGACAGCATTCCAAACTGATGGCGGACACCTGCGGGGTGTTCTGAGTGACCCGAACGCGGCATACGCTGCCCGGTTTTTTGACCGGAACCAGCGATGCCCACACCCAGGGTCACCATGAG
The DNA here is from genome assembly GCF_022807955.1 of Diaphorobacter sp. LI3. Taxonomy (NCBI): domain Bacteria; kingdom Pseudomonadati; phylum Pseudomonadota; class Betaproteobacteria; order Burkholderiales; family Comamonadaceae; genus Diaphorobacter; species Diaphorobacter sp. LI3. Next base: position 3,715,073 of record NZ_CP094346.1, on the reverse strand, counting down.
CAAACTACGACACACACTGCAACTGCTGCACCGCGGGGCCTTGAGCACCCGTCAAATCGGTGCCGCCCTCGGCATCTCCAAATCCACTGTCAGCGAGATAGCCAGCTACGCGCGCGTGGCCGGCGTGGACTGGGCACTGGCCCAGAGCCTGAACGACGACGAACTCCAGGCCCGGCTCTACAAGCCACCCGTGGCGCGCGAGTCCCGGCACCTTGAACCCGACCACGCCCACATCCACCGCGAACTGCGCCGACCTGGCGTGACGCTGCAGTTGCTTTGGGAGGAATACCAGCAACAGCACAGCGGGCAGGCGTACAAGTACAGCGCCTTCTGCGAGAAGTACAAGGCCTGGGCCCGGCGCCTGCAGCGCTCCATGCGCCAGACCCACACGGGCGGTGACAAGCTCTTTGTGGACTACGCCGGCCAGACCGTTCCCGTGGTGGATGCCGACACTGGCGAGATACGCCAGGCCCAGGTCTTCGTGGCCGTGCTGGGCGCATCGAACTACACCTACGCCTGCGCCACCGCCAGCCAGAAGACCACCGACTGGGTGGCCAGCATCATTAGCGCGCTGGAGTTCATCGGCGGCGTGCCCCGCCTGCTGGTGCCTGACCAGCCGCGCGCCCTCATGGCCCGACCCGACCGTTACGAGCCCACCGCGCACCGCCTGCTCGAAGAGCTCTGTGCGCACTACAGCCTGGCCGTGATGCCCGCGCGCCCGGCCAAGCCACGCGACAAACCCAAGGTGGAGGTCGCTGTGCAGGTGGTCGAGCGCTGGATTCTGGCCAGGCTGCGCCACCAGACCTTCTTCAGCCTGGCCGAGCTCAACCGGGCGATTGCCGCCTTGCTGGTGGACTTGAACCAGCGCGCGTTCAAGAAGCTGCCGGGCAACCGCACTAGCGCCTTCGCCGAACTCGACCGGCCAGCCCTGCGCCCCCTGCCGCCGGTGCGCATGCCCATCGCGCGCTTCAAACCCGCCCGCGTCAACATCGATTACCACGTTGAGCTCGATGGCCACTACTACTCGGTGCCCCACGCCCTGGTGGGTGAGCCGGTGGAGTTGCGCATCACGGCCGGCACGCTCGAAGTCCTGCACGGCAGCAAACGCGTGGCCGCCCACGCCCTCAATCCCCGACGGGGTGCACACACCACCACGCCCGAGCACATGCCGGCCTCGCACCGGGCGCACCTGCAGTGGACGCCGGCCAAGCTCATCGCCTGGGGTGAGCGCGTGGGCGCGGCCACCGCCGCCGTGGTGCGCTGGCAGATGGAGCACCGCCAGCATCCCGAGCAGGGTTACCGCTCCTGTCTGGGCCTCATGCGCCTGGGCCGTGAGTACGGGGCTGACCGGCTGGAGGCCGCCTGTGCGCGGGCGCAGTCGATTCGCTCACCGTCCTACAAGAGCATCGCCTCCATCCTGGGCTGCGGCCTGGACCAGCGGCCGCTGGATGCGCCGATGGCCGCACAGGCGAGCCTGCCGCTGCACGAGAACGTGCGCGGGCCGGGCTACTACCACTGAACTCCAACGTGCAAGCAAACCTAACAAGGAAGAACCATGCTCAACGAACAGACCTTGAACCAACTGCGCGCCCTGCGCCTGGACGGCATGGTGGCCGCCCTCAGCGACGCGGCCACCCACATCACGGCCAGCGAGCTGCCCTTTGAACAACGCCTGGCGCTGCTGGTGCAGCGCGAGGTGGACTGGCGTGACAGCAAGCGCCTGGAGCGCCTGTTGAAGGCGGCCCGCCTGAAGGTCTCCAGTGCCTGCCTGGAGGACATCGACTGGCGCGCCAGCCGGGGCCTGAGCCGAGAGGTCATCACCAGCCTGGCCGGCGGGGACTGGCTGCGCCATGGCCACAACGTGCTGCTCACCGGCGCCACCGGGTGCGGCAAGACGTGGCTCGCCTGCGCACTGGGGCAGCAGGCCGCGCGCCTGGGCTTCTCGGTGCTCTACACCCGCGCGCCACGGCTGCTGCAGGAGCTGCACGTGGCCCACGGCGATGGCAGCCTGGGCAAACGGCTGGCGCAACTGGCGCGGCTGGACCTGCTCATCCTGGACGACTTCGGCATCGCGCCGATTGCCGCGCACGAGCGAAACGACCTGCTGGAATTGCTGGACGACCGGGTGGGCACGCGCTCGACGCTCATCACCAGCCAGTTGCCGGTGACGGCCTGGCACGCCTGGCTGGACGAGCCCACGCTGGCCGACGCCATCCTGGACCGCATCGTGCACGGCTCGCACAAGATAGCCCTCAAGGGCGAGTCGATGCGCAAGCTCACCAAGGCCGTCTGAGCCGGCCGCGCCGACCGCCATTCCACGCTGATGGCGGACACTTCGGCTACGATTTGAGCGTCACTCAGGACACCCGCGCAACGTGTCCGCCATCGCCTGGAACGCTGTCCGCGATGGGAATGGAATCACTGTCCGCCATCAGTGGAATGCGCAGTCAAAGGCCTCGAAAATCCTTTTCCCGTCCAAGTCGCTTTAGAAATGGACGCAGTGCCGGTACGACTCGTCGGCCACGGTACGGCCTGCTTGTGTGCGGCCGAGAACAGACTGACGGCCCCTCCATACAGGCCGGCCAGGCTAATCGACCGATTGACTGCTGTTCCACCGGCGGCGCGCGCTTGGCGTTCGCCAAACGCCTGGCCAGCAGCCTCAACAATGCGTTGAGGATTGTGTTGGGTGGCAATCGTGGCAAAGTCTTCGCGCGCCTTTCGAATCCAGCGATAGAAGTTCACGCGCTTCTCGGGAGCACCGCGCCAGCGGTCAGCAAAGTTCTCTTGTGGGTCGGTGGGATTCGGTATGAAGACAGTGCCCTGCGCGTCCTGTTTAATGTTCGCTTCCATCCGCTGCAGGATGCCGGCCAGGGCCTCCGCGACGCTTCTTTCTCCAAGATAGGAAAGGCCAGCAAGGGTGGTAATGATGACCGAAATGGGTTTGTGCTCAGGGTCATCGGCGAACATCATGTCCCGATGCCTCTTGAGAATCTGCACCGCCTGCTGCAGTGGCGTCTTCACCGCATAAGATGGGATTTCCTCTACGCTGGCCCTCGCTTCGAGCGCCATGGCCTCTCGAATCTGACGGAAACTGGTCTCCATCCTGCTTCGAAACCAGTTGGTGTATCCCCTGGGATTCGAATGCGGCCATCGGTCCGTGATGTCGCGGTAGCGCGGGTGTTCGTTATCAGTGATGGCAATTGCGGTTGTTGCCCAATCGGCTTTTAGTTTTGCTTCCACAAGAAGCTGTCGCTTGCTTTGACCATCAGGAACGGCAGGTAGCGCGTCGAGGTGAAACTGGGCACCCTCTGCATAGTCCAGTGTCCAGCAGCGCCGGCCCTCGCCGACTTCCTGCATGTTATGGGCTTTCGCGTACAGCCGCATCTCGTGTCCGAGCATTGCTTTCAGCTGTTGTTGGCTGATGCCTGTCTTGGAGGCGGCGAGCTCGCAGACCAAATCAATGTCGTAGTGTTCGTTCTCGTTGACCGGCCGAATTGGCGTCCCTAGTCGAAAGGAGCCCTGAACGTACACGTCTGGGTTTAGGTCTTTGAGTATCGACTCGTCGCGGCATAGCCAGCTACCCACTGACTCATACCGTTTGGCTGCTTCTTGGTAGCGAGAAACCGGAACGTCCAACTCTCTCGCCAGACGTTCCAGAAACTGCGCACCCGGCCCGGTGGGTGTCGCAGACCATGCATTCGGAATTTCGTTCACTTTCATTCTCCCTCCCGCGGATTGCACGTGCTGTCACCCCGGGAAGTCATTGCTGCATCCCCGCCTGCTGGAACTGCTTCCACACCATCTTGGCCAGCATCTTCTGCATAACCCCCATGATGCGTTCGTCCTTGAGCATCTGCTCGGCGATGCTGTTCTGGGCGTCTTGCGCTTCAATCACCACATCCATGAACTCGTCCTTGAAGCTGCCCAGTGCGAATTGCTCCTCTGAGTTGTTCTTGGCCTGCGCCGCTAGGGTGTCGCTGGTCATCAGCCGACCTTGCCAAGTGGTCAGTGACCCGATGAAGTCGGCCTCGGTGATGTCGCCAGCGAACAGGTCGTTCATCTTGGCGACAATCTCCTTCAGTTCCTTGCGCTCATCCTCATTCGCCGCACCGGTGCCGGCCTCCTTGATGCCAGGCAGCTTGACCACCTCCGCCTTCTCCAGGTCCAGGGCCTGCTCGCCCATCTTCTGCAGCCGGTAGTGGGTCAGCTTCACGTCCTCGTCCAAGGACAGTTGGTCCTTGCGGCCATGCTCCGACAGACGGGGCATCAGGTTCTTGCCGAAAACGAACAGCTTTTCCAGCTCGGGGTCGTTGTACGGGATGATTTGCGACAGGAACTCGTACAGGCGCAGGAACGACCCCAGGTCCTTTTTGAAGAGCTGCTGTTCCTCGTCTTCCAGCTCTTCGTAACGGTCGAAGGCCGGCTTGAGGACGCCGTGCAGGGCAGCCTGGGTTTTCACCTTGGGATTGAAGAACGCCTCGGCAAAGGTCTCCACTTCGCTCCAGAAATAGACCTTGGCCTTGTTGAGCTTGGCCATCAGCTCATGCACCAGGTTCGGGTCCGTGACCTCCTCAATCTGGGCGGTCCGGTAGTAAGGCTGGAAGCTGGCCAGGATGTCGGCCGGCTTGTTCACAAAGTCCAGGACGAAGGTGTCTTCCTTGCCCGGGTAGCGCCGGTTCAAGCGTGAGAGGGTCTGCACCGCCAAGACGCCGGACAACCGCTTGTCAACGTACATGGTGTGCAGCAAGGGCTGGTCGAAGCCGACTTGGTACTTGTTGGCCACCAGCAGGATGCGGTACTCGTCCTGCTTGAACGCCTCGGAGGGCTCCTGCCCCTTCACATCGTTCATGTTGGACTCGGTGAACTCGTCTGTGCCCGAGTCGGGGTCGTTCACTGCGCCAGAGAATGCCACCAGGGTTTTGAGGTCGGTGTATTTCTGGTCCTTGATGTATTTGTCGATGGCCAGCTTGTAGCGCACCGCGGCTTTGCGGCTGTCGGTCACCAGCATGGCTTTGGCCTTGCCACCCATCTTGGCCGCCACGTGCTCGCGGAAGTGCTCCACGATGACCACCACCTTCTGGGAGATGTTGTGGGCGTGCAGCTTGGCGAACTGAGCCAGGGCCTGTTTGGCCTTTTTCTGGGGCACCAACTTCTCATTGGCCACAGCGCCCAAGTTGTAGAACATGGCGTAGCTGGTGTAGTGCTTGAGCACGTCGAGGATGAACTCTTCCTCGATGGCCTGGCGCATCGAGTAGACGTGGAAAGGCACCGGCAAGCCGTTGGCATCCTTGCGGCCAAACAGCTCCAGCGTCTTGTTCTTGGGTGTGGCGGTGAAGGCGAAGTAGCTGACGTTGTCAGGCTGCTTGCGGGCGTCAATCACCGCGTTGATGACGTCCTCTGACGTCAGGTCTTCAGGGTCGATTTCCACGTCAGCCTCGACTTGCACCTCCTCGCCATCGATGACCTCCACCGCTGTGGCCTTGGGCTTGTCCTTGGTCAGGGCCTCGCGCAGCTTGCGCGCAGCGGCGCCCGACTGGCTGGAATGTGCCTCGTCGATGATGAGCGCAAAGTTGCGCTTGCCCAGGTCCGACACGGCATCCAGGATGAACCCGAACTTCTGCAGCGTGGTTACCACGATGGGCGCGCCGTCGTTCAGGGCCTTGGCCAGCTGAGCGCTGTTTTCGCTGATGACCTGGACCACACGCCAGATTTGTGTTCAAACTGGCTGATGGTCTCCTGCAGCTGCTTGTCCAGCACACGCCGGTCGGTGATGACCACGACCGAGTCGAACACCTTTTTGTCGTTGGCGTCGTGCAGGTTGGACAGGCGGTGGGCGGTCCACGCAATCGAGTTGGACTTGCCCGAACCGGCCGAGTGCTGCACCAGGTAGTTGTGACCCGGGCCTTCTTTGGCGGCATCGATTAGCAGCGATTTAACAGCAACCAGCTGGTGGAAGCGCGGGAAGATGAGCGATTCTTTGGCGGCCTTCTTCTTGGAGCCAGGCACCTCGACTTCTTTGACTTCAAGGTGCATGAACTCGCCCAGGATTTCCAACCAGACCTCGGGATTCCAGACGAAATCCCACAGGTAGTAGGTCGGGTAGCCTTTGCCAGCTGGAGCGGGTGGGTTGCCTGCACCGGCGCTAAAGGTGTCTACGCCGTCGGGCTTGCCGATGTTGAAGGCAGGAAGGAGGTCTCGTCGCCGGCCAGCTTGGTGGTCATGAAGGCCTGGTCCGATGAGACCGCGAAATGCACCAGGGCGCGAGTCTTGAATTGCAGCAGTGCCTCTGGCTCCTTGGTCTTGGGGTCCTTGGGCAGCCTGTCTTTCTTGTACTGTGTGATGGCGTCCTTGACGCTTTGGGTCAAGTCGGTCTTGAGCTCGCAGGTTGCCACCGGCAGGCCGTTGACGAAGAACACTAGGTCGATGCTGTTTTCGTTATGCAGGCTGTAGTGCAGCTGGCGGATGACGGTCAGTCGGTTCTTGGCGTAGAGCTCCACCAGTTTGGGGTTCTTGCCATGGGCCGGTTTGAAGGCGCACAGGGAGAACTTGGCGTCCACGTCCTTGAAGCCGTGACGCAGCACATGCAGCGTGCCGTGGGTGTCGAGCTGCTTGGCCACGCGCTTGACGAACATCGCTTCGGACTGCCCGTTGTGCCATTTCTTGAACTTGGCCCATTCAGTGGGCTGGGTGTCCTGCACGAAAGCCAGGAGGTCGGCCGCGAAGATGCCCGTCGCCGCCGTGGAGTAGTACGCCTTGACCTCGGCGGACTGCAAAGCCCAGTGGAGATACCCGCCATAAAGCCGTTCATCGCTGGGGCGAAGGACAGCCAAGTGATACCCGCACACGACGCCTGGCAAGGAACTCGGCACGTAGGCGGGGATGCCGATGTCTGTTGGCTCCTCAGAGTCCTTTGTGACAATTACATCGTGAGCTTGGAGAGTGAACCGGGAAACTTGTGCCTCCGTTGCGGTTGCCTCCATGAAATTGAGGGCGTCGGTGATGCGCTCATTTTTGTAGACGTCAACGTAGTTGCACAGGCTGACCTGCTGCTCCCCATCCACAGAATGCTTGTCGACGTTACTTGGCATGACTGCAGCGAGGCGTTTCAAAGGAATGACGGGGTTCGCTGCCAAAGTCATACCAACACCCCCTTCATCAGCTCCACGAACCGCTTCTCCATCTCCCGAATCTCCTCGGCGATGACGTGCGGGGCGCGCGGCGCCTTGTAGACGTAGAAGTAGCGGTTGAAGTTGATTTCGTAGCCCACCTTCCCGGGCTGACCGTCTTTGTCGTCCTTGACATCAACGTTCACCCAGGCATCCGGCACGTGCGGAAGCACCTCGCGCTTCATGTAAGCGGTGACGTCCTCAGTCAGCGGAATGTTTTCGGTGTCGCGCAGGTCTTTGTCGTAGGGCTTCTCGCCCTTCTTGAACTTGCCTACCTTGCCATCAGCCAGCGGGCGGTCGACGGTCACCTTGCGGTAGCCGAAGAACTTGGTGCCGAACACTTTTGACACCACACGAGGCGGCTCAGCCTCTGACGGCTCTGCACCAGCCTTGACCGGCTCCTTGTACTCCAGCGAAAACGACACATTGGTCGCGCCCTTGGCGTACACACCGACCACCTCGGCAATCTGCTCGTCGGTCATGTAGACCCGCTTGTTGCCAAGGCTCTTCTTCATCTTGGCGTACATGCGGGTGGCATCAATCAGCTGCACCTTGCCTTTGCGGTCAGCCTTCTTATCGTTGTCCAGAATCCAGATGTAGGTCGCAATGCCGGTGTTGTAGAACAGGTCGTTGGGCAGTGCGATGATGGCTTCGAGTAGGTCGTTTTCCAGAATCCAGCGGCGGATTTCGGACTCGCCAGAGCCGGCGTCACCTGTGAACAGCGGGGAGCCATTGAGAACAATGCCAATGCGGCCGCCGCCTTCTTCCTTGGGGCGCATCTTTGAAATCAGATGCATCAGGAACAACAAGGAGCCGTCCGACACACGAGGCAGACCAGGACCGAAGCGCCCAGCGAACCCCCGCTTTTCGTGCTCGGTCTTGACGAAATCCAACACCTTCTTCCAGTCCACACCGAAGGGCGGGTTCGCCGCGCCGTAGTCGAACTTGTCATTCGGGAAGCCGTCGGCCGACAGGGTGTTGCCTCGGACAATGTTCTTGGGGTCTTGCCCCTTGATGAGCATGTCCGCCTTGCAGATGGCGTAGGACTCGTCGTTGAGCTCCTGGCCAAACAGCTTGATGATGGCCGAGCTGTTGATGCTGCGTGCCACCGCCTCGCCCACGGACAGGATGCCCCCGGTGCCGGCGGTGGGGTCGTACATCGAGCGCACCACGCCCGGCTTGGACAAGGCCTCGTCGTCACCTGCAAACAGGCAGTGCACGATGAGCTGAATCACCTCACGCGGGGTGAAGTGCTCACCGGCCGTCTCGTTGGAGGCTTCAGCAAACTTGCGGATGAGCTCCTCGAACACCAGGCCCATGGTCTCGTTGGGCACGGCGTCCGGGTGCAGGTCCACGTTGGCGAACTTCTGCACCAGCTGGAACAGCAGGTCCTTGTCTTCAAGCTCGGCCACGCGTTCGGTGAACTTGAAGCGCTCGAACACGTCGCGGGCGTCCTCAGAGAAGTCGCCAACGTAAGCGATGAGGTTCTGGCGCACGTGCTTCTGGTCATCCAGCAGGCCGGGCAACGTGAAGGGGCTGGTGTTGTAGAAGGCCTGCGCCGACTTGCGCTTGAGGCGGTGGTCAAGCCCGGCGCCGCTGTGCTTGTGGGCCTCGTACTCCTTCAGGACAGCGTCTTTGGTGCCCTCCAGCACGCAGTCCAGACGGCGCAGCAGCGTGAAAGGCAGGATGATTTTTCCGTAGTCGGCCTGCTTGTAGTCGCCGCGCAGAAGGTCGGCAACTGACCAAATGAAATTCGCAAGTTCGGTGAAGTTTTGTGCCATGGTGATTGTGTCTAGGATGCTGTTTTATCAGTTGTGAGCTACTGGGCAATGTCCGTCAGATAGTCCAACGGCTCTGGGCTATTTCGGTCATCTGCTGTTGAAGGCGCTCGATGTCCTGCTCCAGTTGGCACAGGTGTCGGTAATCGGCCTCTACGGCGGCGCGCTCCTCGGCTGTGGGCATAGGCACCAAAAACGACGTCAGCAGGCTCTGAGGGCTGACGTGTTGCACGGTGGCACCCGCTTGCAAGGATTCCAGCTGGGCTTGCCCGGCTTCGGACCGCAGGTACATCAGCAGAAACTCGGCTGACACCTTGTCGCGCTGGCTCGGCGCAATGCGCAGTGCCACGCAGCTTTGGGAGACCACCACCGCCTCCGGCTCGACTTCGCCAACCACGCCAGCCTTGCCGATGGACCCTTTGATGGACAGCACCACGTCTCCTCGCTCCAAGGTAGGCAGGTCTCGACGGCCTTTGACCCGGGCCTTCTTTTCCAAGCCGTGTCCGACGCAAGTCCAGCCCCCCAACTCAGGGATGCCCAGCTCCAGAAGTTCCACGGCCTTCTCGTCACGAGCCAGGATTGGTGCCCGGACGACCTCACAGAGGGCTTCCAGCGGTACGGCGTTGGGCCCCACTTCGACCGACTTGCGTAGGTGGCGGGACGGCGCGAAAGACACCTCGTTGCGGATGATGTCGTCACGGGTGACGCGGCACGCGCGCTCTGGGTCTTCTGCCTGGCCCAGCGCGACCAGGCGATGCGTCCTGACCAACTCGTCCAGGTTAGACAACGAGCGCTTGGACAGCCCTAGGTCCACCATGAGGATGTCGTCGTTGCCCTGGTCAGGCGTCAGCACCATCACAGCAGTGCCCAAGCCGGTCCCGGAAACCGCTCCGCTGGGCAGCGCCACCACGCTGTGCAGCTCATTGCACTCGCCCCCTCGGTGCAGCAGGTACTCGCGCAAGCGCTGCTCCTGCCCGCGGGTGAACAGCACACCAGGCGGCACCAGAAAAACGGCTTTTTTCGACGCACGATTCACGAGTTCGCGCACCGCCCAGGTTTCGCTGCGAACAAAGCGGTCTGCAGCCTCGCTGTTGCTGGAATCCCATTGGGCCAGTCTGGAATCGTGCACTGACATGCCAAACGGGGGGCACGCCAGGACACACGCGGCCCGGGTCAGAGGGCGGCCTTCACGGTCTCGCTCAACCTCGGTCTCCAGCAGATGCGTGCGGGGCTGCCCGAACTCGATAGCCAACAGGAGCGGGAGAACCGAGTCCATTTGCCCCAGCATGGGGGCGGACTTGACGCGCCAACCACGGCGTAAGGCCCGCACCGTCAGCGTGCCCCAGCGGTCGAACGGCACCCACAAATCCTGCGCCGGGGGCTCCAGCATGTCCAGCATCAGTTCGGCCACCTCGGCGCTGACCATTCCTTCCGCATCACGGCTGGCGATGGCAGATGCCGTGAGCGCGGGCAACACGTCCCACGGCTGTGTGCCCAGGTCGCTGACCAGCTCTTTGATGGCATTCTTTCCTGCAGGCAGCAGGCCCATGCCCTCTTTGCTGTCAGCCTGCATCCAGCGAATGACTGGGTGCACCGGCAGGCCCGCGTCAGCCACCGCTTTCCATCCTTCAGGAGTGCCCAAGTCGTCTACAGAGGTGACGCCTGGCACGTTACCCGTGAGCACCATGCGCGCAGCGGCGAGCCAGCTGAGAGCAAAAGTGAGTGCGTCGCTTTGGGACAGCCCGGCTATGCGGACGGCTTCAAGCAAGGCGCGAAATGCACGAGGGATAGGCAGTTCAGTTCGAATCATGATGGTCTTACTCAGCCGTGGCGATGCGCAACGGTGATGATGGTTGGGTCATTAGCACTGACCACTGCGTAGACGCCGGCCAGGGCGTCCACCTTTTGGCTGTGGCCCACCACACGGCGGAGGTTCTCCAGGGCCTTGGCAGTCATCAGGTACCGCACGCCGCCGCGGTTGTCGTGCTCCATTTCGCCAAATGCCACCACGAGGGCGGCGCTACCGGGTGAGATGCCCCGCTGGCAGCCCCGCTTGTGTGCATGAAGGCTCAGTTCCCGCTTGGTGCGCGAAGTGGGCAGGTAGTGTGCGTTTCCGATTGCCATGTCAGACATCCGTTGTTCCATGCTGCGAATTGTAGCGAGCTACTTTTTCGCGTCAACAACAGATTAGAGGTTTTTGAGAACAACTTTTTCCGCCAATGATGAGCGGCGTGGTAGACCAGACGGGCAGTCCGGACCAGCCGTTGTTGACAAGAACTGGCCGCTTCACAAACAAAAACAGAGAGAACTGCGGGTCATCCTGGGCTGGCTTGCTCAAGGAACTGGTTGGGCATACAGTGTTTCTCATCGAACGGCTATTCGGAGTGAGAGATGACGGAGCATGACGAAAAGTACCTGGCCAAACTCAGGACCCACTGGAAGCGACACGCGGCGTTTCCGAGCATGGCCAAGCTGTGCGAGACGGTGGGCCTGTCCTCCACATCGTCGGTGTTTGCTTTGGTGGGTCGCCTGGTGGACGCGGGCTACCTGGAGCGAGTAGACAGCCGCATTGCCCCGACTCGCAAGTTCTTCGCCCGGCCCCTGCTCAGCCCGATACGTGCCGGCCAGCCCCAGCCTGCGTCGCAGGAAGAGCCCGAGGTCCTGACGATTGACGACTACCTCATCGACGACCCCACCCTTGCCCACAAGTTGCGGGAAGGCCTCTTGCGCGGCTTCAACGTGGGCGCGCTGTGCGGCATCCAGGAGATGGACGGCATGGACATCAACGGCCGCCGCTACCGGGAAAAGCGCAACAAGCCGTTGGGCGGTGGCGCTGCGGGCAAACCCAAGATACCCGCTCACCTGCTCAAGCCCTCTGTTGACCCAGAGACCGGGGAGATTCAGGGGCCGCCAAAGCCACCAAAGTGGGACAAGACAGCCAAGCAGCCGGCAGACCGCCGGTTGTTGCTGGTGATTCGCCAGCGCAGTCAGGCCAAGAAGAAGGGTGCTGTGGCCACGCGCATCGGTATTGCCTTGAGTGAGACGGCTGCCACGGTGGTCGCCATGGCCAAGAAGTTCGCATCGGCCGAGTCTTCGGTCATGAGCGATGAGGACCCGGCGTATTACTCGTTTTCCAAGCTATTCACCCAGCACCAGACCATCAACCACTCCAAGGGTTACAGCGACGGCAAGGGGGTGAGCAACAACCTGGCCGAGAGCTTCAACTGGCGCATGCGCCGCTCGGCCGAGGGCATTTACCTGTCGCCGTCCAACAAATACCTGGCGGACTACGCCGCGGAGAACGCCTGGCGCGAGGACACCCGAAAGCTATCCACGCTGGACCGGCTGCGACAACTGCTTCGGACCGTGATGGGTGTCGGGCTGTCGCAATGGTGGCGCGGGTACGTGCAGGGACTGCACCGGGAGCATGAGCTGTTGGTGGAGGGTGAGCAGCCCGCCAAGGGGCGCGGGCGGCCGAAGGGGTGGAGGCCGAGGCCGCCCAGGTGAAAACCTGTCGCTGAGCGAGTGACTACACGGCCTGTGTTCAACAAAACCATCTGCCAAACCGTGTACCGATATCAAGCCAAATGCTTCAGCGAAGCTTGCCGCTCTCTAATGCTTCCTTTTTCTGAAGGGGAAGCGGCGGCTATCGCCAACGCTTTCCATCTGTGCCATAAAGCTTTGGAAGAGCATCGCCTCAAAAAAAGCAAGGTTGAGCGGGAGAGCGTCCAAGCTTGGCTTGACGTGGTTGAAAAGACCATGGACACGGCCGGCCTTGAGGACCCAAACGGAGTTGGGCTCTGGCGCATAAAGGCGCAATCCTTGACAGAGCAAGAAAAGTCAGATTTTTCGGGCGCTGTTTATGAATTGGCTGGCTGGTTTGACATGCAGTTTTGGTCTTCGGCAGGCTAATTCGCAGTTTTCTTCCCACCGTGCGTATTGAAGTAACGGGCCCTCATTACCTTGACGCTCAGTCTCATCTGGCCAAGGCTGCGGGCCCATCCTTCGCTCGGCGCCACAGACTCCACGGCCAACGCTGGGTCAAACACCTGCAACGTGGTCGCGAGAGCCTTGTGCTGTTCCAACAGCACTTCCCGCCGGCCCACCAGCTCAACCGGCGCCCCCGCCTCAGCCATCCACGCTTCGACAAATGCCAGCTCGCCCTTGAGGCTTGCCAAGGTCTCGACCAACTGAGTGAGCGCCGTCTGGGTGCGCGTGCGTGTCATGGTCAAGGCCATGATGCCTCCTGCTCATTCACCTTGTCAGCAAGCTCCCGCAGCTTGTCCATGGAGGCCAGTTCTTTGTAGACCCAGTAGCCCGGGGGATGGCTCTGGGTGGGGCGGAACGGTTCGACCTCACCGGTCTTTGTTTGCAATTGGCGTAGACAAGTGCGTATGCTGAATCTCAGGCGCTGGCGCGACTTGGGCTCAGGGTGCTGGATTCCGAAGTGCAGTTCGACATGGTCGACTATCTGGTGAAGTGCCATTGGCGAAGGGGCCGCGCTCTGAAGCAACTCGAGCAGCAGCTTTGTCAGAGCCCCTCTTTCGCCATACTTTCCTTGCCAGGCTTTGATAACACCGCCGGCGTGCGGGTCGACGGCTGAGTTGACTTGCGCCAACGTGCTGTCCAGCGCCTGGAGCTTTTTGGAGCCAAGTTCCAGGGCTCTTTCGGCTACGGCCAGCTCGTGCTCCGCGCGTGCCAAGTTGGCCAGCGCGAGCTCCACCTGGTGCTGCAGTCGAGGGATGGCATCCTGAGTGGACTGCTGTGCGCCAGCCAGCGCTGCCCTCTCGTTCAAGAGCCACTTGATAGCAGGAGGGGTGCGCGTGCGGGTGCGGGGTGGCTGGGTTGGAAGCAAAGGGGTCACGGTGGACATCATTCAGAGACGATACCGACGTGAAGCCACGGAATGTGGCGGGGACTGCTTAAGTTTTGGGCACAAGGGGGCGGAATACGGGTGCTTGGGCCATCAGAGGCATAACACCCCATGCCCTTTCAGGCCAGGGCGACGGTGCGTTGCGCCTGCAGCGCCTCGCGCATGAACGGCAGGTAGGCGCGGTCCACCTTGCAGATGTGGTGCACCAGCCATTGCTTGAGGAATTCCAGCGCCTCCAGCGTGACCTCCTGCCCGCCGTCAAAGCGCGTCAGCAGATCCATGGCCTTGCGCGTGAAGCCGTCATGCTCGGCCTTATGGGCGGGAGTCTCGGCGTAGTCGTGCTGCTGGAACAGCACCTCCTCCACGATGAAGTGGTTGTGCGTGTAGTCCACCAGGCCTTCCAAAATTTCGCCCACGGCGCTGCGGCGCGGGCTCGCCGCGCTCAGTTCATCGTGCAGGGCGTTGGTCAGCGCGACCAGTTGACGGTGCTGGTCGTCGATTTCGGGCAGGCCAAGCTCCAGTTCCGCGGTCCAGGGCATGAAAGGCATACAGGGTCTTCTCTTTTGTCTATTGGTGTTGTCGGGGGCGGGGCATAGCCTGCCGACGGTCGCAGACCTTTGCGTGACAACCCATAGGGGAAGACCATGCCATTCGCATGGATTTACATGGGCCTTGATCTTTGTCAGACGAAGCGCCCGGCTGCGTGAGCGGTTTGCCACGCATTCCTGAGCAAAAAAGCCAAGCGCGCCCGCCCATCAAGCGCTAGGCGCTATAAATAGAGGAGCGACCGTGCCGCGCTCAGGAGATGTCGTCGTTCAGATCCGTGTCCGGCACTTCGCCGACGGCTTGGCGCGTGGCTTCGGCCTGCAGCAGCAGCCAGGCGCTGAACGCCTGGATTTCGGGGCGCTGGCCGCTGCGCGGGCCGACGACCAGCCAGTACACCAGCGGAGAGTCCAGCCGGTGGCCCGGCAGCACCTCCTGCAGGTCGCCCGAGGCGAGGCTTTCCGCGATCAGCGGCATGCGCGCCAGCGCCAGACCCTGGCCGGCCAGCGCGGCCTGCACGATCTGCTGCGCGTAGTTGAAGTACAGCCAGCGCTTGGGCTGCAGCCGCCCCAGGCCGTGCAGTTCGAACCAGCGCCGCCAGGTGATCCACTCGAAATAGGGCATGCGGTGCGCGTCGCCTGCCTCGATGAGCGTGAACTGCGCCACGTCGGCCGGCGTGCGGATGGGCGGCATGCTGTTGAGGAGCCAGGGGCTGGCCACCACCGCCAGTTGCTCGCCAAACAGCCGCTGCGCGCCCGCGGCCTGCGTGCCGGGCACGCTGGAGCGCAGGGCCAGGTCCACGTCGGCCGTCTCCAGGTCCACGATGGTGTCGGTTGCGTCGATGCGGATGTCGATGTCGGGGTTGTCGCGCTGGAATTCCTCCATGCGCGGGATCAGCCACATGGACGCAAAGCTGGCCCAGGTGGTGATGGCCACGCTCTTGCGCCCCGCCGTCTGGCGCACCAGGCGCACGGCCGCGTCCATGCGCTCCAGCGCGGGCGCCACGGCGCGCTGCAGCTGGCCACCGGCGCTGGTGAGCTCCACGGCGCGTGTGTGGCGCAGAAACAGGGGCACGCCCACTTCGTCCTCCAGCGCCTGGATCTGGCGGCTCACCGCCGACTGGGTCAGGGCCAGTTCCTCGGCCGCGGCGCGGAAGTTCAAATGCCGCGCCACGGCCAGAAATGCGCGCCAATGGCCTACGGCCACGGGCCGGGTGCGCAGATGCGCGATGGGAGGAGCGCTGGCGGGCAAGAGGGGGGAGTTCATGGCAGATTGATGACCATTGGGAATCAAAATGCTAGCGCTTTTTCATCGATCGCGCAGCAGGCTGCTCAGGCAGCAGGTGCACCGCTGGCGGTTGCCGTCCTCCGGGGAAGGGGTGATACCGTGATTGATGCCGTTCCGTAATCGATGAGGCCTTCCGTTTTCATTGGACGGTGCCCGGGCCGCAGTCGCACACTGACGTCACTTCAAAGGGTTTACCAGGAGATGACCGTGACCACCTCGCAAGTTCTGCATTCGCAAGCCTCCAGCGTTCCCGCCGGCGTTGCCGCACCGGAACTGTGCACCATTCCCCAGGGCGCGGCGCGCAGCCTGCACCCCCGCGCGCCGATGCAGTTGCGCGTGGTCAGCGGCCTGGCCTGGGTGACCTTGAGCGACGGCCCCCATGGCTGGCGCGAGGATTCGGGGGACCTCATGCTGCACGCGGGCCAGAGCGTGTGCGTGGCCTCCGGCCAGCACGCCGTGGTCGAGCCGATGGGCCGCGAGCCGCTGCAGTTCCAGTGGCGCAGCGCCGCCGCGGTGCGCGCACCGTCACCGCAGCACGCCGCCCCCCGGGGCGATGTCTGCCGCGCCTGATCGTCCGGCTATCGCATCAAACTGGCTGCTAGCGCCCGAATGACGGGCGCTAGCAGCTATTTTTTTAGGAGCGAACAGAGGCAGTGGTGCAGCCGCGCCGCAGAGGGGCTGCGCATGGGCGGCGGGATAATGGCGGAGGGCTGCCGGCCTGGGCTGGCAGGACACGACGACCTTCCACTCTCCACACCTTCATGACAGCACTGGACATCATCATCATGGCCGCGGGCAAGGGCACGCGCATGAAAAGCCGCATTCCCAAGGTCTTGCAGCGCCTGGCCGGCCGGCCCCTGCTGCACCATGTGCTGGGCCAGGCCGCCAGCCTGCAGGCGCGCCGCGTGGTGGTGGTAACGGGCCACGGCGCTACAGAAGTAGAAGCTGCTTGCGCAGGATTGGCGGGCCATGAGGGCACTTTTGACTTGAAATTCGTGCGCCAGGAGCCGCAGTTGGGCACGGGCCACGCGGTGCAGCAGGCCACGCCCGCGCTGGCGGGCGATGGCACGGTGGTGGTGTTGTCGGGCGACGTGCCGTTGACCCAGGCCGCGACGCTGCGCGCGCTGGTCGAGGCCGGGGCGGGCGAGCGCCTTGCGCTGCTCACCGTGCGCCTGCCCGATCCCACAGGGTACGGCCGCATCGTGCGCGGCGAGGGCGGAACGGTGCAGCGCATCGTGGAGCACAAGGACGCGAACGATGCCGAGCGCGCCATCGACGAGGTCTACAGCGGCATCATGGCCGTGCCCGCGCAGCGCCTGGCGGGCTGGCTGGCGCGTCTGACCAACGACAACGCGCAGGGCGAGTACTACCTGACCGACATCGTGTCAATGGCCGTGGCGGACGGCGTGCCCGTGGCGGCCCACTGCATTGGCGATGCGCTGCAGGTGGCGGGCGTGAACAGCCCCGCGCAACTGGCCGAGCTGGAGCGCGCGCACCAGCGCGCCCAGGCAGCGGCACTCATGGAGCAGGGCGTTCGCCTGGCCGACCCCGCGCGCTTTGACCTGCGCGACGATGCGCGCAGCGGCGCGCGCGGCGAAATCCTCTGTGCGCAGGATGTGGAGATCGATGTGGGCTGCATCTTCACCGGCCGCGTGGAACTGGGCGAGGGCGCGCGCATCGGCGCCTACTGCCACATCAGCAACGCCACCATCGCCGCGGGCGCGGTGGTCCACCCCTTCACCCACATCGATGGCGAGAAGGCCGGCGCCCATGTGGGCGAAGGCGCACTGATTGGTCCCTTCGCGCGCTTGCGCCCCGGCGCGCAATTGGGGCGCGAGGTGCACATTGGCAACTTCGTCGAGGTGAAGAACAGCACGCTGGCCGACGGCGCCAAGGCCAACCACCTGGCCTACCTGGGCGACGCCAGCGTGGGCGAGCGCGTGAACTACGGTGCCGGCAGCATCACCGCCAATTACGACGGTGCCAACAAGCACCGTACGGTGATCGAGGCCGACGTGCACATCGGCAGCAACTGCGTGCTGGTGGCGCCCGTCACCATTGGGGCGGGCGGCACGGTGGGTGGCGGCTCCACCATCACCAAGGACACGCCACCGGGGGTGTTGAGCGTGGCGCGTGGCCGGCAGGTGAGCATCGCGAACTGGAAGCGCCCCACCAAACAGGCCAAGGGTTGAAGCCATGACCGGCGAGGGCATTCCACCGGCGGACACGCTGGCGCAGCTGCGCAGCGAACTGGCCCAGGCGCGCCAGCAGATCAGCGATATGGCGGCGGCGCAGGAGGACTTTCTACGGGGCGTGTCGCACGACCTGCGCGCGCCGCTGCGCCACGTCACCTCTTATGGCGCGCTGGTGCGCGAGGTACTGCAGGAGCAGCCGCCGCAGGTGGACGAGGCGCTGGGTTTCCTGGCCACGATGGAGCAGTCCGCGCGCCGCATGGCGCAGATGATCGACGGGCTGCAGGCCATCGCCCGCGCACGCAGCGCTGCGCTGCGGCCCCGGGCCGTTGCGCTGACCGCGGCTGTGCAGGAGGCTCGGCAGGCTTTGGGTGCGGCGGCCGAAGGCGCGGCATGGAACATTGCGCCGGATCTGCCCGTCGTGCAGGCCGATGCCGAGCTGCTGGCCCAGTTGCTGGTGCAACTGCTGGGCAATGCGGTGAAGTTCTCGCGCGGCGTGGCGCAGCCCCATGTGCAGGTGCAGGCTGAACCTGCGGCGCAGGGCGGTGTGCGCATCACCGTGCGGGACAACGGCGTGGGCTTTGATGGCACGCGCGCGCAGCAGCTCTTTGGCGTGTTCCAGCGCATGCACCGCGAAGCCGAATTCGAGGGCGTGGGCGCGGGTCTCGCGCTGTGCCAGGCGATCGCGCAGCGCCATGGCGCCCACATCCAGGCCACCGCGGCGCCCGGTGCGGGCTGCACGGTGGCGCTGGAGTGGCCGGCTGCGGCGCGGTAGCGGCCTGCGCTTGCCGCGCTTCCCGCCGCCGCGCTCAAGGCATCGCCGCAGGCAGGCCCAGGCGCGTCTGCAACTCGCGCAGGCGCTGGCGCAGCGCAGTCACTTCCTCGATCAGGTCTGCCGTCAGTGCGGCCAGCTCGGGGTCGGCGTCAAAAGTGGATTCCAGGCGTGCCAGCCGCCGCGCGCGCACCACGCTCGCGCTGCTGAACCGCCAGTGCCCGCCTGCCTGCTCGCCTTGCAGCAAGCCGGCCTCCAGGCGCTCCACGACCCAGTCGGGGCCCATGCAGCAGGTGCGCGCCAGGTCTTCCAGTGTGAGGCGGGGCTGCTCGTCCAGCAGCTCGGCCAGGGCATGATCAACAAATGGGGGCGTGGGCATGCTCAGGCTCCTTGCGTAGAGGGCTTGCGGGGCTGAAATTGCGGGAAGGCCTGCGCGAACGCGCGGTAGGCCTGCTGCTGGGCCTCGTTGGTGGCGGGGGGCAGGGCCACGTGCAGTTCCAGGTACAGGTCGCCGGGCGTGGCGGCGGGAATGCCGCGCTCCTTCAGGCGCAGCTTGCGGCCGGGTTTCCAGCGCGGCGGCACGGTCACTTCCACGGTGGCGCCGCCGG
Source organism: Diaphorobacter sp. LI3 (assembly GCF_022807955.1). Lineage (NCBI taxonomy): Bacteria > Pseudomonadati > Pseudomonadota > Betaproteobacteria > Burkholderiales > Comamonadaceae > Diaphorobacter > Diaphorobacter sp. LI3. Next base: position 3,695,854 of record NZ_CP094346.1, on the reverse strand, counting down.
GTGTCTGCACCTCGACGGGGCCGCCCAGTTCGGCCTCCCAGGGCGCGAGGGTGACGGACTGGTACACGTCGCGGTCTTCGGCGCGCCAGCGTGCGTCGGGCTTGAAATGCACCTCCAGGAACAGGTCGCCCGCGGGCGCGCCGCCCAGGCCCGGGCCGCCCTGGCCGCCCAGGCGGATGAGTTGGCCCTCCCGCACCCCCTTGGGGATGTTCACCTGCAGCTGGCGTTCTTCATTGACCAGGTGGCCGCTGTCGTCCAGCCGCGCACCGCGCAGCGTCAGCGTGCGCTCGGCGCCCAGGTAGGCATCGCGCAGGTCCAGCTCGATGCTGGCGTGGTGGTCGCGCCCGCGCTGTGGTGAGGTTCTGCCGCTTCCATCATGGGCCGACGGGCCCGCGTGCCGGCTGCGCTGGGCGCGGGCGGCGCGGCCGAAGAGCTGCTCGAAAAAGTCGCTGAACTGCGCCGCGTCCATGCCCTCGGCGCCGGGCGTGCCGGTGAACTCGAACCCTGCATCCCAGTTCGGCGGCGGGCGGAAGTCCTGCCCCGCGCGGTGCGGTGCCTCGCGGCCGAGCGCGTCGTAGGCGGCGCGCTTCTCCGGGTCCGATAACACGGTGTTGGCCTCATTCACCTCGGCCATGCGGGCCGCGGCATCGGCCTCCTTGCTCACGTCGGGGTGGTACCGGCGCGCGAGCTTGCGGTAGGCCTTCTTGATGTCGGCGGCAGTGGCGTCGCGTGCCACGCCGAGGATCTGGTAGTAGTCCTTGAACTCCATGCGTCCCTCCATGCATGGCCGGCCCGCAGTGGGCGCGGCCTTGAGGTTCACAGAGTGGAGTCGATGTCCCGGAAGGTCAAGGGGTCGTGCAGGATTGCTATAAATTCAATAGCTGTTGGCGCTTGCTAGATAAGCGCTAGAGGTACTTTTGTTTCAAATTTTGCACGGTGGACCGAGAAGAACGCCTTCACGTTGCGCACATTGGCGTCCTGCGTGAATAGCCGCTGCGACAGGGCCAGGTAGCCCGGCATGTCGCGCGTGTGCACGATGAGCACGAAGTCCGGCCCCGGCGAGACACGCCAGCATTGCTGGACCTCGTCTTCGGCGACGGCGCGGGCCTCGAACGCGTCCAGGTGCTCGGCACCCTGGCGGTCCAGTGCAACCTCGACGATCGCAGCCAGCCCGTGGCCCTGCAGCGCGGCCAGGCGGTCGGGCTGCAACAGCGCCACCTGCCGCTCGATCAGGCCTAGGGTGTGCAGCCGCCGCACGCGGCGCAGGCAGGTGGGTGGGGAGACATGCACTTGTTCTGCCAGAGCTTGGTTGCTGAGGGAGGCGTCGCGCTGCAGCAGGTCCAGCAATTGCAAATCCACGGCATCCAGCGAGGAATCAGATTCCATCAAAGTGTGTTTTATGAAGAAATATTTCTTAGATTATGACGGAAGAAATTTTTGTTCATATGTCATGAAAATCAGATCAAAAATTTCTGGAGAGGCCGCCTAGCATCTCGCCCATTCTTTCATCGGAGCAGTAGTTATGTGCGGCATCGTCGGCGCGGTATCCACCCGCAATATCGTTCCCATCCTGGTGCAAGGCCTGCAGCGGCTGGAGTACCGCGGCTATGACTCCTGCGGCGTCGCCGTGCACGAGGCGAGCCTGGGCGAAATGCCCGCGGGTGGCCTGCACCGTGCGCGCAGCACTGCCCGCGTGGCCGAATTGCTGGCGCAGGTGAACCATGAACACCTCCAAGGCGCCACGGGCATCGCCCACACCCGCTGGGCCACGCACGGCGCCCCCGTCGTGCACAACGCCCATCCCCACTTCAGCCACGGACCCGGTGCCGCGCCGGCGCAGGCAGAGCGCCCCGGTCGCGTCGCGCTGGTGCACAACGGCATCATCGAGAACTACGAGGAGTTGCGCGCCGAGTTGCAGGCGCGCGGCTACGTGTTCTCCAGCCAGACCGATACCGAAGTCATCGCGCATCTGGTGGACAGCCTGTACGACGGCGACCTGTTCCAGGCCGTGCGCGCGGCGACTGCGCGGCTGCACGGCGCGTTCGCCATTGCCGTGATCCACAAGGACGAGCCGCACCGCGTGGTGGGTGCGCGCGCGGGCTCGCCCCTGGTGCTGGGTGTCGGTGAGGGCGAGCACTTCCTGGCCAGTGATGCCATGGCCCTGGCCGGTGTGACCGACCAGATCGTGTACCTGGAAGAGGGCGACCTGGTGGACCTGCAGTTGGGCCGTTACTGGATCACCACGGCCGACGGCCAGCCGCTGGACGCCGGCAGCCGCCCCGTGCGCACCGTGCACGCACACAGTGGTGCGGTGGAGCTGGGGCCCTATCGCCACTACATGCAAAAGGAAATTTTCGAGCAGCCGCGCGCCATTGCCGACACGTTGCACGGCCTGCAGGGCATCGTGCCCGAGCTGTTCGACGGCGTGGGCCAGCCCGGACAGCCGGGCGCGGCAGCCTGGCGTGTGTTCAAGGAGATCGACTCCGTGCTCATCCTCGCCTGCGGGACCAGCTACTACAGCGGCTGCACCGCCAAGTACTGGCTGGAGGGCATCGCGGGCATTCCCACCCAGGTGGAAGTGGCCAGCGAATACCGCTACCGCACCAGCGTGCCCAACCCGCGCACGCTGGTGGTGACCATCAGCCAATCCGGCGAAACCGCCGACACCCTGGCCGCGCTGCGCCATGCGCAGAGCCTGGGCATGCGCCACACGCTCACCATCTGCAACGTGGCCACCAGCGCCATGGTGCGCGAGTGCGAGCTGGCCTACGTCACCCGCGCCGGCGTGGAGATTGGCGTGGCGTCGACCAAAGCCTTCACCGCGCAGCTGGCGGGACTGTTCCTGTTGACCCTGGCGCTGGCGCAGTCGCGCGGGCGCCTGACCGAGGAGGCCGAGGGCAACTACCTGAAAGCCATGCGCCACCTGCCCGCCGCACTGCAGGCCGTGCTGGCGCTGGAGCCGCAGATCATCAGCTGGTCCGAGGACTTCGCGAAGAAGGAGAACGCCCTGTTCCTGGGCCGCGGACTGCACTACCCCATTGCACTGGAGGGTGCCCTCAAGCTCAAGGAGATCAGCTACATCCACGCCGAGGCGTACCCTGCGGGTGAACTCAAGCACGGCCCGTTGGCCCTCGTCACCAGCAGCATGCCGGTGGTGACCGTGGCGCCCAACGACGCGCTGCTGGAGAAGCTCAAGAGCAACATGGAAGAAGTGCGCGCCCGTGGCGGCGTGCTCTACGTGTTGGCCGATGCCGATACCCATATCGACAGCAGCGAAGGTCTGCACGTCATCCGCATGCCAGAGCACTACGGCGCCCTGTCGCCGCTGCTGCACGTGGTGCCGCTGCAACTCCTGGCCTACCACACGGCCTGCGCGCGCGGAACGGATGTGGACAAGCCCCGTAACCTGGCCAAGAGCGTCACGGTGGAGTAAGGCCAAGCACACCGGCGGCGTGGTGGTTGCCGCCGCCCGGTTGTGGTATTCCAACGATGCCTATCGCCGGCATCGGTGATTCATTGGTGCAGCGAAAGCCGGGGCAGAGGATCGGCCCGGGTCGGGCGCGAACCGGCACGGGGCTTTTGGTTCGTTCTCAGTGCGCCACAGTGAAGCGCCGGCCGCGGTGTTTCGCGGGCTCTGCTTCATCCACCATGGCGACCGCATAGTCCTCCAGCGAGATGTCGCTGGGCCCGCTATCGCACATGATCACGGCATCGTTCGCGGTCCGGTACTGTCCGGTGCGGGTTCCCGGGTGGATCATGGGCGGGGGGCTCAGCACCGTCCAATCCACATCGGGTGTTTCGCGCAGCAGTTTCAGGGCTGCTCGGGCACCCTCGGCCGTCGCTTTCCATTGTTCAGGGAACGACGGTGTGTCGAGCAATTGCACGCCGGGCTCGACCTCCAGACTGCCCGCCCCGCCGACGACCAGCAGGCGGACGCCCGTGGCACGCGCTGCATCGATGATGGAGTGCATTCCTTTGAGGTAATAGCCATATACGTCGGAGTTGGCATGGCCACTGAATGCGCTGATCACCACGTCGTGCCCACGGAGAACCGCGCGCAATTGCTGAGAGTCCAGGGCATCTGCGCCCTGAACCTCAAGGCCCTGCGCGGCGGGGAGTCTTGCGGGGTTGGACACGATGGCGGTCACGTGATGACCGCGCGAGAGCGCCTCTTGGCGGATGGCGGAGCCGATAAAGCCAGTGGCACCGATCAGTGCGATACGCATGGAATGATCCTTTCTTTGACCCGCGGATTCGGGGTGCGGGGTCAATGATCCTCTTGCCGCATCGTCAGAAAAAGAGGACAAAAAGAACAATACTGGTATCTAATTCGAACCAATCATGCCATCCCCCGTGGGCGATCTCAACCTGTTGCGCGCTTTCCTGGCCGTCGCCGATGCGCGCAGCTTCACGGCCGCCGCCGAACGTCTGCACATTGCGCGTCCGCAGGTGAGTCTTCAGATTCGCCGTCTGGAGAACGTGCTGGGCGCGGCCCTGTTCCACCGTACGACGCGCACGGTTACGCTCACCGATGCGGGGCAACGGTTGTTCGAAGAAAGCGCGCCTCTCATGCAGGGGCTTGAGCAAGTGCTGCAACACGCCGGATCGCGTGGATCGGGTCTGCGTGGCCGCTTGCGTGTCAGTGCGCCTGTTGAATATGCCGTTCAGGTCATGTCGCCGGTGGTGGCGGAGTTCGCTGTCCGCCATCCCGAGGTCAGTTTGGAACTTGTGGTCAGTGACAAGGTGCAAGACCTCGTTGGCGAGGGCATCGACGTGAGCATCCGTGTGGGGTGGTTGCGCAATTCAAGCGCGCGGGTTGCGAAACTGGGGGAATTTGGGCAGGCGGTCCTGGCGTCACCCGAGTATCTGGCCCGCTGTCCGCGTCCGGAGGCTCCCGAGGACCTGGCGCATCACCGGTGGATCGCGCTGACCTTGCTGCCGGCGCCCCTCACATGGTCATTCACGAACGGGACAAAGGACATCACGGTGCGCATGGCGCCCAAGCTGCGCACCGATTCCGCTGTTGCCTTGCGCGCCTTGCTGCTCAATGGCGCAGGCGTTTCGGTTGGCAGTTTGCTTCACTTGGAGAGTGACATCCGCAGTGGAGCGCTGGTTCGGCTGCTCCCGGAATGGGCATTGCCCAAAGGAGGCGTCTATGCCGTGTACCCGCCCGGCACAGCCATTGCACCTGCGGCGCGCGCCTTCGTCGAGCTTCTGAAGGGCGAAATGCTCCGGAGGGCTTGATGCAGGCGGCAGGCAAGAAGTGGGGGCACTGCGGCAACGCCCGGCAGCGTGGTCAGTAATGCGTGGATCGCCTGGGGTTCGGCCACAGGCGAGGAAGCACGGCGGGTGGCGGCGCGGCCTAGCAGGCCGTTGAAAAAGTGCTTTTCGAACGCATCAGGGACGCTGAGTGCGAAGACACGAGCTGCCCAGACGCGTCTGCGCAGCGATTGCAACGGCCCATCTGGCCGGTTTGCAGGCCCTCCCGCCCATTTCGGGCGCACGTATCCCTGGGCTCACGCATGATGCGCGTCCCACCAGCCGCCGATGCTGCCCATTCGCACAAGGTTGTAGGTGGCAAAGCACAGCAGCGCCTGGCCCGTGAGCTTGGCCTGACCGATCAGCTTGGTCTTTGCCAGACCACCGACGGTCTTGATCCAGCCAAAGGCCTCTTCGATGCGCTTGCGCACCTTCAGGCTGGTCTTGTAGCCCTCGTGCCGTGTCACTCGCGCATCCACCGCCGAGTGTTTGTCCTTGGCCGCCACGTGGGGCGTGACTTTGAGCTTTCTGCAGCCTTTGATGAAGGCCTTGCTGTCGTAGCCCTTGTCGGCACCGACCGTGGCCCGTTTGTTCCTGTTGCCCCGACGCTCCAACATGGCCAGCGCCGCCTCGCGCTCGGCCGTGCCGCTGGCGTGGGTGATCTCGACATCCACGATCAGCCCGTTGCGGTTCTCCATGAGGATGTGCCCCATGTGGCACAGGCGGGATTTGTCGCCCTGGCTCTTCTTGAACAGCCGGGCATCGGCGTCCGTGGTGCTCTCGTGGGTGTCGTTGCAGCGCTCCTGCCCCTTGAAGTCCACCTCGGGGTTGCGCCCAGGCGGCGTGCCGCTGTCGTCGTCTTTGCGCTTGAAGCTCTTGTGCGAGGCCCAGGCGTCAATGAGCGTGCCGTCCACGCTGAAGTGCTCGTCGCTGGCGAGCTTGCCCCACTGGGCACTGAGCTTGACGCGCTCGAAGAAGGCGCGGGCGAGGTCTTCGTTGAACAGACGTTCGCGGTTGGCGCTGAAAGTGGAGTGGTCCCAGACCTTGTCTTCGATGTTCAGGCCCACGAACCAGCGGTACAGCAGGTTGTAGTTGATCGCTTCGACCAACTGGCGCTCGCTGCGGATGGAGAACAGGATCTGCAGCAGCAAGGCCTTGAGCAGCATCTCCGGTGGCACCGATGGGCGGCCACGGCGGGCGTACACCGCTTCGAACTCGCGGTTCATGGTTGCCAGCAGCGCATCAACCACCGCGCGCAACTTGCGCAGCGGGTGTGCCTGCGGCACGCGCTCTTCAAGGCTGATGTAGCTGAACATCGCCCCCTGGAAATCTTGACTGCCTCTCATCGTCCTCGTCTGGGTCGTTCACCGATGGCTTCAGATCGTAGCGGCCAACGCGGGCGTCGGCGGGGGATTTTTCAACGGCCTGCTAGACGCTCAGCGACGTTCTGAATCCTCGCGCTGCGTAGTACGACTCGGCGCCGTTGTGGTACACGAAAACCCGGCCGTAGCGCCTGTCGCAAAAAAGCGCGCCACCGCGCTCGCGCACGTCTGGCGGGGTCCAAATCCAACTCGAAGTCTTCTGGTCGAAATCCTCTACCTCCTGTAGTGCGCGGTACTGCGCCTCTGTCAGCAGGGTGACGCCCATGGCCGCGGCCGCTTCGATGGCGCTGTTCTGCGGCTTGTGCAGCTTGCGGGCATGCAGGGCCTGTGCGTCGTAGCACAGGCTCCTGCGCCCGCTCGGGCTCTCCGCCGTGCAATCGCAGAAAAGGTAGGTTCCGTCCGCGGCGGCACTGCCGACGACGTCGGGCTCGCCGCCCGTTGCCTCCATGTCCTGCAGCGCCTTCAGTTTGTTGGCATTCAAGCGTTCATGGACATCGGCCCAGGCGACGGTGGGGTGCCGGTGCATGTGGCTCTCGAACCGCTTTTTCAGCGTCTGGACAAGGACATCACGTTGTGCTGTTTTCATGTCTGCTCCTGGCAACGGCGCCTTCAGCGCCTGGGTGGTGGCTTGTTGCATCGTCAGCGGGCCCAAACGACGACGCATGGCGTGTCCAGCGGCGACCTATTTGGACGCGAGCGCTGTGGGATGCCGAACCCGAGTAGGCTGGCATAGACGTCACGGTTTCACGCCACCGGGCCGGTGCGGAGGTGGGCAAGCAGCCGTTTCACCACCGCACGGTGTGGGGGTGTCATCGTGTCCTTCATGTCAACTCCTTGGTCGGGGGCATGGCCAGGCTGAGGGGCCGTTGACGCGGTTCTACTCCAGCAACGCCCTGCCTTCCAGCGTCGCCCGGAGGAAGCCAGGCTCTGCCTCAGGCCGGAAGTGCCGATAGGATTCTGTTCCGAAACGCATCGGACCGAACCTGTACAACAGGGGCGTGAGCCATTCACAGGAGAACCCCATGACCGTCAAAGCCTACGGCGCCCACGCGAGCGACCGTCCATTGCAGCCCCTGGAGATCGCACGGCGCGCGCCGGGCGCGCACGACGTGCAGATTGGCATTGCCTATTGCGGTGTGTGCCATTCCGACCTGCACCAGGTGCGTTCGGAATGGGCGGGCACGCTGTATCCGTGCGTGCCGGGGCATGAAATCGTCGGGCGCGTAGTGGCCGTGGGCGCGCAGGTGTCGGCGTTCCAGGCGGGCGACCTGGTCGGCGTGGGCTGCATTGTCGACAGCTGCCGGCATTGCCAGGATTGCGACGAAGGGCTGGAGAACTATTGCGGCCACATGGTCGGCACCTACAACGGCCCGACCGAGGACGCACCCGGCCACACGCTGGGTGGGTACTCGCAACAGATCGTCGTACATGAGCGCTATGTGCTGCGGGTGCGCCATCCGCAAGGGCAGTTGGCCGCGGTTGCTCCGCTGCTGTGCGCGGGCATTACCACCTACTCGCCCTTGCGCCATTGGAAGGTGGGTCCGGGGCATCGCGTGGGTGTGGTCGGCATCGGCGGGCTGGGCCACATGGGCATCAAGCTGGCGCACGCAATGGGGGCGCATGTGGTGGCATTCACCACCTCTGAATCCAAGCGCGCTGCGGCGCTCTCGTTAGGTGCGCACGAAGTGGTGGTTTCCCGTCATCCGCAGGAGATGGCCGCGCATGCCAACAGTCTCGACTTCATCCTCAACACGGTGGCGGCGCCGCACGACCTGGATGCCTTCCTTCGCCTGCTGCGGCGCGACGGTGCGATGACGCTGGTGGGTGCGCCGGCGTCGCCCCATCCGTCGCCCAATGTGTTCAACCTCATCATGAAGCGGCGCACGCTGGCTGGCTCCTTGATCGGCGGCATTCCCGAGACCCAGGAAATGCTCGATTTCTGCGCGGAGCATGGCATCGTGGCGGATATCGAGTTGATCCGCGCCGATGAGATCAATACCGCCTATGAACGCATGTTGAAGGGCGACGTGCAATACCGCTTCGTCATCGATATCGCCACGCTGGCCGAATCGGCCTGGGCCTAGCGGCGATGGGGCGAGGGGCGGCGCGGCGCGCCGCCGGCACGCGGCTCCAGGTGACGGAAGGTGATACGGCCCTTGGTGAGGTCGTAGGGGGACATCTCCAGCGACACGGTGTCGCCCGCAAGCACTCGAATGCGGTGCTTGCGCATCTTTCCGCCCGAATAGGCGATGAGGGTGTGTCCGTTCTCCAGGACCACACGAAAACGGGAATCCGGCAGCACTTCGTCTACCTTGCCTTGCATTTCAATCAACTGCTCTTTATTGGACACGGAACTCCTTTGAGATCAACGGCAAGAGCCAGCATGGGCATGCCCTTGCCTGGGGGCCTGTGAGAGCACAGGCTGCGGAACGCGCCGGCCGTCCGGCGCGATAGACGAGGTATTGCCCGTCTTTTGCTGCGCTGGCGCGTTGCCGCCTGCGGCAGTGAAATGAAGGGCCGTATGCGCGCTGCAGAACGCACAGTGCGGCGGATCACCGAGGGAAGGGGTAGGAAGCCGGCGCTTGCCGCTGCGGGGCTGCTTCCCCGGGCGCGCGTAACGCGGGAAAGGGTGGGAGTTTAGGACGATTACCTAACCCTTGCTGACCAGTGGTGGATTGGCCCTGCTGGCAGGTGCGACATAAGATCGCTAGAGGGATACGCTGCGGTGAAGACGTTGCCCTACAGGAGCAAGGGACCCGTTGCTCCTATCATCGCGCGGCAATGTTTACTCCACGTCACACATGACTGTCTCCAGTTCCGATGCTCGGCCCCGTGCGGCCATTCGAGGGGGCATGCCCGTCCGCCTGATGGTGGGATTTGCTTTGGCGGCATTTGCCGCCCTGTTGATCGCCGTGCTCACCTACCGGTCCAACGACGAGCGCGCGAAAGCCGTGGACAATCTCAACGCGACGGTCGAACGGATCACGCAGATCCAGATGGTCTGGTCGCATTTGAAGGACGCTGAATCCGCCAAGCGGGGCTACCTGCTGTCGGGGCAGGAGCAGACGCTGGGCTTGTTCACCGTAGCCCAGGCCGCCGTGCCGGTGGCCCTGGAAAAGCTGCGCGGGATGACGCGCGGGAGTCTCTTGGAGCAGCAGCGCTTCGACCAATTGCAGGGGTTGGCCACCAAGCGCATGACCGAACTTGCGCACATCGTTGCGCTACAGCGCGAGGGCCGGCGCGAGGAGGCCCTGGAGGCCATGCGCGGCGACGGTCAGGCCACCATGGAAACCACCCGCACGCTGGTGCGCGAGATGCTCAACACTGAACAGCAGCAACTGCAGGCCCAGCGGGAGGTGTGGGAAGGAGCGTTTGGCATCTCGGCCTACCTGACGTGGGGCAGTGCCGCCGTGCTGTTGCTGCTGACCTGTGCGTCCGCGGTGATGACCATGGCGGAGTACCGCAGCCGCGAGGTCGAGAACTGGATCAAAGGCAACCTCGTAAGGCTGGGCACGCGGCTGCAAGGTGAGCAGCGCATCCATGACATGGCGGGTGCTGTCATCGGCTATCTGGCGACGGAGTTGGATGCCAGGGTAGGGGCCATCTACGTGACGCAAGGCCACGGCATCTTTGAGCGCATGGGCGGCTATGCACTGGCGCCCGACACCGGCCCTGCGGCCGTGCGGGCGGGAGAGGGCCTGCTGGGCCAGGCGCTGCAGAGCCGCACTCTTCAGCATGTGCGCCACGTGCCCAGCGGCTATCTGCCGGTGACCTCCGGCACGGGCCAGGCCACGCCCGCCGAATTGGTGATGATGCCCATCGTGCTCAATGGCGTAGCGCTCGCGGTGGTCGAGATGGGGTGGTTCCGCACGGTCGCTCCGCATGAGGTTGACTTCCTTGTGCGCGCCGGGGAGCAGTTGGCCCAGGCTGTTCGGGGCGCATTGGATCGCTCGCGCCTGGAGAGTCTGCTGGACGAGACGCAGCGCCAGGCGGAGGAGTTGCAGGCGCAGCAGGAAGAGCTGCGCGTCAACAACGAGGAACTGGAGCAGCAAAGTCGCATGCTGCAGGAGTCCCAAAACCTGATGCAGGCGCAGCAGGCGGAGTTGGAGCACAGCAACGCCCAGCTGGAAGCGCAGACCGAGCAGCTGCAGTACCAAAAGCAGCGCCTGCTGACTGCACAGGACGCCCTGGAGGCCAAGGCGCGCGATTTGGCGCAGGCCAGTCAGTACAAGAGCGAGTTTTTGGCCAACATGAGCCATGAATTGCGCACACCGCTGAATTCCAGCCTGATCCTGGCCAAGCTGCTGGCCGACAACAAGCAGCAGAACCTGACGGCGGAACAGGTCCGCTATGCGCAGACCATCCACAACGCTGGCACCGATCTGCTGAACCTCATCAACGACATCCTCGATCTGGCAAAGATCGAGGCGGGGCAGACCTCGGTCGAGATTGGCCCGGTGACGGTGGCCAAGGTGGTGGCGGGCGTGATGGAGCCGCTGCGGGCCCAGGCGCAGGACAAAGGCCTGCAATTCAACGCGGTGGTGGAGCCGGGCGTGCCGGCATTCATAACCTCCGACGCGCAGCGCCTGGCGCAGATTCTCAAAAACCTGCTTTCCAATGCGCTCAAGTTCACCGCGCGCGGCGAAGTGACTATGCGCGTCTTCGCAGGAGACAACGACACGCTGTGCTTTGCTGTGCGGGATACGGGCATCGGCATCGCGCCCGACCAGCAAGAGCGCATCTTCGATGCCTTCCACCAGGCCGATGGCAGTACCCATCGCAAATACGGCGGCACGGGCTTGGGCCTGTCGATCTCCCGGGATCTGGCGCAGTTGCTCGGCGGCAGCATCGCGGTGCAGAGTGCGCAGGGCGAAGGCAGCGTCTTCACGCTGACCCTGCCCGTCACGGCGCCCCTTGTCAGCGATGCAGGCGAGCGCCAGGCAAAGATGCCAGTGGCGCCGACGCCTGCCGGACGCGCTGCCGAACCACCGCATGCGAGCCAGCCAGAGGCCCCGGCGGCAAAACCATGCGTCCCCGTGCACGTCGTGCCGGATGACCGGGAGCAGTTGGAACAGGGGCGTTACACCATCCTGGTCATCGAGGACGACCCTCGGTTTGCGCGCATCCTTTGCGACCTCGCGCATGAGATGGGTTTTCAGTGCGTCATCGCCTCGACGGGCAGCGACGGCCTGGCGGCTGCGCTGGAATACGGCCCCAGCGCGGTGGTGCTGGACATGAACCTGCCGGATTTCTCCGGCCTGGGCGTGTTGGACCAGCTCAAGCGCAACCCGGCCACGCGCCATATTCCTGTGCACGTGGTCTCGGTGGCCGACTACATGCAGGAGGCCATGGAGCGCGGCGCCATCGGCTATGCGCTCAAACCCGTCAAGCGTGAGGAGCTGGAGCAGGCGCTGCGCCACATGCAGGCCAAGTTCACCCAGAGCATGCGCCGCGTGCTGGTGGTGGAGGACGACGCGCGCCAGCGCGAGAGCGTGCGCCACCTGCTGGCAACCGACGGCGTGGAGATCGTGGGCGCCGCTACCGCGCGGCAGGCATTGGACCTGCTCAAGGGCAGCACGTTCGATTGCATGGTGATGGACCTGCACCTGCCCGACCTGAACGGGTACGAGCTGCTGCAGCAGATGGCCGAGCAGGAAGAGGTGTCCTTTCCGCCCGTCATCGTCTATACCGGGCGCAACTTGTCGCGCGACGAGGAACAGCAGCTGCGCCGCTTCTCCAAGTCCATCATCATCAAGGACGCGCGCTCGCCCGAGCGCCTGCTGGACGAAGTCACGCTGTTCCTGCACCAGGTGGAGTCCACCTTGCCGGACGACCGGCGCCGCATGCTGCAGCTGGCGCGCGACCGTGAGTCCACTTTCGAAGGGCGCACCATCCTGGTGGTGGAGGACGACGTGCGCAACGTGTTCGCGCTGTCCAGCGTGCTGGAGCCCACGGGGGCGCGCGTGGAGATCGCGCGCAACGGACGCGAGGCCCTGGAGGCGCTGGAACGTGCCAACGCCGCCGACGAGAGCACTGTGGACCTGGTGCTGATGGACATCATGATGCCCGAGATGGACGGCTTTACCGCCATGGCGGAAATCCGCCGGCGCCCCGAGTGGCGCCGTCTGCCCATCATCGCCCTGACCGCCAAGGCCATGAAGGACGATCAGGAGAAATGCCTGGCCGCCGGCGCCAACGATTACATCGCCAAGCCGCTGGACGTGGAAAAGCTCCTGTCGCTGATGAGGGTGTGGATGCCCAAGTGAGCGTGCGCCAGCGCGAGGACCCACGATATCGGAGCCAACACTTGCCGCACCAACGCAAGACCGCAGAGATCGAGCAGCAGCTGCTGATCGAGGCCATTTACCTGCGCTACCACTACGACTTCCGCGGGTATGCGCAGTCGTCGCTCAAGCGCCGGCTCCAGGCCGCGCTCACGCGGTTCGACTGCGAGACGCTGTCCCAACTGCAGCATCGGCTGCTGCACGAGCGCGCGGTGTTTCCTGCGCTGCTGGACTACCTCACCGTGCAGGTCAGCGATGTGTTCCGCGACCCGGAGTACTTTCGCGCGCTGCGCGAAAAGGTGGTGCCGCTGTTGCGTACCTACCCCTCGCTCAAGATCTGGGTCGCGGGCTGCAGCACGGGAGAGGAGGCGTATTCGCTCGCCATCCTGCTGCGTGAAGAGGGGTTGCTGGAACGCTCGTTGATTTACGCCACCGACATCAACAGCACGGCACTGCAGCGTGCCGAGGCGGGCGTATACGACATTGAGCGCGTGCCCGGCTTCACCGAAAACCATGCGCGCTCGGGCGGGCGTTCCTCGCTGTCCGACCACTACAGCGCCGCTTATGGCCGCGTGGTGTTCGACAAGAGCCTGCGCCGGCATATCGTTTTCTCCGACCACAGTCTGGCGACCGACAGTGTATTTGCCGAGGTGCACCTCATCTCCTGCCGCAACGTGCTGATCTACTTCGACCGTACGCTGCAGGACCGCGCCCTGGGCCTGTTCCGCGAGGCGCTGTGCCGGCGTGGATTCCTGGGCCTGGGGGCCAAGGAATCCCTGCGCTTTTCCTCGCACGCGCCGGCATTCGAGGACTTCGTGGCGCCCGAGCGCATCTTTCAGAAGAGAGGTGACGCATGAGGCAGGCGGCTTCGCCACGCGTGCGCCTGGACGCCATTGCCATTGGCGGGTCGGCCGGCAGCATCGAAGCGCTGGGCGCGGTGCTGCCCGCGCTGCCTGCGGGTTTCCATGCGGCCCTGCTGGTCGTGCTGCACCTGCCGCGCGAGCGGCCCAGCCTGCTGTGCAACATCTTCCGCCAGCGCTGCGCCCTGCCGGTACGCGAGGCCCAGGACAAGGAGCCCGTGGAGCCGGGCACGGTGTATTTCGCGCCGCCTGACTATCATTTGCTGGTGGATTCGGGGCCGAGGCTGTGCCTGTCCGTGGATGCGCCGCTGAATTTTTCGCGCCCGTCGATCGACGTGTTGTTCGAATCCGCCGCCGATGAATATGGGCCGCGGCTCATGGCCGTGCTCCTGTCGGGCGCGAACAGTGACGGAGCGCGGGGCTTGCGCGCAGTGCAGGCCGCTGGCGGCGCCACGGTGGTGCAGTCGCCCGACAGCGCTTCGTCCATGGCCATGCCGCAGGCGGCGCTGGCCCTGATCCAACCCGATCAGGTGCTGCCCCCGGCACGCATCGCCGCGCTGTTGACCACCTTGCATAAGGAGGGACTTTCGTGATTTTTGCCCCACCGGCTGCACAGGCCGCGAGTCATCGAACCGGCGCGTGCGTGAAATGCCTGATCGTGGATGACGTTCCTGAAAACCTTGTCGCATTGCAGGCGCTGTTGAAGGATGAGGACGTAGAGATCCTCATGGCCGGCTCCGGCGCCCAGGCGCTGGAACTGCTGCTGGCCCACAACGACGTGGCGCTGGCGCTGCTGGACGTGCAAATGCCCGAGATGAACGGTTTCGAACTGGCGGAGTTGATCCGCGGCAGCGAGCGCACGCGGCACATCCCGCTGATCTTCATCACCGCCGGCTCGCGGGACCAGGGCTGGCAGTTCCGCGGCTACGAAAAAGGTGCGGTGGACTTCCTCTACAAACCCGTCGACCCCCACATGCTGGTCAACAAGGCCCGGGTGTTCTTCGACCTGCAGCGCCAGCGGCATGCACTGGCGCGCGAGCTGCAGGAGCGCACCGAGGCGTTGTACATCAACGAGATGTTCATGGCCGTGCTCAGCCACGATCTGCGCAGCCCGCTCAGCGCCATCATGGCCGTGGCCAGTGTGCTGCAGCGCGCTCCCGAGCCCGCCAAGGTGCAGGCTCTGGCGTGCAACGTGCAGCAGGCCGGGCGGCGCATGGGCCGCATGATCGAGGACCTGTTGGATGTGACGCGCGCCCGCCAGCATGGCGGGCTGGCCATCGAGCCTGCACCCATGGACCTGGGGCCGCAGGCGCAGCGCGTGGTGCAGGAAGTCCGTGCCGGCCACCCCGAGCGCCACCTGCGGCTTGAGCAGCAAGGGGATCTGCGCGGCGAGTGGGACGAAGAGCGCCTGGGCCAGATGCTGGCGAACCTGCTGGGCAACGCCATGCACCACGGCACGCCCGACCAGCCGGTGGAGTTGTCACTGGACGGCGCCGCCGCCGATATCGTGGTGCTGCGCGTGAGCAATGGCGGCGGGATTGACGCCGAACTGCTGCCCCGGCTGTTCGCGCCATTTACGGGCCGGCGCAACCGGGCCGGTCAACACCAGGGATTGGGGCTGGGGTTGTTCATCGTGCACCAGATCGTGCAGGCCCATGGCGGGACAATCGACGCCGCCTCGCAGGCGGGGCGCACCTGCTTCACGGTGAAGCTGCCGCGGCGCGCGGTGGCGGCTTGACAGGACGGGGGCGGGGGGATGCCGGGCCTTCAGCGCCGGGCACGTGCCGCCTCAGGCGGGGCTGGCGCTTTGCAGGTGGCTGGCGATCACGTCCAGCAACTCCTCCAGCTCTTCCAGCTCGAACGGCTTGAGCAGGGACCGCACATGCGGGCCCAGCGTGCCCACCCCGTGCTCCAGCGGATAGCCCGAGCACAGCACCACCCAGCGCTGGGGGTTGCTTGCCAGCAGGTGGCGGCACAGATCCAGCCCGCTCATGCCGGGCAGGCTCACGTCGGAAACCACCACGTCGTGCGGCTGGGCCGCATCGCGCTGCAAGGCCTCCTCGGCCGTGGCGCAGGTGACGACGGTGCGGCCTTCTCCCTCCATCAGCAGGCCGATGGTGTCTCGCAGTTCGCAGTTGTCTTCGACGTAGAGGATGCGCAAGTAAGGTCCTTGGGAAGCGGGCTCTGCCGCAGGGCAAAAGGGCATTGTGCGGGGAACGTCTTACGCCGGTGTAAGACAATGTGCCGTTCTGCGAAATTATCGTTAAAAATGGCTACAAGAGCGGCCCAGTAAGCGCAAGCAGCTATCAAACATGTAGCGTCAAGTGGCCTTGCGCAGCGTGAGGTTGATGCGGCATTCGCCCGTTGCCGGGTGCTGGCCCGGCGCCACCGGCAGCACGCCGTGAAAGCGCAGCCGGTCCACCCCGCCCCATACCACCGCGTCGCCATGGCGCAGCGGCACGCGCAAGGCGCGCTCGCCACGTGTGGCGCCACCCCACAAGAAGGTGGCGGGCAGACCCAGCGAGATGGACACGATGGGCGCTGCCAGGTCCTGCTCGTCGCGGTCCTGGTGCAGCGACAGGCGCGTGCCGGGGGCGTAGCGGTTGATCAGGCAGGCGTCGGGCACGAAAGCGGCAAAGCCGGCCTCCTGCGCTGCGGCATGTGCCAGCTGCGCGAAGTCCGCGGGTAGGGCGGGCCAGGGCTTGCCGGTCAGCGGGTCCAGCGCAGCGTAGCGGTAACCGCGCCGGTCGCTCACCCACGACAACGGCCCGCAGCCAGTGGTGGCTACCGACATCGCCTTGCCTCCAGGGGTCTGCATGTGGCGCCACGGCGCTTGGCGCACCACCTGTCGCACTTCTTCCAGCAACTGGGGTGCCTGTGCCAGCGCGAAGCCGCGCAGCAGCATGGCCTGCATGCCCAGCGCCAGCGTGGACGGCTCCGCGGGGTCGTCGGCAAACAGGTCGTCGGAGGGCGCAGATGGCATGCCCGTAGTGTGAGCCAAAAGGGCCCCCAGCGCTTAACCATCCAGCGCAATGTGCTACTGATAAAGGAGCAATCGGTTGGTCGGCGCTCATCCCCGCCAGGGATTTCCCTTGTGTATTTCTGCGACTGTGCGCACTGTCGGCGCTTGCCTATAGTCGCACCAGGAGACAACGCGACAACCCCATGAACATTGCCCACCTGTTGCAGCGCAGCGCGCTGGTGCATGGCGAGCGGCCCGCGCTGCTGGCCGGCACATGCCTGCTGCACGACTACCGTACCCTTGCCGCGCGCGTGGCCGCGCTGGCCGCACACCTGCGCGCGCATTGCGGCGTGCAGCCGGGCGAATGCGTGGCCATCTTCTCGGCCAATGGTCCCCAGTACCTGGAGGCGCTGCACGCCATCCACTGGTGCGGCGGCATCTCGGTGCCCGTCAACTACAAGCTGCATGCGCGCGAGCTGGCTTACGTGCTTGCCGACAGCGGCGCGCGCGTGGTGTGCGTGTCTGCGGCGCTGCACGATGCGGTGCTGGCTGCGGGCGCCGACGCCGCGGCGGTGCAGGTGTTGGGGGCATCCGCCTGGGAGCAGGCGGCGCAGGGTGCGCCGCTGGCGCTGCAGGAGCGCGCCCCCGACGACGTGGCCTCGCTGTTCTACACCTCGGGCACCACCGGGCGGCCCAAGGGCGTGATGCAGACGCACCGCAACCTGCTGGCCATGACCATGGCCTACTTCACCGACGTGGACGACGTGCAGCCCGGCGACGCCATGGTCTATGCCGCGCCCATGTCGCACGGCGCGGGCTTGTACAACTACGCCCACATGCTGCGCGGCGCGCGCCATGTGGTGCCCGCGTCCGGCGGGTTCGATCCGGCCGAGCTGGTGCAATTGGCCGCGGACGTGGGCCGCCTGTCGCTGTTTGCGGCGCCCACCATGGTGCACCGGCTGGTGGAGCATGTGCGCCGCACGGGCGCCAATGTGGACGGCTTCAAGACCATCGTCTACGGCGGCGGCCCTATGTATGTGGACGACCTGCGCCGCGCCATCGACACCATGGGCCAGAAGTTCGTGCAGATCTATGGCCAGGGCGAAAGCCCCATGACCATCACCGCGCTGGCGCGCGAGCACCTGGCCGACACGGCGCACCCGCGCTGGGCCGAGCGCATCGCCTCGGTGGGCGTGGCGCATGCGTGCGTGCAGGTGCGGGTGGTGGATGGCGACGACCAGCCCGTGCCCACGGGCGAACTGGGCGAAGTGGTGGTGCGTGGCGACACCGTGATGGCCGGCTACTGGCGCAATCCCGAGGCGTCTGCGCAGACGCTGCGCGGCGGCTGGCTGCACACGGGCGATGTCGGCAGCCTGGACGCGCACGGGTTCCTGACCCTGCGCGACCGCAGCAAGGACGTGATCATCTCGGGTGGCTCCAACATCTACCCGCGGGAGGTGGAGGAGGTGCTGCTGCTGCACCCGCGCGTGAGCGAGGTGGCCGTGGTGGGCCAGCACGATGCCGACTGGGGCGAGGTGGTAGTGGCCTTCCTGGTGGCGGGCGAAGGCGGCGCCGTGGACGATGCCGCGCTGCATGCGGAGCTCGACGCGGAACTTGACGCGGAACTTGACGCTTTGTGCCTGGACCACATCGCGCGCTTCAAGCGACCCAAGGCCTACCGCTGGGTGCCGGCCCTGCCCAAGAACAGCTATGGCAAGGTGCTCAAGACCGAGCTGCGCGCATGGCTGCAGGCCGAAGGGGCGGGGAGCGGGGCGTAACAAACCCGGGAGCGGCGCGGACATTGCGCCGCCCCTACCATGGGCGCTTTGCCCCGGCTGGAGCCCTTGCCATGAACCAACCCGTCTCCCTCAAGATCGACTTCGTCTCCGACGTGTCCTGCCCCTGGTGCGCCATCGGCCTGCACGCGCTGGAGCAGGCCGCGAAGCGGCTGGACGGCGAGGTGGCGCTGGATCTGCACTTTCAGCCCTTCGAGCTGAACCCGCAGATGGGCCCCGAGGGCCAGGACATCGGCGAACACCTGCAGCAAAAGTACGGCGCCACGCCGGAGCAATCACAGCAAAACCGCGAGGCCATCGCCGCGCGCGGCGCGCAGTTGGGCTTTACCTTCAACATGGACCGGCGCGGCCGCATCTACAACACTTTCGATGCGCACCGCCTGCTGCACTGGCTGGAGGAAGAGGGCACGCCGGAGCAGCAGAGCGCGCTCAAGCATGCGCTGTTCACCGCGTATTTCACGCAGGGCGAGAACCCTGGCGACCACGGCGTGCTGCTGCGGCTGGTGGCGCAGCTGGGGCTGGACGAGGCGCGCGCCCGTGCCGTGCTGGCGTCCCAGGAATATGCCGAGGCGGTGCGCGAGCGCGAGGCCTTCTACCAGGGCCACGGCATCCATTCGGTGCCGGCGGTGATCATCAACGACCGCCACCTGATCCAGGGCGGCCAGCCGGTCGAGGTGTTCGAGCAGGCGCTGCGGCAGATCGCGCAGCAGGCTTGATGCTCTTTTATTGATAGCTGGTAGCGCTTGCCCATCAAGCGCTTCAGCCTGTTTTGGCTTGAAACCTGTCAGCGCAGCGGGATCGGCGTGGCCCGGTCCACGGGCACGGCCGTCACGCTGTTTTGCGGCGAGCCGTCGATGAGCTTTTCGGAGTAGGTCAGGTACACCAGCGTATTGCGCTTGGCGTCCACCATGCGCACCACGCGCAGGCGCTTGAACAGAATGGACATGCGTTCGCTGAACACCTCCTGCTGCGCCTTGAGCGGCTGCACGAAGGTGATGGGCCCGACCTGGCGGCAGGCGATGGAGGCCTCGGCGCGGTCCTCGGCCAGGCCCAGCGTGCCTTTGATGCCGCCGGTGCGCGCACGCGACACATAGCAGGTCACGCCCTGCACGGCTGGGTCGTCATAGGCCTCCACGATGATGTCGTGGTCGCGGCCGATCCACTGGAAGGCGGTGTCCACGGTGCCGATCTTCTCGGCCTGGGCCGCGGCCGGCCCGGCAGCCAAGCCCAGGGCGCACGCCAGCAGGGCCAGGCTTGCCATGCCCGCGCGCAGGCCGCCGCGCGCATTCATGGCGCAACCGCCGAGGCTTCGCTGCAGCGCTGCGCCAGGTGGGCCAGGGCTTCCTCCACCTGGTCCACCAGCACCAGGCACAGGTCGCCCGGTTGCAGGCGCTCCAGCGCATGGTCGATGGCGAGGAACTCGCCGTGGATCTCGGTCACGTAGCGCGTGCGCGGCGCGCCCTGCAGGCCCTGGCGCAGCAGCGCCAGCACCTCGCCGTCGGCACGGCCGCGCTGGCAGGCATCCTGGTACAGCACCACGTCGTCAAAGGCCTGGCCCAGGATCTGGGTCTGCTCGACGATGTCCTGGTCGCGCCGGTCGCCCGCGCCGCTGATCACCACGCTGCGTTGCTGGGCCGGCATGGCCTGCACGGCCTGCACCAGCGCGCGCATGGCGTCGGGGTTATGGCCATAGTCGGCGATCACGGTGGCGCCGCGGTAGTCCATCACGTTGAAGCGGCCGGGCGCGTTGTCGCTGTCGTTCATGAAGCCGGCCAGGCCGCGGCGAATGGTCTGCCAGGGCAGACCCACGCCCCAGGCCGCGCCGATCGCGGCCATGACGTTTTCGACCTGGAAGCCGATCGTGCCTCCGCGGGTGATCGGGATTTCGCGCAGGGGGATGGTCTCGCGCCACGAGCCCTCGGCCGCCACGATGGAGTCCCCATCCACGTAGACCACTCGGTTGCCTTGGGCGCGGTGCGTGGCCATGACGGGGTGGTGGCGGTCGGCGGCGAAGAAGATCACCTTGCCCGGGCATACGCTGGCCATGGCGGCCACGTGCGGGTCGGCGGCGTTGAGCACGCCGTAGCCGTCGGCGGCCACGTTCTGCACGATCACGCGCTTGAGCACCGCCACGTCTTCCACGGTGGTGATGAAGTTCAGCCCCAGGTGGTCGCCCGCGCCGACGTTGGTGACCACGGCCACCTGGCAGCGGTCAAAGCCCAGGCCTTCGCGCAGGATGCCGCCGCGCGCGCATTCGAGCACGGCCGCATCCACCTCGGGGTGGAACAGCACGTTGCGCGCGCTCTTGGGGCCCGAGCAGTCGCCGCTGTCGATCTGGCGGCCGTTCACGTACACGCCGTCGGTGTTGGTCATGCCCACGCGCAGGCCGTGCGCGGCGAACAGCTGGCCGATCAGGCGCGTGGTGGTGGTCTTGCCGTTGGTGCCGGTCACGGCCACCAGTGGGATGCGCCCGTCCTGGCCGGGCGCGAACAGCTCGTCCACCATCGGCACGCCCACGTTGCGCGGCTTGCCGAACGACGGGGCCAGGTGCATGCGCAGGCCGGGCGCGGCATTCACCTCGACGATGCCGCCGTTTTGCTCTTCCAGGGGTTTGAGCATGGTTTCGCAGACCACGTCCACGCCGCAGATGTGCAGGCCGATGGTCTGCGCGGCCTCGATGGCACGCGCGGCGATCTCGGGGTGCACGTCGTCGGTCACATCGGTGGCACTGCCGCCGGTGGACAGGTTGGCGTTGTTGCGCAGCACCACGCGCTGGCCCTGCACGGGCACGGAGTCGGGCGTGAGACCCTCGGAGGCGATGCGCGCGATGGCGATGTCGTCCAGGCGCACCTTGGTCAGCGCCGTGCCGTGGCCCGAGCCGCGGCGCGGGTCCTGGTTGACGATGTCCACCAGCTCGCGAATGGTGTGCTGGCCGTCGCCCAGCACCTGGGGCGGCTCGCGGCGCGCGGCGGCCACGAGCTGGTGGCCCACCACCAGCAGGCGGAAGTCGTGGCCGGGCAGGAAGCGTTCGACCATGATCTCGTCGCCGAATTCGCGGGCGGTCTTGTAGGCGGCCTCCAGCCCCTCGCGGGTGGTGATGTTGACCACCACGCCCTTGCCCTGGTTGCCGTCCTGGGGCTTCACGACCACGGGCAGGCCCACTTCCTGGGCCACCACCCAGGCGTCCTCTACGTCGGCCACCGGGCGCCCCAGCGGCACGGGCACGCCGGCGGCGTGCAGCAGGCGCTTGGTCAGGTCCTTGTCCTGGGCGATGGATTCGGCCACGGCGCTGGTAGTGTCCAGCTCGGCGGCCTGGATGCGGCGCGCCTTGGAGCCCCAGCCCAGCTGTACCAGCGAGCCGCTGGTCAGGCGCCTGAACGGGATGCCGCGCGCCACGGCGGCGTCGACGATGGAGCCGGTGGACGGGCCGATGCGCTCGTCCTCGTCCAGCTCGCGCAGCTCGGCGACCACGGCGTCGGCGTCGAAGGGGGTATCGGCCAGCGCGGACTGCAGCAGGGCGCCGGCGTGCTCCATGGCCAGTCGACCCACGGCCTCCTCGGTGTACTCCACCACCACCTGGTAGGTGCCTTCTTCCAGCGTGGCGTGGGTGCGGCTGAAGGTCACGGGGCAGCCGGCCTGGGCCTGCAGCGACAGGGCGGCCACTTCGAGCACGTGGGCCAGCGACAGGCGCTGGTCGGCGCCGTGGGGCTGCAGGGCGCCGATCTTGGGAAAGCGCGCGCGCAGGCGGTCTTCAAAACCCGCGATGTCTGCGTAGCCACACTCTTGTGGCTCGCAGTGCACAACGGCTTCGATGGCGGTGTTGCGGCTCCAGAGGTTGGGGCCGCGCAGGGCGCGGATGCGGGTGATCTGCATGGTGTTTTCTTTCAGCCCGATTTTTCAGTCAAATTGGCCTGTAGCGCTTGTGGGGTGAGCGGTAGCAGCTATGCTTTTGAAAGCAATTGCGGCGTCACGCGGCATAGTCGAAGGTCTTGATGCCCGCAGCGATCAGGTCCGGCCCGATGTCCATGGACCAGGCCGCGGCAATCGCGGCCAGCATCGCGGCCGTGTCGGGGCGGTGGCCGCCGGGCAGGCTCAGGGCGTCCAGCGTGCCCAGCACGCGTTCGCTGGCGCCCGTGGCCAGCACCACCTGCTCGCCGCGCACGAACACGGCGCGGCCTTCGCCCTCGGCCCGATGCGCGGCGATGAAGGGGTTGTCTGGCGACAGGGAATACAGAAGGACCTCGCCATCACACAGGCGCGCCAGGTCGGCCACCTGCTCGATGTCGGCATTGAGCACGCCTGCGCCCTCGTCCAGCACCACGTCGATCTGGGTGCGCAGCACGCGCGTCATCTGGGCCTGCTCCAGCACGTCATGGTCGGCCAGGCTCTCGAAACCGTCCATGTCGGTCACCACGCCGACCAGGCAGCGGTCGTAGGCCAGGCCTTCCTCCAGGATGGAGCGGGCAGTGGTCTGGATCACGGCGGCCTGTGCCAGTCGGTTGGTCAGCAGGCGGTGCGCGCCGGCCCAGTGGGCGGTGGCGCTCTTTTGTGTGCGGCGGTTGTTGAGGAACATGCCCTCGCTGCTGGCCACGCCCGTGAGCTTGCCCGACAGCTGCAGCAGCCAGCCCACGAAGCGCGCGGTGAACGCGTTGTGGCGCGTGCCCGCAATGCCCACAATGGGGATGCGGCCCGCGCCCGTGCCTTCGTCGGTGACCGGGAACAGGTGTTCCACGATGGCCTGGCCCACGGGGCGGGGCGCACCGCTGGTGGGCTTGAGGTGCATCAGCAGGCCGGGGCCGGCGTTCACCTCGAGGATGGCGCCGCCCTGTTCCTTCATGGGCTTGGAGACATCCTGCAGGATCATGTCCATGCCGGCGATGTCCAGGCCCACGATTTTCGCGGCCAACTGGGCGTAGTAGGCCACGTCGGGGTGCACGTCGTCGGTGCAGTCGATGGCCATGTTGCCGTTGCGCTGCAGCAAGATGGCCTGGCCCGACGGCACCACGGTGTCGGGCGTCACGCCTTGGCGCTTGAGCTCCAGTTGCACGGCGCCTTTTTCCACGTCGATCCAGTCCAGCGGGTACTCCTGCTCGGGGCCGCGGCGCGGGTCTTCGTTGAGCACGGCCACCAGCTCGCGCAGCGTGGACTGGCCATTGCCGTGCACGCTGACCGTCTCGCCCTTGGTGGCGGCGACCACCTTGCCGCCGACCACCAGCAGGCGGTGCTCCACGCCGTCGATGAACTTCTCGACGATGACATCCGAGCCCTCGGGCTCGGCCAGCGCGAAGGCGGCCTTGATATCGGCCTCGCGCGAAAGCTCCAGCGTCACGCCGCGCGCGTGGTTGCCGTCCGAGGGCTTCACCGTGACGGGGAAGCCGATCTCCTGCGCCACTTCCCAGGCCTCATCGGCGTTGCGGACGATCTGGCCCTCCGGCACGGGCACGCCGCAGGAGGCGAGCAGCCGCTTGGTGAAATCCTTGTCCTGGGCGATGCCCTCGGCGATGGCGCTGGTCTGGTCGCTCTCGGCGGTCCAGATGCGGCGCTGTGCGGCGCCGTAGCCCAGTTGCACCAGGTTGCCGTCGTTCAGGCGGATGTGCGGAATGCGCCGGGCGCTGGCGGCGTCCACGATGCAGCCGGTGCTGGGGCCCAGGTAGCGGTCGTTGATGGCGGTCTTGATGGCGTGGATGGCGGCCTTGAGGTCGAATGCCTCGTCATTGATGGCCGCCATCAGCAGGCGGTGGCCATGCTCCAGCGCCACGCGGGCCACGGCCTCTTCGGGGCAGCGGAACACCATGCGGTACACGCCGCGCCGGGAGATCTCGCGCGTCTGGCCGAACTCGGCCGGCATGCCCGAGAGGTTGAGCAGCTCGATGACCACGTGCTCCAGCACGTGCCCCATCCAGGTGCCTTCCTTCAGGCGCAGCAGGAAGCCGCCGCGCTCACCCACGCCGCAGTGGTGCTCCACCAGATCCGGCAGCCAGGTGGTCAGGCGCTCGTTGAGGCCGGGAATCTTGTTGGAGGGATAGTCTTCCAGCTCCCCCAGGTCCAGCCAGACTTCGAGGACCGGGCGGTAGGTCCAGACACTGGGGCCGCGCAGATAGGTGGTGCGCAGGAGTTGGATATCGTTGAATTTGGCCATGAAGTGCAGCGTGGAAGATTCGGATATCTGCCGGGTTGCGGCGGATGTGGCGATGCCCATGGGCAGAGATTGTGCGCCGATACTGGCGCAGCTCAGCACTGGCGGGTGTCAGCCGCGGGCTGATGATGTGCGTTACGAGGGGATACTGCGGCGGCGCAAGGGCCTGGGGCCCGGTGGCCGACAATGCCCCCCATGGGCGCGGACTGGCCCGCCAACGCCCCGTCCGTGCGGGGGTGGACATACAAAACCAAATGCAACATCACCATTCTGTGGACGCCTCGGGTGTCTTGTCTGGCCCCTGGGGGGCCGAGATGCGGGCACTGCTCGCTCTTGACGAAAACGTGCAGGCCGCCTTCGAGGTTGACCTGACGCCCGACCTGCGCTTTGCCCCCGGCCTGCTGGTGCTGACCGAGCGGCGCCTGCTGGCGCGCGCCGGTGACGCGCCGGCGCAGGAATGGCCGCTGGCGCCCGGCATGGCGCTGCGGCTGCTGGACCATGGCGGCGTGGGCACGGTGGAGCTGCACGATGCCGACCGGCGCCTGGCGCTGTGGCGCTTCACGTTGGGGCGCCATCCCCAGGCGCTGCACCTGCAGCAGCGGCTGGACGCCCAGGTGCAGCGCCTGGACAGCCTGCAAGGCGCCATCGCGCCCGAAGCGCAAGACGTGCCGCGCTGCGCCGTGTGCGGCACGCCGCTGCCGCCCGACAGCGACGAGTGCACGGCCTGCGCGCGCCAGCAGGCGCCGCAGACCTCCACCTGGGTGCTGTTGCGCCTGTGGCGTTTCGCACGGCCTTACAAAAAGCAGCTGGCCGCGGGCTTCGCGCTCACGCTGGCCTCCACCGCCGCCTCGCTGGTGCCGCCGTACATGACCATCCCGCTCATGGACGACATCCTCATTCCCTACCAGAGCGGCCAGCAGATCCCCACCGGCATGGTGCTGCTGTACCTGGGGGGGCTGCTGCTGGCGGCGCTGCTGGCCTGGGCGCTGGGGTGGGCGCGCACTTACATCCTGGCCCTGGTGTCCGAGCGTATCGGCGCCGACCTGCGCACCACCACCTACGAACACCTGATGCGCCTGTCGCTCGACTACTTCGGCAGCAAGCGCACGGGAGACCTGATGGCACGCATCGGCTCCGAAACCGACCGCATCAACGTCTTTCTGTCGCTCAACGCGCTGGATTTCGCCACCGACGTGCTGATGATCGTGATGACGGCGGCGATCCTGTTCTCCATCAACCCGTGGCTGGCGCTGGTCACGCTGGTGCCGCTGCCCTTCATCGCCTGGCTGATCCACACCGTGCGCGACAAGCTGCGCACCGGCTTCGAGAAGATCGACCGCGTGTGGTCCGAAGTGACCAACGTGCTGGCCGACACCATCCCCGGCATCCGCGTGGTGAAGGCCTTCGCCCAGGAAAAGCGCGAGGCGGACCGCTTCCGTGCCGCCAACCAGCACAACCTGGAGGTGAACGACAAGCTCAACAAGACCTGGAGCCTGTTCTCGCCCACCGTCTCGCTGATGACGGAGGTGGGGCTGCTGGTGGTCTGGGGCTTCGGCATCTGGCTGGTGGCGCGCAACCAGATCACCGTGGGCGTGCTGGCGGCCTTCATCGCCTACATCGGGCGCTTCTACATACGGCTGGATTCGATGAGCCGCATCGTTTCCGTCACGCAAAAGGCGGCAGCCGGCGCCAAGCGCATCTTCGACATCCTGGACCATGTGAGCAACGTGCCCGACCCCATCAACCCGGTGAAGGTGGACCGCGTGCAGGGCGCCATCGAGATGCGCGACGTGGGCTTTCGCTACGGCAGCCGCACGGTCATCAAAAACCTGTCGCTCACTATCCGCCCCGGCGAGATGATCGGCCTGGTGGGCCACAGCGGCTCTGGCAAGAGCACCCTGGTCAACCTCATCAGCCGCTTCTACGACGTGAGCGACGGCGCCATCCTGGTGGACGATGTGGACATCCGCCGCATGGCGGTGGCGGACTTCCGCCGCCACATCGGCCTGGTGCTGCAGGAGCCTTTCCTGTTCTTCGGCACCATCGCCGAGAACATCGCCTACGGCAAGCCCGACGCCACGCGCGAGGAGATCGTCGCCGCCGCGCGCGCCGCGCATGCGCACGAATTCATCCTGCGCCTGCCGCATGGCTACGACAGCCTGGTGGGCGAGCGCGGCCAGGGCCTGTCGGGCGGCGAGCGCCAGCGCATCTCCATTGCGCGCGCGCTGCTCATCGACCCGCGCATCCTGATCCTGGACGAGGCGACCTCCGCCGTGGACACCGAAACCGAAAAGGAAATCCAGAAGGCGCTGGACAACCTGGTGCAGGGCCGCACCACCATCGCCATCGCCCACCGCCTGTCTACGCTGCGCAAGGCCGACCGTCTGGTGGTCATGGACCGGGGCGAGGTCGTCGAAGTGGGGCCGCACGACGAACTGATGGAGAAGCAGGGTGCCTACTGGCGCCTGTACGAGGCGCAGGCGCGCCGTGCCGAGGAAGACGCCCAGGCCGCGGGCGTGCGCATCGAAGTGCGCGAGCACTCCGCTCACCCCGCGGGCAACACCTGAGCGAGAAAGACACGCGATGACCCTTCACACATCCCTCTCCACCGCTTCGGCACTCGCGGCAGGCTGGGACCTGCACCGTAATCCCCATGGCCGGCTGGTGCTGCGCGCGGCCGACGGCACCGCGCATGTGGGCGTGACGCCCGTGCGCGCCTTCCCCATTGCCGCTCCCGGCGAAGGCCTGTCGCTGGTCGGGCCGGACGGCCATGAATTGGCCTGGGTGCCCCGCCTGGAACAACTGGCGCCTGCCGTGCGTGCGCTGGTCGAGGAGGAACTGGCTGCGCGTGAGTTTGTGCCCACCATCACGCGCATCCGCTCCGTGTCGAGCTTTTCCACCCCCAGTACCTGGGAGGTGGACACCGACCGCGGAGCTACGCAGTTGGTGCTCAAGGGCGAGGAAGACATCCGCCGGCTGGAGGGGCGCACCAAGCTGCTCATCGCCGCCAGCGACGGGCTGCAGTTCCATGTGCCGGATGTCACGGCGCTGGACCGTGCATCGCGCAAGTTGCTGGAGCGTTTTTTATAGCGTCTGGCGCTTGCCTGGCGCGGCCTGTGCCCGTTTGTCCCTGTCATAGCCCACGTCAATCAGACATGGTGGTCGCATGAATTTGTGACAAAAGGCTAATAAGGCCTCAATTTCCCCTTTTGTTTGCCGTAATAAATGTACGACGAGGTGGTAGTTGCGACTGCCGCCGGCCGCATTCACGAGGGGACCCATGCCATGCAACTGCCACCTGTAGACCGATCGCCCGCCCAGTGGCGCACCACGGGCGCTGACTTGTATTCCACGGGCGCCTCGGGGGCCGTGGCGGTGCGGCCCGTGAACGCTGCCAATCCTGTCGAGTCCACGGACCGCCTGGGCGAAGGGGCTAGCCTGCGCGAGCCCACCAAGCCCTCGGCGCCCGACGAAAACAACCGCGACTGGACCCTGGCCGAGGCCAAGAAGGAAGCGCCGAAGGAGCCTGAGGAGCCGCCCAAGGAGCCCATCTACAAGCAACTGCTGGAATTCATCCAGTCGATGTGGCGTGCCAGCGGCAGTGCGGTGGAGCTGGCGCAAGACATCAACAAGAACACCCTCCAAGAGCGACTGGCCCAGCAGGTGCAGGACCGTCAGTCGCTCACGTACTCCGATCCCAAGGTCAAGCGCACGGGCGGTTTGTGAGTTTTGCTGCGGCGTTTGCTATCATATAAGTAGCTGTTAGCGCTTATTGGTAAAGCGCTGGAGGCCAATTAGACTGGTATTTTTGAGTCCGCCGGCGCTCTCAGCGCGCCGCCGCGCGGGCGCGGTCCCGCTCGGCGCGGTACTTGATGGCGAAGGCGCGCACCTCGTCCAGCGTCACGTAGTTGTCGCGGTTGGTGTCCGCATCATCGAACGCCGCAGCCACCTTGGGCACGATGGCCACTTCAGCACGGCTGAGCTTGCCGTCGCCGTTGAAATCCAGCATCTCGAACTGGCGGATCGCCTTGATCTCGCCCTTGGTCAGGGGCGCACTGGCGCTGTGCCGGGGCGCGGTGGCATGGGCCACGCCCTGCGCCTGAGCGGCCAGCGGAGCCGCCAGCGCGCAGGCCATGAGCCACGCGCAGGCTGCCGGGGCCGTCAGCAGGCGTGTAAAGGGGCGGAGGGAGCGTGAAGGCAACATTCAGGAGTAGAGCCGGCGCGCCGCCACAGGTTCAACGCCGCGGGGGGCGGGCTGTATCACCCTGTAGCGCCGCCGCCGTGTTGGCGATGCCGCTGCTGACATGCCCCGCCGGAACATGGCGTGCGGCGGACGCCACGTGGCCCGTCTGGTCATCGAAGAAGAAGTCGGGCTCGAACTCGCGCAAGAAGGGGCCTTTTTCCAGCCCGCCGAGGAACATGGCCTCGTCCACGGTGATGCCCCAGTCGAGCAGCGTGCGGATTGCGCGCTCGTGCGCCGGCGCGCTGCGCGCGGTGACCAGCGCGGTGCGGATGCGCATCTGCGAGGCGTCCGCCTGCTGCTGCAGCCGGTGCAGCGCGGCCAGCAGCGGCTTGAACGGCCCTTCGGCCAGCGGCGTGGCGGCATGGGACACCTCGTGCTGCAGGAAGGCCGGCAGGCCGCCTTGCTGGTACACGCGCTCGGCCTCGTCGGAGAACAGCACCGCGTCGCCGTCGAAGGCGATGCGCACTTCGCGCGGATAGCGGTCGCCCGCGGGCGTGGAGTCGATCATCACCCGCGCGGCGGGAAAGCCGATGGACAGCGCCTCGCGCACATCCGTCTCGTTGGCTGAAAGGAACAGGTGCGCGCCCAACGGCCGCAGATAGGAGAACGGGTTGCGCCCGCGCGTGAACACGCCGCGCTCGATGCGCATGCCCGCCGCCTTGGCCGAGGCGAACACGCGCATGCCGCTGGCGGGATCGTTGCGCGACAACATGACCACCTCGACGCGCGCGGCATCGGGCGTGTTGAACGCCAGCAGCTTTCTCACCAGAGGGAAGGCAATGCCGGGGCGCGCGGGCTCATGCACCAGCTCCAGCTGGCGGCGCATGTAGGCTTGCTCGTCGCCGGCCTCGAACAGGCGGTTCTCTTCCTCGAAGTCGAACAGTGCGCGCGACGAGATCGCGACGACGAGCTTGTCCTGCAGGGTGGCACTCATTTGACGAACTGGTTGAGCTGGATGATCGGCATGAGCACCGCCAGCACGATCAGCATCACGATGCCGCCCATGGCCACGATGAGCAGCGGCTCCAGCACCGTGGCCAGTTGCATGGCGCGGCGCTGCACCTCGGTGCCCAATTGCGTGGCGGCGCGCTGCAGCATGGTGGGCAACTG
The DNA here is from genome assembly GCF_022807955.1 of Diaphorobacter sp. LI3. Taxonomy (NCBI): domain Bacteria; kingdom Pseudomonadati; phylum Pseudomonadota; class Betaproteobacteria; order Burkholderiales; family Comamonadaceae; genus Diaphorobacter; species Diaphorobacter sp. LI3. Next base: position 3,665,822 of record NZ_CP094346.1, on the reverse strand, counting down.
GCCCGTCTGTTCGCCCAGCCGTGCGAACATGGCCACCAGGCCGGGGAACCGCTTTTTCTGTGCCAGGGCCGAGGCCAGCGGCGCGCCCTCGCGCACCAGCACCAGGGCGTCGAGTGCGTCCGCGCGCAGGGCGCGGTTGTTCAGCGTCTCGGCTGCGGCCTGCAGCGCCTTGAGAATGGGCACGCCCGCGCCTGCCAGCATGGCCAATGTGCCGGCGAAACGCGCCGCGTTGTAGCCGCGCGCCAGCTTGCCGACGAGCGGCAGGCGCAACCAGGCGGCGTCGAACTTCTCGCGCAGCCGCGGCTGGGCCAGCGCGGCGCGGGCGCCGAACGCCAGCAGGACCAGCCCGCCCAGCAACGCCCAGCCGTAGTTGCGCACCACGTCGCTCAAGGCCAGCATGGCCACCGTGAGGAAGGGCAGGGCGCGCTTGGTGCCCGCGAACACGCTGGCTACCTGCGGTACCACGTAGCCCACCAGGAACAGCACGATGACGATGGCGATCACGGTGACGATGGCCGGGTACAGCGCAGCGCCGATGAGCTTGGCGCGCAAGGCCTGGCGCTGCTCCAGATCGTCCGCCAGGCTGTCCAGCACTTCGGCCAGGCCGCCGCTGGACTCGCCCGCGCCGATCACGGCGCAGTAGATGTCGGAGAACTCGCGCGGGTGCTGCGCCAGCGCACGTGCGAAGGTGGAGCCGGCGTTGACCTCGGCGCGCAGCGTGGCCAGCAGGTGGCGCTGGCGCTCATCGTCCGCCTCTTCGGCGAGCGCGGTCAGCGCACGCTCCAGCGGCAGGCCCGAGCCCACCAGCCCGGCGAGCTGCCGCGTCCACACGCCCAGCCCCGTGGCGTTGAACACCGGCCGCGTGAACAGCCGCTGCGCCAGCGTGGGGGGTGTTCCGGGAGCGGCGCCAGCGGCCAGCGCCTCCACATCCAAGGGCACCAGGGCCTGGGCGCGCAGCAGGCTGCGGGCGGCCTTGGGGCTGTCGGCCTCCAGGGTGCCGCGGCGCACATGGCCTTGGGCGTCCAGGGCTTCAAAGGAATAGGCGGGCATGCGGGAAAGTCAGCGGCGGTGGGCGAGCAGGGGCAAACTGGGCGGGCCGCAGTCGACCCGTTCAGCCTGCCATGGTAGCCGCTGCGGGTGACAGTGCCGCGTGCGCCTGGGCGGTGATGTCCAGCGAGCGCAGGCGCAGCGCCGGGTCGTACACGTCGCTCACCAGCATGAATTCGTCGGCCTGCGTGGCGGCCAGCAGCGCCTGCAGGCCCTCGCGCACGGTCTGCGGGCCACCGACCACGCCGACCGCGAGGAAGTCGGCCACGGCGGCGCGCTCCTGCGGCGCGAGGCTCTGCAGATAACCTTCTACGGGCGGCTGCAGCAGTCCGCGCTGGCCGGTGAGAATGCCCAGCACGCGCTGGTAGGTGCTGCTGGCCAGGTACTGCGCCTCGTCATCGGTGGGTGCGGCGATCACGGGCACGCCGATCACCACGTAGGGCTTGGCGCAGGCTGGCGAGGGGCGGAACAGCCGGCGGTAGATGTCGATGGCCGCGTGCAGCATGCGCGGCGCAAAGTGCGAGGCGAAGGCGTAGGGCAGGCCCATCTGCGCCGCCAGCTGCGCCGAGAACAGGCTGGAGCCCAGCAGCCAGAGGGGCACCTGCGTGCCGGCGCCCGGCACGGCGATGATGCGCTGGCCCGGCTGCGCGGGCGCCAAGAGCTGCTGCAGCTCGGCCACGTCGCGGGGGAAGTCGGCCTCGGTCTCCACGCGGTCGCGGCGCAGGGCGCGCATGGTGGCGCCGTCGGTGCCGGGTGCGCGGCCCAGCCCCAGGTCGATACGGCCGGGGTAGAGCTCGGCCAGCGTGCCGAAGGCCTCGGCCACCACCAGCGGCGCATGGTTGGGCAGCATGATGCCGCCCGAGCCCACGCGGATGGACCGCGTGGCCCCGGCCACGTGGCCCACCAGCACGGCCGTGGCAGAGCTGGCGATGCCCGGCATGTTGTGGTGCTCGGCCAGCCAGTAGCGCTTGAAGCCCAGCGCCTCCACATGCTGCGCCGTCTGCACGGCGATCTGCAGTGCCTGGGCCACGGTGCCGCCCTCGCGCACGGGCACGAGATCAAGCATGGAAAGTAAAGGCAGGGAATGTGTGGTCATGGCACCGATTGTGGGCAGCGGGTGAAATCCGTGCTGCGCCGCGGGTATGGTGGTGCAGTGGTCCCCGAATGATGCATAGCGTTTTGCTATTGATATACTGAATTTGTTTTAAATCAACACACGAAACATATTGTCACTTTTGGCGTCCTGTGCGACGCTGCCAGGAAGTGATGCACGGGGCGTGCGGGGGGTGTCTATGGGGTTCTTCAGCCGTTTGTTTCAGCCGCGTGCCGACGGCCTGGCCGCGCCTGAGGACTGGACTTCGCTGCCTGCGAGCGAGGCCAGCGCGCTGGTGCTGTACGACGAAGAGGCTTCGCGGCTCCTGGCGGCGTTCGACATCGAGGCTGCCATCGTCATGCACGAGCGCTGGCTGCCCTGGCTGGCCCAAGCGCTGGCGGGCGCGCGCGACGAACAGCTGCGCCCCGAAACGGTGGTGGACGACACCTGTTCCGAACTGGGCCGCTGGCTGCACGGCAGCGGGCGCGTGGCGCTGGGGCACTTTCCTGCTTTCGACATGCTGATGCGCCGCCACCAGTATTTTCACCACCAGGCGGCCGTGCTGTTGACGCATCTGGCTGAGGGCGATCAATTGCGGGCCGAGCAGGCGTTCAAGAGCTGCCAGCATGCGTCGCGCCAGGTGGTGCTGCTGCTCAAGGAGCTGCAGCGCGGGCTGGGCCACGGGAAGCGCCCCCCCAGCCGATGGCCGCAGGTGAACGCTGAAATGCGCTATTGATATAGGAGCTACTAGCGCTTGTCTGTAATGGTTTTCAATGCAATTTGTATTGAAAACCCAGTCTTGGCAAGCGCGCCGCGCTCCTGTTTTTGAAAGGCGCCGCTGCGGCCTGTCCGCTCAGTCGCGCGTCACACGCAGCACTTCTTCGCGGCTGGTGATGCCGGCGTGGATCAGCCGCTCGCCATCGTCGCGCATCAGCGTCATGCCGCCAGCCAGGGCCTGGGTGCGCACCTCGGCCTCCGGGGCCTGGTTGTGGATCTGTGCGCGGATGGCGTCGTCCACCACCAGCAGTTCGAACACGCCGGTGCGCCCCGCGTAGCCGGTATGGCCGCAGTGCTCGCAGCCTGCGCCGTGGCACTCGCCGCAATATTTGCGCACCAGGCGCTGCGCCAGCACCCCCAGCAGCGACGAGGACAGCAGGAACGGCTCCACTCCCATGTCGGTCAGGCGCGTGATGGCGCTGGCCGCGTCGTTGGTGTGCAGCGTGGCGAGCACCAGGTGGCCGGTGAGCGAGGCCTGGATGGCGATCTGCGCGGTCTCGAAGTCGCGGATCTCGCCGATCATGATCACGTCGGGGTCCTGGCGCAGGATGGCGCGCAGGGCCTTGGCAAACGTCAGGTCGATCTTCGCATTGACCTGCGTCTGGCCCACCCCGGGCAGCTCGTACTCGATGGGGTCTTCCACCGTCATGATGTTGCTGCGCGCGGCGTCCAGCCGCGCCAGCGCCGCGTACAGCGTGGTGGTCTTGCCCGAGCCCGTGGGGCCGGTCACGAGGATGATGCCGTGCGGCTGCTGGATCAGGTGCGCGAGCCGCGCCAGCACCTCGCCCTGCATGCCCACGGCCTCCAGGTTCAGCTTGCTCTCGCTCTTGTCCAAGAGGCGCAGCACGGCGCGCTCGCCATGGGCGTTGGGCAGCGTGGATACGCGCACGTCGACGGCGCGGGTGCCCAGGCGCAGGCTGATGCGTCCGTCCTGCGGCAGGCGCTTTTCGGAGATGTCCAGGTCCGCCATGATCTTCAGGCGGCTGATCAGCGCGGCGTGCAGCGCGCGGTTGGGCTGCACCACCTCGCGCAGCGTGCCGTCCACGCGAAAGCGCACGCTGGAGTGGCGTTCGTAGGGCTCGATGTGGATGTCGCTCGCGCCGTCGCGCACGGCCTGCGTGAGCAGGGCGTTGAGCATGCGGATGATGGGCGCGTCGCCCGCGGACTCCAGCAGGTCTTCCACCGCGGGCAGCTCCTGCATCATGCGCGAGAGGTCGGCGCCTTCCTCCACCTCGCTCACCACCGTGGCCGCGCTGGATTCGCTTTGCGAATACGCCGCGCTGATGCGCTGCGCCAGCGTGGGTGCGTCCAGCGGCATGAACTGGTGCACGGCATGCTTGCGCAGCACTTCGGACAGCGCGCCGGCGTCCGGCTGCGGGCCGTGCCACAGCATGAGCTGCTGGCCGTCGTCTTCCAGCAGCAGCTGGCTGCTGCGCGCAAATGCGTAGGGCAGGGGGTGGCGCATGCGGCGTGCCCTTACTGCGGGCTGTAGGGCGACTGGCCCATGCTGGGCGGCATGGCGGTGCGCGCGGGCGGCTGGGGTGCGAGCGGCGCCAGCGGCGCAGGTGCGGCCGCGGGCTGCACGGGCGCGGCGGACGAGGCGGGGGTGGGCAGGGGCGGCAGCACCGGCGCCTCGGACACACCGCTCATCATCGTGCTGGGCGCGGGCTGCGTGCTTTGCTGCAGCGCGCGAATGGCCTCGTAGCGGTCCACCATCAGTGCGTCGCTGGTGGCGCTGTCGCGGATCACCATGGGGCGCAGGAAGACCATCAGGTTGGTCTTCTGGCGCGTGCGCTTTTCATTGCGGAACAGCCCGCCCACCACGGGCAGGTCGCCCATCACGGGCACCTTGTCCTGGCCCAGCGCATAGCTGTCTTCCAGCAGGCCGCCGATCACGATCACGCTGCCGTCGTCCACCAGTACCGTAGACTCGATGGAGCGCTTGCTCGTGGAGGGGCCGTTGGCATTGGACAGCGTGCTCTCCGCGACCTTGGAGACCTCCTGGTACATCGTGAGCTTGACGGTGCCGTTCTCGTTGATCTGTGGGCGCACGCGCAGCATCAGGCCCACGTCCTTGCGCTCCACGGTGGTGAACGGGTTGACCGCGCCGCCGCTGCCGCCGGTGTTGGCGTAGGAGCCCGTCACGAACGGCACGTTGTTGCCGATGATGATCTGCGCCTCCTCGTTGTCCAGCGTGAGCAGGTTGGGGGTGGACAGCACGTTGGCATCGCCCGTGTTCTCCAGGAAGTTGGCCAGCGCCCCCAGGTAGTACTTGCCGTTGATGCGCGGCGCGACGGCCAGGTTCATGCCGGCGGCCGGCTTGGCACTGGCGATGGAGGTCACGTTGCCGGTGGCCGCCGCCAGCGCCAGATCCAGGATGTTGCGCCCGGCCACGCTGGAGTTGTTGCCCAGCACGCCCAGCGTGCTGCCGTAATTGCCCAGCACGCCCTGCCACTGGATGCCGAACTCGGCCACCTTGCTGGCGCTCACCTCCACGATCAGGCTCTCGATCAGCACCTGCGCGCGGCGGCCGTCCAGCTTGTCGATCACGGCGCGGATCTGGCGGTACAGCGGCTCCGGCGCGCTGATGATGAGCGAGTTGGTCGTCGGGTCGGCCTGGATGATGCCGCCGGTGGACGGCTGGTTGGCATCGCTGCTGCCGCTGCTGCCCTGGCCCGTTCCCAGGCCCGAACTGCCCAGGCCGCCGGCATTGCCACTGGCATTGGTGCTGTTGCCCAGGCCGCTGGTCTGGCCCAGGCCCGATGCGCCGGTCCGCGTGAGGCCCCCCGACAGGTTGCCGGTTCCCGTGCCGCCGCCGCTGGTGCCGCTGCCCCCCGCGCTGCCCAGCGCTGCGCGCAGGGTGGTGGCCAGCTTCACGGCGTCGGCGTTCTTCAGGTACACCACGTGGATGTTGCCGCTGGCAGCGGAGCTGCCCGGCGCGGCTGGTTGGTCCAGCTTGGCCACCAGTGAGCGCACCAGCGCCACGCGCGCCGGGTTGGCCGCGCGCACGATCAGCGCATTGCTGCGCGGCTCGGCCAGCAGCGTGGTCTTGAACGAATTGTCGGTCTGCCCCTGGGCCACGCCCTGCGCAGTGCCTGTGGCAGTGGCGCTGCCGCCCTCGATCAGGCGCGACACCAGCGGCGCCAGGTCGGTGGCGATGGCGTGCTGCAGCGGGATCACCTCCACGTCGCTGGCGTTGGAGACGTCCATGGCCGCCACGATGCGCGCCAGGCGCTGCAGGTTGTCGGCGTAGTCGGTGATCACCAGCGAGTTGTTGCCGGGGTTCACGTTGATGGTGTTGTTGGGGCTGATCAGCGGGCGCAGCACCGGCACCAGGTTGGCCGCGTTCTCGAAGTTGAGCTTGAAGATCTGCGTGACGACCTGCCCGCCCGCGGGCGTGCCGCCCGCGCCGCCCTGGGACACGCTCACGTTGCCGGTCTGCAGCTTGGCATCGGCCTCGGGCACGACCTTGTACAGGCCCGCCGACTCGACCACCGTGAAGCCCTGCAGCCGCAGCGCGGCCAGGAACTGCTGGAAGGCCGCGTTGGGCTGCACCGCGTTCTCGGTCACCAGCGTGATCTGGCCCTTCACGCGCGGGTCCACCACCACGTTCTTGCCGGTGATGGTGGCCATGGTGCGCGCCACGGCCTCGATGTCGGCGTTGGCAAAGTTCAGCGTCACCGGCTCGCTGGGCCGCACACTGCCGGCGCGCTGCCCGGAGGTTTGTGCATGAATTTGGCTGCTAACGCCCGTCAATAAAGCGCTAGCAGCTATCAAATGAAGAGTGAACCGCAGGGAATGGCGGGGCAAGTTGGTCATAGGGTCAACCCACGGTGATGATGGAGCGCGCGCCACTGCGCCGCCCGATGATATTCAGAAGATTCGCCAGGGCCGCCTCCCGCCCGGGCGCGGCGCTGGCCTCGCCCGTGAAGCGCAGGCGTTTGCCCACCCACTGGCCGTTGCCCGACAGCAGCAGCGCGCCCTCCAGGGTGGACAGCTGCAGCGTGGGCGCGCCGCCGCCCTGCACCTGCAGCCGGTAGCTGCCCATGGGCCGCAGCGTGGACAGGCGCGAGGACAGGCCCAGCGCATCCAGCTGCACCTGGCCCTGCATCTGCAGACGCCCTGCGGCCCATTGCAGCGCGAACGCCTGGGTGCGCAGCTGCAGGCGGCCCTGCGGCTGCACGGTGTTCCAGGGGGTGCCCAGGCCCGCGAGCGCCGCAGCCGGCCACTGGCTCTGGCCATCGGCCACCTGGGCGCGCACGGCACCCAGGCCCATCGCCACCCGCACCTGCAGCGGCGCGGTGGCGGGAATGCAGCAGTCGGCCGTCAGGCGGGCGCTGAGCCCGTTCCACGCGGGGCGCAGCTGCCACTGCAGCCGGCCGGGCAGGGCGGCCTGGTCCTGGCTGTCGGCGCCACCGGTCAGTACCAGGCGGGCCGAGCCGTTCCAGACGGTGCCGCGTGCCTGCTGCAGCTGCAGTTGCCCGCCGCTGGCCTGCTGCACGCCTGTGGCCAGCCAGCGCGCCGGGGCCCACAGCACCAGCGCGGGCAGCGCGCCCAGGCACACGCCGGCCACGGCCCAGCGCCAGGGCGCGCGCGGCAGTGTCAGCGAAGGGGTCGGGCGCAGGGAGCGTGGCACGGGCAGGGGGCGTGGACTATTGCGGGGGCAGCGCCAGCACCAGCGTGCCGTCCCAGCGGACGGCGGCCGCGGCGGCGTTGGCGGGCGCGGCGCTTTGCACCAGGCGGGCTTCCAGCGGCACGGCGCGCGCGGTGCTGCGCGCCTGGTCCAGCCACTGGGCAAGGGCCTCGGCGGGGGCGCCCTTGAGGGTGACGGTGGCGCGGTCGCCCGCGACGTTCATCTGCGCGGCTGCGCCCAATTGCTGCGCCAGCGTGGTCTGCAGCGTGCGCAGGGCCTCGCCGCCGGGTGGGCGGGGCGCGTCCTTGAGCTGCAGCGCTTCGGCCTGCAAGGCCTGCATGCGCTGCAGTTGCGCGTCCACGGCTGCGTGGCGTGCGCCCGAGCCGCGCAACTGCTGCAGTGCGGGCGCCAGCAGCACCCACCACAGCAGGGCCAGCCCCACCACGGCCGCGGCGGCCAGCACCAGGGACTGTTCACGCGGCGCCATGCGGCCCCAGTGGGCGCGCAGCGCGGCCAGCGCAGGGGGAACCGGCGCGGGCGAGGTCGAAGCGGGGCGGGTGTTCATGGGCGGTCCTCGGCGCGCACCAGCAGGGCGCCATCGTGCGGCTGTGCGCTCAGGCTTTCCGCGGCCAGGCGCTGGTTCATGGCGGTGAGTTCCTCGGGTGCCAGCTCCAGGCCGCGCAGGCGCAGCTCGCCATTGGCATATTCGATCTGCGTGGGCACGCGCGGCGGGGGCAGTGCGGCACCTGCGGCGGCCATGAGCGGCTCCAGGTCGCGCCGCGACACGCTGCCGGCGGCCTGGCGCAGCTGCGCCAGTTCGCGCTCCATCTGCACCGGTGCATCCACGACGACCTTGACGTGCGGGAAGGTCTGGGTCAGCGCGTTGCGCACGCCGGCTTGTTTGGCCGCCAGCGTCTGGCGGTCCTGCCACGCCCAGAGATTGAGCCCCACGACCTGCACCACCACGGCCACGGCCAGTGCCCAGCGCGCGGCCCGCCATTGGGGTGCGCGCGCAAAGGCGCTGGCGCCGCTGCCCAGCTTGCGCAGCGCGCGCGTGTGGCCGGTGCTGGCCAGGTCGAACTGCGCCAGGTCCCATTCGCCACGCGCGGCCACCAGCGCGCGCTGGCTGGCGGTGTGCAGCTGCACCGGGCGGTTCAGCAGCCGCTCGGCCAGGGCGGCCACGGCGGGTTCGGCGCGCACGGCGGGCGGCGCATCATCGGCGGGGCGCGCCGCCAGCGCGGCGGCCGCGGCCAGCGGCAGCACGGCCACGGCCTGTTGCGGCCCGTGGCCGGTCAGTACCAGCTGGGCGTCCTCGGGAGTGCCGAGCACGTCGCATTCCTCTTGCCCGCTGGCGGTGGGGCCGGGAGCGAACTCGGGCACCACGCGGTCCACCGGCCGCCCCGCGGCTTCCAGCGCCTGCAGGGCGCCGCGCAGCCAGGCGCGGTCGCACACGGCCACCCAGGCAGGGCTGCCCGGCTGGGCGCCGGGCTGCAGCGCGAAGTGCAGTTGCGCGGGGTCGTCGAGCAGGTGTTCTTCGAGCAGTCCTTCCAGGACCGCGCGCAGCCGGCCGGCCTGGGCCGTCGCACCCTGCGGCAGCGTTACCTGCTGCCATGACAGCGCGCGCGCAGGCACCACGGCCACGATCTCGCCGGCGCGGCCCGGGTCGGGCAGCAAGGCGGCTGTGGTGCTGGCGTGGCGGGTGGCGGTGTGGCCGTCGGCCGTGAGCGTGTAGCTGTATTCGGCGGCGGGCCCCGGCGTTCCCAGGGGCAGGGTTAGGACAAGGGTGCTCATGAATGGGTTAACAGACCATTTTAGGGGCGTGATGTGACGCTTTGTGCCAAGGCGGCCGGTCACCGCGCGCCAGCGGCCGCAGTGCCGGGAGCCGTCGGGCGCACGAGGCCGCCACGTTCGCGCCACAGCGTGCGCACGTCCCCGCGCTGTTTGTAGACCAGCGAGCGCTCTTCGACCACGGCCATGTCCAGGCGCAGTCGCCCGCGCACTTCGAAGTAGCTGGACGACACCGTATGCACCGTGGCCGAGATGCGGCTGGAGTTGCCCAGCAGCTTGGCGGCGTCGGCCTCGCTGCGGAAGTGGTTGGAGTCGCGTGCCTGCACCAGGCGCTGCGCCTCGGCCATGTCCAGCCCGTCGGCGCTGGCCCACAGCACCACCGCGCTGGCGGTGTTGAGGTTGACCTTGGTGCGCACGGGCAGCAGCGTGACGTAAGGCGCGAGCGCATCCACGCTGCGCTGCGGCAGGCCCCACCACCCAAGTTGCGCCACGCTTTGCGGCAGCAGCGGCGCGGCGCTCGCGGAGTCACTGTCCTTGGCCTCGGCGCGCAGCATCTGCCGCGCCAGCATGTCCAGCTGTGCGCGCGGCAGCCCGAGGTATTCGAAGAGCCGCTGGAATTGCCGCAGCGCCGTGGCGTCCACCTGCCCCTCGTTGGCCAGGTTGCGCAGGTTCAGCAGGGCCTGCAGGTCGGTGATCTGGCCCGACAGGAAGGCGTTGGTGGTGTCGGTGCTCGCGTCTTCCACCTGGGCCACGTTGCGGTCGGCCGCGAGGAACGTGGACAGGCGCGCTTCTTCCAGCGGCACCGACCAGGGTTCGGAGAGGTTGTCGGTGCCGTCGCCGCTGCGGGCAATGGAGTCTTCGCGCAGGATCAGGCGGGACCAGTCCAGCGCGCCGATCAGGATCCACGCCGACTGGATACGTGCGCGCTCGGCGGTTTCGACTTCGATGGCGCGCCACTGCTGCCACATGGCCGCGGCCGCGAACGTGGCGACCAGCGTCACGGTGAGCATGGCGGCCAGTAGTGCGGCGCCGGCTTGATGAGAAACACCCCGAGGGGCTTTGCGTCCACCCGCCGCTCCCGTTACGCGGGCGGGGCGGCGCCACCAGTGCGTCGGGGCCCTGGCACGGCGGCCCTCGCCCGGTGCGCGCCAGTCGCGTGTGTCGGAGGCGGCGGGCAGGGCGGCGGATAGCGGGCAGGAATCGGTCACGACTTGCCTCCACCCAGCAGCGGATTGGCCCAGTCCCGCGTGACCACGCCCGAGAGTGCACCACCCGGCGGCAGCGTGAGCTGCAGGCGCACCCCCTCGGGGATGCTGGCGGCGGCGCTGCTCAGCCCGCCGACCGTGCGCGGTGCGCTGGCGCTGGTATCGGTGGACAGCGCATTGGCCCAGGCGCCGCTGCGGTAGTAGTACAGCTGCCAATTGGCCAGCGGCATCAGCACGGTTTCCTGTCGGCGCTCGGCCTCGCCGGGTGTGCGCGCCCACTGGGCTGCGCGCTGCCAGGCGGCATTCCATTCCGCGCGGGTGCGCACCGGGGGGGACTGCCAGCGCAGCCAGCGGGCGGTGCCGTCCACGCTGCGCCGCGCCCAGGCGACGACCAGCGCACCCTCGTCGGGCTGGCGCGTGCCGCGCCGCGTAAGGCGCAGCACCTGGCCGTCCCAGGCGATGGGTTCGGTATGGTCGATGGCCTGCAGGGCATCCAGGTCGGCCGCCCACTGGGCCAGCACGGTCTGCAGCACCAGCAGCTCGTCGGTGCGCTCGCGCGTGAGCTGCTGCGAGCGCGCCATGCCATCCAGCCCGCGCCAGCTGGCGATGGCGAGCAGCGCCATTACCGCGATGGCCACGAGCAGCTCCACTAGCGTGAAGCCGCGCGCTGCTTGCATGGGGGACTCTGCGCAAACCCGGTGCCGCGCTTGATCTGCCGGAAGGCCGCGGCGCAGGCCGCGCGGGCGGACGCCATGGAACTGGCTTTGCCAGGCCACGGGCGTCGTCCCCCCCGGGGGAGTAGGCGCGAAGCGACTCAGGGGGGGCATCTCAATACCGCCCCACGATGGTGGACAGCCGCAGCACGGGCAGCGTGGCCTCGAAGACCTGCGCGTCCACGCGGCGGAACTGTGGATTGGGTGTGGGCGAAACCGTCACCGCCACGTCGTAGCGCCGACCCGCCTGTTCGCAGGCCACGCGCGTGTCGCCGATGGACGGCATCTGCGACGACAGGCGTACCCGGCTCAGCTCGTTCTCGGCGCACAGGTGGGCCAGCACCACGTCGGTCTGGCGCGTGGCGTTGCGCGTGAGGGCGGAGGTGGCCTGCAGCCCTGCCATGAGGGCGATGGCGACGATGCCCAGTGCCACCAGCACCTCCACCAGCGTGAAGCCGCGCGCCGCGCCGCGCCGGCGCCGCGCCCCCTTCCCCCGTCGCGCGCGGTGGCTCATGGCAGCGCCTGCACGGCAAACGGGCGCAGCCCGTCGGTGGCCACGCGCACCGCGCGGTCGGGGTGCGCGCCGCTCACGATCACCACTTGTTGCGGGCCGATGAGGGGTTCCGGCCCCAGCCACAGTTCCGCAGGGCCCTGCACGCCGGTGGCGCTGTCCAGCCAGCGGTTGGGCAATGTGTCGGGCGGCACGCCCTCGAAGCGAAAGCCCTGGGCATCGGCACGCCAGCGCACCGCCGCGCCGGAGGCGCGCGATTGCGCGCGCGCCGACTCCAGCAGCGCTGCCAGCCGCTCGCCTTCGCGCTGCAGTTGGGTGGCGCCGCTGTCGCGCAGTGCCAGGCCCACGCCGGCGGTCGCCAGGGCGATGATGGAAATGACCACCAGCAATTCAAGGATCGTAAAACCCCGCTGGGCGACAGCTGCGCGGCTTTGCCTGTCTCGCCTGCTGCGCAAGGGACGCGGGGAGAAGCCGGCGCGGCGTAGTGGCGCAGCCGGCCGAGGCCCCTGCGCGGCGTCCGCTGGGCTGGGGTGTACCCGTGTCATGCGTGGGATGGCGCCGGCGCCGGGCCCTGCGGCTTACTGCCAGCTGCCGATGTCGGCATCCTTGCCCTCGCCGCCGGACTGGCCATCGGCGCCGAAGGACATCACGTCCACCTCGCCCTTGATGCCGGGGCTCAGGTACTGGTAGGGGCGGCCCCACGGGTCGTTGGGCAGCTTCTCCAGGTAGGGGCGCCAGTTGTTCGGCACCGGGCCGGCGCTGGGCTTGGCGATCAGCGCCTGCAGGCCCTGTTCGGCCGTGGGATAGCGCTGGTTGTCCAGGCGATAGAGCTTGAGCGCCTGCATGATGTTGGTGACGTCGGTGCGCGCGGCCGTGCTGCGCGCGTCGTCGGCGCGGTCCAGCACGTTGGGCACGATCAGCGCGGCCAGCACGCCGATGATGACCAGCACCACCATGAGCTCGATCAGGGTGAAGCCCGCGGACAGGCGGCGGCGGGCGCGTTGCGCGAGGGAGGAAGGGCTGGGCTGCATCTCGAAGCGGCGACTCGGAATGGACATATCCGGTCAATCATAATCGTGCAATGGTGACAAACACATACGGCCGCTGGGCCCCGCGCCTGGCCACGCTGCTGCTCTGGGCGCTGGCGGGCGCGACTGCTGTCTATTGGGGGTTGAAGCTGTCCGCAAGCCCGGGCGGCACGGCGCCGGCGGCCGCGGCGCCCGAGCCGGTGGTGACCGACACGCAGGCGCTCGCGCGCCTGCTCGGGGCCAGCCCGGTGCTGGCGGCCGCCGAGGCGGCACCCTCTGCAGCCAGCCGCTTCGTGCTCATGGGCGTGCTGGCCGGCACGGCCAGCGGCGGCGGCGCCGCGCTGATCGCGGTGGACGGCAAGCCGGCCAAGCCCTACCGCGTGGGCGCGAATGTGGAGCCGGGGCTGGTGCTGCAGTCCCTGGGCAAGGGCGCTGCGCGGCTGGGGGCGTCGATGGACGGCGCCACGACGCTGGCGCTGGAGATGCCGCGCAAGCGGCCCTGACCTGGCGGGGATCCCGCGCCGGCGGGGGACTGCATATCCGACGGGAGCGCCCATAACCTAACCGCGCGCCGGTGCTGCCTGCGGTTGGCCCTTCAGTGGCAGAAGTACCGTGGTCCAGGCGCCGTAGCCCGGAGCCGATTGCGGCCATTCATGGGACAGCGGCATGCGTGCGGCGCCGTGCGTCAGCAGCCAGTGCACGCAGCGGGCCACCCCGGCATGCGTGATCCAGACCACATCGCCACCGCCGGCGTGCGCCTGGGCCGCGGCCTCGTCCAGCGCGGCGGACACGCGCGTGAGCATGGCCGCCAGGGGCTCGCCGCCGCCGGGCGCATGGTGGCCGAAGCGCGTGGTCCAGGCGTCGATGTCCGCACGGGCGATGTCGTTCCACGCGCGGCCCTCCCACTGGCCGAAGTCCATCTCGGTGATGCGGGGCTCAGCCTTTGAAGCTAAATCGGCCCGCAGGGCAAGCAGGTACTGCGCAAGCAGCTCACATCTTTGTAGCGGAGAGTGGTGCAGGGCGGCCAGACGGGGTGGCAGCGCCTGTGCCAGAAGGCGTGCGCTCTCGCGGCTATGGCGCGCGTCGGCGGCAACGTCCAGGCGGCCGTAGCACAGGCCGGGTGCCACCTCGGGGCGCGCATGGCGCACCAGCCACAGGCGCGGCGCGCTCATGCCGCCCGTTGCGCCAGCGCGATGGCCGCGCCCAGATAGAAGCCGATCTCGCCCACCTGCTGCGTGGCGCCCAGGCAGTCGCCGGTAAAGCCCTGCAGTCGACGCGCAAAGCGCCACAGCATCCAGGCCGCACCGGCGGCGCTGGCCAGCAGGCTTGCTATCAATACAAAAGCGCCCAGCGCTTGATATACAAGCGCTAGCGCCGGAAAACACCACAAGGCCGCGGCCGCCAGCGCGCGTACGGAGATCTGGTCCGCCAGCGGCTTGCTCTTGGACGTGGCCGTGTCGCCCACATGCGGCAGCGCGCGCACGATGACGAGCGGCCACAGGCGCGACAGCACATGCCCCCCGGCCAATGCCGCCAGCGCGCTGGACAAGCCGAGGTGGCCGAGCTGCGCCAGCAGGGCCACCTTGGCCAGCAGCGCCAGCACCAGCGCCATGGCCCCGAAGGCGCCGATGCGCGAGTCCTTCATGATCTCCAGCGCGCGCTCGGGCTGGTAGGCGCCGCCCAGTCCGTCGGCCACGTCGGCCAGGCCGTCCTCGTGGAAGCCCCCGGTCACCAGCACCGTGGCGATGGTGCAGCCCACCGCCGCCGCCAGCGGTGCAAAGCCTGCGCCGCCCAGCCCCAGCCACAGTGCCGCATAGCTGCCCACCGCCACGGCGGCCACCAGCCAGCCCACACCGGGGAAATGTGCGCTGCTGGCGCGCAGCATCGCAGGGCTGTAGCCCACCCACGTGGCCAGCCGGCCCGTGACGGGGATGCGCGTGAAGAACTGCACGGCCAGCAGATAGTGGCGCAGAGCCTGCATGAACACTATTAAATCAATAGCTGTTAGCGCTTGATAGACGGGCGCTGGAGGCCAAAATGGCTTGCATCATGCGCCGTTGGCCTGCAGGAACAGGCGGTAGGCCGGGTTCTGCGTTTCCTCGACATAGGGGTAGCCCAGCGTCTGCAGGAAGGCATCGAACTGCGCTGCGTCGTCGGCCGGCACCTGCATGCCCACGAGGATGCGCCCATAGTCCGCGCCCTGGTTGCGGTAGTGGAACAGCGAGATGTTCCAAGTGGGCTGCATCAGGCTCAGGAACTTGAACAGCGCGCCGGGGCGCTCGGGAAAGGTGAAGCGCATCAGCCGCTCGTCGCGCGCCAGCGCCGAATGGCCGCCGACGAGGTGGCGCAGGTGCTCCTTGGCCAGTTCGTCGTGCGTGAGGTCCAGCGCCTCGAAGCCATGCTTGTGGAAGTTGCGCGCGATCTTCTCGGACTCGCCGCGGCCCGTGGTGGACAGGCCCACGAACACATGGGCACGCCGTTCGTGGCTGATGCGGTAGTTGAACTCGGTCACGTTGCGCGGTCCGCCGGGCAGGGCCCCCACCACCTCGCAAAAGCGCTTGAAGCTGCCGCGTTCCTCGGGGATGGTGACGGCGAACAGGGCTTCGCGTTCCTCGCCCACCTCGGCGCGCTCGGCCACGAAGCGCAGCCGGTCGAAGTTCATGTTGGCGCCGCACAGGATGGCGGCGTAGGTTTCGCCCTTGGTCTTGTGCTTGGCCACGTACTGCTTGATGGCGGCCACGGCCAGGGCGCCCGCGGGCTCCACGATGCTGCGCGTGTCCACGAAGATGTCCTTGATCGCGGCGCAGACGGCATCGGTGTCGACGATCACGTAGTCGTCCACCAGGTTCTGCGCGACGCGGAAGGTTTCCTCGCCCACCAGTTTCACGGCCGTGCCGTCGGAGAACAGGCCCACGTCCGGCAGCGTGACGCGCTGATGCGCCTTGACCGATTGCGCCATGGCGTCCGAGTCGTTCATCTGCACGCCGATGACCTTGATGCCAGGGCACACGGCCTTGATGTAGTTGGACACGCCGGCGATCAGCCCGCCGCCGCCGATGGCGACGAACACGGCATCCAGCTTGCCGCCCAGCTGCTGCACCTGCCGCAGGATCTCCATGGCGATCGTGCCCTGGCCGGCGATCACGTCCGGGTCGTCGAAGGGGTGCACGAAGGTCAGGCCTTCTTCCTTTTGCAGCTGCGCGGCGTGCTCGTAGGCGTCGGAATAGCTCTCGCCGCTCAGCACCACTTCGCCGCCCAGCGTCTTCACCGCATCGATCTTGAGCTGCGGCGTGGTGGTGGGCATCACGATCACGGCGCGCGTGCCCAGCTTGCTGGCGCTCATCGCCACGCCCTGCGCGTGGTTGCCGGCCGAGGCGCAGATCACGCCCCGCGACAGCTGCTCGGGCGAGAGCTGCGCCATCTTGTTGTAGGCGCCGCGCAGCTTGAAGCTGAAGACGGGCTGCTGGTCTTCGCGCTTGAGCAGCACCTTGTTGTGCAGCCGCCGCGACAGGGCGCGGGCGGGCTGCAGGTCGGACTCCACCGCCACGTCATAGACACGCGCGGTGAGGATCTTTGTCAGGTAATCGAACGGGGTGAGAGGCTGGGTCATGGTGCAAACCGGCGGGCGGCGCTGCGGTGTGGACGGGGCGTCCAGGGCGCGCTCAGCCGGGCGCACATCATAGGACGGCGCGCCCGCAGGGTTAGGGACGGCTCACCGCAGGGCAAAAAAAAGCCCCAAGCGGTAAAGCCTGGGGCTGAATCCATCCTTTGAGGAGATGGAGGAGACAATCGGTGCGAGCCCCGCTGTGCGAACAGTGCGAAGCGGGTAACGCATGGGCGCATTGTAGCGCTGCGGTTGTTGCGTTGCAGCAAAATCGCACCTGCGTTCATCATTTGCTACAGATTCACCCCCAACTTTTGGAGAAAAACAACATGGAATGCACCGTCAGCTGGACCGGCAACGCCGGCACGCACTCCGGCATGGGCTTTGTTGCGGAGACCGGCAGCGGTCATGTGCTGGCCATGGACGGGGCGCCCGACGCCGACCGTCCCGAGAACGGCGGTCAGAACCTGGCCCCGCGTCCCATGGAGACCGTGCTGGCCGGCACGGGCGGCTGCACGGCCTACGACGTGGTGCTGATCCTCAAGCGCGGCCGGCACGATGTGCGCGGCTGCAGCGTGAAGCTCACCTCCGAGCGGGCGCAGGTCGATCCCAAGGTGTTCACCAAGATCCACATGCAGTTCACGGTGACCGGGCGCGGCATTCCGCCGGCGGCCGTGGAGCGTGCCATCGCCATGAGCCATGAGAAATACTGCTCGGCCAGCATCATGCTGGGCAAGACCGCGCAGATCACGACGGGCTTTGAGATCGTCGAGGCCTGAAGCGCGGCGGGACGTACTAGGGCCTGTTCACACTATTTTTGCCAGTGCGAATGGCGTGAAAACCGCGCCAATCTAGGCGCGTGACGACGCCAAGGCCGGGGCCTTGGCTAGGAGGGCAACGACGAATGGCGCGGTTTTCACTCCGTTCCCTCCGGGTTGCGATCAAAAATGGGCCATTCGCGGCGTTGCCAAGCCTCGCTGGGGTAGCACCCCAGCTTCGTTTGGCGCCTTGCGCCTGGCCCTTTTTGATCGCAACGCATCTGGCAAAAATAGTGTGAACAGGCCCTAGATGTAATGTGCAGTCGTCGTCATGACCTTGGCGGCGGCTTTCATCAGCCAACGCGCCGGGGGCGGTAGAGGAAGGGCTCCCGCCGCCTGCGCCTGGGCCGCGTGGCGTTCTTCATCCCGCTGCATGCGGTCGACGATGGCGCGAGAGGGCAGGTCCGCCTCCGGCAGGCGGCGCAGGTGCCCTTGCAGATGGGCGGATACCTGCCGCTCCGTCTCCACCACAAAACCCAGACTGGCCTGGTCGCTGACCCGGGCCGCCACCAGGCCGATGGCGAAGGCGCCAGCGAACCACAAGGGGTTGAGGAGACTGGGCCGGCTCCCCAGGGCGTCGAGCCGCTCGCGGGTCCAGGCCAGGTGGTCAGTCTCCTCGCGCGCCGCGGCCAGGAGATCGCTGCGCAGCTGGGGGTCGCGCGTCACGCAGGACTGGGCCATGTACAGCGCCTGGGCGCATACCTCCCCGACATGGTTGACGCGCATCAGGGCGCCGGACAGCCGTTTTTGCTCCGGCGAGAGTTCGGCGTCGGCCACGGATGCGGCGGGCGAGAGCTCACCCGCCTTCGGGGTGGCGAACAGCGTTCTCAGGGCGTTGTCTGCGGCGATCAGAACTCGATCCATGGGACGTAAGAAGCGTGTTTGGAGGCAGTTGACGGGGGTTTCGATCGCGCTCGCGGCAATGTTGCGAGACAACAACGAAAACCCGCCTTTGGCCTCGATTGTGCGGGAATTCCTTTGCGGAACGCGAGTTGCTCTGTTGCAATAAGCGGAACTTCCCCACCAGGAGGTTGGCCCGGGGAACCGGCGGGGCTGTGCCCGAGCCGCATTTTCCCCAAGTCCTCTCGATCCTGTGCCCTCTGTTTAACCTTGGAGTAACTCGTAATGAAAAAATCCCTAATCGCCTTGGCAGTGCTGGCCGCTTCCAGCGCCGCAATGGCTCAGTCTTCCGTGACGCTGTTTGGTATCGTTGACGCTAACGTCGGCTATGTGAACCACAGCGGCGCTGCCAACAAGAGCGTATACGGCGTTGGTACCAGCGGTAATGCCACCAGCCGTCTGGGTTTCCGTGGTACGGAAGACCTGGGCGGTGGCCTGAAGGCAGGCTTCTGGCTGGAAGGCGAACTGTTCAACGACGCTGGCAACCCCGCCGGCTTCAACTTCCTGCGCCGTTCCACGGTGAGCCTGATGGGTGGTTTCGGTGAAGTGCGCCTGGGTCGTGATTACACGCCCACCTACCTTCCCTTCATCAAGTACGACGTGTTTGGCCAGGTCGGTATTGGTCGCAATGAGTCCCTGCTCCGGAACTGGGGCGGCTCCACCACGGCAGACGCTTCCGCCGTTCGCCAGAGCAACATCGTCAGCTACTACTCGCCAAACATGAGTGGTTTCACCGGTGGTCTGGGCTACGGTTTTGATGAAAAGACCACGGGCAAGGAAGGTCGTTACGTAGGTGTTTACGGTGCCTACGACAACGGCCCCCTGAGTGCAGCCCTGGGCTTTGAGCGCCGCAATGTGAATGCCGCCGGTGCAACCGACCAAGACAAGATGACCCTCGGCGCATCCTACGACCTGAAGGTGGCTAAGCTGGTGGGCCTTGTGCAGCAAACCAAGCTGAAGACCGGTTCTGTTAGCAACAAGTACAACGCGTACGCTTTGGGTGTGACTGCACCTGTCGGCGCTGGCGAAGTCAAGGCACAGTACGCCATGTACGACCAAAAGGCCATTGACTCCAAGGCTCACCACCTGTCCCTGGGCTATGTGCATAACCTGTCCAAGCGCACCGCTCTGTATGGTACCGTGGCTTACATGAAGAACAAGGACGCTTCCGCTTTGGGTCTGAACGCTTTGGGCGTGACCGCAGGCGGCCCCGGTGCTGGCAACAACCAGACCGGCATGCAGCTGGGTATCCGCCACTCCTTCTAATCTCGGGCTGGCGTGAGGCCAGCTTGGATAAAGAAGACAAAACCGCTGCCTTCGGGCCTAGCCGTTCCGTTAAGGTGTTGCTAAGCCCTTGATTCAAGCCCCTCTGCTTCGGCACGAGGGGCTTCGTTTCTTTGGTCGCTATAAGGGACATGCTGAATTTCAAGCCCCTTTCCCTAGGCGTCGCGCTCGTGTGTGCCGCCAGCTTCCTCACTGCCTGCAACGACGAGCCCGCTCCGGACTTCAGGGGCAGCACTCCCGTGGCATACGGCAATCGGACTGTCTCTCTGAGCGTTGAGGCTTGGCGAGACAATGGCAGCCAGCCTTGTCGTGTCCTTATCAGAGGCGCTGAAGTAACAAATTGGGTCAAACCAACCGGTATTCTGCCGCGGATGACCCTAGCCCCGGCAGTAGTGCTGGCCTGCACAGGGCGGAGCCCGTACCTTTCCTCGGTGAGCGGCGAGGGTGAAGGGGGTGTAGCCGAATGGGAAGAGTCCTCGGGGCCTGAATCGGGAGCCCCCCTCTCTGTCTACCAAGTGCGAGTGAGCTCCCTGACTGCGGACCAAGCTCACCTCGAACTACGGGTCCTACGCGGCAAGTGACTCGCTTGCGTGAGCCACGGGGCCGGAGGGCTTGAGCGACCGAGCGGCAGGCGCGCGGCGTCTTTCGGGCGGTTCGGGAGTGAAATAGATGATGTCTTCGGGCGCTATGGGTCCGCGCGCCAGCCCCAGCCGCATTGCCGGCGTTTTCCCGTCCCGGCCAACCTCGCAGTAGTTGAAGTACGTCCGGAAGATGCCGAGCACCTTCACCAGGACTTCGGGGTTGTAGGCGCTCTTCCCGAACCAGAGACGTCGGTCGGTGTTGGCGCTGGCCACCGCGCGTTCTGCCAGCGTGAGGCCTCGCCGGACCTGCATAAAGAAGCGGTCGACAGCGGTAAGGGTGGCTTTCAGGTGCAGTAGCGCCTGGTGGCTAAGCTGGAGCCGACGCTTGTCCGGTTCGGTTTCGACCGGGTCGATATCGGTCAGCCAGCAAACGGATTTCTCAGGCTCACGCATCTCCGATATGGGATGGCGGAACCAGCGGTCCCCCCACTTGCCGATGGCAACCATGCGCGCCAGTTCTTCCTCGGCAGCCAGAAGTTCTGCAGCCTCAGGGGTTACCCCGTATTTCTCCGCTAAGCGCGCCAGACGCCGCTTGGTTGCACCAACCAGCGCGCGCTTCATGTCCACTGACATATCTTTGAGCACCTTGACATAGAAAGCGTCAGCCGTCCGGTCCAGAACCCTTTTCGGCACGGCCGTCAGAATGGCCGCACGTATGCCCGACTCCTGGTCTGTGAAGAAGCGAATCTTCTTGGCACGGCAGAGCAGTCGAGTGACAAGCTGGATGTGGGCGTACATCACCACTTGCTCATGCAGCAGCATGCCCTTTACGGGGGCACGGGATGAGTTCGCGGGGCCTTCACCATCTTCTATATCGGGGCGACCTAAGGCTGCGTCGTACGTCTCTTCGATGACCGATTCCATAGGCTTTCGGGAGGTACCTCCGCGAGGCGCCGCCCTCTCAGCCGCAGCATTCCAATCAGCCGGTAGCCAGACTCTCGCGTAGCGGCGAAACGCTCTGGCAAGTGCATGGTCGCCAAAGCGAACCATGTCCTTCTCTACGTCAGCAGAGTCCAGCGCAGGGTCAAAGTTGACGTTGACCCCGAACACATAGCCCGTAGCCTGGTCGGCCGTTGCAATGGACAGCAAAAGTGTGTTCTTTCGCACCTTCTTAGAGTGCCAGTTCACCACCAGCTTTTGCCGGTCAACCGACAGATATCTTGAGCCTAGGTCGTCGCGTCCCATGAGGGTTCGCTCACGCTCGCCGGCGAACATCTGGGCCTGCTCATAGAGGAAGTCGATGCGGTCGTATAGCTGGCTGGGGGAGATATCGAGGACCTTGATGATGCGCCGCAGCGGCATGGCGTTCATCAGATGCACCAAGATATCGCGATTGGAGTGACTGCGACGTTGGCGCTTGGTTGACCGGCCGCCGAAGGAGAACGCCTTCTTGCAGCCGACACACTTGAACCGGGGAGTTCCGTGGGCGTTGGTGCCGAAGCGAGTCACATTCTCAAGGGATGGCGCCCCCTCCGATAGAGAGCAGGCCTCGTTCGGACACTGCGGGAGTACTGGTTCAAGGTACTCCGACATGCGCATAAGCTCCTCGGCAATCGCCAAGTTGCTCTGCATAGGGGTGATTTCCTCGCACAGGCGGCACTTCAGTGCCGGCTGGTCCTTACCGGTAGCGACCACGGTGTAGTCGCCTGGGCCAACGGAAGAAGCTGGAGTACCGGCCCCGCCTCGGGCAACCGCAAGCTTGGGCGGTACGCCGAAGTTACCGCACTTGGGGTTCTTGCAGTGATTGACTTGAATACCCGCCGCGGCCGGCGGAAATCTAGGCGGCCACTTAGTCGGCTTTACTGAAGTTGGATGAGATTTTTCCTTGGACAAAGAAACGCCCTAGTCGTTGACTAGGGCGGAATTTTGAGCCATTACAGCTTTCTTAGCAACACTTTAACAGAACGGCTAGGCCTTCGGGCGGCGGTTTTTTTCGTCTGCGGTTTGGTGTCTCTTGTGCGACGATTTTTCGGGTTAACCCCTGTGGCTGTAAAGCGATGGACTCTTGCCCCTGCCCGGCGGGTTTTCAACAATGAAGCCTCCTCGCTTCCTGCCAAGAACACGATTTGGCCGCAGGGCCCCTGGTGGAGGAGAAGTCGAGTGTTGTGAAGCGAGTGGCGCACGTCCAGTGAGCGAGTTCATCAAGGCGTGGCTGCGAATCTTGAGCCGGTTATCAATCCAAGAGGAGTCTGTCGTATGCAAAAGAAAATTGTGGCTGCCCTGGCGCTGTGCGGCGCGGGCGTGGCAATGGCCCAGTCCGCCGGTACCAGCAAGGTGGAGCTGTGGGGTATCGTGGATGCCGCCGTGCGCCACACCAACAACGAAGGTGCCGGCAAGGATGGCCTGACGAAAATGATAGGCGGCGGCATGTCGCAAAGCCGCTGGGGTATCAACGTCGAGGAAGACCTGGGAGGGGGCAGCAAGGCCCTGGCCTTCCTGGAGAACCGCTTTGATGCCGATGCCGGCAATTCCGCCATCGGCGCGCCGTTCTTCCAGCTGTCCTATGTCGGCCTGCAAGGCCCCTATGGCCGCCTGACTGCCGGACGTCAGTGGAATGTCCTGTTCGACGTGGTGACCAGCACCTACGCTTCGTTCCCGTACTCCCCCTACATGGAAGCCTACAAGCCTGAGTTGGGCATGGCCATGGGCGCGCGTACCAGCAACATGCTGAAGTACACCTTCGCAACGCCGGACCGCAGCTTCGTAGGCTCGCTGCAATATTCGTTTGACGAGAACAACGACACCAAGGCATTGGAAGCTGGCCTGCCTGCCTCGGCGGCGCAAGTGCCTGCCTACGTTGCAGGCACCCTGGGTGGTGGCGCCTGGAAGACGGCTGGCGGCTACCTGCGCTACTCCGCGAGCGGGTTTGCCGTCGGCGGCGGCTACATGCGCACGACGCTGCCAGGCGGCACCGACGTAGACGCCTGGACTCTGGGCGGTTCGTACCGCACGGGTCCGTGGTACTTCAACACGGGCTATGGCCTGAACAAGGCGAAATACGCTACGGTGACCAACCCGATCCAGGGTTTCCGTAACCTCGTAGACGGAGCGATCCTGGGGCAATTCTGGGCCGGCCAGACCAATGGCGGCTTCCAGCCGGGCGACGCCAACAAGCGCCAACTGTTCAAGGTGGGCGTGGGCTATCAGTTGACGCCTCAGCTCAACCTGGGCGCGCACTACTTCCGAGGTAAGCAGTCGGGCTCGGCCACGGGTGCTTCCAACGGCAATGTCAACTTCTACGTGGCCGTGGCGGACTATGCCTTCAGCAAGCGCACCGATGCCTATTTCGGCGTGGACCACACCAGCATCAGCGGCGGCAGCGCGCTCGTGCTGGATGCGGCGAGCGGCGCACGCAGCCGTACCGGCATCACCGTGGGTGTCCGCCATCGCTTCTAAGGCACATTGAGTGGGGAGGGGAAGGGCCCTTGTGGGCCCGCCCCGATTTCAAACAACCTCCTTCGGGACTAGCCGTTCTGTTAAAGTGTTGCTAAGAAAGCTGTAATGGCTCAAAATTCCGCCCTAGTCAACGACTAGGGCGTTTCTTTGTCCAAGGAAAAATCTCATCCAACTTCAGTAAAGCCGACTAAGTGGCCGCCTAGATTTCCGCCGGCCGCGGCGGGTATTCAAGTCAATCACTGCAAGAACCCCAAGTGCGGTAACTTCGGCGTACCGCCCAAGCTTGCGGTTGCCCGAGGCGGGGCCGGTACTCCAGCTTCTTCCGTTGGCCCAGGCGACTACACCGTGGTCGCTACCGGTAAGGACCAGCCGGCACTGAAGTGCCGCCTGTGCGAGGAAATCACCCCTATGCAGAGCAACTTGGCGATTGCCGAGGAGCTTATGCGCATGTCGGAGTACCTTGAACCAGTACTCCCGCAGTGTCCGAACGAGGCCTGCTCTCTATCGGAGGGGGCGCCATCCCTTGAGAATGTGACTCGCTTCGGCACCAACGCCCACGGAACTCCCCGGTTCAAGTGTGTCGGCTGCAAGAAGGCGTTCTCCTTCGGCGGCCGGTCAACCAAGCGCCAACGTCGCAGTCACTCCAATCGCGATATCTTGGTGCA
Source organism: Diaphorobacter sp. LI3 (assembly GCF_022807955.1). NCBI lineage: Bacteria > Pseudomonadati > Pseudomonadota > Betaproteobacteria > Burkholderiales > Comamonadaceae > Diaphorobacter > Diaphorobacter sp. LI3. The sequence goes on along the minus strand of NZ_CP094346.1, from coordinate 3,641,719 downwards.
TCTGATGAACGCCATGCCGCTGCGGCGCATCATCAAGGTCCTCGATATCTCCCCCAGCCAGCTATACGACCGCATCGACTTCCTCTATGAGCAGGCCCAGATGTTCGCCGGCGAGCGTGAGCGAACCCTCATGGGACGCGACGACCTAGGCTCAAGATATCTGTCGGTTGACCGGCAAAAGCTGGTGGTGAACTGGCACTCTAAGAAGGTGCGAAAGAACACACTTTTGCTGTCCATTGCAACGGCCGACCAGGCTACGGGCTATGTGTTCGGGGTCAACGTCAACTTTGACCCTGCGCTGGACTCTGCTGACGTAGAGAAGGACATGGTTCGCTTTGGCGACCATGCACTTGCCAGAGCGTTTCGCCGCTACGCGAGAGTCTGGCTACCGGCTGATTGGAATGCTGCGGCTGAGAGGGCGGCGCCTCGCGGAGGTACCTCCCGAAAGCCTATGGAATCGGTCATCGAAGAGACGTACGACGCAGCCTTAGGTCGCCCCGATATAGAAGATGGTGAAGGCCCCGCGAACTCATCCCGTGCCCCCGTAAAGGGCATGCTGCTGCATGAGCAAGTGGTGATGTACGCCCACATCCAGCTTGTCACTCGACTGCTCTGCCGTGCCAAGAAGATTCGCTTCTTCACAGACCAGGAGTCGGGCATACGTGCGGCCATTCTGACGGCCGTGCCGAAAAGGGTTCTGGACCGGACGGCTGACGCTTTCTATGTCAAGGTGCTCAAAGATATGTCAGTGGACATGAAGCGCGCGCTGGTTGGTGCAACCAAGCGGCGTCTGGCGCGCTTAGCGGAGAAATACGGGGTAACCCCTGAGGCTGCAGAACTTCTGGCTGCCGAGGAAGAACTGGCGCGCATGGTTGCCATCGGCAAGTGGGGGGACCGCTGGTTCCGCCATCCCATATCGGAGATGCGTGAGCCTGAGAAATCCGTTTGCTGGCTGACCGATATCGACCCGGTCGAAACCGAACCGGACAAGCGTCGGCTCCAGCTTAGCCACCAGGCGCTACTGCACCTGAAAGCCACCCTTACCGCTGTCGACCGCTTCTTTATGCAGGTCCGGCGAGGCCTCACGCTGGCAGAACGCGCGGTGGCCAGCGCCAACACCGACCGACGTCTCTGGTTCGGGAAGAGCGCCTACAACCCCGAAGTCCTGGTGAAGGTGCTCGGCATCTTCCGGACGTACTTCAACTACTGCGAGGTTGGCCGGGACGGGAAAACGCCGGCAATGCGGCTGGGGCTGGCGCGCGGACCCATAGCGCCCGAAGACATCATCTATTTCACTCCCGAACCGCCCGAAAGACGCCGCGCGCCTGCCGCTCGGTCGCTCAAGCCCTCCGGCCCCGTGGCTCACGCAAGCGAGTCACTTGCCGCGTAGGACCCGTAGTTCGAGGTGAGCTTGGTCCGCAGTCAGGGAGCTCACTCGCACTTGGTAGACAGAGAGGGGGGCTCCCGATTCAGGCCCCGAGGACTCTTCCCATTCGGCTACACCCCCTTCACCCTCGCCGCTCACCGAGGAAAGGTACGGGCTCCGCCCTGTGCAGGCCAGCACTACTGCCGGGGCTAGGGTCATCCGCGGCAGAATACCGGTTGGTTTGACCCAATTTGTTACTTCAGCGCCTCTGATAAGGACACGACAAGGCTGGCTGCCATTGTCTCGCCAAGCCTCAACGCTCAGAGAGACAGTCCGATTGCCGTATGCCACGGGAGTGCTGCCCCTGAAGTCCGGAGCGGGCTCGTCGTTGCAGGCAGTGAGGAAGCTGGCGGCACACACGAGCGCGACGCCTAGGGAAAGGGGCTTGAAATTCAGCATGTCCCTTATAGCGACCAAAGAAACGAAGCCCCTCGTGCCGAAGCAGAGGGGCTTGAATCAAGGGCTTAGCAACACCTTAACGGAACGGCTAGTCCTTCGGGAGGTTGTTTTTTTCTCGAAGTACGGGTTTTGCCCCGCCGAGCGTAGATACGCAGTCCGGGCATTGGTTTTGCATTAGCACTGCGGATGAATGGCGGCGCATCTGCGATGCACCATTTCAGGGATTTCCCTTTGCCAGTGGCCACGGCCACGCTGCCATAGTCGCTCCTTTCTATAAAAGAGGATTCCCATGCGAATCAATGCCTTGATCCTTTCTCTTGCGGCCGCCTGCGCGGCGGCCGTGGTTCCAGCGGCGCATGCCAAGACCTTCAAGTGGGCCAGCCAGGGCGAAATCGCCACCTGGGATATCCACTCCCAAAACAACGCGCTGCAAAACGCCATCCATTCGTATGTGTACGAAAGCCTGGTCTACTACAACAGCCGTACCTTCGAGGTCGAGCCCATGCTGGCGACAGCCTGGCGCGAGGTCAGCCCCACACAAGTGCGCTTCACGCTGCGCCAGGGCGTGAAGTTCCACGATGGTTCCGCCTTCACGGCCGATGACGCCGTGTACTCGCTGCAGCGCGCCATGTCCAAGACATCGAACTACACGCCGTATGTGCAAGGCATCGACAAGGTGGTGAAGGTGGATGCGCAGACCATCGACATCTTCCTCAAGTCGCCCAACCCCGTGCTGCTGCGGCAGATGACCGAGTTGCGCATGATGAGCAAGGCCTGGGCCGAGAAGAACCGATCGGTGGAGCCGAAGGACATCAAGGGCACCGATGAGAACTTCGCCCATCGCAACGCCATGGGCACGGGCCCCTATACGCTGGAGACATGGCAGCCCGACGTGAAGATGGTCTTCAAGCGCAATCCGAACTGGTGGGGCCAGATGGAAGGCAATGTGACCGAGATCGTCTACACCCCCATCAAGTCGGCCGCCACGCGCATTGCCGCCCTTCTGTCGGGTGAGGTGGACCTGGTGCTGGACCCCTCACCGCAGGATCTGCCCCGCCTGCGCTCGTCGGGCACCATCAAGGTGGTGGACGGGCTGGAGAACCGTACCATCTTCCTGGGCATGGACCAGTTCCGGGATGAACTCGTGGGCTCCAACATCAAGGGCAAGAACCCCTTGAAGGACCTGCGCGTGCGCAAGGCGCTGTACCAGTCCATCGACGCCAATGCCCTCACGCGCAACATCCTGCGCGGCCTGGGCAAGCCGACGGGTACCCTGGTGGCGCCGCAGGTCGCAGGCTGGTCGGAGGCCGTGGGCAAGCGCATGCCCTACGACGTCGAGGCCGCGAAGAAGCTGCTGGCCGAGGCCGGCTATGCCGACGGTTTCGAGGTGGACTTCGCCTGTCCCAACAATCGCTACATCAACGACGAGGCCATCTGCCAGGCGGTCACCGCCATGTGGGCGCGCATCGGTGTGAAGGCCAAGCTGCGCACGCTGCCGCTGGTGACCTACTTTCCCATGATCCAGCGCAGCGAAGCCAGCATCTACATGCTGGGTTGGGGCGTGCCGACCTTTGACGCGCTGTACAGCCTGCAATCGCTGGTGCGCAGCGTAGGCACTGGTGGCGATGGCAACTACAACGTGGGCCGCTACCGCAATGAGCGCATGGACTACCTGGTGGACCGCATCAAGGCCGAGACGGACGCTCCGGTGCGCGCGCGCATGCTGACCGAGGCGCTGCAGCTCTCCAACGACACGGTCTCGCACCTGCCGCTGTACGACCAGGTCATCCCCTGGGCCATGAAGAAGAATGTGGAGCTGGTGCATCGCGCCGACAACCGCATCGACATGCGCACCGTCAAGGTCCAGTGAGCGGCCGTGCCATAACGTACCGCCTGCGTGCGGAAAGCACCCGCGCAGGCGAACCACGGCCAGGCTAAGCACCCGGCCGCTGCGGGGACGAGCCTTGGCTGCGCCCCGATGCCTGCTAGCATGGCCCGACATCTTGCAAAAGCCCGAGAATGCTTGCCTTCATCCTGCGCCGACTTATCCAGGCCGTGATCGTCATGGTCGCCGTGGCCTTCATCTCGTTCATGCTGTTCCAGTTCGTGGGCGACCCCGTGGTCTTCCTACTGGGGCAGGACGCCACGCCCGAGCAGATCACCGAGATGCGTGCTGCCCTGGGGTTGGACCAGCCATTCATCGTGCAGTTCTGGCACTTTCTGGTGAATGCGGCGCAGGGTGAATTCGGGCTCTCCCTGCGCCAGGGGGCCAAGGTCTCGCGGCTGATCGCCGAGCGCTTCCCGGCCACGCTGGAGCTGGCGCTGGTGGCCGCCTTCATCGCCCTCGCGGTGGGAATGCCCATGGGGGTATATGCGGCGCTCAAGCGCGGCACCTTCACCAGCCAGGTGTTCATGACGCTGTCGTTGCTGGGTGTGTCGCTGCCTACGTTCCTGATCGGCATTTTGCTGATCCTGGTGTTCTCGGTCACGCTCGGGTGGTTCCCGAGCTTTGGGCGCGGTGATGTCACGCAGCTGGGCTGGTGGAGCACGGGTTTGCTCACGGCCAAGGGTTGGCACCACATCACGCTGCCGGCCATCACGCTGGCCATCTTCCAGCTCACGCTGATCATGCGCCTGGTGCGCGCCGAGATGCTGGAAGTGCTGCGCACCGACTACATCAAGTTCGCCCGTGCGCGTGGCCTGACCGACCGCGCCATCCATTTTGGCCATGCGCTCAAGAACACGCTGGTGCCGGTGATGACCATCACCGGCCTGCAACTGGGCGGCCTGATTGCATTTGCCATCATCACCGAGACGGTGTTCCAGTGGCCTGGCATGGGCCTGCTGTTCATCCAGGCCGTGACCTTCGCCGACATCCCCGTGATGGCCGCTTACCTCTGCCTGATCGCGCTGATCTTCGTGGTCATCAACCTGGTGGTGGACCTGCTGTACTTCGCCGTGGACCCGCGCCTGCGCGTGGGCGGCAAGGCGGGAGGGCACTGACATGCAGGCTGTGCAGCAACGCTTGAAGGCAGGCGGACGCGCTTTCGCCCACATCGCGCAGTACCACCCGGAGCTCACCGCATTCCGCCGCGACCTGCATGCCCACCCCGAGCTGGGCTTTGAAGAGGTCTACACCAGCGCCCGTGTGCGCGAGGCGCTGCGGCACGCTGGCGTGGACGAGGTGCACGAAGGCATCGGCCGTACCGGCGTGGTGGGCATCATCCACGGCCAGGGACGCAGCAGCGGCAGCATGATCGGTCTGCGGGCCGACATGGACGCGCTGCCCATGGCCGAGCACAACGATTTCGCCTGGAAGTCCTGCAAGAGCGGCCTGATGCATGGCTGCGGCCATGATGGGCACACGGCCATGCTCGTGGGTGCAGCGCGCTACCTGGCGGCCACGCGCCATTTCGACGGCACGGCGGTGCTGATCTTCCAGCCCGGCGAGGAAGGCCTGGGCGGTGCGCGCGTGATGATCGAGGACGGGCTCTTCGAGCGCTTTCCCGTGCAGTCGGTGTACGCCATGCACAACTGGCCGGCCATGCGGCCCGGCACCGTGGGTATCAACAGCGGCGCCATGATGGCGGCGGCCGACCGCGTCACGATCGAAGTGACCGGGCGCGGCGGCCACGGTGCGCATGCGTACCAGACGGTGGACGTGGTGCTGGTGGCCGCGCACATCGTCACCGCCGTGCAGGGGATCGTCTCGCGCAACGTGCGGCCGCTGGAGAGCGCAGTCATCAGCCTGTGCGCGGTGCAGGCGGGCGACCTGGGCGCGTTCAGCGTGCTGCCGGGCACGGCCACGCTGGTGGGTACGGTGCGCACGTTCGACCCCGCCGTGCAGGAGATGGTGGAGCGCCGCATCAAGGAGCTGTGCAACGCCATCGCGCTGGGCTTTGGCGCTACCGCCACCGTTCGCTACGAGCGCATCTACCCTGCCACCATCAACACCGAGAGCGATGCGCGCTTCGCAGGCGACGTGGCTGCGTCGCTGGTGGGCGAAGAAAACGTGGACCGCGACCTGGAGCCGAGCATGGGCGCGGAGGACTTCTCCTTCATGCTGCAGGCCCGGCCCGGCGCCTACCTGCGCCTGGGGCAGGGCATGGGCGCTGGCAACAGCACCTTGCACAACAGCCGCTACGACTTCAATGACGACGTGCTGCCCCTGGGCGCGGCCCTGCATGCCGGCCTGGTCGAGCAGGCCATGCCCCTGGGGCAAGCGCAGTGAGACCGCACGGTACAGCAGCATGATGCGGAGCACGGTCTGGATGCGAAATATGGCCCTGGCGCTTGTACTGCAAGCGCTAGCAGCTATATTTTTGGTAGCTAATGCGCAAACCATCCGTGTGGCCAACCAGGGCGATGCGCTGTCGATGGACCCCCATGCGCTCAATGAATCGCTGCAGCTCAGCCTGACCGGCAATGTGTACGAGCCTCTGGTGGGACGCAACAAGGATCTGAGCCTGGTGCCTGCGCTGGCGCTGGCCTGGCGTGCGACCACCCCCACCGTATGGCGCTTCGAGTTGCGCCGCGGCGTGTCCTTCCACGACGGTGCGCTTTTCACGGCCGACGATGCGGTGTTTTCGCTGCGGCGCGCGCAGTCCGACGGCTCGGACATGCGCAGTTACCTGAGCGGCGTGCGCGAGGTGCGCAAGCTGGACGCGCACACCATCGAGATCGAAACCCGCGAGCCCACGCCGCTGCTGCCGGCCCTGCTGTCGCACGTCTACATGATGAACCAGCGCTGGAGCGAGGCGCAGGGCATCGCGCAGGTAGGCGACGCCCGCGGGGCCGCGGGGCAGGCCGCCGCGCTGCGCGCCAACGGCACGGGGCCGTTCCGCCTGGCCGAGCGCCGCCCGCAGCAGCGCACCGTGTTCGAGCGCAACACGCGCTACTGGGGCACCATCGAGAGCAACGCACGCCAAGTCGTCTTCCTGCCCATTCCGGACAACGAGGCGCGCGTGGCCGCGCTGCTGGCCGGCCGCGTGGACGTGATGGAGCCCGTGCCGGTACAGGACATCGAGCGCGTGAGCGCCGCCGGACTGGTGCGTGTGGTCACGGGGCCCGAGTTGCGCACCCTGTTCCTGGGCATGGACCAGCACAGCGACGAGCTGCCGTACGCCAGCGTGCGCGGCGCCAACCCCTTTAAGGACCGGCGCGTGCGCCAGGCCTTCTACCAGGCCATCGACATCGATGCGCTCATCAAGAACGTGATGCGCGGCGCTGCCACGCCGGCCGCGCTCATCGTGGGACCGGGCGTCAATGGCTTTCAGCCCGACGTCAAGCGGCTGCCGCACGACGTGGCGGCCGCGCGCGCGCTCATGGCGCAGGCCGGCTATGGCGAGGGCTTCGCGCTCACGCTGGACTGCCCCAGCGACCGCTATGTGAACGACGCGGCGCTGTGCACCGCCATCGCTGCACAGCTGGCGACCCTGCAGGTGCGCGTGACGGTACGCGCGGAGCCCAAGGCGCAGTACTACCCGCGCATCCTGCGACGCGACGCGGGCTTCTACCTGATGGGCTGGACGCCCTCCACCTACGACGCACACGGTGCGCTGAACGCGCTGGCGGCCTGCCCGCGCGGCGAGGGCGCGGGCCACTTCAACCTGGGGGGCTATTGCAACCCGCGGCTGGACGCGCTGCTGCTGCAGGTCCAGACGCAGACCGACAAGACCCGGCGCGACGCGCTTCTGCGCGAGGCTTTGCTGCTGCAGGCCGCCGACATTGCCTACATCCCGCTGCACCAGCAGGCCCTGGCCTGGGGCGTGTCCAAGAAGATCCGCCTGGTGCAGATGGCCGACAACACCATGCCTTTCAAGTGGATGGGCGTGGGCCCCTGACCGTACGACCTTGCCGCCTTCCCCCTTTTTTGCCTGACCCTTCGCCCATGAAACAAACGCTCTTGCGCTGGTACGACAGCGACGTGGCCCACAGCTTTCGCACCTCGCCCGTGGCCATCATCGCGGCGCTGATTGCCGCCGTGTGCGTGTTCTGCTCCATCTTTGCCGGCTGGGTGGCGCCACACAACCCGTTCGACCTGAGCACGCTGGAGCTGTCGGACGCGCGCTTGCCGCCCGTGTGGCAGGCCGAAGGCACCTGGAAGTACGCCCTGGGCACCGATGACCAGGGCCGCGACATCCTTTCGGCGCTGATCTACGGCGCGCGCATCTCGCTGGTAGTGGGCCTGGCCTCCGTGGCGCTGTCGGTCGTCGTGGGCGTGGCGCTGGGGTTGGTGGCGGGCTTTCGCGGCGGATGGGTGGACGGCGTGCTCATGCGCCTGTGCGACGTGATGCTGTCGTTCCCCGCCATCCTGATCGCGCTGCTGATTGCCGGCGTGGGGCGTGCGGTGTTCCCCAACGCGCCCGATTCGCTGGCCTTCGGCGTGCTGATCCTGTCGATCTCGCTCACGGGCTGGGTGCAGTACGCGCGCACCGTGCGCGGCTCCACGCTGGTGGAGCGCAACAAGGAATACGTGCAGGCCGCGCGCGTCACCGGCGTTTCGCCGCTGCGCATCATGCGCAAGCATGTGCTGCCCAATGTGCTGGGGCCGGTCATGGTGCTGGCCACCATCCAGGTGGCCACGGCCATCATCACCGAGGCCACGCTGTCCTTCCTGGGAGTGGGCGCGCCGCCCACGTCGCCCTCGCTGGGCACGCTGATCCGCATCGGCAACGACTACCTGTTCTCCGGCGAGTGGTGGATCACTGTCTTCCCCGGCGTGATGCTGGTGCTGATCGCGCTGTCCGTGAACCTGCTGGGCGACTGGCTGCGCGATGCACTCAACCCGCGCCTGCGCTGAAATGGAACACCTCCTGAGTCGCTTTGCGCCTTCTCCCCGCTCTCGCATGGCTGCGCCATGCGGGCAGGGGGGCGCAGCCGTCGCTGCGGCGCGGCCGGCCCGGACCTTTGCTCGGCTGCCCTCGTTATGGGGGCGCCCGTTTCATGCGATGCGGGCGGCGCGCACCGCACTGGATAACTGATATGTCACTTCTCGAAGTCCACAACCTCGTCGTCGAATTCCCCGGCCGCCGCGGCACGCTGCGCGCGCTGGACAACGTGTCGTTCTCCATCGCACCGGGCGAGATCCTGGGTGTGGTGGGCGAGTCCGGCGCGGGCAAGTCGCTCACGGGCGCGTCCATCATCGGTCTGCTGGAGCCCCCGGGGCGCGTGGCCTCGGGCCAGATCGTGCTGCAGGGCCAGCGCATCGACAACCTGCCGCACGAGCAGATGCGCCACATCCGCGGGCGCAAGATCGGCGCGATCTTCCAGGACCCGCTGACTTCGCTCAACCCGCTGTACACCGTGGGCCAGCAACTGGTGGAGACCATCCTCACCCACCTGCCCATGAGCGCCGCGCAGGCGCGCCAGCGGGCCATCGACCTGCTCAAGGACACCGGCATTCCCGCGGCCGAGCAGCGCATCGACCACTACCCGCACCAGTTCTCGGGCGGCATGCGCCAGCGCGTGGTGATTGCCCTGGCGCTGGCGGCCGAGCCGCAGCTCATCGTGGCGGACGAGCCCACCACGGCGCTGGACGTGTCCATCCAGGCGCAGATCATCCAGTTGCTCAAGAGCATCTGCAAGACGCGCGGCGCGGCCGTGATGCTGATCACCCACGACATGGGCGTGATCGCCGAGACCTGCGACCGCGTGGCCGTGATGTACGCCGGCCGCGTGGCCGAAATCGGCCCCGTGCACGAGGTCATCAACCAGCCCGCCCACCCCTACACCGCCGGCCTCATGGCGTCCATTCCCGACATGGATCAGGACCGCGAGCGCCTCAACCAGATCGACGGAGCCATGCCCCGCCTGAACGCCATTCCCGAGGGCTGCGCCTTCAACCCGCGCTGCCCGCGCGCCTTCGACCGCTGCCGCCAGGCGCGCCCCGACCTCATGCCCGCCGGCGCTACGCAGGCCGCCTGCTGGCTGCACGACGTGACGAGCGAGGTGGCTGCATGAGCTCCACGACGACCACCACCGCACCGCTGGTGCAGGCGCACGACCTCGCCAAAACGTTCGATGTCTCCGCGCCCTGGCTCAACCGGGTCATCGAGCGCAAGCCGCGCGCGCTGCTGCATGCGGTGGACGGCGTGGGATTCACGATCGAGCGCGGCAAGACGCTGGCCCTGGTGGGCGAGTCCGGCTGCGGCAAGAGCACCGTGGCGCGCCTGCTGGTGGGGCTGTACGAGCCCACGCGCGGCGGCCTCACCTTCGACGGGCAGGACGCGCACGCCGCTTTCAAGGGCAAGGATGCGCGCGCCATGCGCCGGCGCATCCAGATGATCTTCCAGGACCCCTATGCCAGCCTGAACCCCCGATGGCTGGTGGAGGACATCATCGGCGAGCCCCTGCGCGAGCATGGTCTCATCACCGACGCTGCACAACTCAAGAAGCGCGTGGGCGAACTGCTGCAGTCCGTGGGCCTGTCGCCGCTGGACATGGCCAAGTACCCGCACCAGTTCTCGGGCGGGCAGCGCCAGCGCATCTCCATCGCGCGTGCCCTGGCCACCGAGCCCGAGTTCCTGGTGTGCGACGAACCCACCAGCGCGCTGGACGTGTCCGTGCAGGCGCAGGTGCTCAACATCATGAAGGACCTGCAGCGCCAGCGGCAGCTCACCTACCTGTTCATCAGCCACAACCTGGCCGTGGTGCGCCACGTGAGCGACCAGGTGGGCGTGATGTACCTGGGCCGGCTGGTGGAGCTGGCCGACAAGAAGGTGCTGTTCGAGAACCCGCGCCACCCTTACACGCGCATGTTGCTGGACGCCATCCCCAAGATGCACGACACCGGCCGCGCGCGCACGCCCGTGCAAGGGGAGGTGCCCAACCCGCTCAACCCGCCGCCGGGCTGCGCGTTCAACCCACGCTGCCCCTACGCCAACGACCGCTGCCGCACCGAGCGCCCCCAGCTCATCGATGACGGCGGCACGCGCGTGGCCTGCCACGGCGTGCAGGAAAAACGCATCCCGTTGGCGGAGTTGGCGGTATGAGGGTTCGATAGAAAAACGGCCCTAACGCTTGTACAGCAAGCGGTAAATGCTCTTTTTATGTGAGCAAAAAGGGGCCGCACGACCCCTGTTCTACGGGCGCGCGCGTGGGGCTTTCACGGCGCTGTCATCCTTGCTTCCCACCATCTCCACTCTGTAACGATTCAACAGGGAGCGAGAACATGGGTTCGTGGATGCAATGGGCCAACAAGCCCTACGGGCGGCGGGTGCGGATGGGCGCGGTGGCGCTGGCGGCGTGTGGCGTGCTGGCGGCATGCGGCGGCAACGATGACGACGAGGCCCAGCCGCTGGAACTGACCGTCCTGCACATCAACGACCACCACTCCACGCTGGACGCCAAGTCCAAGACGCTGAAGCTGTCCACGGGCGGCGCCGCGCCTGTGGACGTGGCCGTCGAAGCCGGCGGCTTTGCGCGCGTCACCGCGGCCTTCGACAGCCTGGCCAAGGCCGCGGGCGCCAACGTGCTCAAGCTGCATGCGGGCGACGCGCTCACCGGCACGCTGTACTTCAACCGCGCTGGCGCGGACGGCGAGGCCGATGCCGCGCTGATGAACACCGTGTGCTTCGACGCCTTCACGCTGGGCAACCACGAGTTCGACAAGGGTGACGCGGGCCTCAAGGGATTCCTGGACCTGCTCAAGAAAGGGTCCTGCAAGACGGCGGTGCTCAGCGCCAACGTGAAGTTCGGTGCCGGCTCGGCGCTCAACGCCACCAAGGCGCCCGGTTACGTGCAGCCTTCCACCGTGGTGGAGCGCAGCGGCCAGAAGATCGGCATCGTCGGCCTGACGATCGCCGGCAAGACCAAGGCCTCGTCCAGCCCCGACGCGGACACCACGTTCGAGGACGAAGTCACGGCGGCCCAGCGTGAGATCGACAAGCTGCGTGCCCAGAGCATCAACAAGATCATCGTCATGAGCCACGTGGGCTATGGCTACGACAAGGAAATCGCCGCCAAGCTCAGCGGCGTGGACGTGATCGTGGGCGGCGATTCGCACACGCTGCTGGGCCCCGACGCGCTCAAGACCACGGGCGTGGGCACGCCCAGTGGCGCCTATCCCACGCGCGTGACCGACAAGGACGGCAAGAACGTCTGCGTGGTGCAGGCCTGGGAATACGCGCAGGTGGTGGGCGAATTGAAGGTGCGTTTTGACGGCAAGGGCGAGGTCACGCAGTGCAGCGGCACGCCGCATGTGCTGATCGGTAGCGACTTCACCATCAACAAATTGCCCCCGACCGACGCCGAAAAGAAGGCTATCGATGCGGACGTCGCAGCCAAGGGCTTTCTGCGCGTGACGCAACCAGCCGCCGCTGCCACCACGGCGCTGCAGCCGTTCAAGGACCGCGTGGCCGTTTTCAACAAGACCAACGTGGCGGTGGTGCCGAAGGAGTTGTGCTTCCGCCGCGTGCCGGGCAATCCCGGCTCGGGCGGCTCCAGCCCCACGTGCAACGCCGAGGGCAGCGTGCATCTGCGCGGTGGCGACATCCAGCAGCTGGTGGCGCAGGCCTACGTGGACGAGGGCAATGCCAAGTACGGCGGCGCCGACATCTCGCTGCAAAGCGGCGGTGGTGTGCGCATTGCGCTGGACGGCACGGTGACAGCAGCGCAGGTGATCCAGGTGCTGCCCTTCGGCAACATGCTGTTCCGTCTGGATGTGACCGGTGCAGAGGTCAAATCCATGCTCGAAGACGGCCTGGAGGCCGTGTTCAAGGCGGGCGGATCGACCGGGCCCTATCCCTATACTGGCGGCCTGCGCTTCGATGTGAACGCCTCGGCCGCCTTCGGCCAGCGCGCCTCCGGCCTCGAAGTGCGCAACGCCGCCACCGGCACCTGGGGACCGATCGATCCGGCCAAGACCTACAGGCTCTTCGTGTTGAGCTTCAACGCCACGGGCGGCGACGGCTACAAGACGCTGGCGGCCGTGCCCGCGGCGCGGCGCCTGGACATCGGCGTGCTGGATGCCGATGTCTTCTTCAGCTACATCGACAAGCAGCCGCGCGACGCCGCTACCGGCCTGCCCGTGCTGAACCGCCTGCCGCACGAGCTCTACAGCACCAAGAGCTTCGCGGGGCAGTGACGGGACCCGTGAAGTGAACGGCGGGAATGCGCGGGCATACTGACGGTTTCCCGTCAACGAACCCCAGGAGTACCGCGCATGACCGCCTTCACCCTCACCAGTCCCGACATCGCCGACGGCAGCACCATTGCACAGAGCTTCGAGTTCGACGGCTTTGGCTGCAGCGGTCGGAACCAGTCGCCCGTGCTGCGCTGGAGCGGCGCGCCCGAGGGCACGAAGGGCTTTGCCGTGAACGTGTACGACCCCGACGCGCCCACGGGCTCGGGCTTCTGGCACTGGTATGTGATCGATCTGCCGGCTTCGGTGAGTGAGCTGCCCGCCAACGCCGGCGCCAAGGGCGGCGCCCACCTGCCGGCTGGCGCGCGCCAGATCCGCAACGACTACGGGCAGTACGCCTGGGGCGGCATGTGCCCGCCGCCGGGCGACAAGCCGCACCGCTACATCTTCACGGTGCATGCGCTGTCGGTGGAGCGTATCGATGTGCCTGACGACGCCCCCGCCGCGCTCGCCGGCTTCATGGTCAACGCCCACACCCTGGCCAAGGCGAGCTTCACCGCCACCTACGGGCGCTGAAACGGCGCTCTGAAAAAGAGAGCTGCTACCGCTTGTTATTGCTTGATTTAAGATGCTTTTCAACCTGAAATCGAAGCAGGACGGGCGGTAGCAGCTATTGTTTTTGTGCTTCCCCATAGGGCGCACGGCATGGAACTGGCGTGCCCCATCCCAGCAACCGCCGCGCAGCGGGCTTGGCCCGGGCGCTGGCGGTGTCCCCCCTCCCGTAGCGCAGCGCGTAGAGAGAGGGGGAAGCGGCGCAGGAGCGCAGCCGCTCAGGGGGGTGCCCTCAGGTATACCGCTTGGCCCGCAGGTTGTTCTTCATCTGCTGCAGCACCGGCTGCAGCGGCTCGCCGATGCGCAGCGCCACGCAGGTGGCGACCACGTCGATGATGAGCAGGTGCAGCAGGCGCGAGACCATGGGGCTGTAGCGGTCGTAGCCCTCGGGGTGGTCGGCCGCCAGGTGGATGCGGCAGGTGTGTGCCAGCGGCGAGCCGCTGGCGGTGATGGCAATGGTGGTTGCGCCGTTCTTGCGCGCGATGTCGGCTGCGTCCATCAGGTCGCGCGTGCGGCCCGAGTTGCTGATGATCACCGCGCAGTCGCCCGGGCCCAGCAGCGTGGCGCTCATCACCTGCATGTGGCCGTCGCTGGTGGAGATGCTGGTGATGCCTAGGCGAAAGAACTTGTGCTGCGCGTCCTGCGCCACGATGCCGGAGTTGCCCGCGCCGTAGAACTCGATGCGCCGCCCCGTCTGCCAGGTGCTGGCGATGGCCTCGGCCGCACGCTCCAGCGCATTGGTACTGGCGGCGTTGCGGTACTGCAGGAAGGCGGCCACGGCGTTGTCCACCACCTTCACCAGAACGTCGTTGGTCTTGTCGTCGGCGTCCACGCTGCGGTGGATGAAGGGCACGCCCTCGCTCACACTGCCGGCCAGCTTGAGCTTGAAGTCCGCCAGGCCGTCATAGCCCATGCTGCGGCAAAAGCGCACCACTGTCGGCTTGCTGACGCGCGCGCGCACGGCCAGCTCGCGCACCGGCAGGTGGGCAAAGGCGCGCGGGTCGTCCAGCACGAGCTGGGCCACGCGCTGCTCGGCGGGGGCGAGCGAGGGCAGGGAAGCGGTGATGCGGTCTAGCATTCTTCCATCCAGGTGTGTCCTTCGCGGGCCACCAGCGCGCTGGCGGCGCTGGGGCCCCAGCTGCCAGCGGCATACGGGCGCGGGCCTTCGCCACGGGCGTCCTGCTCGGCCCAGGCCTGCATGATGGGTTCCACCCAATGCCAGGCGGCTTCCTGTTCGTCGGCGCGCACGAACAGATTCAGGCGCCCGGCGATCACGTCCAGCAGCAGCCGCTCGTACGCGCCCACGCGCTGGCTGCCAAAGCGCTGGTCGAAGTCCAGGTCCAGCTGCACGGGCGCCAGCGCCTGGGCTTCGGAAATGCGCATGCCGCGCTTTTCCTGCCCCGCGGCAAACAGGTGCAGCGCCACGCCGTCGCGCGGCTGCAGGTGGATCACCAGGCGGTTGGCCGCGCCCAGCGGCGTGCGGTAGATGGCGTGGGGCGTGGGGCGGAAGTTGATGGCGATGTGTGCCTCGCGCGCGGCCAGGCGCTTGCCGGTGCGGATGTAGAACGGCACGCCCGCCCAGCGCCAATTGGCGATCTCGGTGCGCAGGGCGACGAAGGTTTCGGTGGTGCTGCCGGGCGCCACGCCGTCCTCGTCGGCATAGGCGCGCACGCCCTCGCAGGCCGTGGTGCCGGTGGAGTATTGGCCGCGCACCACGTCCTGCAGCAGCGTGGCGGGTGTCCACGTACTCAGCGAACGCAGCACCTTGAGCTTCTCATCGCGGATGGCATCGGCATGGGCGTTGATGGGCGGCTCCATGGCGATCGCGCACAGCAGCTGCAGCGCGTGGTTCTGCACCATGTCGCGCAGCGCGCCGGTCTGGTCGTAGAAGGCGCCACGCTGCTCCACGCCCAACTGCTCGGCCATGGTGATCTCGATGCTGGCGACGGTCTCGCGCCGCCATAGGGGTTCGAACAGCGCGTTGCCAAAGCGCAGCGCCAGCAGGTTTTGTACCGAGGGCTTGCCCAGGTAGTGGTCGATGCGGAAGATCTGCCGTTCGTCGAACACGCTGCGCACCGCGGCGTTGATGGCACGGTTGGAAGCCAAATCGTGCCCCAGGGGCTTTTCCAGCACCACGCGGGTGGCGGGCGTCGCCAGGCCGGCAGCGCCGAGCTGCTCGCAGACGGTGGTGAACAGCGCGGGCGCGGTGGCCAGGTACATCACCACCGTGTCGGCGTGGCGCTCGCGCAGGCGCCGCGCCAGCAGGGCGTAATCCTCTGGCTGGGACAGATCCATGCGCTGGTACTGCAACAGCGCGGCAAAGCGTTCGAATTCTTCGTCGCTGGGGCGCTTTTCTCCCTCCACATCGGCAAAGCGCCGGGCAATCAGCGCGCGGTAGTCGTCGTCGCTCAGCGCGTCGCGCGCCACGCCGATGATGCGTCCCTGCGGCGGCAGCGACCCGTGGCGAAAGGCCTGGAACAAGGCAGGCAGCAGCTTGCGCCAGGCGAGGTCGCCCGTGCCGCCGAAGAGGACCAGATCAAAGCTCATGAGCCAGCTGCGGTGATGTGTGGAGGGTTGATCGATGGGAAAACGGTGCCTGCTTGTGCTCCGTATCCAGTGCACGATGTTATCGAGTTTCATGGTCGGCATTGACCGACACGGGGCGGGCCGTGGCCGCGCATACACTTGCCGGTTACGCGCCGGGGCTGGGCTCCCCGCGCCTTTCTCCCTGGACAACACGCCATGAACCAACTCGACGCGCTCAAGCAGTACACCACCGTGGTGGCCGATACCGGCGATTTCAAGCAGCTGGCCCAGTTCCAGCCGCAAGACGCCACCACCAATCCTTCGCTGATCCTCAAGGCCGTGCAAAAGCCCGAGTACGCGCCGCTGCTCAAGGACTGCGTGACGCGCTGGCATGGCCGCGCCATCGACGAGTTGATGGACCGCCTGATCGTGCGTTTCGGCTGCGAGATCCTGTCGATCATCCCCGGTCGCGTGTCCACCGAGGTGGATGCACGCCTGTCGTTCGATACCGCGGCGACCGTGGCGCGTGCGGAGCGCATCGTGGAGCTGTACCAGGCCGAAGGGCTGCACATCGACCGCGTGCTCATCAAGATCGCCGCCACGTGGGAGGGCATCCAGGCCGCGCGCCAACTGGAGCAGCGCGGCATCCACACCAACCTTACGCTGCTGTTTTCGTTTGCACAGGCGGTGGCCTGTGGTCAGGCGAAGGTGCAGCTCATTTCGCCTTTCGTCGGACGCATTTACGACTGGTACAAGAAGCAGGCCGGCGCAAACTGGGACGAGGCCGCCATGGCTGGCGCCAATGACCCGGGCGTGCAGTCCGTGCGCGCCATCTACAACCATTACAAGCACTTCGGCATCGGCACCGAGGTCATGGGTGCGAGTTTTCGCAACACCGGGCAGATCGTCGCGCTGGCGGGCTGCGACCTGCTGACCATTGCCCCCGAACTGCTGGCCCAACTGGCCGCCAGCGATGCACCGGTGGCACGCGTGCTCGACCCCGAGGCGGCACGCCGCGTTGCGCTGCAACCCGTGCAGTACGACGAGGCGGGCTTTCGCTATGCGCTCAATGCCGACGCCATGGCCACCGAGAAGCTGGCTGAAGGCATCCGCGCATTTGCGGCGGACGCGGCCAAGCTGGAACAACTGATGCAAGCCGCTGCATGAATTTTGACGATCCCCGCACCCGCTGCGACCACACGACCGCGTGGCAGCGCCTGCGTGCCCATTACGAAAGCGCCGGCCGCAGCTTCGACCTGCGCTCCGCATTTGCGCAGGATGCGCAGCGTTTCGAGCGCTTTAGCCAGGACGCTCCGCATGTGTTTGCGGACCTGTCCAAGAACCTGATCGACGCGCCCACCGAAGCGCTGCTGCTGCAGCTGGCGCGTGAATGCGGCGTGGTGGCCTATCGCGATGCGATGTTCGAGGGCCTGCCGATCAACAACACCGAGCAGCGCGCGGTGATGCATTGGTTGTTGCGAAAACCGGCTCCAGGGCATACAGGTCAAGCGCAAGCAGCTATCGATACAGTAGCGCCTGAAATCGCCTCTGCCTTGCACGACGTGCACGCCACGCTGCAGGACATGCTGGCCCTCGCCGAGCGCGTGCGCGCTGACGACGGCATCACCGACATCGTGAACATCGGCATCGGCGGCTCGGACCTGGGGCCGGCGATGGTGGTCAAGGCACTGGACGACCTGCGCCACCCGGGCAAGCGCCTGCACTTCATCTCCAACGTGGACGGCATGGAGCTGGGCAGCCTGTTGCGCCAGCTGCGGCCCGAAAGCACGCTGTTCCTCATTGCGTCGAAGACCTTCACCACCGCCGAGACCATGTCCAACGCACAGGCGGCGCGTGCATGGTTCCTGGACCAAGGCGGCAGCGAGGACGCGCGGGCGCGGCTGCCGCTGGCGCGCCATTTCTATGCACTGACGACCAACCTGGAAGCGGCGGCGCAGTTCGGCATCACCACCACGCTGGGCTTCTGGGACTGGGTGGGCGGACGCTATTCGCTGTGGTCCGCCATCGGGCTGCCGATTGCCATTGCCGTGGGCGCGCCGCACTTTCGCGCACTGCTGGCGGGTGCACATGCGATGGACGAGCATTTCCGCACCGCGCCGTTGGAATCCAACCTGCCCGTGCGGCTGGCGCTGCTGGACCTGTGGTACCGCAATTTCCACGGCTTCTCCAGCCGCAGCATGGCACCTTATAGCCATGGCCTGCGCCGCCTGCCGGCGTACCTGCAGCAATTGGAGATGGAGAGCAACGGCAAGGGGGTGGATGCGCACGGCCAGCCGCTGCCCTATGCCACTTCTCCCGTGGTTTGGGGCGAGCCGGGCACCAATGGTCAGCATGCGTTCTTTCAGATGATCCACCAGGGGCCCGACACCGTGCCCGTGGAGTTCATCGCGCTGCGCGAGCCGGGGCGTGATTTGCCGGACCAGCACCCGCGTCTGGTGGCCAACGCTTTGGCCCAGGCACGGGCGCTGATGATGGGACGGCCCGAAGAGGCCGACGGCCACCGGCGCTTCAGCGGCAACCGGCCGAGCACATTTCTGCTGCTGGAGCGTCTGGACCCGGCGTCGCTGGGCGCGCTGATCGCGCTGTACGAGCACCGCGTGTTCACCAGCGGGGCGCTCTGGGGCATCAACAGCTTCGATCAGTGGGGTGTGGAACTGGGCAAAGGCATCGCCAAGGACCTGGAGCCGCGTCTGGCCACGGGTGATGTGCAGGGGCTGGACCCGTCCAGCGCGGGGCTGTTGCGCCGTCTGGCGGCCTGAAACGGGGTGCGCTTCCCGCTCTGACGGGGCTCAGGCGCGCGCTGCCTGGGGCATGGCCGGCGCATCATCTAGAGGCGCCGGCTGGAGTTCTGGAGCCAGGGCGACCCGGTTGCGGCCCTGGTCCTTGGCGGCGTAGAGCGCCTGGTCGGCACGCTCCAGCGTTTCCTGGGGTGACGAATGGGGCAGGTGCAGCGCCAGGCCGGCGGACATGCTCAGGCGCAGGCCCGGCGGTGCGTTGGGCACGGGCAGGGCAGCGATGGCTTCGCGCGTGCGCTCCAGCAGGGTCTGGGCGCTGCGTGGCTCGATGTCGCTGAGCAGCAGCAGGAACTCGTCGCCGCCCCAGCGCGCCAGCACATCGGTTTCGCGCACATTGGCGCGCAGGGCGTCGGCGAACACCCGCAGCACATGGTCGCCCATGGCGTGGCCGTGGTGGTCGTTGACGCGCTTGAAATGGTCCACATCGATCATGGCGAACAACAACGTGCCCTGCCCGCGACGGCGCCGCCGGCACTCCAGCTGGATCAGCTCGACCATGGCGCGGCGGTTGTACAGGCCCGTGAGCTCGTCGCGCATGGCCAGCGCCCGGTTTTCCGCGAGGGCTTCGGCCAGCGCCACACGTTGTCGGTCCAGGCGCTGGCGCATCTGCTGCACGCGCAGGTTCACCACCATGCACCCGGCCAGCACGATCAGGATCATGGCTGCGTAGGCGCCATCCATGACGTCGAATGTTGTTGCGTAGAAACGCGGCGAGACGACCACCGCCACCGAGAACGCCGCCATCGCGTAGAGCCCGATGCCCACGACCTGGCGCGGCGACAGGCCCAGCGCACCGAAGAACAGGATCATGGCCAGCACGGAGGGCACCACGCCTCGGCCTTCCCCTGCCAGCACGTAAGCCACGGCGCTGCTGGTGATGGTCCACGCCATTTGCACCAGGGTCAGAGACGGATCGCGCAGCCGCTCGGACCAGCCGGTGCGGATCAGCAGCGTGATGACTGCGAGCCCCCCCACCGAAAGCGCCGCCCACCACCGCACAGCGTCCAGGTGGTGGTTTGCGCTGGGGTGATGCAGCAACAGCATTACCAGGGCGCTGGAGCTCATCAGCAGCAGCGCGAGCAGCGCCATGCCGACGCGCACACGCCGGTAGGGGTCGCGGGAGAGGAGGCGGGGAAAGAGACGGCGAGGGGTCGTGTGCATGGCGGAGGCTCCTGCGAAGGGCCGTGCGATGGCGGTACGGCCAGAGTGAACCGCTAGCAATATATTACTACTATTTACATATAAATACAATTATGCAAGGAGCGCAAAGCTTGCTTTTGTGTAGGGGTATTGGGGAAAGGCGGGCCAGATCCGCGCGCAGTGCGCCGCGGAAGGTCGCCCGCCACACACGCAGGCGAAAAAAAACCCGCAAGCACTGCTTGCGGGTTGGGTGCTGCCTGCGCCTTCAGGGCGCAGGCAGGGTCCTGGCAATTACATGCCCATGTCACCCATGCCGCCCATGCCGCCGGGCATGGCGGGGACTGCGGACTCGTCCTTCGGCGCCTCGGCCACCATGGCTTCGGTCGTCAGCAGCAGCGAGGCCACGGAAGCGGCGTTCTGCAGGGCCGTGCGGGTCACCTTGGTGGGGTCGAGGATGCCCATTTCCAGCATGTCGCCGTAGGTGTCGTTGGCTGCGTTGAAGCCGTAGTTGCCCTTGCCGTTCAGCACTTCGTTCACGACCACCGACGGTTCGCCACCGGCGTTGGCCACGATCTCGCGCAGGGGCGCTTCGACAGCCTTCAGCACCAGCTTGATGCCGGCGTCCTGCTCAGGGTTGCCGGTGGACAGGTTGCCCACGGCCTGCTTGGCGCGCAGCAGTGCCACGCCGCCGCCGGCCACGATGCCTTCTTCCACGGCAGCGCGGGTGGCGTGCAGGGCGTCTTCCACGCGGGCCTTCTTTTCCTTCATCTCGACTTCGGTGGCAGCGCCCACCTTGATCACGGCCACGCCGCCGGCCAGCTTGGCCACGCGCTCTTGCAGCTTCTCACGGTCGTAGTCGCTGGTGGCTTCCTCGATCTGGATGCGGATCTGCTTCACGCGGGCTTCGATGTCGGCAGCGGCACCAGCACCGTCGATGATGGTGGTGTTTTCCTTGCCCACTTCGATGCGCTTGGCCTGGCCCAGGTCGGCCAGCGTCACCTTCTCCAGCGTCAGGCCCACTTCCTCGGCGATCACCTTGCCGCCCGTCAGGATGGCGATGTCTTCCAGCATGGCCTTGCGGCGGTCGCCGAAGCCGGGCGCCTTCACGGCCACGACCTTCAGGATGCCGCGGATGGTGTTCACCACCAGCGTTGCCAGGGCTTCGCCTTCGACATCTTCAGCAATGATCAGCAGAGGACGGCCAGCCTTGGCCACTTGCTCCAGCGTGGGCAGCAGGTCACGGATGTTGCTGATCTTCTTGTCGAACAGCAGCACGAAGGGGTTGTCCAGGATCGCGGACTGCTTCTCGGGGTTGTTGATGAAGTAGGGCGACAGGTAGCCGCGGTCGAACTGCATGCCTTCCACGACTTCCAGCTCGTTTTCCAGCGACTTGCCGTCTTCCACGGTGATCACGCCTTCCTTGCCCACCTTGTCCATGGCGTCGGCAATGATCTTGCCCACGGACTCGTCGGAGTTGGCGGAGATCGAACCCACCTGGGCGATTTCCTTGGAGGTGGTCGTGGCCTTGGAGGCCTTCTTCAGCTCTTCCACCAGGGCCGCCACGGCCTTGTCGATGCCGCGCTTGAGGTCCATGGGGTTCAGGCCGGCGGCCACGTACTTGGAGCCTTCGCGCACGATGGCCTGGGCCAGCACGGTGGCGGTGGTGGTGCCGTCACCAGCGATGTCGTTGGTCTTGGAAGCCACTTCCTTCACGAGCTGCGCGCCCATGTTCTGCAGCTTGTCTTTCAGTTCGATTTCCTTGGCCACGGACACGCCGTCCTTGGTCACCGTGGGGGCGCCGAACGAGCGCTCCAGCACCACGTTGCGGCCCTTGGGGCCCAGGGTCACCTTGACCGCGTTGGCCAGGATGTTCACGCCTTCAACCATGCGAGCGCGGGCTTCGCCGCCGAACACTACGTCTTTTGCTGCCATTTTTGGCTCCTACAAATTTGAATCAAATGGGCTGCCAACGCTGGTCTATCAAGCGCAGGCAGCTATGAAAAATGAGTTGACCAGAAGGGATTACTTCTCGACGACCGCGAACAGGTCGTCTTCCTTCATCACCAGCAGCTCGTCGCCATTGACCTTCACGGTCTGGCCGCTGTATTTGCCGAACAGCACGCGGTCGCCGACCTTCACGTTCAGGGCGATCAGCTCGCCCTTGTCGTTCTTCTTGCCAGGGCCAACGGCCAGCACTTCGCCTTGATCGGGCTTTTCCGCAGCGTTGTCGGGGATCACGATGCCCGAGGCGGTCGTGGTTTCGCTTTCGATACGTTTGACGATCACGCGATCGTGCAGGGGGCGAAGATTCATTGCATCTCTCCTGATAACAAAAAGGATTGCGACATCAAACAACGCGCCCTCAACGCGGGCGCAGGGAACTGACACAGCGGTGTTGTTAGCACTCATCTGTTTCGAGTGCTAATGATAGAGGCATTCGTGACAGTTTCAAGGCCGCAGTGTCGGCAGGGCCTGCGATCAAGGTGCGGAAGTGCGGAGGGCAGCCGCACTTCTCCGGCCGCCTCAGTGGACTGTGAGGCGCAAGAAGTGGTCCAGCATGTGAAAGTGGTCTTCAAAGAACGCTTCTTCCATGCCCGCGAGCCGGTCGATGGCCACCCACTCGGCATGCGCCGCGTCGTCAGCCGCCTGCACCGGGGGCAGCGGAGCGTCCTGCAGGTCGAAGTAGTGCGCGTGGGTGATGGTGCGGCCGCGTTGGCTGCGGTCGGGGTGGTCGAACACCGTCACACTGCGCAGCGCCGCGCGCAGCGTGGCCTCGGGCAGGGCGCAATTCGTTTCCTCTGCCAGTTCACGCAGGCAGGACTGCCACAGCGTCTCGCGTTGTTCGATGAAGCCGCCGGGCACCGCCAGCAGGCCACGCCCTGGTGCGTTGGCGCGGCGGATGAGTAGCACGTGGTCCTGGCAGCGCAGTACCGCGTCCACGGTCACGAACACGGGCGGGTAGGGCG
Organism: Diaphorobacter sp. LI3; assembly: GCF_022807955.1. Taxonomy (NCBI): domain Bacteria; kingdom Pseudomonadati; phylum Pseudomonadota; class Betaproteobacteria; order Burkholderiales; family Comamonadaceae; genus Diaphorobacter; species Diaphorobacter sp. LI3. The sequence goes on along the minus strand of NZ_CP094346.1, from coordinate 3,618,751 downwards.
CCGTTGCCCAGGCGGCGCGGTAACCGCGCAGCATCTGCCATTCCTGCTGCAGTGTGGCGAAGTGCGGCGTGTGGGCGAATTGCTCCAACAGCGCTTGCGTGGCGGGCGGCAGCATGGGCGCCAGCGGCTGCAGCGCATGGGCCACGGTGGCGGGTGTGGCGCCGAAGTAGGCGTCGCGGATGGCGGTCGCGTCGATGCGGCCCTGGCGCTCCATGCGTATCAATTCCCAGCCCGGAAAGGCGCTGAGGTAGCTGCTCGTGGCGTCCTTGAAATGGCCGACCAGTCCCACGCGCGCCTGCGGCGGGCTGTGGCGCGCCACCGCGTTGCGCACGGCTTCCACCCACACCGCCTCGTTGTAGTAGTCGCGCACCGGCAGCACGGTGAGGCGCGTGCGGTCGCCCTCGGGCAGAGCACCGCGCAGCATGGCTTCGCGTTCGTGCCAGGTGAACGGGTTCTTGGGTGTGCGCGCCTGGAAGGCCGAGCCGACGATGACGATGACCTGCCGCGCCTGTACCAGCGCTTCGCGCAGCAGGGCGAGATGGCCGGTGTGGACGGGCTCGAAGCGGCCGATGAGGATGGCGGTGTCGTACATGCGGCGATTCGTGTGTTCTCAAAAAAGTGAGCTGCTCGCGCTTGATGGATAAGCGCTAGAGGCAAATTTCGCTTGAAGTCGCCAGCCGTGCACCCTGGGCGTGCATCGCCTCCAGGAAGGCCTCATGCTGCGCCTCGAAGCCGGCCACGGGGCTCATGCAATCGGTGAGCAGCACCAGACGCCGCGGGCTCCACCCGGGGTGCAGGCGGGCCAGGTGCTGGATGATGTGCTCGGTGGTGGCGCGCACGCAGTGGCTGCTGGCCTCGCCTGCGATGAGCAGCAGGTCTGCGCTGGCCAATTGGTCCAGCAGATGGGTGTTCAGGGCGGTGTGCGGGTCGGCCGCGTCGGGTACTTCGGCCTGTACGGCGCTGTAGTGCTCGGTCCAGGGGCTCATGCCCTTGAAGACGGACTGTACGGCGCGCACGCGATGCGCCTGCCAGTCGCTGCACGCGGCCAGCACGTCGGTATGCACGCCATGGCCCCAGCTGCCGATTTCGCAATGCACGGGCCAGACCATGAGGGTGTAACGGCCCTGGGTTTCCAACGTGTCCAGGTAGTCCAGTGTGCGCGCCAGCGCGGCAGGGTCACGCGGCGCAAACGCACCCGCGCGGACCTGCGCAGCGGTGATGGCGGTGAAGGGCGCCACCGCGCCCCCGTCGCTGCGCTGCCAGTAGGCGGGGTGCGCCACGTCGTACCGCTGGTGCGAGTCGAGGGTGACAGTGATGTGGTCGATACCTGCCCCCTGCGCGCGGATGAACGCTGCCAGGCGCTGCATGTCCGCATGCGCGCCGGGAACGGGCAGCGCCGGGGCGGTTACCGCGCCGCCATGGGGATCGCGCGAGTGCCACGCGGCGGGCAGATCGCAGAAGTCGTTCTGAGGATCAATGGCGAGCAGGTGGACGGTGCGGGTCATGGCGCGGATGCGAGCGTGCAGGGCCTGCAGTGTAGGCAACTGCGGGGCCGCATCCGGCCGGCACCGCTATTTGATGGCTTTGCGCGCGGCCCCGATACCCAGCAGCGCGAGCACCACGAACAGCACGGCCAATACCAGGAACACCACGAACAGCACCTTGGCGATGGCGGCCGAGCCAGCGGCCACGCCGGTGAACCCGAGCGCGCCGGCAATGAGCGAAATGATGGCGAAGATGATCGCGTACTTGAGCATGGGATAGGCCTCCTTGGGATGGGCCGCCGGCGGGTGCGGCGGCTGGGCACCAGAGTAGGGGCGCCGGCGCAGGCACTCCGTCATCTGGCGAAACCGCAGCGTGTAGGAGGGTGTTGACAGTGCTGCCGGTTATCGCAGCGCATGCAGTGCCACGCCGCCGGCGATCGGCAGCAGCACGGCGCCCGTGCGTTCTGTGGCGGCCATCCGCAGAACCCATCCCAGCATGATGGCAACCGTCCAGGCGCTGTACAGCCGCTGCAGCACAGGCGGCGTGCCCGCCAGCAGCAGGAACAGGTTGGCGTGAACAGCGCATTCTCAGGCAGCCTGGACGCGGGGGGCAGGGGGTGTATTGGAAAAAATGGCGTCTGCAAGTGCATACATGCGCGGCCTTGCCCAGCAGGGCATCGCTGCGGCCCTGCAGCAGGCCGCCGCCCTTAGCGCCGAGAATCTCCCGGCGCAGCCGCCACGCGTTCGCGCAATGCGTTGTGGAAGTGGCGCTGGTCCTCAAAGCCCAGTTCCTGCGCCACCGTGGCCGGCGCACCTCCAGCGGCCAGCAGCGCGCGCGGCGTTGATACCCGCGCCTGCACAGGCTTACAAGCCGGCCGCTTGGCGCCGCGCGGCGGCGTACTGGTCTGCGTTCACAACGCGGCGGGATATGAACTCCGCCCCCAAGCTCAGTGATTGCCTGGACGCAGACGTGGGGTTCATAGCCCCGCCGCTGCACGCAGCGCGGCAGCCTTGTCCGTCCTCTCCCAGGTGAACTCGGGTTCCTCGCGGCCAAAGTGGCCGTAGGCGGCGGTCTTCGCGTAGATGGGGCGCAGCAGGTCCAGCATCTGGATGATGCCCTTGGGGCGCAGGTCGAAGTGCTCCTGCACCAGCTGGGCGATCTGGTCGTCGGGGATCACGCCGGTGCCCTCGGTGTACACGGTGATGTTCATCGGGCGCGCCACGCCGATGGCATAAGCCACCTGGATCTGGCACTGGCGCGCCAGGCCGGCGGCCACGATGTTCTTGGCCACGTAGCGCGCAGCGTAGGCGGCGCTGCGGTCCACCTTCGTTGGATCCTTGCCGCTGAATGCGCCGCCGCCGTGCGGGCAGGCGCCGCCGTAGGTGTCCACGATGATCTTGCGGCCCGTCAGGCCGCAGTCGCCCTGCGGCCCGCCGATGACGAAGCGACCCGTGGGGTTGATGAGGTACTTGGTGTCCTGCAGCCATTCCTTGGGCAGCACCGGCTTGATGATCTCCTCGATGATGGCCTCGGTGAAGCTGGCCTTCATCTTGGTAGCCGTCTCGCTCTGGTCGGGGCTGTGCTGGGTGGAGAGCACCACGGTGTCGATGCTGTGGGGCTTGCCGTCCACGTAGCGCATGGTCACCTGGCTCTTGGCGTCCGGGCGCAGGAAGGGCAGGCGGCCGTCCTTGCGCAACTGGGCCTGGCGCTCGACCAGGCGGTGCGCGTAGTAGATGGGCGCGGGCATCAGTTCGGGCGTCTCGTCGCAGGCGTAGCCGAACATCAAGCCCTGGTCGCCCGCGCCGGTGTTCAGGTGGTCGTCGCTGGCGTGGTCCACGCCCTGGGCGATGTCGTTGGACTGCTTGTCGTAGGCCACGAGCACTGCGCAGCCCTTGTAGTCGATGCCGTACTCGGTGTTGTCGTAGCCGATGCGCTTGATGGTGTCGCGCGCCACCTGGATGTAGTCCACGTGTGCGTTGGTGGTGATCTCGCCGGCCAGCACTACCAGGCCGGTGTTGGTCAGCGTCTCGGCTGCCACGCGGCTGCGGGGGTCTTGCGTGAAGATCGCGTCCAGGATGGCGTCGGAGATCTGGTCCGCCACCTTGTCGGGGTGGCCCTCAGAGACCGATTCGGACGTGAAGAGGAAATCGTTCGCCATTTGAATAAACTCCGTGTTGTCAGCATTTGGGCGTTGCCCAGAGCCTCATGGAGCCTCGGCGAACGCTTTAGCAGTTGTGTTTAACGTCGCCCTGCAAGTTGCTCATTTAACTCGGCGACGACCGTCATTGTAATGTCATCCCTCTTTCGGCTCGTTTCCGCGCTGCCCTTGTGGTTGCTGCATGTCATTGGCGCGGCGCTTGGCTGGGTGGCGTTTTGCGCATCGCCCACCTACCGCCGCCGCTTCATCGACAACGCCGCGCGCGCGGGCTATGCCTTGCGTGACGTGCGTGCGGCCATAGCGCACGCAGGGCGCATGGTGGCTGAGGCGCCGCATCTGTGGCTGCGGCCCGAGCCGCCGGCCTGCGAGATACGCGGGGCCGAATGCGTGCAACGGGCCTGGTGCCAAGGCCGCGGCATCGTGTTCCTCACGCCGCACATCGGTTGTTTCGAGTTGTCGGTGCAGGCGGCGGCGCGGCGCTGGTCGCCGGAGCACGGCCCCATCACCATCCTGTACCGGCCCGCGCGCCAGCGCTGGCTGGCCGAGGTGATGCAGACCGCGCGCAACCGCCCCGGCATCCAGGCCGTGCCCACCACGTTGCAGGGCGTGCGCCAGATGATCAAGGCGCTGCGGCGCGGCGAGGCGGTGGGCCTGCTGCCTGACCAGGTGCCGCCGCAGGGGCTGGGGGTGTGGTCGCCGTTCTTCGGCCGCCCGGCCTACACCATGACGCTGGCTGCGCGCCTGGTGCAGCAGACCGGTGCGGCGGTGATCCTGGCGCGGTGCGAGCGCCTGCCACGCGGGCGCGGCTATGTGCTGCACCTGGAGGATTTGCCCCAGCCGCTGGCGCCTACACTCGACGCGGCCGTGCTGCAGCTCAACCAAGCCATGGAATACCTCATCCGCCAAAGCCCCGACCAATACCTGTGGGGCTACGCCCGCTACAAGCAGCCCCGCGCGGAGATGCATACCTCTGCCGGGGCCGATGCGCCGCCGGAGGGCCGCGCATGATGGCGCGCGCGGGCATCGCGCTGCTGAATCTGCTGGGCCGCCTGCCGCTGCCGGCGCTGCGCGCGCTGGGGCGGTTCATCGGCCGGGTGCTGTTCGTGCTGGCCGTGCCGCGGCGCAGGGTGGCGCTGCGCAACCTGGCCCTGTGCTTCCCGGAGGTGCCCGAGTCGCAGCGCCGCGCGTGGGCGCGCGAGTCCTTCGTGGTGTTCTGCCAGACCTTCCTGGACCGCGGCTGGTTGTGGTCGGGCTCCGAGGCGCTGGTGCGCAGCCGCGTGAAGCTGGTGGGCGCGCTGCATGAGCTGGAAGGCGACACGCCGACCATCGTCTTCGCGCCGCACTTCTACAGCATGGACGCAGGCGGCCTCGCCTTGCCGCTGAACACGCGGCGTGAGTTCACCTCGATCTTCGCCACCAACCCCGACCCGGTGCTGGACGCATGGTTCATGGCGGGCCGCCAGCGCTTTGGCAACGTGCGCATGCTCAACCGCGCCGACGGCGTGAAACCCATCATCTCGTGCCTGCGCAAGGGCGGGCTGCTGTACCTGCTGCCCGACATGGACTACGGCAGGAACGACTCGGTGTTCGTGCCCTTCTTCGCCATGCCGGACGCGGCCACCATCCCGTCACTGTCGCGCTTTGCGCGCCTGGGGCGCGCCAAGGTGGTGGCGCTGTACAGCCGCATGACGCCCGAGGGCTACGTGGCCGAGCTGACCCCCGCCTGGGACCACTTTCCCACCGAGGACCATGTGGCCGACACGGCTCGCATGAACCGCGAACTGGAAGCCGCCATCCGCACCATGCCCGCGCAGTACTACTGGGTGCACAAGCGCTTCAAGACCCGCCCCGAGGGGCAGGATTCGGTGTATCAGTAAAAAAATGGCTATAGCGCTTATCTGGTAAGCGCCAACAGCTACGAAAATCATAGTGCCTGGCGAAGAAAATCCGCCAGGGTGTCGCGCACCAGCCCCGGCTGCTCGTGCACCACCCAGTGCGTGGCGCCTGGCACTTGCTGCACCTGCAGGCGTGGCACCCAGGCTTGGAGCCCGTGCAGCAGACCGGGCAGCAACGCGGGGTCGTCCATGCCCCACAGCACTTGCGTGGGTACGGACACCTGCAGCATGTCGGCGGGCAGCGTGAGGGAGCGGATGTCCGGCGTCCCGTCGTCCTGGGAAGACGAGGGCAGCGGCGGCCGCAGCGGACTGGCACGGTAGTAGTTGCAAGGCCCGGCAAGCCCCGCAGCCCACTGCGCGCGGTAGTGCGCGCGCAGTGCAGGGGTGAGCCAGCCGGGCGCGCTGCCATCGGCGCGGCGAAAGAAGCCGAACAGGCGCGCGAAATCGTTCTCGGCCAGCAGCGACTCGGCATCGTGGCGGCACAGGAAGTGCATGTACGCACTGGCCTCCTGCTGTGCGGCACTGCCCTGCAACTCGCGCAATAGGGCGCCAGGGTGAGGCGCGTTGATGACCATCAGGCGCTTGAGCAGTCCGGGATGCTGGTTGGCCAGGTTCCAGGCCACGGCCCCGCCCCAGTCGTGTGCCACCAGCGCCGCCAGCGGCGTGCCGGCACCGGCTTCCTGGGCGATCAGCGCGGCGATGTCCTGCACCAGATGTTTGGGGCGGTAGGCCTCTATTGCAGCCGGCGCGCTGGAGGGTGCATAGCCGCGCAGCCAGGGCGCCACGCAGCGGTAGCCGCCGTGTGCCGGATCGGCGAAATGGCCCAGCAGCGCATCCCAGATGAACGCGCCTTCGGGAAAGCCGTGCAGGAACAGCAACACCGGGCGCCCTGGCATGCCGGCCACGCGGCAGTGCAGCGTGATGCCGTGCGGCAGTGTGTGGGTGATCGTCTCCGCCATACGCTACGCCTTTCATAGCTGCCAGCGCTTGATGGACGGGCGCTGGCGTCAATTTTGGTCTTCAGATGGCGGCAGGGCTTCCACGGCCGCATCCTCTTTTTGGACGGGGTGGGCCCACTGCCACAGCAGTTGCGCCACTTCGTCCACGCCCTGCTTCTTGAGCGCGGAGAACATCCTGACCTCACCGCCGCCGGCCTGCAGTCGCGTGATGGACAGGGCCTTGGCCTGCTCGGCGCGCGTGAGCTTGTCGGCCTTGGTGAGCAGCACCAGGAACTTGAGCCCTGCCTCCACGCGCGGCCGCACGGCGTTCAGCAGCGCCTCGTCCAGCTCGGTCAGGCCCAGGCGCGGGTCGCACAGCAGCACGATGGCGGTGAGACTTTCGCGGCTCACCAGGTAGCTCAGCATCACTTGCTGCCAGCGCAGCTTGTCCGAGCGCGACACGGCCGCGTAGCCGTAGCCCGGCAGATCGGCCAGCACCGCGTCCGTCGCGCCCTGCTTGCCCAGCGCGAACAGGTTGATGTGCTGGGTGCGTCCGGGCTTCTTGGATGCAAACGCCAGTTGGCGCTGCTGGGTGAGGGTGTTGATGCAGGTGGATTTGCCTGCGTTGGAGCGGCCCACGAAGGCGATCTCGGGCACCTCGATGGCGGGCAAATGGTGCAACTGCGCGGCCGTCGTCAGGAAGCGCGCGGTGTGCATCCACCCCATGGCGACCTTGGCGTCCGGCGCTGGCGGGAGGGAGCCAGCAACTGGCGCATGTGATGTGGTCGGCATATATGGGTTTTCCAAGGGATAGGGCGAAACAGGGGCATTGTAGAATCGCGGGGTTTTGCGCTCATAACACAAGATCCCCCGATATGAAGTTGCTCGCCTCCCTGCTGATGGCTGCCGCACTGGCAGTCCCCGCTGCCTCGGCCCTTGCCGCAGGCGAAACCCCGGCGCCGCAAAAGGCAGCGAAGCCTGATCTCGTGAAGGGCGAGGCCAGCTACGCCGCCGTGTGCGCCGCCTGCCACGCCGCCGACGGCAATTCCACCATCGCAGCCAACCCCAAGCTGGCGCAGCAGCACCCGGAATACCTGGTCAAGCAGCTGCAGGAGTTCAAGGCCGGCAAGCGCGCTGACCCGATCATGCAAGGCATGGCCGCCATCCTCTCCGAGGACGACATGCGCAACGTGTCGTGGTGGCTGGCCTCCAAGCAAGCCAAGGAAGGCTTTGCCAAGGACAAGGATCTGGTCGCCATGGGCGAACGCATCTACCGCGGCGGCATCCAGGAGCGCAACATTGCCGCCTGCGCCGGCTGCCACAGCCCCAACGGTTCCGGCATTCCTGCCCAGTACCCGCGCCTGTCGGGCCAGCATGCCGACTACACGGTCAAGCAACTGGTGGACTTCCGCGACGGCAAGCGTGGCAACAACGTGCAGATGCGCGACGTGGCCGCCAAGCTCAACGACCGCGAGATCAAGGCCGTGGCTGACTACATTGCCGGTTTGCGTTGATTCACGTCAAATTTCCAGGGGTGCTCCGATGCGCCTTTGGAACCTACCGCCGATAATCGCACCCAAGACGGGCGGGCTCATCTGAACGGATGGCCCGCCCTTTCTCATGGGCCTACGCACGCAGGGTTGACTGGCGTAGGTGGATTCCTCCCGGCCTTCGCGTCTTTCATGTCTGACACCACTTTCGGTCCTAGCAGCGCCCCCCGGACGCACGCCATGCGGTCGATGACCGAGCTGCTGGCGTCCATGCGCTTCGCGATCGCGTTGCTGACCGTGATCTGTATTGCCTCGGTGATCGGCACGGTGCTCAAGCAGCACGAGCCGGCCGTCAACTATGTGAACCAGTTCGGCCCGTTCTGGGCGGAGGTGTTCCTGGCGCTCAAGCTGAACGCGGTCTACAGCGCCTGGTGGTTCCTCGTGATCCTGGGCTTTCTGGTGGTCAGCACCTCGCTGTGCATTGCCCGGCATGCGCCCAAGTATCTGGCGGATCTGCGTACCTACAAGGAAGACATCCGCGAGAAGAGCCTGCAGGCGTTCCACCACAAGGCCAGCGCGGAGCTGCCGGCCGAAACGCCCGAGGCGGCCGCGCGCCGCGTGGGCCAGCAACTGGTTGCCAAAGGCTGGAAGGTGCGCCTGCAGCAGCGCCAGACCCCGGCAGGTGACGGCTGGATGGTGGCCGCCAAGGCCGGTGCCGCCAACAAGCTGGGCTATATCGCCGCGCACAGCGCCATCGTGCTGGTGTGCCTGGGCGGCCTGCTGGACGGCGATCTCGTTGTGCGGGCGCAGATGTGGTTTGGTGGCAAGACGCCCTATGCGGGCTCGGGATTGATCTCCGAGGTCAAGCCCGAACACCGGCTGTCCGAGCGCAATCCCACGTTCCGCGGCAATCTTGTGGTGGCCGAGGGCACGCAGTCCGGCACCGCCATCCTGAGCCAGTCCGACGGCGTACTGCTGCAAGAACTGCCGTTTGCCGTCGAGCTCAAGAAGTTTATCGTGGAGCATTACTCCACCGGTATGCCCAAGCTGTTCGCCAGCGAGATCGTGATCCACGACCGCGCCACGGGCGAGGCCACGCCGGCGCGCGTGGAGGTCAACCATCCCGTGAGCTACCGGGGCATCGAAATTTACCAATCCAGCTTTGACGATGGCGGCTCCGAAGTGCACCTGCGTGCGCGTCCCATGGTGCCTGGCGCGGAACCCTTCGATGTGCAAGGCGTGATCGGCGGCTCCACGCGCCTCACGCACTCGGGCTCGGGCGAAGGCATGACGCTGGAGTTCACGGGGCTGCGGGTGCTCAATGTGGAGAACTTCGGCGATACCGGCGCCAGCGGTTCGGGCGCTGACGTGCGCAAGGTGGATCTGCGCGAATCGATCGAATCGCGCCTGGGTGCCGGCAACAAAACCGTGAGCAAGCGCGAACTGCGCAACGTAGGCCCCAGCATCACCTACAAGCTGCGCGATGCCGCGGGCCAGGCGCGGGAGTTCCACAATTTCATGCTGCCCGTGGACACGGGCGACGGTCAGCCCATGTATTTGCTGGGTGTGCGTGAGACCCCCGCGGAGCCCTTCCGCTACCTGCGCGTGCCGGTGGATGCCGAGGGTGGCATGGACGGCTTCTTGCGCATGCGCCTGGCACTGGCCAATCCGCAGATGCGCGAGCTGGCGGTGCGTCGCTACGCGGCAGCGGCCGTGGATGGGGCGCGCCCCGAGCTGGCCGAGCAACTCGCGCAGTCGGCAGGGCGCGCGCTCGCGCTGTTCGCCGGTGCGATCGACGAGCCTGCTGCGGCGGCCGGCCGGCCGCGTGGCGGGCTGCAGGCGATCTCGGACTTCATGGAGGCCAATGTGCCCGAAGACGAGCGCAACCGCGCCAGCGAGGTGCTGGTGCGCATCCTCAACGGCGCCCTGTTCGAACTGGCGCAGATCACCCGCGAACGTGCAGGCCTGGCCCCCTTGCCACAGAATGGCGCAACGCAGGCGTTCATGACGCAGGCGGTGTTGAGCCTGAGCGATGCACAGGCCTATCCGGTGCCCCTGGCGTTCGAGCTGCGTGACTTCAAGCAGGTGCAGGCCAGCGTGTTCCAGGTGGCGCGCGCGCCGGGCAAGAACGTGGTGTACCTGGGCTGCGCGCTGCTGATCATCGGCGTGTTTGCCATGCTCTACGTGCGTGAACGCCGCGTATGGGTCTGGCTGGCGCCGCAGGACGCGGGCGCCCGCGCGACGATGGCGCTGTCCACCAACCGCAAGACGCTGGACGCGGATCGTGAATTCGCGCAGCTCACCACCCAATTGATCGGAACATCCCCGCACGGAGGTGCCTCATGAATACAGCCACGACCACGCTCACGTTGAGCGAAGGGTATTTCGCACGCCGCAGCTGGTGGGACTGGCTGTTTGCGTTGTTGGTGGTCGCGGGGGGCGTTTTCGCGCTGCAGCGCTATGCGGTGTACATGGATGTGTATGAGAAGGCCATTTTGCTGGGCTCCATTCCCAGCGCGATCTGGCTGGGCTGGTTCTGGCGCCCGCTGAGCACACTGATGCTGATGGTGGCCGCGTGCTCGCTGCTGGCCATCGGGCTGTACCAGAACAATGGCGCGGGCGACCTGGCGCGCGCGGACACGGTCTTCGGACTCAAGTACTTTCTGTCGAGCCAGTCGGCCATCCTGTGGATGAGCATGCTGTTCTTCATGAGCACCGCGTTCTATTGGGTGGGCATGCTCTCGCGCGGTCAAGGGCAGACGATGATGCGCATCGGCTCGCGCATTGCGTGGGTGGCCGTGGCGCTGGCATTGATTGGCACCATGGTGCGCTGGTACGAAAGCTACCAGATCGGCCCGGATATCGGCCACATCCCGGTGAGCAACCTCTACGAGGTGTTCGTCATGTTCTGCTGGATGACGGCCGTGTTCTACCTGTACTACGAGGAGCAGTACGAAACCCGCGCGCTCGGCGGCTTCGTGATGCTGGTGGTGAGCGCCGCCGTGGGCTTTCTGCTGTGGTACACGGTCGTGCGCGAGGCGCATGAGATCCAGCCGCTGGTGCCCGCGCTCAAGAGCTGGTGGATGAAGCTGCATGTGCCGGCCAACTTCATCGGCTACGGCACCTTCGCGCTGTCAGCCATGGTGGCCTTTGCCTACCTGATCAAACAGCAGGCGAGCGAAACGCGCTGGTGGAAACTGGCACCGCTGTGGCTGTTGGGCGTGGTGCTGTGCTTTGAGCCCATCGTCTTTCGCCAGGGCGCGGCCGACAACGGCGGTGGCTACTGGATGGTGTATTTCGGCGTTTCTGCGCTGATCGTGGCGGGCATCTTGCTGGCGCGCCGGCGCATTGCCGAGCGGTTGCCGTCCTTCGAGATCCTGGACGATGTGATGTACAAGTCCATCGCCGTGGGCTTTGCGTTCTTTACCATCGCCACGGTCCTGGGAGCGCTGTGGGCCGCGGAGGCCTGGGGCGGTTACTGGAGCTGGGACCCCAAGGAAACCTGGGCGCTGATCGTGTGGCTCAACTACGCGGCATGGCTGCACATGCGGCTGATGAAGGGTTTGCGCGGCACCATGTCGGCGTGGTGGGCGCTGGTGGGCCTGGCGGTGACCACCTTCGCCTTTCTGGGCGTGAACATGTTCCTGAGCGGGCTGCACAGCTACGGAACCTTGTAACCCTCGGCGTCCAAGGGGGGAACCTGCGGGCCCTGCGGGCAGTCTGTGTCTCATGCAGACTGTGGCAGATGCGGCTGCCAGAAGGACCCCCATGTTGATTCCTACCCGAGACAACGGTTATATCCACCCTTGCGCCGGCGAGATCACGCCGCGCGCCGTCTATGAGCAGCGACGCGCCATGCTCCGCCTGCTGGCAGCGGGTGCTGGTGGCGCGGCGATGGCCGGCTGGGCAGGGCGTGTTGCCCTCGCTGACCAAGTCCGCCGCCCGGGGAGGCTCGCACCCCTGCCGGGTGCGCCGTCCGCCGTGCCGGGCGCGGTGACCATGGAGAAGGTCACCGAGTACCAGGACGCCACCACGTACAACAATTTCTACGAATTCGGCACGGACAAGAGCGACCCCGCGCGCAACGCCCATACCCTGAAAACCCGCCCCTGGACCGTAGAAGTGGAAGGCTTGGTCAACAAGCCACGGCGCTTCGATATCGACGAGCTGCTCAAGCTCAGTGCGCAGGAGGAGCGCATCTACCGCCTGCGCTGCGTCGAGGGCTGGTCCATGGTGATCCCCTGGGTGGGGTACTCGTTGGCAGAGTTGATCAAGCGGGTGGAGCCGCAGGGCAGTGCGAAGTACGTCGAGTTCGTCACGTTGGCGGACAAAGCCACCATGCCTTACGTGGGCTCGCGTGTGCTGGACTGGCCTTACACCGAAGGCCTGCGCTTGGACGAGGCCATGCATCCGCTCACGCTGCTCGCCTTCGGCATGTATGGCGAGGTGCTGCCCAATCAGAATGGCGCACCGGTGCGCATCGTCGTGCCGTGGAAGTACGGCTTCAAGAGCGCCAAGAGCATCGTCAAGATCCGCTTCGTCGAGAAGGAGCCTGGTACCGCTTGGAACAAGGCTGCACGGCAGGAGTACGGCTTTTATTCCAACGTGAATCCAGATGTGGACCACCCGCGCTGGAGCCAGGCCACCGAACGGCGTATCGGCGAGGGCGGACTGTTCGCCAAGAAGCGCAAGACCCTGCTGTTCAATGGCTACGAGGCCCAGGTGGGACAGCTCTACGCGGGCATGGATCTGCGCAAGTTCTACTGATGGTGCATGCACGCCTTTCGGGCAGTACTCCCGCGCTGGCGGGTCGCGGCTGGGGTGCGCGCGTGTTGTTGCACCCGGCAGCCAAGCCGGTGCTGTTTGTGCTGTGCCTGCTACCACTGGCCTGGCTGGTGTATGGGGCGGCCGCCGATCGCCTGGGCGCCAACCCTGCCGAAGCCCTGATCCGCTCCACGGGCGACTGGACGCTGCGCATGCTGTGCCTCACCCTGGCAGTCACACCCCTGAGGCTGGCGCTGGCCCAGCCGCCGCTGGCACGCTTTCGGCGCATGCTGGGTCTGTACACCTTCGCCTACGCGGCACTCCACTTGCTGTGCTACGGCTGGTTCGACATGGGGCTGGATGTGCCGGAAATCCTTCGTGACGTGCTCAAGCGCCCCTTCATCCTGGTGGGCATGGGCTGCTTTGCGGTGCTCCTGGCGCTGGCGGCCACGTCGTTCAACCGGGCCATGCGCTGGATGGGCGGGCGGCGCTGGCAGCAACTGCACCGCGGCGTGTACCTGGCCGCGGGGCTGGCGATCCTGCACTTTTTCTGGATGCGGTCGGGCAAGAACGACTTTGCCGAGGTGGCGGTCTATGCCGCCATCCTGGCGGCGTTGCTGCTCGCTCGGCCTTGGTTGCGCCGGCGCCGCCGTGCCGTCTGATTGCTATTAATTAGATAGCTGCTAGCGCTTTCTGGGTAAGCGCTAGAGCCGATTTTTATCAAACTTTCAGGCGCGCACGGCCTGCAGCGCAGGGCGCACCTGGCGGGTGACGGGATCGATGTGACCCGTGGGGATCTGGTAGGCGCGGTCATCAAACAGGTCGATGCCACACATCAGTGCGCATTCCACTGATGGCGGACAGTGATTCCATTCCCATCGCGGACAGCGTTCCAGGCGATGGCGGACACGTTGCGCGGGTGTCCTGAGTGACGCTCAAATCGTAGCCGAAGTGTCCGCCATCAGCGTGGAATGGCGGTCGGCGCGGCCGGCTCAGACGGCCTTGGTGAGCTTGCGCATCGACTCGCCCTTGAGGGCTATCTTGTGCGAGCCGTGCACGATGCGGTCCAGGATGGCGTCGGCCAGCGTGGGCTCGTCCAGCCAGGCGTGCCAGGCCGTCACCGGCAACTGGCTGGTGATGAGCGTCGAGCGCGTGCCCACCCGGTCGTCCAGCAATTCCAGCAGGTCGTTTCGCTCGTGCGCGGCAATCGGCGCGATGCCGAAGTCGTCCAGGATGAGCAGGTCCAGCCGCGCCAGTTGCGCCAGCCGTTTGCCCAGGCTGCCATCGCCGTGGGCCACGTGCAGCTCCTGCAGCAGCCGTGGCGCGCGGGTGTAGAGCACCGAGAAGCCCAGGCGCGCGGCCTGCTGCCCCAGTGCGCAGGCGAGCCACGTCTTGCCGCACCCGGTGGCGCCGGTGAGCAGCACGTTGTGGCCATGGCGCAGCCAGTCCCCGCCGGCCAGGCTGGTGATGACCTCTCGGCTCAGGCCCCGGCTGGCGCGCCAGTCGATGTCCTCCAGGCAGGCACTGGAGACCTTCAGGCGGGCCGCCTTCAACAGGCGCTCCAGGCGCTTGCTGTCACGCCAGTCCACCTCGCGCTGCACCAGCAGCGCCAGGCGTTGTTCAAAGGGCAGCTCGCTGGCCGTGATGTGGGTGGCCGCGTCGCTGAGGGCGGCCACCATGCCGTCCAGGCGCAGGGCGCGCAGTTGGTTCAAGGTCTGTTCGTTGAGCATGGTTCTTCCTTGTTAGGTTTGCTTGCACGTTGGAGTTCAGTGGTAGTAGCCCGGCCCGCGCACGTTCTCGTGCAGCGGCAGGCTCGCCTGTGCGGCCATCGGCGCATCCAGCGGCCGCTGGTCCAGGCCGCAGCCCAGGATGGAGGCGATGCTCTTGTAGGACGGTGAGCGAATCGACTGCGCCCGCGCACAGGCGGCCTCCAGCCGGTCAGCCCCGTACTCACGGCCCAGGCGCATGAGGCCCAGACAGGAGCGGTAACCCTGCTCGGGATGCTGGCGGTGCTCCATCTGCCAGCGCACCACGGCGGCGGTGGCCGCGCCCACGCGCTCACCCCAGGCGATGAGCTTGGCCGGCGTCCACTGCAGGTGCGCCCGGTGCGAGGCCGGCATGTGCTCGGGCGTGGTGGTGTGTGCACCCCGTCGGGGATTGAGGGCGTGGGCGGCCACGCGTTTGCTGCCGTGCAGGACTTCGAGCGTGCCGGCCGTGATGCGCAACTCCACCGGCTCACCCACCAGGGCGTGGGGCACCGAGTAGTAGTGGCCATCGAGCTCAACGTGGTAATCGATGTTGACGCGGGCGGGTTTGAAGCGCGCGATGGGCATGCGCACCGGCGGCAGGGGGCGCAGGGCTGGCCGGTCGAGTTCGGCGAAGGCGCTAGTGCGGTTGCCCGGCAGCTTCTTGAACGCGCGCTGGTTCAAGTCCACCAGCAAGGCGGCAATCGCCCGGTTGAGCTCGGCCAGGCTGAAGAAGGTCTGGTGGCGCAGCCTGGCCAGAATCCAGCGCTCGACCACCTGCACAGCGACCTCCACCTTGGGTTTGTCGCGTGGCTTGGCCGGGCGCGCGGGCATCACGGCCAGGCTGTAGTGCGCACAGAGCTCTTCGAGCAGGCGGTGCGCGGTGGGCTCGTAACGGTCGGGTCGGGCCATGAGGGCGCGCGGCTGGTCAGGCACCAGCAGGCGGGGCACGCCGCCGATGAACTCCAGCGCGCTAATGATGCTGGCCACCCAGTCGGTGGTCTTCTGGCTGGCGGTGGCGCAGGCGTAGGTGTAGTTCGATGCGCCCAGCACGGCCACGAAGACCTGGGCCTGGCGTATCTCGCCAGTGTCGGCATCCACCACGGGAACGGTCTGGCCGGCGTAGTCCACAAAGAGCTTGTCACCGCCCGTGTGGGTCTGGCGCATGGAGCGCTGCAGGCGCCGGGCCCAGGCCTTGTACTTCTCGCAGAAGGCGCTGTACTTGTACGCCTGCCCGCTGTGCTGTTGCTGGTATTCCTCCCAAAGCAACTGCAGCGTCACGCCAGGTCGGCGCAGTTCGCGGTGGATGTGGGCGTGGTCGGGTTCAAGGTGCCGGGACTCGCGCGCCACGGGTGGCTTGTAGAGCCGGGCCTGGAGTTCGTCGTCGTTCAGGCTCTGGGCCAGTGCCCAGTCCACGCCGGCCACGCGCGCGTAGCTGGCTATCTCGCTGACAGTGGATTTGGAGATGCCGAGGGCGGCACCGATTTGACGGGTGCTCAAGGCCCCGCGGTGCAGCAGTTGCAGTGTGTGTCGTAGTTTGCTCATGGTGACCCTGGGTGTGGGCATCGCTGGTTCCGGTCAAAAAACCGGGCAGCGTATGCCGCGTTCGGGTCACTCAGAACACCCCGCAGGTGTCCGCCATCAGTTTGGAATGCTGTCCGCCTTCAGCGTGGAACACTGTCCGCCATCACGCTGGAACACTGTCCGCCATCAGCATGGAATCGTGTCCGCCATCGCGTGGAATACGCACATCAGGCTGTCGAGCCATTGGAAGAAGTCGTCGATGGCCGGCTTGCCCATGATGGGCGCGCCGTGCTGCGGAACCACCATGGCGATGTCGAGTTGCCGCGCCATGCGCGTCCACAGGCGCAGGATCTTGTTGGAGACCATGTAGCGGCGGTGAAAGCCTTCCATGCGTGGAATGTGCGGTGCCAGATGGGTCACCGGCACGCGCGCGTCGGCGCCCGAGGTCATGGAGACGCCCAGGTCGCCCGTGAACAGGATGCGGCTGACCGGGTCGTAGAAGTGGAAGTTGCCTTCGGAATGCATGAAATGCGCGGGCAGCAGCACCAGCTCGTGCCGGCCCAGCGGCAGGCGGCCGCCGCTGTCGGGCACCCCGATGATGCGGTTCTCGGTTTTGCCGAGCTTGGTGAAGTGCGGCGCGAAGCGCTCCCAGATGCGTGAGATGACCAGCGTCGCCTTGGTGCTGCTCAACCAGCGGTCCAGCGAGGCGATGATGTCGGGGTCGGCGTGCGACGCAATCAGGTAGGACAGCTTGTGGGGCGGAAAGTGCTTGGACATGCCCATGAACAACTCGTTGAACGCCAGATTGCCGCCCGGGTCGATGATGGCGCCCGTGTCGTCGTCCACGATCAGGAACTGGTTGGCCTGAACCGCCTGCCCATCCTCCTCGACAAGGTCCGAGAACATCAGACAAGTGTGGTTCTTGTCCCGGTAGAGTTCAAGAGGTTCCTGAGGCATGCAGGTGACTCCGCAATGAAAGTGCAATAGTACTCAGAGCGAAATGGTTATTCCTTGATAGTTATCAAGGGTTGCCCTGCGGTACCAGCTTTTCGCTGCGGAAGATGTCGTTCACGCTTTCGCGCGTGCGGATGAGGTGGGCTCGCGCTCCGTCCACCAGCACCTCGGCGGGTCGGGGGCGGGTGTTGTAGGTGCTCCCCATGGAACTGCAGTACGCCCCGGCGGACAGCACCGCCAGCATATCGCCCGCTGCCACCGCCAGGTTGCGGTCACGGCCGATCCAGTCCCCGCTTTCGCAGATCGGGCCGACGACGTCATACACGTGCGACACGGCCGTGGGGGCTGTTGCCTGCAGGGGCACGATGGCGTGGTAGGCCTGGTACATCGCCGGACGCGGCAAATCGTTCATGGCCGCATCGACGATGCAGAAGTTCTTTTGCTCGCCGGGCTTGAGGTAGAGCACCTCCGTCAGGCAAACACCGGCGTTGCCCACCAAGGAGCGACCGGGCTCGATCATCAATTGGCGGTCACCGTAGCCGCGCGCGTCCAGTTTGGCCAACAGCTTGGCCCACAGCGCGTCGGCCCGTGGTGGCGTGTCGCCGTTGTAATCGATGCCCAGACCACCGCCAAAATCGATGTGGTGGATCGCGATGCCTGCGGCCTCGATGGCTTGCACGAGGTCCAGCATGCGATCCATGGCGTCCAGATACGGGCTCTCTTCCGTGATCTGGGAGCCGATGTGGCAATCGATGCCCACCACGCGCAAGCCGGGCAGGGCGGCTGCGCGCTGGTAGGTGGCAACCGTGCGTTCATGGGCGATACCGAACTTGTTGCCCTTGAGGCCCGTGGAAATGTAGGGGTGGGTCTTGGCGTCCACGTTGGGATTGACACGAATGCTGATCGGTGCGCGCAATCCCATGGATTGGGCCACTTCGCTCAGCACGTCGAGTTCTGCCTCGCTCTCCACGTTGAAGCAGCCAATGCCGACCTCCAGCGCCTGGCGCATTTCTGCGCGCGTCTTGCCTACGCCGGAAAAGATCACCTTCGCCGGGTCGCCGCCGGCTGCAATCACGCGTTGCAGTTCGCCGGCAGAAACGATGTCGAAGCCGCAGCCATGGCGTGCGAAAAGCTGCAGGACAGCGAGCGACGAGTTCGCTTTCATGGCATAGCAGATCTGCACCTTGCGCCCAGCGAACCCGCGCTGGTAGGCCCCCAGGGCGTCCAGCATGGATGCCTGGGAATAGACGTAGAGGGGCGTGCCGAACTCCCGGGCCAGGTCGGCAAGGCGAAGGCCCTCCAACTGAAGCGCTTGGTCGTGGTAGTGCAAGTGGGGGTGGCCGGGCAGAAGGGGATGGGTCATGGACGGGTGGTAGAAGCGGAATCGGCTGGCGACGAGGCGGGAGCCCGCGAGGCGGCGGGGTTGAGGGTTTCAGGGAGTGTGGCGCGCTGCGCGGCAGCCGGGTCCGTGGGCAGGTAAAGCGGACCCCGTTGGCCACAGGCCGCGAAGGCTGCCGTGCTCACAGCAAGGACAATCGTCCTGACTAGAATTTGACGAGCTCTGAACATACGCAAATTGTAATGACCGACCTCGAATTCATGGACCGTGCAGAAAAGCTGCTGCTGGCGGTGGAACAAAGCTGCGACCGTATCAACGACACCACCGACGCTGATCTGGATGGCCAGCGTACGGGGGGCATGGTGACCATCACTTTCCGCAACCGCAGCCAGATCGTGATTAACCTTCAAAAGCCGCTGCACGAGATATGGATGGCGGCGCAATCCGGCGGATATCACTTCCGCCATGACGGGACGGCGTGGATGGATACCAAGGGTGCCGGCGAATTCTTTGCAGCGCTCAGCCACAACGCCACTTTGCAAGCGGGGGAAGCGCTCCAGTTCACCGATTAGCGGCGACAGCGCGGCTCGATCCACGAGCGAAGGGCTGCGCAATTGATTGCGCGGGCGCACGGGCCCGCCTCTTCATCAATTACGGAATAGGTCGAGGATGCGGTTGCGCTCTTCGGGGGGAGGCGGTGTTCCCGGAGCCGGCGCACCATCGGTGGGGGTGGCGCTCTCCATACCCAGGCTGGCGACGCCCGCGTTGCGCGCATATTCTTCGTAGAACCATTCGCCACTCACGTTCACGACGCCTGCGGGTACGGTGGGCTCTGCCACTGGGACGCCCTTAAGCGCTTTTTCCATGAAGCTGATCCAGACCGGCAGGCTGAGTCCGCCGCCGGTCTCACGGCTTCCGAGGTTGCGCGGCGTGTCGTAACCGATCCACGTCACAGCAGCCAGCGTGGGCTGGAAGCCTGCAAACCACGCATCGACTGCATCATTGGTCGTTCCTGTCTTGCCATAGATATCGGGGCGTTTGAGCGTGGCCTGTGCACGTGCCGCCGTGCCGGAGCGCGCGACTTCCTGAAGCATGCTGTTCATGATGAACGCGTTGCGTGGCTCAATGGCGCGGGGGTTGTCTGTGACGGCGGGAGGTTGGAAATCCGACAGGATGCGTCCCTTGTGGTCCGTGACACGGGTGATGAGATAGGGGTTGACGCGGTAGCCGCCGTTGGCAAACACCGCGTAGGCCGAAGCGAGTTGCATCGGGGTGACAGAGCCTGCGCCCAGCGCCATCGTCAGATAGGGGGGATGCTTGTCGGCTTCGAATCCGAAACGGGTCACCCAGTCCTGCCCGTTCTTGGGGCCGACAGCCTGCAGGATGCGAATGGAGACGACGTTCTTGGAGCGGGCAAGCCCTGCGCGCATGGTCATGGGACCGTCGTACTTGCCATCGTAGTTCTTGGGCTCCCAGGGTTGCCCGCCTGTCACGCCCGCACTGAAGAACAAGGGAGCATCGTTGATCACCGTGGCAGGTGTGAAGCCCTTTTCCAGAGCGGCGGAGTAGATGAACGGCTTGAACGCCGAACCTGGCTGGCGCCAGGCCTGGGTGACATGGTTGAACTTGTTCTTGTCGAAGTCAAAGCCGCCCACCAGGGCACGTATGGCACCGGAACGCGGATCGATGGCCACGAAAGCACCTTCCACCTCAGGAAGCTGGGTGATTTCCCAAGTCTTCTTGGGTGTTTGTACGACCCTGATGACCGCGCCCCGGCGCAGTTTGATGTTGGGCGGGGCTTTCTCGCTGAGTCCGGACTGCGCGGGCTTGAGGCCTTCGCCCGTGATCTCGATCTGTTCGCCATCGGCGCGGGCCGCCAGAATCCTCTTGGCGTTGACCTCCAGCACGACCGCGGCGAGCACATTGCCGTTATCCGGGTGGTTGGCCAGAGCGTCGTCGATGGCGTCTTCGGTCTCCTCAGACGCGGAGGGCAGGCTGACAAACCGCTCAGGCCCGCGGTAGTGCTGTCGGCGCTCGTAGTCCATGATGCCTTTGCGCAACGCGGTGTAGGCTGTCTCCTGCTCGCCGGCATTCAGCGTGGTGTACACATTCAATCCGCGCGTGTATGCCTCGGGGCCGTACTGCGCGTAGATGAGTTGACGCGCCATCTCAGCCACGTACTCCGCATGGATACGGGTCGAATCCGTCGACGAGCGCAGCTTGAGATCTTCTTGCTTTGCAGCAGTGGCTTCCTCGGCAGTGATGAAGCCGTTTTCCAGCATGCGATCAATGATGTACAGCTGCCGGATCCTTGCGCGCTTGGGGTTGGAGATGGGGTTGTAAGCGGATGGGGCCTTCGGAAGGCCAGCAAGCATGGCTGCTTCGGCAATGGATATGGACTTCAGCGGCTTGCCAAAATAGGTTTCTGCGGCTGCTGCAAATCCATAGGCGCGATTCCCCAGATAAATCTGGTTCATGTAGATCTCGAGAATCTGGTTTTTTGTTAACAGATGCTCGAGCTTAAATGTAAGTAATATTTCGTAAATTTTTCTGGTAAATGTTTTTTCGGAAGAAAGATAAACATTTCGCGCCACTTGCATGGTAATAGTGGAAGCCCCCTGGCTTTTTACGCGTCCTAGATTGGCCAGCGCAGCGCGCAACACCCCTTTGTAGTCCACGCCCCCGTGCTGGAAGAAGCGTGCGTCTTCGATCGCCAACACTGCGTTGGTCATCACAGGGGGGATGTCCTGGATGGGCGTCAAGTTGCGCCGCTCCTCACCGAACTCTCCCAGCAATGCGCCTTCTGCGGAGTACACCCGCAGGGGTAGCTTAGGGCGGTAGTCCGCCAGATCGGACACATCAGGCAGATTGGGATATGCCACCGCAAGGCCCAGTCCGATGGCGAGAGCACCGGTCAACGTTGCGGCGACGCCCAGGCCAAGGATCCACGTGAACCCCAGCAGAAGCCAGCGCACGGCGCGTGGCATTGAGGATGTGGGCGGGGAAGATGTTCTGTCGGGAGGCTGTGGCATAGGGTCTCGATACGAGGCAACCCGTCATTATAAAAATCTTGGCGTGTCGGCTTGGCTGGGCCGCCTTGCCCTGGTCAGCGCGCAAAAAATAGGGCCGACATTTCAGCGATAGCACCTGAAAATCGTCTGCTTTTGACAACGCCGCTTTTGTGCGAGAAAGGTAAAACTCTTGGCTGGTGAAAAACCTTACTGATAGCATTCATGTGAAGTGTTAAGTTTTGTTGCGTCATATAGATAAGTAGCGGAGGGGCACCTTGATCTCAATGGGGTCGTTGTTCAGTCGTCAGTCTGCCCCATTGCTGGGTGTGGACATCAGTTCTTCCAGCGTCAAGCTGGTGGAGTTGGGGCGAGATAAGGGAGGGGCGCTGGTTCTCGAGTGCTGTGCAATCGAGCAACTGGAGCGTGGGTGGATCACGGATGGCAACATCGAAAAGTTCGATGAAGTCGCCGAGGCGTTGCGTCGCGTTGTGAAAAAGAGCGGGACCAAAACCAAGAATGTCGCCCTTGCATTGCCATCCTCTGCTGTGATCACCAAGCGCATCACGCTGCCCGGCGGGATGTCCGAGCAGGAACTGGAAGTGCAGGTGGAATCCGAAGCCAACCAGTACATTCCTTTTTCGCTGGACGAGGTGAGCCTCGACTTCTGCGTCGTGGGCCCCAGCAAGAGCGCGCCAGGCGATGTCGACGTGCTGATTGCGGCCTCTCGCAAAGAGAAGGTGCAAGATCGTCAAGGTCTCGCTGAGGCGGCTGGACTGAAACCCGTGGTCGTCGACATTGAGTCGCATGCGGCACGCTTGGCAGCAGGGCGGCTGATTGAAGGGTTGCCCAATCGGGGCGCCGATGCGGTCGTTGCCCTCTTTGAGGTGGGGGCAATGACGACGAGCATGCAGGTCATTCGGAATGACGATGTCTTGTATGAACGCGACCAAGCCTTTGGTGGTGCGCAGTTGACCCAATTGATCGTGCGCCAGTATGGGTTCTCACAAGAAGAAGCGGAGGGCAAGAAGCGCAATGGCGACTTGCCTGAAGACTATCAATCTGCTGTCCTGCGCCCCTTCGTGGACAGTCTCGCTCAGGAAATCAGCCGCGCGCTGCAGTTCTTCTTTACGAGCACCCCATACAACCGCGTGGATCACATCATGCTCGCAGGCGGATCTGCCCCTCTGCCCGGCTTGACGGAATCCGTCATTCAGAACACGGGGTTTGCGTGCAGCGTCATCAACCCCTTTGATGGCATGGAAGTAGGCGGGGGTGTCCGCCTCAAAAAGATGGTGCGCGAGGCTCCGTCTTACTTGACCTCCTGTGGGCTGGCAATGCGGAGGTTCCTGCAGTGATTCTTATCAACCTACTCCCGCATCGGGAGGCTGCTCGTAAACGCAGGCGGGAGGCGTTTCAAGCCGTCATGCTCGCTTCAGCATTGGTAGGCCTTGCCATTGCTGCGGCTATTTATTGGTGGTTTCAAGCGATGATTACCGATCAGCAGGATCGTAATAATTTTCTTCGAAGCGAAATCAAAGTCCTTGAAGGACAAATCAAGGAAATCGCGACCCTTGAAGAAGAAATTGCTGCCCTTTTGGCTCGGCAAAAAGCTGTAGAAGATCTTCAATCCGATCGAAATTTGCCCGTACACCTTCTTAATGAGCTGGTCTTGCAGTTGCCGGATGGCGTTTATATAACAAGTCTTAAGCAGGCAGACCAGACGGTCACCATGCAGGGGATGGCGCAGTCTAATGAGCGTGTTTCAGAGATGCTACGCAATCTGGCCAATAATACGCCCTGGTTCTCAAAGCCAGAATTGGTCGAAATTGTCGCAGCTAACGTTTCGTTAACTCCCAAAGATCAGCGTCGTGTTGCCGCCTTTAATTTACGTTTCCGATTGGTGCGTAGTGCTGAAGCCCAAAAGGCTATGGAAGCTGCCAGCGCAGCAGGCACGGGGAAGTAAAAATGGCAAAGAAAAATAAGCCGAAATTTGATTTCGCAAAACTGCTAGAGGATTTGCAACGGCAATTCCAGAATTTGGACCCAAAAGATCCTTCTCTGTGGCCGGTGTTGCCTCGTGCGTTACTTTGTGTACTCATCGCTGCAGGTGTAGCTACATTTCTCTGGTTTTTTAAGTTGACAGACTATGAGCAGGAATTAACTGCCGAGAGAAGCACTGAGCAGACGTTGCGAGAGGACTATCAGAAGAAACTCGTGAAAGCCGTTAGTCTAGACGCGCTCAAAAAGCAAAGAGAGCAGATTCAGCAATACGTGATCCAGTTGGAAAAACAGCTGCCAAGCAAAGCGGAAATGTCTGCGCTACTTTCAGATATTAACCAGGCAGGCCTTGGCCGAAGTTTGCAGTTCGAATTGTTTCGTCCTGGGCAGATCGTGGTTAAAGATTATTATGCTGAATTACCTATCTCTATTCGAGTGGCGGGCAAGTACCACGACATGGGGGCCTTTGCATCTGATGTGGCGAATCTTTCGCGCATCGTTACCTTGAATAATCTGTCAATTACTCCTGCTTCAAAGGACTTAAATGGTAATTTGACCCTTGAGGCCACGGCGCGAACATTCCGCTATCTTGATCCGGAGGAGATACAAGCGCAGAAGGCCGCAGCTAAGGGGGCCAAGAAGTGAGATACCACAATGTACTAATTGCCGCGCTAGCCGCCGTTTTCATACTGACGGGGTGTGGGCCTAGCGGAGAGGATGAGCTTCGCCAATGGATGGCAGATCTGCGTGCGACAACGAAACCACGTGTCACGCCGTTGAAGGAACCCAAGCAGTTTTTTCCTCAAGACTACATTGCGGATAGTGGCGTTGATCCCTTCAATTCAATGAAATTGACGCTGGCATTAAGGCGGGACTCTGCAGAGTCCGCGGCCAATGCTTCGCTAATCGCACCAGAAATGGCGAGAAGAAAAGAGCCGCTGGAGGCATATCCGTTAGATGCAGTTCGTATGGTGGGAAGTATGAACAAAACGGAAGTGCCTACCGCGTTAGTAACCGTGGATAAATTGTTATATCAGGTTCGAGTGGGCAATTATCTTGGGCAAAATTACGGGAAAGTTGTCAGCATCACTGAAACGTACATCCGTTTACGAGAAATTGTTCAGGACCCATCTGGCGATTGGGTAGAGCGGATGACAACACTAGATCTGCAAGAGGGGAGTGAGGTGAAAAAATGATTCAAGAAAAAGTACGTCTTCGTGCATATTTACGGATGATGGGTGTAATAGTTACCGCAGCGCTGAGCGTGTCCGTAGCTCAGGCACGGGGGTCTATTGAATCTATCTCTGGCCTTTTGCAGGGTGGTGCCGAAGTTCTACGCATTGAGTTTTCCGAACCACAAGAACTCCCTACCGGGTTTTCAATCCAGAGCCCAGCACGTATTGCTCTTGACTTTCCTGGGGTGACCAATGGCACAGGCCGCACGCTGATAGATATTAATCAAGGGAACGTGAAGTCTGCCAACATTGTGCAGGCGGGAGAGCGGGCGCGCGTAGTCTTAAACCTCAAGCACCCCACGTCATATAGAGCCGAATCACAAGGTAACGCTGTGATGATATTGCTGGAGGCGGCAACTTCATCTGCGAAAATGCCGACGTCTCAGGCCGGCTCCTTTGCTGAGAGTCAGAACGTTGATGTGCTACCTCTTAAGGACTTGGATTTTCGACGTAGCACGGACGGTGCGGGGCGCATTGTTGTAGGACTTCCCAACAATCAGGTAGGCGTCGATTTACAACAGCAGGGGAAGGGATTAATCGTTGATTTCCTGCGCTCATCCTTGCCCGAGGGATTGCGGCGTAAGTTGGATGTGTCGGATTTTGGTACGCCGGTTCAGACTATCACTGCGACCCAACAGGGGGAACGCGTGCGCCTGATGATCGATCCTGTGGGGGAATGGGAATATAGCGCTTATCAAAGCGATAATCAATTTGTTGTTGAAGTTCGGCCGAAAAAGGTTGATTTAACTAAATTGACCCAGGGACCTACATACTCGGGCGAAAAATTGTCGCTGAATTTCCAAAATATTGAGGTTCGCTCATTATTGCAAGTGATTGCCGATTTTACGAATTTTAATATTGTCACGTCGGATACGGTTACAGGAGCACTGACATTACGACTAAAAGATGTCCCTTGGGATCAGGCTTTGCAGATTATCATGGACGCCAAAGGGCTGGGGATGCGCAAGTCTGGAACGGTGCTGTGGATCGCTCCGAAGGATGAAATCGATGAGCGTACGAAAAAGGACTATGAGGCCGCATTGGCTATCCAAAAGCTAGAGCCTTTGCGTACGCAAGCGTACCAGTTGAATTATGCGAAAGCTGCCGACATGGTAGTTCAGTTGACGACAAACACTTCATCCGGCGGGGGGGGGGGATCGAGCCAGAATACTCGTTTTCTTTCCGAGCGCGGCAGCGCGCTAGCTGAGCCTCGAACTAACCAGCTGTTTGTAACTGACACGGCTGCAAAACTTGAAGAGGTCCGCCAACTGTTGCTCACTCTTGACGTGCCCGTGCGGCAAGTGATGATTGAAGCACGCATTGTCGAAGCCCGGGATTCTTTTGGGCGTTCCCTTGGCGTACGCTTGGGCGGCGGGGATTTGCGTGCCAACAGAGGTGGAGACGGAGGTTATGCCTTGGGCGGTGGCAATCGCCTTGCACTAGGCACCAACTACAGTAATGCTACTAACTCAGCTGGTTTTGGGGGCAACGTGGATGTTGGCGGCAGTTTCGTTAACCTGCCGGCTTCCCTCTCGAACGTGCGAGATATGGGCTCGTTCGCTTTGTCTATCTTTAACTCGGCGGCTAATCGATTCCTAACGCTAGAGTTGTCTGCCATGGAAGCGGATGGGCAGGGTAAGATTGTTTCGAGTCCTCGTTTAATTACTGCCGACCAGACGAAGGCATTGATTGAGCAGGGTACAGAATATCCCTATTCAGTAACCGCACCAAATGGTGCTACCACGATTGCGTTTAAGAAAGCGGTTCTGAAACTCGAAGTCACCCCTCAGATTACCCCTGAGGGAAATATTATCCTCGATCTGGATGTGAACAAGGATAGCCGGGGGGAAAGCACCGATCAGGGTGTAGCGATAGATACTAAACATATTCGTACGCAAGTGCTTGTCGAGAACGGTGGAACGGTGGTGATTGGGGGTATATTTGAAATGGAAGAGACCAATCAAGAAAATAAGATTCCTTTGCTGGGAGATGTTCCAGTAGTGGGTAATTTATCTAAAAATCGCACTAAAGAATCTACCAAGCGTGAGATGTTGGTTTTTATTACTCCTAAAGTAATTACTGATCGTGGTCCAGTGCGTTAAGTTTGTAATGGGTGAATTATGAAAAATTTTAAATTCAATGTTATTTCTGCAATGGCAGCTGCCGTGCTTGTGGGGTGCGGTGGGGGAGGCGGCAGTGGCGGCGAGTCCCATTTCCCTTACAGCATCACGCTGCGTGCCGAAAAGACGCAATTGCCTCTGAATGTCAGCAACTACCCGGTGGGTCAAGGTGTTTACGCTCCTTTCTCCACTACCTTGTACGTGCAGGCCAAGGAAGGCGATCGCGCAATTCCTGGTGGGGAAAATGTCTTCAGCTGCAATATGGCTGGCGGTCTCGATTCGGGCCGCTTGTACTATCTCGATGGGGACCCGGCACACGAAGAGGAAGTGGATGATGGAAATGGCGGCAAGGTGAAGGTACCGTTGGCCTACCGCAGCATCACCCTCGGCTCGAACTCCGGCGGCAATTCGTTCCACTTCCATGCGAAGAATCAGGCTGGCACCGCACGTATTACTTGCAGCGTGACAGACCCGCGCGATCAGAAGGTGCATTCCGCCAGCGTTGATATCGTCGTCGGGGGGGTGACAGGTAAGCCTGCGAGTGTGAGCATGGTTGTTCCCTCGGAACGAAGCTACATGGGTACGAAGGGCAATGCAGACATTCGCAACCTCCCCAGTACTGTCATCATGCAGGCGTTTGTGCAAGACGACGCCATTCAGCCGGTATCCAGCAATTCCGGAGCCAATGTGCAGGTGCGTATCCTGCCGGGAACGGATGCGGCTTCTGGTGCGCGCTTGGTTGCGGGGAGCCTGAGCGGCAGCGTGCTGCAGTTGCCTTCGATTCGCGGAGTTGCACAGTTCTCGTTGCTCAGTGGTACTGATACGGGGGGCGGTCTCAAATCTGAAGTGCAACACCCTCACCAAGGGTAATGTACGCAAATGGGAACGAGATACGAGCACTTGCAGCCAGAAGACAGAGTGACGCTGGCATCGCTGCGCCAGCAGGGCTGGAGCATCAGGGCCATAGCCCGCCTTCAAGGCCGCAGCCCCAGCACCATCAGCCGTGAGTTGCGGCGCAACGCCTGCCACGGCGGTTACGCCAGCGCGCCTGCGCAGCGTCTGTGCCAGCTGCGGCGCATTCAGGCCAAGCCATACCCCAAGCTGCACAGCTGCGGGGCGTTGTGGACTCTTGTGACCACCATGCTGTGCTGGCTGTGGTCGCCCCAGCAGATTGCACGCACACTCCAGCGCATGTATCCCCAGGACCCAACCATGCATGCCTCGCACGAGAGCATCTACACCGCCATCTATGCATACCCACGCGGTGAGTTGCGCCGCCAGCTCATCGCACTGCTGCGCCAAGGCAAGAGTACACGCCGCCCGCGTTCAGCAGGCTCTGATCGGCGTGGTCAGATTCCAGACATGGTCTCTATCCATGTTCGCCCACCCGAGGTCAATGATCGCGTGATCCCGGGGCATTGGGAGGGGGATCTGATCAAGGGTGCTGGCAACCAATCGGCGGTGGGTGTGCTGGTAGAGCGCTCAACGCGCTTGGTGCTGCTGTGCAAGATGCCTGACGCATCCGCAGACAGTGCGCTGGCCGCGTTCACCAACAAGCTGCGCCAGATCGCACAGCCGATGCGCCAGACGCTCACCTACGACCAGGGCAAGGAGATGGCCCGGCACAAGGAACTCGCCCAAGCCCTTGGCATGCGGGTGTACTTTTGTGATCCGCACAGCCCTTGGCAAAAAGGCAGTTGTGAGAACACGAATGGGCTGCTGCGCCAGTTCATGCCCAAGGGCACAGACCTGAGCATGCATGACCAGGATGCGCTGGACTCCATGGCCGATCTGATGAACAACCGTCCTCGTCAGACTCTCGGCTGGGATTCTCCCTACCAGGCTTTTCAGCGATTCATGGCGGCTATCGCCGAGAAAAGCTCCGCTACCATTCATTGAATATCAACCAGCGGTGTTGCACTTCAGATTTGAGACCGCCGGGCCTATCTTCCTGGAGTTCACTGCAGACCGGTATGACAACAACGTTGGCAACGGCATCCAGGATCCGATCTCTATCATCGATGTGATGTCGGTACTTGAAGCAATCACAGATCCGCTGAAAGTCGCTGACGAAGACCTGGGTGACGTTACCAACACCATCTCCTACAGCCATTTGCTGACGGCCACGGGTGGTTTGCCGCCACTTAGTTGGTCTGCTACGGGCCTGCCCAAGGGGCTGACTGTTGACGCGAAGACAGGCCTTCTCAGTGGCACGCCGGATGACGTTGAGGGTCCTTACCGGGCTACGGTGACGGTGAGGGACAAGAATAAGCTGGTGGACTCGGCCACCATTACGCTGAATCTGGTGGGGGCTGTGAGGCCGGAAGACTTTGCAATCGGTAACTGCAACCTGAACCAGGTGTGCGCGTTGGGTACGGCGGTAGCAGGTCAGAACTTCGCCTTTGCCTTCACGTCGTCGGTTTCCGGCGTGACTTGGAGCTTCGCAGGTCTGCCCAGCTGGCTGACCGGCGGGACTACAGGTACGTTGGGATTCGTTTCGGGCACGCCTGCTCGCTGCAACCTGACGGCTACCCCGCCTAATCGCGGCGATGAAGGCACGCCCACGTTCTTCGTGACAGCAACCAAGGGCTCGACATCGGTGACGCGCCAAGTCTCGGTGACGGTGTCCTGCTCCTAATGAGCGGCGCCCTGGCCCGGAGCTTCCTGTAGGTCCCGGGCTCGCTGAGGGCGCTCTCCGTTGGAATCCATCCCCAGCTTGTCTGGGGATTTTTTTTTGTCCGTAGGAAAATCGGTGTGATGAAGCAGCCCTCCTCACTCACGACAAGCGTCCGCATCGAACTGGACGACCGCAGTTACGACATCGACATTGGTACGGCCTTGCTTGGGAATTTGGCCCACCACCAGGCCTTGCCCCCGGGCACGGCGGCCCTGATCGTGACGAATGAGACGGTGCAGCCTCTCTATGGTGGCGTTCTGGCAGCTGCGCTCGCGCCTCGCTACCCGGCGGTTCACACGGTGGTGCTGCCCGACGGCGAGGAATACAAGACCTGGGAAACGCTGCAGCGCATTTTTGATGTGTTGCTGGGCCAGGGGTGTGACCGCAAGGTGGTGCTGTTTGCGCTTGGGGGAGGCGTGATTGGCGACATGACGGGGTTTGCCGCCGCATGCTACATGCGCGGAGTGCCGTTTGTGCAAGTGCCCACTACGCTCTTGGCGCAGGTGGATTCGAGCGTGGGTGGCAAGACTGCCATCAACCACCCGCTTGGCAAGAACATGGTGGGTGCGTTCTACCAGCCGAGGCTGGTGGTGTGCGATCTGGAGACGCTCGATTCGCTGCCGGCCCGGGAGCTGGCGGCGGGCCTGGCCGAGGTGATCAAGTACGGGCCGATCGCAGACATGGAGTTGTTTGCCTGGCTCGAGGCCCACATGGACGCGCTCGTCGCGCGGGAGCGCGGCGCGCTGGCCCATGTGGTCAAGCGCAGCTGCGAGATCAAGGCGGCGGTGGTAGGCGCGGATGAACGCGAAGCCGGGCTGCGTGCCATTTTGAATTTCGGCCATACCTTTGGCCATGCCATCGAGGCGGGCATGGGCTACGGCGTGTGGCTGCATGGCGAAGGGGTTGCCGCAGGCATGGTGATGGCCGCGCATCTATCGCAGCGGCTCGGTTTGGTGGATGGATCTTTCGTTGAACGCCTGACGCGCCTGATCGAGCGCGCCGGTCTGCCCACACGGGGGCCGGTGCTCGACGCGCAGGACAATGCGGGGCGCTATCTGGAACTCATGCGCGTGGACAAGAAGGCAGAAGGCGGTGAGATCCGCTTCGTGGTGATCGACGGACCCGGCAAAGCCATCATGCGCGCCGCGCCGGATGCGCTGGTGCGCGAAGTCATCGACCAGTGCTGCGCATCCTAATGTTTACTATAAAAATAGTAGCTGATTGCGCTTCTCTGGTGGGCGTTATGGGGCTGTTTGGTGCTTGAGACGCATTTGGCATCTTATGCCTGTCACTCGGCGCGCACCCAGGGCAGGCGCCATCCCGAGGCGCCGGCGCCTACGCGTACGGAATACCAGCGGGACCGCGACCGCATCGTGCATTCCACCGCGTTCCGGCGGCTGGTCTACAAGACCCAGGTATTCCTCAACCATGAGGGCGATCTGTTCCGTACGCGGCTCACGCATTCACTGGAGGTTGCGCAGTTGGGGCGCTCCATCGCGCGGTCGCTGAGGCTGAACGAAGACCTTGTCGAGGCCATTTGCCTGGCGCACGACCTGGGACATACGCCCTTCGGCCATGCAGGGCAGGATGCGCTCAACGAGTGCATGGCGGACCATGGAGGCTTCGAGCACAACCTGCAGAGCCTGCGTGTGGTGGACACGCTGGAAGACCGCTACCCCGCCTACGATGGCATCAACCTGACCTACGAGACGCGCGAGGGTATCCTCAAGCACTGCTCGCGGCGCAACGCCGAGCAATTGGAGGCGCGCGAACCCGGCGGTGTGGGGCGGCGTTTCCTCCTCGGCCAGCAGCCGAGCCTGGAGGCGCAGCTGTGCAACCTGGCCGATGAGATTGCCTACAACGCCCATGACATCGATGATGGTGTGCGCTCGGGCCTGATTACGCTGGAGCAGTTGCGCGACGTACCGCTGTTCGACCGCTACCGCGCGCAAGCGCAGAACGACTACCCGCATCTCGCGCAGTCCGAAGGGCGGCGCCGATTGCTGAGCGAGGCCATCCGTCGCATGCTCAGCGAGCAGGTGTACGACGTGATCGATGCCACGCGCGCAGCGCTGGCAGAGCATGCGCCCGCTGACGTGGAAGCGGTGCGCCGGCTGCCGGCCCTGGTCGGCTTCTCGCAGGCCATGCGCGCGCAGTCGCAGGTGCTCAAGCGGTTCCTGTTCCAGTCGCTGTACCGCCATCCCCAGGTCATGCAGACCACGGACCGTGCCCGTCAGGTGGTGCGCGACCTGTTCGCCATCTACCAGGCGGACCCGCGGCAAATGCCACCGGCGCAGGCCGGCTGGGCGTTGGATGGCGACGATGCACGCCGTGCGCGCACGGTGGCGGATTTCATCGCAGGCATGACCGACCGGTTCGCCGCCCGAGAGCACGAACGCTTGACCGGTCAGCGCTTGCTGGCCTGACGCGCCAGCCCCGGTCCGCCTGTGCGGCAGGGCAGAGACATACAATGCGAGCCCTCTTCAGACCACGCCCGCCATGACCACTAGCCCTATGCCCGACCAGCCCCGCCAGGATGCAGCCGCCTGCGATGACAACGTGGTGGTGGCGGACATGGTGCGCTGGCTCGAGCGTGCCGTCATCGGACTCAACCTGTGCCCGTTCGCCAAAAGCGTGCATGTGAAGGACCAGATCCACTACGTGGTGAGCCATGCCACGGATGCGCGTGAACTGTTGCAAGACCTGGCAGCCGAGCTGGAGGCGCTGGCCGAAGCCTCTCCCGAAAAGCGGGACACCACGCTGCTCATCGCGCCGCTGGCCATGCCGGACTTTCTGGATTTCAACGACTTCCTGGAGTTGGCCGACGAGCTCGTCGAATCCATGGACCTGGCGGGCATCCTGCAGGTTGCGTCGTTCCACCCGCACTTCCAGTTCGAGGGCACCCTCGCTGACGATGTGACCAACTGCACCAACCGCGCGCCTTATCCCACGCTGCATTTGCTGCGCGAGGAAAGCATCGACCGCGCGGTGGAAGTGTTTCCCGAGGCGCAAGAGATCTTCGAGCGCAACATGGAATTGCTGGAGCGCCTGGGCGCGGCCGGATGGGCCGATCTGGACGTGGGGCCCCACTGGCCAGAGGGCGCGCCTGCAAAGGGTGCTCCGCAAGTATGAGCCGCTCTACCACCACCGGGCAGCCGCACCGCAGTGCGCGTGCCAAGTCGGGCACGCAGCAGACGGGCGCCGCCGACGCTGCGGTGCTGGCCGAACTGCGGCCAGGCCAATCCGTGGAGTTGCTCAAGGAACTGCACATCCTCACGCGCGAGGGACGGCTCAACCAGGACTCGCGCCGCAAGCTCAAGCAGGTCTATCACCTCTACCAGTTCATCGAGCCACTGCTCGCCGAGCTGTCCGCCGATGGCCACGCGCCGCTGCTGGCCGACCATGGCGCGGGCAAGTCCTACCTGGGTTTCATTCTCTACGACCTGTTCTTCAAGCAGCTCGGCCGTGGCGAGATTTACGGTATCGAGTGGCGCGCGGAATTGGTGCAGCGTTCACGTGAATTGGCGCAGCGCTTGGGGTTCGCACGCATGCACTTCCTGGACATGGCGGTGGCGGATGCCGCGGGCGCGGCAGAGCTGCCCGAGCGCTTTGACATCGTGACCGCACTGCATGCCTGCGACACGGCGACTGATGATGCGATTGCCTTCGGCCTGCGCAAGCAGGCGCGTGCCATGGTGCTGGTGCCTTGTTGCCAAGCCGAGGTGGCGGCCTGCCTGCGCGGCACCAAGGCGCTGAGCCTGTCGCGCACGCCGCTGGCCGAGTTGTGGCGCCACCCGATCCACACGCGCGAGATGGGCAGCCAGATCACCAATGTGTTGCGGTGCCTGCATTTGGAAGCCAGCGGTTACCAGGTCACGGTGACGGAGTTGGTGGGCTGGGAGCACAGCATGAAGAACGAACTGATCCTGGCGCGCTACACCGGCCAGAAGAAGCGCAGCGCGCGCGAGCGGCTGGCGGCCATACTCGAAGAGTTCGGGTTGGCGCAGGCCCTGGGGTCGCGCTTCGGTCTGGATGACGCCGGGTCGGTGGCGGCATGAGCCATTTAAGCCTCGAGCGCCCGCCAATGAAGCGCTAGAAGCTATAAATTTAAGAGCAATTGAACGGTCCCAAGACGGTTTCATGGCCCGCCTTCCCCGCCTCGCCCTCGCTGGCTACCCGCACCACATCATCCAGCGTGGCAACAACCGCCAGCCGATCTTCCTGGATGCCGCGGACCGGGAGCTCATGTGGTCGTTGCTGGTCGAGCATGCGCGGCAGCAGCAGGTGGCGGTGCACGCCTATGTGCTCATGGACAACCATTTCCACCTGCTGGCCACGCCGCAGGAGGGCAAATCGCTGCCTCTGATGATGCAAGCCGTGGGGCGCAGCTATGTGCGGCGCTTCAACCAGCGCCATGGGCGTTCGGGCACGCTATGGGAAGGGCGCTACCGCAGTGCCGTATTGCAGGCGGAGCGCTATCTGCTGCCCTGCATGGCATATCTGGACCTCAACCCCGTGCGCGCGGGCCTGTGCGCCGCGGCGGCGGACTTCCGGTGGTCCAGCCACGGCCACTACATTGGCCTGCGCAGTGATCGTCTCATCACGCCGCATGCCCTCTACTGGGCCTTGGGCAACACCCCCTTTGCCCGCGACGCGGCCTATGCCGCACTCGTGCAGGCGGGGATTTCCGCCAGCGAACAGGCGGCACTGACGCAGTCGGGCCTGAACGGCTGGGCCCTGGGGGATGACGGGTTTGTGCAGGCTCTGCAACAGCTGACCCCCCGTCGGCTCACCCGAGCACGCGCGGGGCGTCCCGCTTCCGTGGTCCCACCCAAACCGTAATTGGCCTGCACTTCCTTTGTAATGATTGTGTTTTATGCTCCTGAATTTGATGTGTCCCTAATAAAAATGCACCAATAAAGTGCGACAACTTTTCGGTATCTGACCCCAATTAAAGTGCTTGCGCGGCCATGTTGCGTTGCACTACGCTTGCGTTCCCTGCGAATCTTTGAGGAAGCGCGCCATGACCAAGGCTGCCGAAATCCAGCATCTGCAACAGCACGGCCTGTATGCATCCAGCAATGAACACGACGCCTGTGGCCTGGGCTTCGTGGCCCATATCAAGGGCGTGAAGCGGCACGACATCGTGACCGGCGCGCTCAAAATTCTGGAGAACCTGGACCACCGCGGCGCCGTGGGGGCCGACAAGCTCATGGGCGACGGCGCGGGCATCCTGATCCAGATTCCCGACCAGCTCTACCGCGAGGAAATGGCGCGTCAGGGCGTGGAGTTGCCCCCCGCCGGTGAATACGGCGTGGGCATGATCTTCCTGCCCAAGGAGCACGCCAGCCGCCTGGCCTGCGAGCAGGAGATGGAGCGCGCCATCAAGGCCGAGGGCCAGGTGCTGCTGGGCTGGCGCGACGTGCCGGTGAATCTGGACATGCCGATGTCGCCCACCGTGCGCGAGAAGGAGCCCATCCTGCGCCAGGTCTTCATCGGTCGCGGTTCGGACGTGATCGTGCAGGATGCGCTGGAGCGCAAGCTCTACGTGATCCGCAAGACGGCCAGCGCCGCCATCCAGGGCCTGAAGCTCAAGCACAGCAAAGAATATTACGTGCCTAGCATGAGCAGCCGCACCGTGGTCTACAAGGGCCTGCTGCTGGCCGACCAGGTGGGCGTGTACTACCTCGACCTGGCCGACGAGCGCTGCGTCTCCGCCATCGGCCTGGTGCACCAGCGCTTCTCCACCAACACCTTCCCCGAGTGGCCGCTGGCCCACCCCTACCGCTATGTGGCGCACAACGGGGAGATCAACACCGTGCGCGGCAACTACAACTGGATGCTGGCACGCGAAGGCGTGATGGCCTCGCCCGTGCTGGGCGAAGACCTGAAGAAGCTGTACCCCATCAGCTTTGCCGGCCAGTCCGACACCGCCACCTTCGACAACTGCCTGGAACTGCTGACCATGGCCGGCTACCCCATCAGCCAGGCCGTGATGATGATGATCCCCGAGCCCTGGGAGCAGCACGAGTCCATGGACGAGCGCCGCCGCGCGTTCTATGAGTACCACGCCGCGATGATCGAACCGTGGGACGGCCCGGCCTCCATCGTGTTCACCGATGGCCGCCAGATCGGCGCCACGCTGGACCGCAACGGCCTGCGCCCCTCGCGTTACGTGGTGACCGACGACGATCTGGTGATCCTGGCCTCCGAGGCCGGCGTGCTGCCCGTGCCGGACGGCAAGATCGTGCGCAAATGGCGCCTGCAGCCGGGCAAGATGTTGCTGATCGACCTGGAGCAGGGCCGCCTGATCGAGGACGACGAGCTCAAGGCCAACATCGTCAACACCAAGCCCTACAAGCAGTGGATCGAGAACCTGCGCATCAAGCTCGATGACGTGAAGGTGGGCGAATCGGCCGTGCAGCCAGCCGCGTCCGCGCTGCCGCTGCTGGAGCGCCAGCAGGCCTTCGGCTTCACGCAGGAGGACATCAAGTTCCTGCTCGCCCCCATGGCGAAGAACGGCGAGGAGGGCGTGGGCTCCATGGGCAACGACAGCCCGCTGGCCGTGCTCTCGGACAAGAACAAGCCGCTGTACAACTACTTCCGCCAGATGTTCGCGCAGGTGACCAACCCGCCGATCGATCCGATCCGCGAGGCCATCGTGATGAGCCTGGTGTCCTTCGTAGGCCCCAAGCCCAATCTGCTGGACATCAACCAGGTGAACCCGCCGATGCGCCTGGAGCTGCACCAGCCCATCCTCGACTTCGAGGGCATGGCCAAGCTGCGCCAGATCGAGCAGCACACGCACGGCAAGTTCAAGAGCGCCACCATCGACATCACCTACCCGCTGGCCTGGGGCAAGCAGGGCGTGGAGGCCAAGCTGGCCTCGCTGTGCGCGCAGGCCGTCGATGAGATCAAGGGCGGCGCCAACATCCTCATCATCAGCGACCGCAACCTGAGCGCTACGCAGGTGGCGATCCCTGCGCTGCTGGCGCTGTCGGCCATCCACCAGCACCTGGTGCGCGAGGGCCTGCGCACCACGGCCGGCCTGGTGGTGGAGACCGGCACGGCGCGCGAAGTGCACCACTTCGCGGTGCTCGCCGGCTACGGCGCCGAGGCGGTGCACCCCTACCTGGCGCTGGAGACGCTGGTGGACATGCACCAGGAGCTCAGCGGCGATCTGTCTGCCGACAAGGCCATCTACAACTACGTCAAGGCGGTGGGCAAAGGTCTGTCCAAGATCATGTCCAAGATGGGCGTGTCCACCTACATGAGCTACTGCGGCGCGCAGCTGTTTGAAGCCGTGGGCCTGAACAGCGACACGGTGCAGAAGTACTTCACGGGCACGGCCAGCCGCGTGGAAGGCATCGGCGTGTTCGAGATCGCCGAGGAAGCCATCCGCACCCACCTGGCCGCGTTCAGCGACGACCCGGTGCTGGAGACCATGCTGGACGCCGGCGGCGAATATGCCTGGCGTGCGCGCGGCGAGGAGCACATGTGGACGCCCGACGCCATTGCCAAGCTGCAGCATTCCACGCGCGCCAACAACTGGAGCACCTACAAGGAATACGCCCAGATCATCAATGACCAGGCCAAGCGCCACATGACGCTGCGCGGCCTGTTCGAGTTCAAATTCGATCCGGCCAAGGCGATCCCGGTGGAAGAGGTCGAACCCGCCAAGGACATCGTCAAGCGCTTCGCCACCGGTGCCATGTCGCTGGGCTCCATCTCCACCGAGGCGCATGCCACGCTGGCCGTTGCCATGAACCGCATTGGCGGCAAGAGCAACACTGGCGAGGGCGGCGAGGACCCCAAGCGCTACCGCAACGAGCTCAAGGGCATTCCGATCCAGCAGGGCGAGACGCTGTCGTCCATCATCGGCAGCGACAAGGTGCAGGCCGACATCCCGCTGCTCAATGGCGACTCGCTGCGCTCCAAGATCAAGCAGGTGGCATCGGGCCGCTTCGGCGTGACGGCGGAGTACCTGGCCTCGTCCGACCAGATCCAGATCAAGATGGCCCAGGGCGCCAAGCCCGGTGAGGGCGGCCAGCTGCCGGGCGGCAAGGTGTCCGACTACATCGGCGCGTTGCGCCACAGCGTGCCGGGCGTGGGCCTCATCAGCCCGCCGCCGCACCACGACATCTACTCCATCGAAGACCTGGCGCAGCTCATCCACGACCTGAAGAACGTGGCGCCGCATGCCGACATCTCGGTCAAGCTGGTGTCCGAAGTCGGCGTGGGCACCATCGCGGCCGGCGTGGCCAAGTGCAAGAGCGACCACGTGGTGATCGCCGGGCACGACGGCGGCACGGGCGCATCGCCCTGGTCGTCCATCAAGCACGCGGGCAGCCCCTGGGAGATCGGCCTGGCCGAGACCCAGCAGACCCTGGTGCTCAACCGCCTGCGCGGCCGCATCCGCGTGCAGGCCGACGGCCAGATGAAGACCGGCCGCGACGTGGTCATCGGCGCGCTGCTGGGCGCCGACGAGTTCGGCTTTGCCACCGCGCCGCTGGTGGTCGAGGGCTGCATCATGATGCGCAAGTGTCACCTGAACACCTGCCCCGTGGGCGTGGCCACGCAGGACCCGGAGCTGCGCAAGAAGTTCACCGGCAAGCCTGAGCACGTGGTCAACTACTTCTTCTTCGTCGCCGAAGAAGTGCGCCAGATCATGGCGCAGCTGGGCATCCGCAAGTTCGACGAGCTGATCGGCCGCACGGACCTGCTCGACACCCGTAAGGGCATCGCGCACTGGAAGGCTCAGGGTCTCGACTTCTCGCGCCTGTTCGCCCAGCCGCAAGTGCCTGCCGATGTGCCGCGCTACCACGTGGAAACGCAGGACCACAAGCTGGACAAGGCGCTGGATGTGAAGCTCATCGAGCGCTGCCGCCCCGCCATCGAGCGCGGCGAGAGCGTGCGCATCATGGAAGTGGCCAAGAACGTCAACCGCTCCGTGGGCGCCATGCTCTCGGGTGCCGTGACCAAGGTGCATCCCGAAGGGCTGCCGGATGACACGATCCGCATCCACTTCGAGGGCACGGGCGGCCAGTCCTTCGGCGCGTTCCTGTGCAAGGGCGTCACGCTGAACCTGACGGGCGAGGCCAACGACTACACCGGCAAGGGCCTGTCGGGCGGCCGCGTGATCGTGCGCCCCAGCCATGAGTTCCGAGGCGAGGCCGTGGGCAACACCATCGTCGGCAACACCGTGATGTTCGGCGCCACCAGCGGCGAGGCGTTCTTCGCCGGCGTGGCGGGCGAGCGCTTCGCGGTGCGCCTGTCGGGCGCCACGGCGGTGGTCGAGGGCGTGGGCGACCACGGCTGCGAGTACATGACCGGCGGCACCGTGGTGGTGCTGGGCAAGACGGGCCGCAACTTCGCGGCGGGCATGAGCGGCGGCATTGCCTACGTGTACGACGAGGACGGCAAGTTCGACTCGCGTTGCAACCTCTCCATGGTGACGCTGGAGCGCATCCTGCCGGGCGAGGAGCAGGCGGTCCACATGGGCCGCGGCATCTGGCACCGCGACCAGACGGACGAAGCCCTGCTCAAGAAGCTGCTGGAGGACCACAGCCGCTGGACGGGTAGCAAGCGCGCCCGCGAGATCCTGGACAACTGGGCCGCGTCGCGCAGCAAATTCGTCAAGGTCTTCCCGACCGAGTACAAGCGTGCCCTGTCGGAAATCTATGAAAGAAAAGTGCTGGAAGAGCAGGCTACACCTGCGGTAGCAGCTCCTAAAACGGAAGCGGTAGCCGCCAAGTAACTCGCGCGGGCGGGGCCTGGGGCCCCGCTGCGGCAGCATGCACAAAGACAGGACACCACGATCATGGGCAAGACCACAGGTTTCATGGAATACGAGCGCATCGAGGAGGGCTACAAGCCCGTTGGCGAGCGCCTCAAACACTACAAGGAATTCGTCATCGGCCTTGATGACGCGCAGGCCAAGCTGCAGGGCGCCCGCTGCATGGATTGCGGCACGCCGTTCTGCAACAACGGCTGCCCGGTGAACAACATCATCCCGGACTTCAACGACCTCGTTTATCACCAGGACTGGAAGAGCGCGATCGCGGTGCTGCACAGCACCAACAACTTCCCCGAGTTCACCGGCCGTATCTGCCCCGCACCCTGCGAGGCCGCCTGCACGCTGAACATCAACGACGACGCGGTGGGCATCAAGAGCATCGAGCACGCCATCATCGACCGCGCCTGGGAGCACGGCTGGGTGCAGCCGCAGCCGGCTGCCCGCAAGACGGGCAAGAAAGTGGCCGTGGTGGGCGCCGGCCCGGCGGGCCTGGCGGCCGCGCAGCAACTGGCGCGCGCCGGGCATGACGTCACGCTGTTCGAGAAGAACGACCGCGTGGGCGGCCTGCTGCGCTACGGCATCCCCGACTTCAAGCTGGACAAGGCGCACATCGACCGCCGCGTGGAGCAACTGGTGGCCGAGGGCGTGACGATCCGTACCGGCGTCTTCATCGGCGCGGCCAAGGACGGCCTGGGCAAAGGCAGCAAGGTCACCAACTGGTCCAAGGAAACCATCACGCCCGAGCAGCTGCGCAAGGACTTCGACGCCGTGCTGCTGACGGGTGGCGCCGAGCAGTCGCGCGACCTGCCCGTGCCGGGGCGCGAACTGGACGGCATTCACTTCGCGATGGAGTTCCTGCCGCAGCAGAACAAGGTCAACGCGGGCGACAAGCTCAAGGGCCAGATCCGCGCGGACGGCAAGCACGTCATCGTCATCGGCGGCGGCGACACGGGCAGCGACTGTGTGGGCACCAGCAATCGCCATGGCGCGGCCAGCGTCACGCAGTTCGAGCTGATGCCCATGCCGCCAAGCCAAGAGAACAAGCCCCTGGTGTGGCCCTACTGGCCGTACAAGCTGCGCACCAGTTCCAGCCACGAGGAGGGCTGCGAGCGCGCGTTCGCCATCGCCACCAAGGAGTTCATCGGCGACGGCAAGAAGGTCACGGGCCTCAAGACCGTGCAGGTGGAGTTCAAGGATGGCAAGTTCATCGAGGTCCCCGGCACCGAGAAGGAATACCAGGCCGACCTGGTGCTGCTGGCCATGGGTTTCGTGAGCCCGGTGGCTGCCGTGCTGGACGCCTTCGGAGTGGACAAGGATGCGCGGGGCAATGCCCAGGCCACGACGGACTTCACCGGCGGCTATGCGACCAGCGCGCCCAAGGTGTTCGCCGCCGGCGACATGCGCCGCGGCCAGTCGCTGGTGGTCTGGGCCATCCGCGAAGGCCGCCAGGCCGCGCGTGCGGTGGATGAATTCCTGATGGGGGAAAGCAGTCTGCCGCGCTGAGGCGGGAATCCCTCGCCATTGGGCAATTACAGAAGGCGGTCGCAGCCGCAGTCTGCTTACCCGTCTACCCGCACAACGGCGCCCTGGGCGCCGTTGTGCTTATTTTTTGATAGCTGCTCGCGCTTGCTGGACGGGCGCTGCGGCAGTTATTGGCATCAAATCCCCCGTTCCAGCGCTGCGAGTGGGCGCAGTCTCTGCATCGGTGGGACAATTCAGGGTTTGCCCGGTCATGGGCTTGCTGCGCGACCTTCCCGGTCGAGCGGCGTGCCCGGGCCGTTTGTTCTTTCCGACTGTTCTTTTCAAGAATCGCTACACCATGAAGAAGTTTGCCGCCGTTGCCCTGCTGACCCTGGGCGCCGTGCTGGTGGGTTGCTCCAAGCAGGAACCCGCCGCCCCCGCAGCCGCGCCTGCACCCGCCCCGGCCGCCGTCACGAAGATCGTCGTGGGCCTGGACGACAACTTCCCGCCCATGGGCTTCCGCGACGAGAAGAACGAGCTGGTGGGCTTTGACATCGACATGGCCAAGGAAGCCGCCAAGCGCCTGGGCGTGGAGGTGGAGTTCAAGCCCATCGACTGGAGCGCCAAGGAAGCCGAGCTGTCCGGCAAGCGTGTGGATGCGCTGTGGAA
Source organism: Diaphorobacter sp. LI3 (assembly GCF_022807955.1). NCBI lineage: Bacteria > Pseudomonadati > Pseudomonadota > Betaproteobacteria > Burkholderiales > Comamonadaceae > Diaphorobacter > Diaphorobacter sp. LI3. The sequence continues at coordinate 3,577,492 of NZ_CP094346.1, read as the reverse complement.
CGGCCTGACCATCACCGAGGAGCGCAAGCAGAACATCCTGTTCACCGCGCCCTACATGGAGAACCACCAGATCATCGTGGTGCCCGCTGGCTCCGCCATCAAGGCCAAGGCCGATCTGGCCGGCAAGGTCGTCGGCGCGCAGGAAGGCTCCAGCGCCGTGGATGCCATCAAGAAGGAAGAGGCTGTCTTCAAGTCGTTCAAGGAACTCAAGACCTTCGGCGACAACGTGACTGCCCTGATGGACCTGACCACCGGCCGCCTGGAAGCCGTGGTGGTGGACGAGGTGGTGGGCCGCTACTACGTAGCCAAGAAGCCTGACCAGTACGCCGTGCTGGACGATAACTTCGGCACCGAAGAGTACGGCGTGGGCGTGCGCAAGGACGACACCGAACTGCACGGCAAGCTGGACAAGGCGCTGGCCGATATGAAGCAGGACGGCAGCGCCGCCAAGATTGCCGAGCAGTGGTTCGGCAAGAACATCATCAAGTAAGCAAGACCCTTCGCGCTTCTTCTCCCGCAAGGGGCGCGACCCCGGCACCGGCCGCCTTGGAACAGGGCGGCCGGTGTTGTTTCGTCGAGGCCCCGAGCCGCGACAATGCCGGGAACGCGGCGCCGCAGCTGTGCTGGCGCCGCACGCTGAGGCTCCGTATGGACTACGTTCTTTCCCTTCTGGGGCCGTTGGCGCAAGGCGCCGCGGTCACCCTGAAGCTGTTTGCGATCACGCTGGTACTGGCCGTGCCCCTGGGGTTGGTGCTGGCTCTGGCGCGCGTGTCGCGCTTTGCGCCCCTGTCGGCGGCGGTCAATGGCTACATCTGGCTCATGCGCGGCACGCCGCTCATGCTGCAGATGCTGTTCATCTACTTCGCGCTGCCCTTCGTGCCGGTGATCGGCGTGCGCCTGCCGGACTTCCCCGCGGCCGTGGCAGCCTTCGCACTGAACTACGCGGCCTATTTCGCCGAGATCTTCCGCGCCGGCATCCAGTCGGTGGACCGTGGCCAGTACGAGGCCGCCAAGGTGCTGGGCATGAGCTACGGCCAGACCATGCGCCGCATCGTGCTGCCGCAGATGGTGCGCAGCATCCTGCCGCCCATGAGCAATGAGACCATCACCCTGGTCAAGGACACGTCCCTCATCTACGTGCTGGCCCTGAACGACCTGCTGCGCGCCGCGCGCGGCATCGTGCAGCGCGACTTCACGACCACGCCCTTCATCGTTGCCGCCGCCTTCTATCTCGTCATGACCCTGGTGCTCACCTGGGGCTTCCAGCGCCTGGAGAAACGCTATGCCAAGTTTGACCAGTGACGCCACGCAGATGATCGAGGCGCGCGACGTGCGCAAGGCCTTCGGCCATGTGCAGGTGTTGCGCGGCGTGTCGCTGTCGGTGCACCGTGGCGAGGTGGTGGCGGTGATCGGTCCCTCGGGCTCCGGCAAGAGCACCTTTCTGCGCTGCCTGAACCACCTGGAAACCATCGACAGCGGCCACATCGCCATCGAAGGCGAAACCCTGGCCACGACCGACGCGCAGGGGCGCTGCGCCTACGTGTCCGATGCCGAGGTGCGCCGCATTGGCGCCAAGACCGGCATGGTGTTCCAGCATTTCAACCTGTTCCCGCACCTCACGGTGCTGGAGAACCTCATCGAGGCGCCCATGGTGGTGCAGGGCCTGGCGCGCGACGCGGCCATCGCCCGCGCCGAGGCCCTGCTGGACAAGGTGGGCTTGGCGCAGAAGCGGGACAACTATCCCTCGCGCCTGTCGGGCGGCCAGAAGCAACGCGTGGCGATCGCGCGTGCGCTGTGCATGGAGCCCGACATCATGCTGTTCGACGAGCCCACCTCGGCGCTGGACCCCGAACTCACGGGCGAGGTGCTGCGCACCATGCGCGAGCTGGCCGAGGAGCGCATGACCATGCTGGTCGTCACGCACGAGATGGGTTTTGCGCGCGAGGTGGCGAATACCGTGGCCTTCATGGACCAGGGTGAACTCATCGCGGCGCGTCCGGCCGGGGAGTTCTTTGCCGATCCCGGGCATGAGCGGGCGCGGGCGTTCTTGCAGCACATGCTTTGAAGGTCTAGCGCCGAATTGGGCTCTAGCGGTTATGGGATAAGCGCTGGGAGCTATGCTTTTGGTAGCTAATGGGATTCTGTGTCGCTGGCGGGGACGGCCTCGGCCAGCGACATCCAACCCTGCGCAGGGGCTTAAAAAAGATAGCTGCCAGCGCTCGCCCAGCAAGCGCTGGGCGGCGATTGGGCTAGACATTACGCGCCAGCGGACACCACCACCTCCGGCAACTCCGCCGGATCCCGTACCTCTTCCAGCATATCCCCGCTGTGCAGCGGCAGCGCAGGCCGATCCAGCAGCGCACGCACGAAGTTCGGCTGCGCCAGCAGCGCATGGTGCACGGCCCCGTTGTACAGCTGCAGATCGCCCAGGCCGCGCGCGGCGATGCGTGCGTCCACGTCGTCGGCGCTGAGCCGGGCGGGGTCGGTGCTGTCCGATGCCATGCCCATGCACCACAACGTGCCGTACAGCGGCACGTACTGCAGATAGGGGCGGAAGATGGGAAACACCGCGCGCACCGAGGCGGCGATGCGCCCCAGGCTCTCGGGCAGGTGCACGGGCGAGCCCAGGTGCAGCGACAGCACGCCGCCGGGGTTCAGCGCGCGGCGGCAGGCGGCGTAGAACTCCACGGTGTACAGCTCCACGGCGGGGCCGAAGGGGTCGGTCAGGTCCAGGATGATCTGGTCGAAGCGCTCCTCGGTCTGGCCGATGAAGGCGCGCGCATCGCCCAGGCGCACCTCCAGGCGCGGGTCGTCAAAGGCGCCACGGTGGATCTGGCCCAGCCAATCACGGGCCATGGCAATCACCTCGCCATCCAGCTCGGCCAGCACCACCTGCTCGATGCCGGGCAGCTTCAGCAGCTCCTCGGCGGCGCCGCCGTCCCCCCCGCCCACGACCAGCGCACGGCGCACGCCGGGGTGGGCGATGGCCGGCAGATGCACCATCGGCTCGTGGTAGAAGAATTCGTCGCGCTCGCTGGTCATGAAGCAGCCGTCGATGCGCATCACGCGGCCGAACTGCGGGTTGTCGAAGACCTCGATGTGCTGCCAGGCCGACTGGCGTTCGGCCAGCAGGCGGCGGTCGCTGAGGTAAAAGCCGAAGTCGGCGTTCAGGCGCTCGGCCACGTAGCGCGTGGCCTGCGCGGTGGGGGCGCCGCTCATCAGGCGCGGTCGACGCGGTGCAGGTGCGGATCGGCCGGGTTGAAGGCGGCCTGCAGGTCGTCGAAGAGCTTCTGCGCCTTGGGGCGGTTGTTTTCGGTGTAGTTGCACACGTACACGTCCAGCGTGACGTAGCCCGCCTCGGGCCAGGTGTGGATGGACAGGTGCGACTCGGCCAACACCACCACGCCGGTGACGCCGCCGCCTTCGCCAAAGCTGTGGAACAGGCTGCCCACGGTGGTCAACCCGGCGGCGGCCACGCGCTCCTTGCAGAACGATTCCAGATGCGCGGCGTCCAACATCAGGCGGCTGTCGCAGAGACAGCCATACAGGTCGCCGATCAGGTGCAGGCCCGTGGCCTGGCGCTGGGGGACGGGAGCCGGGATGGGGACGACGGACTGGAGATTCTTCATTATCTGGAGCCTTTTCTCTTTCTGCGGGGGTGGCAGGAAACGGCGCCGCGGTCGGACGCCGTCCGCCGGGTACCGACCAGCACGCTGCCGGGAGGCAGACGCGCAACGGAAGAAAAGGGAATGTCGCAGGCACATTGCCGCGCCTTCGTTCCGTTGTGCGTCGGTGACGCCCATGCAGCAACGCTGACAAGCAATCCGCCCGGAGGGTCGGGCGGGACATTTCTTAAGAACCGGTGAGTATAGCCAAACGTCATATGCAAACCACAGGTTTTAATGAGAGGCGCAGCCGAGCAGAGGGGTTTCCCCTATGATGCCGGGTTCGCCTCGCGCTCTGTCGTAGAGCTGGGCGTATCTGCATACACCATGTCCTCCCCACCCTCATCGCCGGGCGACGCCCTCGTGGAACTGCGCAACGTCACCTTCGGGTACGGCGAGCGGGTGATCCTGCGCGACCTGTCGCTGGCCGTGCCGCGTGGCAAGGTCACGGCGCTGATGGGTGCTTCGGGCGGGGGCAAGACGACGGTGCTGCGCCTCATTGGCGGCCAGCAGCGCGCCCAGCAGGGTGAGGTGCTGGTGGGCGGCCAGGACGTAGGGCGCATGGATACCGCACAGTTGTATGCCGCGCGCCGACGCATGGGCATGCTGTTCCAGTTCGGCGCATTGTTCACCGACATGAGCGTGTACGAGAACGTGGCCTTTCCGCTGCGCGAGCACACCGATCTGCCCGAGGACCTGATCCGCGACATCGTGCTCATGAAGCTGCATGCCGTGGGCTTGCGGGGAGCGCGGGACTTGATGCCCAGCCAGATCTCCGGCGGCATGGCGCGGCGGGTTGCCCTGGCACGGGCCATTGCCCTGGACCCCGAGCTCATCATGTACGACGAGCCGTTCGCCGGGCTTGACCCGATCTCGCTGGGTACTGCGGCGCAACTCATCCGCCAACTCAACGATGCCATGGGGCTGACCACCATCGTCGTCTCGCACGATCTGGAAGAGACCTTCCGCCTGGCGGACCACGTCATCATCCTGGGGCCCGGCACGGTGGCCGCCCAGGGCACGCCCGAAGAGGTGCGCGCCAGCACGGATCCGCTGGTGCACCAGTTCGTGCACGCGCTGCCTACTGGGCCGGTGCCGTTCCACTACCCCGGCCCCAGCGTGGCCGACGATTTCGGCCCCTTGCGCTCGCCCAGCGTGGACACCCAAGCCAGCGGAGGTACCCCATGAGCTGGTGGCGTCCCACGCACGTAGGCTACGCCGTGCGCACGAAGCTGGCCGATGTGGGTATGGGCGCACGCCTGTTCGCGCGGCTGCTGGGGCTGTTCGGCGACGTGATGCGCCGCCCTGGCCTGGTGCGTGACCAGGTGCACTTCCTGGGCAACTATTCGCTGTCCATCATCGCCATGTCGGGCCTGTTTGTGGGCTTCGTGCTTGCGCTGCAGGGCTACAACGTGCTGCAACTCTATGGCTCGGCCAACTCACTGGGCCTGGTGGTCACGTTGGGCCTGGTGCGCGAGCTGGGGCCGGTGGTCACGGCGCTGCTGTTTGCCGGACGCGCGGGCACGTCGCTCACGGCCGAGATCGGTTTGATGCGCGCCGGCGAACAGCTGTCGGCCATGGAGATGATGGCCGTGGACCCGGTGCGCCGCATCCTGGCGCCGCGCTTTTGGGGCGGCGTGATCGCAATGCCGCTGCTGGCACTGGTGTTCAACGCGGTGGGTGTGATCGGTGGCTGGCTGGTCGGCGTGGTTCTCATCGGCGTGGACGGCGGGGCGTTCTGGGGCCAGATGCAAAGCGGTGTCGACGTCTGGAAGGACGTGGGCAACGGCATCGTCAAGAGCCTCGCGTTCGGCGTGGCCGTCACCTTCATCGCGGTGCTGCAGGGCTTCGTGGCCAAGCCGACGCCGGAAGGCGTCTCGCGCGCCACCACGCGCACGGTGGTGATGGCGTCGCTGTCTGTGCTGGGGCTGGACTTCGTCCTCACCGCCTTGATGTTCAGTATCTGACGGCGACCATGCGTCTGTCTTGAGGAAATTCACCATGCAGCATTCCAAAAACGATTTCTGGGTGGGGCTGTTCGTCCTGCTGGGCGGAGCAGCGCTGGTCTTCCTGGCCCTGCAGTCGGCCAACCTGTTGAACCTGAGCTTCCGCTCGGGCTATACCGTGACGGCGCGTTTCGACAACATCGGCGGGCTCAAGCCCAAGGCCGCGGTGCGCAGCGCCGGCGTGGTGGTGGGGCGCGTGCAGTCCATCGGATTCGACGACACGACCTACCAGGCGCGCGTGACACTGGAGCTGGAAAAGCGCTATGTGTTCCCCAAGGACAGTTCGCTCAAGATCCTGACCAGCGGCCTGTTGGGCGACCAGTACATCGGCATCGAGCCGGGTGCCGACGAGAACAACCTGGCCGAGGGCGACATGGTGACCGCCACCCAATCCGCGGTAGTGCTGGAAAACCTGATCGGCCAATTCCTGTATGGCAAGGCCGAAGAAGGTGCTTCGTCCAATGGAGGTACCAAGAAATGACAAATCAACCTCGCTTCACGGGCTGGATTGCCCGCTGGGCGGCGCTGTTGCTCGGCGCGGCCCTCATGAGCGGCTGCGCCACGGGCCCCAACGCCAACCCCGCAGATCCGTTCGAACCCTTCAACCGCGGCGTGCATTCGTTCAACGACAGTGTGGACAAGGCGGTGCTCAAACCCGTCGCCACCGTTTACCGCGACGTGACGCCGCAGCCGGTGCGTACGGGCGTGAGCAACTTCTTTGGCAACCTGGGCGATGCCTGGTCGTTCGTCAACAACCTGCTGCAGTTCCGCGGGCTGGAGGCTTACGAGAGCCTCGTGCGCTTCACCACCAACACCTTCTTCGGGCTGGGCGGCGTACTGGACATCGCCAGCGAGGCAGGCATCGAGCGGCACAAGCAGGACTTTGGCCTGACGCTGGGCCGCTGGGGCGTGCCCACGGGGCCGTATCTCGTGCTGCCGCTGCTGGGGCCGTCCACCGTGCGCGACACGGCCGCTTTGCCGGTAGACAGTTGGGGCAACCCGCTGGGCCAGCTCGACCCGGTGGAGTTGCGCAATTCCCTGTACGGCCTGCGCCTTGTCGATAAGCGCGCTAGCCTGCTGCGCGCGGGCTCGGTGCTGGATACGGCGGCCCTGGACCCCTACAGCTTCACGCGCGACGTGTACCTCAAGGTGCGTAGTGGCGTGTCAGGCGCACGCGACGAGGGCGCCTATGAGGAAAACGGGGGCAAGCTGCCTGACGACGAGTACTGAAAACCCGCAAAGGCCGGCCTGACAAACACTCGGGCCCCTGGCTGACAGGCGCGGTTGCAGTTGCTTGCATCCCTGCACGGTGGCGACGCATGTGCAGCGCGGGGCGCCCTCCACAATCTACCCAACGAAACCAGACATGGCAGCGCACGGCGTCGCGCTGCACGCAAGGAGCCTCACCATGATGAACCGCCGTACCCTGATCCATGCCGCCGCCGCGATGGCGGTGGCCATGTGGGTGGCCGTGCCCCAGGCCGCGCTGGCGGCCGACGAGGCGCCGGATGCCCTCGTCAAGCGCCTCTCGGTCGATGTGCTGGAGACGCTGCGCAAAGACAAATCCATCAAGGCCGGCGACGTGGACCGCATCATGGCGCTGGTGGACAAGACCATCATGCCCCACGTGAACTTCCGCCGCATGACGGCAGCGTCCGTCGGGCCGGGCTGGCGCAAGGCTACGCCGGAGCAGCAGGCGCGCCTGCAGGACGAGTTCAAGACACTGCTGGTGCGCACTTACGCGGGCGCGCTCAGCCAGGTCACGGACCAGAGCATCGTTGTGAAGCCGCTGCGCGCAGCCGCCGAAGACAAGGACGTGCTCGTGCGCACCGAAATCCGCGGCCGGGGCGACCCGATACAACTGGACTACCGTCTGGAGAAGACGCCGGGCGAGGGTGCGGGCTGGAAAATCTACAACCTCAACGTTATGGGTGTGTGGCTGGTGGAAACCTACCGCAGCCAGTTCGCGCAGGAGATCAACGCCAAGGGCGTGGATGGCCTGATCGAGGCGCTGGTGGCGCGCAACAAGGCCAACGCCGCCTCCAGCGCCAAGTAACCAGAACAGAAAGAACCGAAAGGCCTGTGCATGCTGGTGCTGCCCGCTGAACTCACCCACCGCCACGCTGGCGCCACCCTGCGCATGCTGCTGCAAGGGCTCAAGGCCCAGGACGAATCGCTGGTGGTGGTGGATGCCGGTGCGCTGACGGCCTTCGACTCCTCCGCACTCGCGGTGCTGCTGGAGTGCCGCCGCGCAGCGGTGTTCGAGAACCGCGGTTTCGTGGTCAAGGCCCTGCCGCCGGCGCTGTCCAGCCTGGCGGGGCTGTACGGGGTGCAGGAACTGCTGCCCGCCCTGTAGCGGCGGCCTGCGGGGCTGCCCGCACCTGCGGGTTGCCTGCCGGCCAAACCCCTGCGGACACGCGCGCAAGAGCCCCCCTTTAGAATGCCGCTCTTCCATGCCCGCCGTCTCCTTCCAATCCATCTCCAAGAGCTTTTCCACTCCCCGAGGGCCTTTCCAGGCGCTGCAGGATGTCAGTCTGGACATCGAGGAGGGCGAGTTCTTCGGCCTGCTGGGCCCCAACGGCGCCGGCAAGACCACGCTGATCAGCATCCTCGCCGGGCTGGCGCGCGCCACCAGCGGGCGCGTCAGCGTGCTGGGCCATGACGTGCAAACCCAGTATGCCGACGCGCGCAGGCTGCTGGGCGTGGTGCCTCAGGAACTGGTGTTCGACCCGTTCTTCAACGTGCGCGAGACGCTGCGCATCCAGTCCGGCTACTTCGGTGTGAAAAACAACGATGCCTGGATCGATGAGCTGCTGGAGAACCTGGGGCTGGCCGACAAGGCCACGGCCAACATGCGCCAGCTCTCGGGCGGCATGAAGCGCCGCGTGCTCGTGGCCCAGGCGCTGGTGCACAAACCGCCCATCATCGTGCTGGACGAGCCTACGGCCGGTGTGGACGTGGAACTGCGCCAGACGCTGTGGCAGTTTGTGGCGCGCCTCAACAAGCAGGGCCACACGGTGCTGCTGACCACCCATTACCTTGAAGAGGCCGAGGCGCTGTGCACGCGGCTGGCCATGCTCAAGCGCGGGCGCGTCGTGGCCTTGGCGCGCACGTCCGAGCTGCTGCAGGCGGCCTCCACCAACGTCCTGCGGTTCAAGACCGACGATACGCTGCCGGCCGACCTGGCAGCGCTGGCGCGCGTGACCGGCCGCGTGGCCCAGTTGCCCGCGCAGGACGCGCAGGAGATCGAGCAGTTGCTGGCCCGGCTGCGCGCCGCTGGCGTGCGCGTGGAGGATGTGGAGATCCGCAAGGCCGACCTGGAGGATGTGTTCCTCAACGTCATGGCGGCCGAGCAGGAGGAGCACGCATGATCGGCTGGCAGACCCTGTTCTACAAGGAAGTGCTGCGCTTTTGGAAGGTGGGCTTCCAGACCGTGGCGGCGCCGGTGCTCACGGCGGTGCTGTACCTGCTGATCTTCGGCCATGTGCTCGAAGACCATGTCAAGGTCTATGACCGGCTGAGCTACACCGCCTTCCTGGTGCCCGGCCTGGTGATGATGAGCGTGCTGCAGAACGCCTTTGCCAACAGCTCGTCCAGCCTGATCCAGAGCAAGATCATGGGCAGTCTGGTGTTCGTGCTGCTCACGCCGCTGTCGCACCGTGCCTGGTTCGCGGCCTACGTGGGCTCGTCCATGGTGCGCGGCCTGGTGGTGGGCCTGGGTGTGTTCATCGTCACGCTGGCGTTCGCCACGCCGCAGTTCGCCGCGCCGTTGTGGATTCTTGCGTTCGCGCTGCTGGGCGCGGCGCTGCTGGCCACGCTGGGGGTCATTGCGGGACTGTGGGCCGACAAGTTCGACCAGATGGCGGCATTCCAGAATTTCATCATCGTGCCCATGACCTTCCTGTCGGGCGTGTTCTATTCGGTGCAATCGCTGCCGCCGTTCTGGCAGGGCGCAAGCCACCTGAACCCGTTCTTCTACATGATCGACGGCTTCCGCTACGGCTTCTTCGGCGTGAGCGACGTCTCCCCCTGGCTCAGCCTGGGCGTCGTCGGCCTGGCATGGGCGCTGGTCAGCTTGCTGGCGCTGCACCTGCTGCGCACGGGCTACAAAATCAGGAACTGACATGACTGCAGACCAACTCAAGGACATCATCAGCGCGGGCATGGCCTGCGACCACATCACGCTGGAGGGCGACGGCCGCCACTGGTACGCCACCATCGTGTCGTCCGAGTTCGAGGGCAAGCGCCCCATCCAGCGCCACCAGCGTGTCTACGCGACACTGGGCGCACGCATGCAGTCGGACGAGGTGCATGCGTTGTCCATGAAGACCTTTACCCCCGCCGAGTGGGCGCAGGCCCAGGCGGGCGACTGATACGGCCCCGTCCTTCGCAAGATGGCCGTGCGGCCGGGACCGTGCCCCGGCGCGGGGGCGGCACGGGCGTCATGCCCCGGTCCTCGCCGGTGGATGGGCGCATACACCGTCGCGCGGCATTCCCCCAAAGAAGTCGCACACTATTCTTTTAATAGCTGTTACCGCTTGATAGATAAGCGCTGGAGCCATTTTTGGCACTGAATGCAGCAACCGGCAAACCCATGGACAAACTCCTGATTCGCGGTGGCCGCCCCCTGGTGGGCGAGGTGCCGATTTCCGGCGCCAAGAACGCCGCGCTGCCCGAGCTGTGCGCCGCGCTGCTCACGGCCGACCCGGTCACCCTGCACAATGTGCCGCGCCTGCAGGACGTAGCCACCATGCTGCGGCTCATCCGGAACATGGGCGTGCAGGTGGACCGCATCGCTAACCCCGACTGCTCCGTGGCCGATGCGGCCGGCATAGTGCGCCTGGACGCGGGCGGCCTGTCCACGCCCGAGGCGCCCTACGATCTGGTCAAGACCATGCGCGCCTCGGTACTGGCGCTGGGGCCGCTGCTGGCGCGTTTCGGCGAGGCCACGGTGTCGCTGCCGGGCGGCTGCGCCATCGGATCGCGTCCGGTGGACCAGCACATCAAGGGGCTGCAGGCCATGGGCGCGCAGATCGTGGTCGAGCACGGCTACATGATCGCCAGGCTGCCGCAGGGGTGGACGCGACTCAAGGGGGCGCGCATCACCACCGACATGGTCACGGTGACCGGCACCGAGAATCTGCTCATGGCCGCCACGCTGGCTGAGGGGGAGACCGTGCTGGAGAACGCCGCGCAGGAACCCGAGGTGGCGGACCTGGCCGAGATGCTCATCAAGATGGGCGCGCGTATCCAGGGCCATGGCACCAGCCGCATCCGCATCCAGGGTGTCGAGCGGCTGCACGGCTGCGAACACGCCGTCGTGGCCGACCGCATCGAGGCCGGCACCTTCCTGTGCGCCGTGGCCGCCACGGGCGGCGATGCGCTGCTGCGCCACGGGCGTGCCGACCACCTGGACGCCGTGATCGACAAACTGCGCGACGCGGGCGTGCAGGTGGCACCGGAAGAGGGTGGCATCCGCGTGCGCAGCCCTGGCGCGGCGCTGCTCAAGGCGCAGGGCTTTCGCACCACTGAGTACCCGGGCTTTCCCACCGACATGCAGGCGCAGTTCATGGCGCTGAACGTGGTGGCCCAGGGCACCGCCACGGTGGCCGAGACGATCTTCGAGAACCGTTTCATGCACGTCAACGAACTGCTGCGCCTTGGCGCGAAAATCCAGACCACGGATGGCCGCGTAGCGGTGATCGAGGGGCTGGGCGGCGCGGCGCCTGCGGGCGCGCGGCTATCGGGCGCCACCGTCATGGCCACCGACCTGCGCGCCTCGGCCAGCCTGGTGATCGCCGGGCTGGTGGCCGACGGGGAAACGCTGGTGGACCGCATCTACCATCTGGACCGCGGCTACGACTGCATGGAAGCCAAACTGCGCGGCCTGGGGGCCGACATCGAGAGAATTCAATGACGCAGCAGATCACACTCGCCCTGTCCAAGGGCCGCATCTTCGAAGAAACCCTGCCTCTGCTGGCCGCTGCCGGCATCGAGGTGCTGGAAGACCCGGAGAAGTCGCGCAAGCTGATCCTGCCCACCAGCCGCCCCGAGGTGCGCGTGGTGCTGGTGCGTGCCACCGACGTGCCGACCTACGTGCAATACGGCGGCGCCGATCTGGGTGTGGCCGGCAAGGACTCGCTCATCGAGCACGGCGGCCAGGGGCTGTTCCGCCCGCTGGATCTGAAGATTGCCAAGTGCCGCGTGAGCGTGGCCGTGCGTGCCGATTTCGACTACCGCGAGGCCGTCACCCAGGGCTCGCGCCTGAAGGTGGCCACCAAATACACCAGCATCGCGCGCGATTTCTTCGCCAGCAAGGGCGTGCACGTGGACCTCATCAAGCTCTACGGCAGCATGGAACTGGCGCCGCTCACCGGCCTGGCCGATGCCATCGTGGACTTGGTCTCCACTGGCAACACGCTCAAGGCCAACAACCTGGTGGAGGTCGAGCAGATCATGGACATCAGTTCGCACCTGGTGGTGAACCAGGCCGCGCTGAAGCTGAAGCAGGCGCCGCTGCGCCGCATCATCGACGCATTCGCCTCCGCCGTGCCGCAGGGCTGAGGGGTGCGCAGGCTGCGTCTGCGCCGCTTTGGTTCCGCGTCCATCGCCCGGCGTTGCAACCGCGCGCCGTGGCCCGAGTTATGGTGAGAACATCGTGGCCGGGCACCCCTCGGCTACCGCAACGGCGCGCCGATTCCTTTCGTACATTCTGAGTAGGTCCACTATGCAATTCGTAGCTGCTCCCGTCCGCCTGTCCACCGCTGACGACACTTTCGAGGTGGAGTTTTCCGCACGCCTGCACTGGTCGGCGGACACGGATGCGGCCATCGAGCAGCGCGTGGCGGGCATCCTGGCCGACGTGCGCGAGCGCGGCGACGCCGCAGTGCTGGAGTACACGCAGCGCTTCGACGGCCTGCATGCGCAAGGCTTGCCGTCGCTGGAGCTCAAGGCCAGCGAACTGCAAGCCGCCTTCGACGGCCTGCCCGCGGCGCAGCGCGACGCGCTGACGGCCGCCGCTGCCCGCGTGCGCCGCTACCACGAGGCGCAGAAAAAGGCCAATGGCGAAAGCTGGAGCTACCGCGACGACGACGGCACCCTGCTGGGCCAGAAAGTCACGCCGCTGGACCGCGTGGGCATCTACGTGCCGGGCGGCAAGGCCGCCTACCCGAGCAGCGTGCTCATGAACGCCATTCCCGCGCACGTGGCGGGCGTGCAGGACATCATCATGGTCGTGCCCACGCCCCAGGGCACCAAAAACCCGCTGGTGCTGGCCGCGGCGCATGTGGCGGGCGTCACGCGCGCCTTCACCATCGGCGGCGCGCAGGCCGTGGCGGCGCTGGCCTATGGCACGCAGACCATTCCCAAGGTGGACAAGATCACCGGCCCCGGCAACGCCTACGTGGCCAGCGCCAAGAAGCATGTGTTCGGCACCGTGGGCATCGACATGATTGCCGGCCCCAGCGAGATTCTGGTGCTGGCCGACGGCAGCACGCCGGCGGAATGGGTGGCGATGGATCTCTTCTCGCAGGCCGAGCACGACGAGCTGGCGCAGTCCATCCTGCTGTGCCCTGATGCGGCCTACATTGACCAGGTCCAGTCCGCCATCGACCGTCTGCTGCCCCAGATGCCGCGCGCCGAGATCATCGCCAAGAGCCTCACCGGGCGCGGCGCGCTGATCCACACGCGCAGCATGGAAGAGGCGTGTGAGATCAGCAACCGTATCGCTCCCGAGCACCTGGAGGTGAGCAGCCGCGAGCCGCACCGCTGGGAGCCGCTGCTGCGCCACGCGGGCGCGATCTTTCTGGGCGCCTACACCAGCGAATCGCTGGGCGACTATTGCGCCGGGCCCAACCATGTGCTGCCCACCAGCGGCACGGCACGCTTCTCGTCGCCGCTGGGCGTGTACGACTTTCAAAAGCGCAGCAGCATCATCGAGGTGAGCGAGCAGGGCGCGCAGAGCCTGGGCCGCATCGCCAGCGTGCTGGCGCATGGCGAGGGGCTGCAGGGGCATGCACGGGCGGCGGAGATGCGGCTCAAGTCCTGACCACTCCGACAGCCTGTACGCCTACCAAGCCACCTTGCGAGGTGGCTTTGTCTTTTCAAAAATGAGAGCGCTTGACGCTGAATGAACAAGTCTTAGAAGCGAAAAACACAGTAAGCTCATCAAACACGAATTTCGTGTGACACGAAATTCGTGTACGATGAACGCATGAAGAACGTCACCATCACCGTGGACGATCCGGTGCTCGAATGGGCCCGGATCGAGGCGGCGCGGCGCGGCACCAGCGTGTCGCGCATGGTGGGGGACTTTCTAGGCGAGATGCAGCGCCGCGAGGACGCCTACGAGCGTGCCTACCTCGCCTGGCGCACGGACGAGCGCACCTGGCGCGCGGGCGCCGTAGCGCGGCGTATCAACGGCTTCGAGCGCAGTCCTGCCCACGTAGGTGAGGCGCCGCAGCCACTGCAGCGCAGCCTGGCGCAACCCGTGTTTGTGGACACGGCCGTGCTGGTCGCCGCCGAGGACGGCGCCGATGCCGCCCTGCAAGCCCCGGTGCTGGCCTGTCTGGACTTGCTGTGGCGCGAGCGCCTGGGGCGTGTCAGCAGCCAGGTGCTGGCCGAGTTCTACGACACCGTGACGCGCGCCGCCAGCGCGCCCATGCCGCACGGCGATGCACGCGCGGCCATCCGCCGCTACCACAGTTGGACGCCCTGGCAGATCGATGCTGCCACGCTGGAGACCGCCTGGGCGCTGGAGGCGCGGCACCAACTGGCCTGGGGCGACTGCCTGGCGCTGGCCGCCGCGCAGCACAGCGGCTGCGCGAGCCTGCTGTCGCTGAGCCTGCCGCAGGGCGCGCAGTATGGCGGCGTAGAGGTGCTGCATCCGCTGCATTGCGCGTTGGCTGTCCCCTGACATGGCCGATGTCGCTGGATCGAATGGAGTGATGAACGCATGACAACCCCTTCTGCCGAACTGCCAGCGCTGGCGCGCATCCGCGACGACGTGCGCGCCATGCAGGCTTACGTCGTGGCCGATGCGACCGGCTACCTGAAGATGGACGCGATGGAGAACCCCTTCGGCCTGCCGCCCGCGCTGCAGGCCGCGCTGGGGCAGCGCCTGGGGCAACTCGCGCTCAACCGCTACCCCGGTACGCGCCAGAACGACCTGAAGGCTGCGCTGGCAGCCTACGCCGGGGCGCCGGCAGGCTCGGCCGTGCTGCTGGGCAATGGTTCCGACGAGCTCATTTCCCTCGTGGCGCTGGCCTGCGCGCGCGCGCAGGCGACCGTGCTGGCGCCCGTGCCGGGCTTCGTGATGTATGCGATGAGCGCGCAGCTGCAGGGCTTGGGCTTCGTGGGCGTGCCGTTGACGGCGGACTTCGAGCTGGACGAGGCCGCGATGCTGGCCGCGATCGCCCAGCACCGGCCGGCCATCACCTTCCTGGCCTATCCCAACAACCCCACGGCCACGCTGTGGGACGAGGCCGTGGTGCAGCGCATCATCGACGCCGCCGGTGCGCAGGGCGGCATCGTGGTCATGGACGAGGCCTACCAGCCCTTTGCCAGCCGCAGCTGGATCGAGCGCATGCGCGCGCAGCCCGAGCGCAACGGCCATGTGCTGCTGATGCGCACGCTCTCCAAGTTCGGCCTGGCCGGCGTGCGCCTGGGCTACATGATCGGCCCCGCCGCGCTGGTGGCCGAGGTCGACAAGGTGCGCCCGCCCTACAACGTGAGTGTGCTGAACACCGAGGCCGCCCTGTTCGCGCTGGAACATGCCGACGTGTTCGCCGCCCAGGCCGACGAGTTGCGTGCCGCGCGCACCGAGCTGCTGGCCGCGCTGCGCGCCATGCCCGGCATTGAGCGCGTGTGGGACAGCCAGGCCAACATGGTGCTGGTGCGTGTGCCCGATGCTGCCCGCGCCTATGAGGGCGTGAAGGCCCGCAAGGTGCTCGTCAAGAACGTTTCTACAATGCATCCATTGCTGGCAGGCTGCCTGCGTCTGACGGTGGGCAGCAGTGCCGACAACGCCCAGATGCTCACAGCGCTCCAGGCATCCCTATGACTTCCTCCGCACTCGTTCCTTCTTCCGCAGAACTCTGCCCCGACCGCACGGCCGAGGTCAGCCGCACGACGGCCGAGACGCGCATCACCGTGCGCGTGAATCTCGACGGCACCGGCGCGGCGAGTCTGCACACCGGCATCGGCTTTTTCGACCACATGCTCGACCAGATCGCGCGCCATGGGCTGATCGACCTGCAGATCGACTGCGACGGCGACCTGCATATCGACGGCCACCACACGGTGGAAGATGTGGGCATCACGCTGGGCCAGGCTTTCGCGCGGGCCGTGGGCGACAAGAAGGGCATCCGCCGCTACGGCCATGCCTACGTGCCGCTCGATGAGGCCCTGTCACGCGTGGTGGTGGACTTCTCGGGCCGCCCGGGGCTGCACCTGCACATTCCGTTCACCGCCGGGAGCATTGGCGGTTTCGACACCCAGCTCACCTACGAATTCTTCCAGGGCTTCGTGAACCATGCGGGCGTGACGCTGCACATCGACAACCTGAAGGGCATCAACGCCCACCACCAGTGCGAGACGGTGTTCAAGGCCTTCGCGCGCGCGCTGCGCGCCGCGCTGGAGCGCGACCCGCGCGCCGCAGGCGTGATCCCGTCCACCAAGGGTTCCCTGTAAAATTCAAGCCAAATTGGCCTGTAACGCTTATCCATCAAGCGCAAGCAGCTATGAATAGTGAAGCAAAAACCGTCGCGGTCGTAGACTACGGCATGGGCAACCTGCGCTCCGTCTCGCAGGCCGTGCAGGTCGCGGCGCAGGGCAGCGGTTTCCGGGTAATGGTCACCGCGCACCCCGATGAGGTACGCGCGGCCGACCGTGTGGTGTTGCCCGGCCAGGGCGCCATGCCGGACTGCATGCGCGAGTTGCGGGAGTCGGGCCTGCTCGAATCCGTGCTGGAGGCTGCCGCATCCAAGCCGCTGTTTGGCGTATGTGTGGGCATGCAGATGCTGCTGGACCACAGCGCCGAGGGCGACACCCCCGGGCTGGGCCTGATCCCGGGCGAGGTGCTCAAGTTCGACCTGGCCGGGCGCACCCAGCCCGACGGTAGCCGCTACAAGGTCCCCCAGATGGGCTGGAACCGCGTGCGCCAGGCGCGCCACGGCGGCGTGGCGCACCCGGTATGGGCGGGCGTGCCCGACGACAGCTACTTCTACTTCGTGCACAGCTTCTACGCGCGCCCGGCCAACCCGCTGCACTGCGCCGGCGAGGCTGACTACGGCGGCCCCTTTGCTGCGGCCATCGCACGCGATAATATTTTTGCTACCCAGTTCCACCCGGAGAAAAGCGCCGAGCACGGCCTGGCGCTGTACCGCAACTTCTTGCACTGGAAGCCCTGATTCTTCAACCCGGCAGGGCCGGGCCTTGTGCGGCTCGCCCCATTCCCCGCTCACCATCATGCTGCTCATCCCCGCCATCGACCTCAAGGACGGCCACTGCGTACGCCTCAAGCAAGGTGACATGGACCAATCGACCACCTTTGGCGAAGACCCCGCCGCCATGGCCCGCAAGTGGGCGGATGCGGGCGCGCGCCGCCTGCACCTGGTGGACCTGAACGGCGCGTTTGCCGGCCAGCCCAAGAACAAGGCGGCCATCAAGGCCATCCTGGCCGAGGTGGGCGCCGACATTCCGGTGCAGCTAGGCGGCGGCATCCGCGACTTGGACACCATCGAGCGCTACATCGACGCCGGGCTGCGGTACGTCATCATCGGCACGGCCGCGGTGAAGAACCCCGGCTTCCTCAAGGATGCGTGCAGCGCGTTTGGCGGCCACATCATCGTGGGCCTGGACGCCAAGGACGGCAAGGTGGCCACCGACGGCTGGAGCAAGCTCACCGGCCACGAGGTGGTCGATCTGGCGCGCAAGTTCCAGGACTGGGGCGTGGAATCCATCATCTACACCGACATCGGCCGCGACGGCATGCTCTCGGGCATCAATATCGAGGCTACGGTTAAGCTGGCCCAGGCCCTCACCATCCCCGTGATCGCCTCGGGCGGCCTGGCCGGCATCGCGGACATCGAGAAGCTCTGCGAAGTCGAAAACGAAGGCGTGGAAGGCGTCATCTGCGGGCGCGCGATCTACTCGGGCGACCTGGACTTCGCCGCGGCCCAGGCGCGCGCCGACGAACTGGCCGGCGCGTAGGAAAGCTCAGCAGCCGGGCAGGGCGCGGCCCTTGTTGATGGCGTCCGCCGTGCCCAGCATCTGCTCCCAATAGGCCGGAAGCGTGGCCCAGGGGTTGCCCGTGTTCGTGGGGTAGTCATAGTGCCGGTCCGTGGCGTAGACCAGGCCGGTGTTGCGCTGAGGCGTGTTGGCGGACCGCAGCACCTCCTGCATGGCGCCGCAATTCGCCGCGTCATGCACCAGCGCCGCCTGCGCGCCGTTGGCCAGGTTGTAGACCCACTTGTTTGCGGGCTGGGGGGTGACGCTGCGGTAATCGACGGCCTGGCCCTCGAAGCTCACAAGGGCATCGACCACGCTGGCGGAATCGGCGACCGGGTAGGTGCCAGGGTTGCCCACCACGCGCAACCGGGAGTCCAGGCCCTTGATGTACTGGTAGATCTCGCGGTAGAAGCCCAACTGCTTGCTGGTCGCGTCCATCTCGTCGAGAAAGAAACCATCGACCTGCGTGCCGTAGATCTTGCGGTAGTTGTCGACGTTGCGCTGGATGTCGGCGACCGAGCGCGCTCCTGTGCCATAGCGGGTGTAGACGTAGCCCAGCACCTTTCCGCCGTTTTGCCGGAAGGCGGTGATGGCCGCCGTGAACAGGGGGTCTTCCTTCGTGAAGATGCCGTTGCTCGGGTTCAGGATGGCCGTGATGGGCACCGCCGGAAAACTCTGCGCGCCGCTGGCCAGCTTTTCCCAATCCGAACCGGGGCCCGCGCTGAAGTACGCCGGGACCAGCAGTTCCAGCGGCTGGGGCTGCGGGCGGATGTACAGCGTGCGCGTGGCGGCGCCGGCCTTGTCCTGCGTTGCCGCCGCGAGGGCCTGCAACTGCATCTCGCCGGCTTGCGCGGCGGTCAGGCTGGAGGTGGCCACCCCGCCGCGGGTCTGCGGCTGCACGGGCGCGAAGCTGGCGCTGGCCGGGCCGCTCAGGGTGATGGCCGTGCCGTCGGGTGCCGCCGCGCCGGCGATCTTGACGCTCAGCTGCAGTTGCACGGGAGTGTTGACGGTATGCACGTTGTCGGCTTCGGCAGGGGCGGTGAAGGCCACCTCGGCGCTGGATGCGGCGGGCGAAGAGCCGGAGTCGCTTCCCTGGCCCGATCCGCCGCCGCAGCCGGTCAAGGCCGCGGCCAGGGTCAGCAGGGATGCGGCAAGGGGATGGGAGGGGCGCGAACGGAGATGCAATGGCGTTTTGGGGAGTGCTTGCGGGACTGGCAGCGGCGATTGTGCCCACAGCGCCGGTTCCCGAATCGCTCTATTGCAGCATGAAAGTCTGGTACTCCAGCCGATGCAGGCGCCGCGACAGCAGCAGCAGGCCTGCGGCCAGGGTCAGCAGGGTGGCCAGGGCGAAGCCGTAGCCATACAGGGCGGCGCCGAACGCCAGGGTCAGGCCCGTGAGCGCCACGTTGAGCAGCACGAACATGGCGCACAGCAGCAGCACGGTGCGCCGCTGGTCCAGGTAGAAGAACACGTTGAGCACGGCCATCAGGCCCACCTGCAGGCCGGCGCCGACCACCTGCACGTGCAGCAGCGGCAGGTACAGGCGCGAGATGCCCAGGGTGTCGAGCAGCCAGGGGCCGGCTACGAAGGTCACGAGCACGGCCAGGGTCTGGATCTTGGCGATCTCGCCCAGGCCCTGCTGGATGGCGTAGACCATCTCATCGCGCATGGCCTCTATGTATTCGAGCGAGCCGCCGCCGCGCACCGCGTCGTAGAACTTGTCGTAGTACTCGACGAAGTCGGTCTCTATGCGCACCAGGAACACCGCCATGCCGGGGATGATGGACAGGTAGGACAGGAACACCGGCAGGTCGTAGATCAGCGAGGCGCGCAGGTGGCCGATGATGGGCTGCGAGGTGGGCGGGAAGAACCAGAACATGAACTTGTCCGCCCAGATGCCCAGGTTGTAGAGGAGGCCCACCGCCACCAGCGACGGGTAGAGCTTGTCGGGCTGCAGGAAGTCAAAGGAGATCAGCTGCCGCGCGGGATGGAACTCCTTGACCACCAGCAGCCACATGCCCGCCAGCAGCACGAAGTGGCCGAGCACGAAGGCGCCCAGCAGCCCCTCCAGGCCCCAGGGGCGCAGCAGCAGGGCGCTGGCCACGATCAGCCCGTAGGCCAGGCCGAACAGGCCGACGATGGCCTTGTAGCGCTTCATGCCCGACAGCAGCACCGTGAGCACCCATACGCCGCTCATCAGCATGAAGCCCGCCAGCATGAGCAGCCGGTAGGCCAGGCCCAGGCCCGGCAGCACGATGAACAGCGCCAGCGTGGCCAGAACCCCAGCCCCCAGCAGCACGATCACCATCAGGCCGTGCAGGTTGGGCATGACCAGGTGCTTGTGCTTCTCGAACAGGCGGTCGGAGATGAAGCGGGTGAACGCGAGCTGCACCAGGCTGGTGTAGATCAGACTGCTGGCCACCAGGTAGGTGACCGAGGTCTGGAACTGCGTCACCAGGGTGGCCGGCACGACCACGCTGGCGCTGAAGATGCCGACGAGCAGGATGCCGACGATGGACAGCACCCAGGGCCCCGAGCCGATCACGCCCGCGTAGGCGTAGGCCTGCACCAGGCTCAGCAGGGTGTTCTTGCGCAGCATGTGGCGCAGTTCGAATCCAATGCCGGCCATCAGGCTGCTCCCGGGGTGCGTGCCAGGGCGTGTTCGTAGACCTGGCGGTAGCGGTCGAACATCAGGGTGTCGGTGTAGTAGCGCTCCACGCGGGCGATGGCCGCGCGGCTGGCGGCCTGCCAGGCGGCGGTGTCACCCAGCAGCTGCAGGGCGGCATCGGCCAACTGCTGCGGCTCGGCGATCGGCACCACCGCGCCAGAAGGCCCGAGCGCGCGGTCTTCCTCGTCGAGCCCTTCGAGGAGCTGGCGGCACGAGCCCACGTCGGTGGAAACGGCAGGCACGCCGGCCGCGTAGCCTTCGAGCAGCACCAGGGGCAGGGCTTCGCTGATGGAGGACAGCACCACCAGGCCGATGCGCGGCATCAGGTCCTCCACGCGCTGCATGCCGAGGAAGCGCACATGCTCCTGCAGGCCCAGGCTGCGCACCTGGTTACTGCATTCCTCGGCATAGGCCGGGTCTTCCTCGGCGGGGCCGGCGATCCAGCCCTGGGCGTCGGGGCGCTGGTTGACCACGCGGCGCATGGCGCGGATGAAGGTCTTGATGTCCTTGATGGGCACCACGCGCCCTATCAGGCACAGCACCGGCGGCGGCTCAAGCGGCCGCTGCGCGCGCAGCGGGGCGAAGCGTTCGAGCTTTATGCCGTTGGGGATGTTGGCGGTGCGCTCGGGCGCGGCGCCGTCCTGCACCTGGCGCAGCCGGTTGGCCTCGTACAGGGCCAGGATGGGATCGGCATGCGCGTAGCAGTAGCGCCCCAGCCACTCGAAGAAGTGGATCCACATCTGGCGGAAGTACGACAGCTCGGTCGGGTCGCGCTGGAAGATGTTGCGGTTGTCGCGTATCCACTCGCTCTTGAACAGGTCGATCTTGCGTTCCTTGGTGTAGATGCCGTGCTCCGACAGGATGAGCGGCACCCCGCGCGTCTGCGCCAGCAGCGCGCCCAGGAAGCCCGCGTAGCCGGTGGAGGCGCAGTGCACCGCGCGCACGGGGATCAGCTGCCGCGCCACGCGCGCCAGCAGCCACAGCGGCTGCAGCATGAGGCGCACGGTCCAGAAGAAATCGACGAACGAGGGGTCGGCGCAATGTGCGCGGTAGATGCCGCAGATGATGTCCCAGGCGCGCTTGCTGTAGAGGAAATCCCCGAGCTGCACGGATCCGCCGGGCATCATCTGCTGCGCCACTTCGCGGAATGCCTCCATGGCTCGGGGAGCCGCCGGGCCCTGGTCGAAGGCGTCCAGCAGGCGCTGCACCAGCGCCTGGCCCTGCGCGTCGCCCCTGCGCGCGGCCGGCTGCGGGTGCCAGTGGGCCTGCTCGTGCAGGAAATGCTCCTCGAAATGCACCACGTTGTCGGGCAGCGGGTACTTGAAGCCGCCGTAGTCCTCGCGCCGGCTGCCCAGGAAGACGATGGCGAAGCGGTACTCGGGGTAGGCGCGGATGATCTGGTTGATCCAGCTCGACACTCCGCCGCTCACGTAGGGGAACGTGCCCTCCAGCATCAGGGCGATGTCGGCCGACTGTGCCTTGGGGTGGTTCATGGCCGCTGGCTCCAGTAGTCGATTACGGGGCGCAGGCGCGGCAGCGCTCCCCATTGCCTGAGCTCGCGCATCAGCGCCTGCGCCTGCGCGTGGTCGCGCCGCTCGAAGGCCAGCTGCGCCAGGTAGGGCAGCACCCGGGTCGCGGGCAGGCCCAGGGCGCGGGCTTTGTCGTAGGCGTGTTCCGCTTCCTGGGTGCGGCCCAGCGCATGCAGCAGGCGCCCGCGGCGCAGGTGCATGGCGGCGTTGCCTTCCTGCCGCTGCAGCACCAACTGGCAGTAGCGCAGGGATTCCTGGATGGCGTGCGCGTGTAGGTCGCCCTGCACCAGCGCCTGGTACACCAGCTCCCAGTACAGGTCGGACAGGCGGTGCGCGCTTTGCAGCTGCTGGCTGCTGTCCGGGAGCGCGGCCTGCAGGGCGTCGAGCTCGCTGTCGATGGCGCGGTTGATGCGTTTCTCCAGGTTGTCGAGCATGCCGTAGGCCAGTAGGCGCAGGTCTTCGCTCGCGTCGCCGAGCACGCTGCGCAGGAGCGGCGAGGCCGTGCGCCCCGAGGCGTATTGCAGCGCGGCCATGGCGCGCATGCGCGCCTGTACCGGCACCTGGGCGTTGGTCAGGAACGAGTGCAGGCCGGCGTGGCGGAACTGGCTCTGCCGGCGCTGGTGCTGGTCGAATTCGGGCAGCTGCACCGCATCGAAGTCTTCCGGGAGCGACCTGCGGCGGTACAGGCGCAGGATGACGAAGGCCGCTATCACGCCCAGGAACCCCGCCACGGGCACGGCGTAGCTGCAGGCCGTCATGAGCAGCAGGGTGGCCCAGCGCGGCTTGGACAGGCGCGGCGGCAGCAGCGGCAGCAGCGACAGCGACAGCAGCACGCTGGCCGCGGCGTGCAACAGCAGATAGCTGGCCAGGGCCGCGTCCGAGCGCTCGGCCAGCAGCCATGCGCCGCTCCAGGCGCTGACCTCCAGCCCCAGTGCCGACAGGCCTAGCTTGAGGTTAAGCATGGGCGATGGCGTGCAGGCGCTGCACGGTGCGCACGGGCTGCGCGCTGTCGGGCTGCACCACGTGCGGGAAGATGCCGGCCTGGGCCAGCGATTGCTGGCTCTTGTGCTGCATCCAGCCCTCCAGGCGGTGGATGTAGCCCTCGGCCGTGGTGGCGTTGCCCAGCGGCATGAGCACGGCCAGCACCTGGCGTCCGGGCGCCTCGATCCGCCAGACCTCGTCGAGCTCGCGCTTGAGGCGCTCGATCTGCGGGGGCAGGTCCTGCTCCAGCGCGCGTTGCTGGAGCTCCAGGGCCACGACGATGCTGGGCACCTGGGTGCTTCTGTGGATGTGGGCCAGGCGCTGGAGCTCGAAGGCGAAGAGCGGCGGGCAGTCCGGGAACTGCTGCACGATGGGCTGGGCCAGCTGGCTCATGGACAGGCCGTCGGTGTAGTAGCCCAGCAGCAGCTGTATGGTCTGCAGGCTTTCCTCCTGCAGGGCGAAGAAGGGCATGTCCTGTACCACCAGCAGGCCGTACATGTCGCCCGCCAGATCGAGCAGCGGCGCAGCGACCAGGTAGCGCGTGTCCTGCTGCGCCGTCACGGCCTGGCTCACGTGGCACAGCTGGCCCGTTTGCAGGGCCTGGCGCACCAGCGGGTCGTCGGCGTGCAGTCCGTCGTAGGCGCCTATGCTGGCGCTGGGCCGGGCGGCGGCGTGCCCGTCGGACACCGCGTGCATGGCCGCGCACTCCAGCTGACAGTACTGCGACAGCAGCCGCAGCAGCGCCTGCGGGGCGAGGGCGTCGCCGCCGTCCTCGCTCCCGGCGTGGCGCAGCGCCGCGAGCGCGTCGCGCATGGACATGGGGCGGGCGATGAGTTCCTGCTCCAGGCGGTCGTGCGACAGGCGCAGCAGGTAATGCTGGCGCACCAGGTGCTCCAGGCGCTGGTCCAGGTACAGCTGCAGGGTCTCGGCGCGGCGCGTGCGCGCCTGCCAGAGGCTGGAGAACTCGCCCACCAGCATCACCAGGATCAAGCCCCCCAGGAAGTACAGCTGGGGGAAGTTGCCCCAGTGCCCCGCGTTGAGCCCCAGCCAGCAGGCCAGCAGCACGCTGGCGCCGCCCAGGCCCGCCATGGGGCCGTAGCGCAGGGCCAGCACCACGGGCGCCAGCCAGGGCCATGGGAATGTGGCCTGGATCTGCAGCGGGTCCTGTGGCGCCCAGGCCAGGCCCAGTGCGACGGCCAGCAGGGGCAGCAGCAGGGTCTCGCCCACGGTGACGGCGGGATGGGTGGCCGCGATGGCCAGCCTGCCCAGCAGATGCCTGGGCAGGCCCGTGCCTGGGAGCGCCCGTGGACGGGCGTTTTCACCGGCCGTCTGGCGGCGTGCGCCGGGGCTGTCGGAGGGTGTTGGCATGCGGCGTTCAGCGGCTGCCGGCCAGGCCGGATTGCAACAGCTTGCGGATCAGCTTCTGCGCCACCGCCGACAGCGCCTCGCGGCTCCAGCCGCTCTGGCCGCCCGAGCCGCTCCACAGGGTGTCGCCCGTGGCCACGTCCAGAATCTGCAGGGTGACGCCTGCGGCGGGCTCACCGTCCACGCCCACCTTGTAGCGCCACTCCTCCACGCTGCCCGCGAGGGCGTAGCGGATCTTCTGCTCGCGCGCCCAGGCCAGCGCGTCTTCGGAGCGCTGCGCGTCGCCGGCGCCGAACAGCGCTTCCTGCTGCGTGGTGGCGGGAGTGCGGCGCACCTGGCCCACGCCCTGCGCGCTCAGCAGCGCCTGGGCGATGGCCTCGGCGCGCTGGCCCGCCAGCGGGGTCTCGGTGTGGTTGGCGAAGGGCAGCACCACCCAGCTCGCCTGGCGGGCCAGCTGCGGCGGGTGGCTCTGGTCCAGGGTGGAGCAGGCGCTGAGAAGGGCGATCGCGCCCGTGGCCAGCAGCAGTCCCAGCTGGCGTGCACGAGAGGGGCGGCGGTGGAGCATGAAGGGTTCTCCTCGATGGTCTTAAAAATGAAGCCGGTACGACAGTTCCAGCACGCGCGTGAGTCCCAGGGACTGCACGCCTGACTTGCCCAGGCCGAAGCTCAGGCGCAAATGGTCCGGGCCCAGCACGCTGCCGGCCAGCCCCAGGCGCAGGTCGTAGCCCGCGCCCAGCAGGCTGTGCCGGGTGAGGCTTACGCTCGCGAAGGGCCGCAGCGCGCGCGTGTGGTCCTGCTCGAAGCGCATGTTGGTGGACAGCCGCACGCCGTAGAACTGGAAGCTCTCGGGCAGGAAGTAGTCCAGGCCCAGGCTCGTGACGCCCGCGGGCGCGAAGCGCTGCAGGAAGTCCTGGCCCTGCTGGCCCAGGAAGAAGGGGTGGCGGCGCTCGAAGCGGTGGGTGGACCAGAAGGCGCCCCATTCCCACGTGGGCGCGTCCTGGCGGTAGGCGTGCGAGTATTCGATCGCGGTGTGGCGCCCGCGGCCCACCTCGGCGCCCGTCTGCAGGCGGTACTGCTCGCTCCACTGCGACAGCAGCAGGCTGTCCTGGCGCGTGGCCTGGTAGCGCAGGTGAGCGGCCACGCGCGTCTTCATGCCGCCCAGGCGCAGCGCCAGGCTTTCCTCGCTGGGCAGGTGCCAGCCCAGTTCGCCGCGCAGGGACAGGCGGTTGTCCAGGCGCTGCTCGTGCTCGATGGACAGGGGCGTGGTGTCCGCGTACCCCCGGCGGCTGGCCACGCGCAGCCGGGTCTCGCCGTCGGCATGGCCCCAGCGCAGCAGCGCGCCCGCGATGTCCTCGCCGGGTGCGTCGCGCAGCTGGTCGGGCGCCGTGACGCGGCGCTGGATGCGGCTCGCGTCCAGGTCCAGCGACAGGCGCGGGCTGATGGCCAGGTGCAGCCGGGCCTCGGCCTGATCTTCGTCGATGGCGCCCAGGTCGCTGTGCCGCGAGAGCATGCCGGCGTGGTCGCTGAAGGCCAGCAGGTTGTCCGTGAGCTGCAGGTGCAGCGGGTTGTCGTCGGGCTGGCTTTCCTGCGTCTCGAAGGCGGCGCTCTGCGCCAGGCGGATGTCGCCCACCGCGGCAGCGGTATTGACGCGGTCGTAGCGCGGCAGGCGCTCGTCGAATTCCTGCAGCAGCTGGCCCGCGGCGGCCTTGTCGTCCTCGGCCAGGGCCACGGTGATCTCGGCCCACAGCGGGCGATTGGTGCGCAGGCTGCGGCTGCGCGCGTACTGGTGCCACAGGAAGCCGCGTTCGGCCGTGTATTCGCCGGCGTCCTGCAGCCAACCTATGGCGGTTTCGGCCGCGGCGTTGGAGTAGCCGCCCTGGGCATCGCGATCCAGGCGCAGTAGCTCGCGCAGCACCTCCTGTGCAGGGTCGCCGGGCCTTTGCAGCAGGATCAGGCGCGCGCGGGCGACGCGCTGCGTGGCCTCCAGCCCTTCCTCGGTGAGCCAGCGCTGGCGCGCCTGCGCGGGAGTCAGGCGCCGGCCGTTCCGCCCCTCCTGCCATTGTTGCGACAGCAGGTGGCGGCGCAGGCGCCAGGCGCGATCCGCCTCCTGGTTCTGCTCCAGGGCATCGGCGTAGTTCATGAGCCAGAGGAAGTCGCCTTCGCGTTCGGCCACATGGGGGCTGAGGTAGCGGTGCAGCGCCACCTGGGGCAGCGACAAGGCCTGGTAGGCGGCCGCCAGCGCCTCATGCAGGTCCTCGTCCGCGCTCCAGGCCTGTTCGTGCGCGGCCAGCAGCCGGCGGATCGAGGCCGCGTCGTTGCTGTCGATGAGCAGCCACAGCAGTGCCTGGCGCATGTCGGAGGACGCCGGATCGATGGCCAGCCCCTCTTCGTAGTACTGCCGCGCCTCTGCGAACCGCCCGGCGTTGTGGTGGTAGCCGCCCACCAGGCGCAGGAATTGCCCCGAGCGGCGCATTCGGGCCAGGGAATGGCGCGCGGCGTCGGGGGTGGGGTCGAGCTGATCCAGGGCGTGCGCGAATTCGTTCCACTGGTTGCGGCTGGAGTACAGGGTCAGGGCCTCGATCAGGTGGCGCGGCTCATCGTGCTGCTGCCAGGCCAGCAGTGCCACCTTGGCGGCCTCCAGGGGCTGGTCCTGCTGCAGCAGGCCGATGAGTGCGTCGTAGTCCGCGACGTCGGCATGTTGCGCGTCCACCAGCTTGCGGTAGGCGGCAATGGCGAGCTGGTCGCGCGCCCGGCTCCTGGCCAGGTCGCCCGTGAAGCGCCACAGCTCGGCGGCCGCTTCAGCGGACGCAGGAGGGTGGTCCTGCACGGCCTGCAGCCATTGCAGGCCCAGTTCGGGCTGGCGGTGCTGCAGGGCCAGCACGGCGGCATGCATGGCGCGCTCGGGGGTGATCTGTGCAGGGTCGGCCAGCAGTTGCCGCCAGGTCTGCAGGGCCAGATCGGGCTGGCCTGCGCGTTCGGCCAGCTGCGCCAGCAGCTCCAGCGCCTCGGGGTCCTGCGCGTGCTGGCGCAGGTAGTCGATGGCGGGCTGGGGTTCACCCAGGCGTTCCTGCGCATCGACCAGGGCGCGCATCAGGCGCGGGTCGCCGGAGCGGCTGCGCAGCTGGTGGCGCAGCGCCTGCACCAGCGCTGCATCGTCGAACTGGCCCGGCGCCAGCCGCAACACGGCCTGCCAGGCGGCGTCCTGGTTCGTCTGGCGCGCCAGGACGAGCCAGTTCTCCAGCGCGATGCCGGGGCGCTGCGTCCACTCAGACACCTGTGCCAGGCGCTCGCGCCATCGCATGTCGGCGGGGTTCTGGCGCACCGCGGCGTTGGCGATGGTCCAGGCGTCCTCGAGCTTGCGGTTTTCCAGGAACACCTCGTAGCCCAGGGTGTAGGTCTTGTCGTCGAAGGGCAGGGCGGGCGAAGGCCGGGCGGAGGCCTTGTCCGCCACCTGCTGCGCGAGGCGCAGGGCCGGATGCACGAGCAGGTCGGCGCCATCGTCGAACACCGGCCCCGCCAGCGCGGCAGGCGGCTGCGGGCGCCAGGCGACGGGCCGCAGCGCGAAGTCCTGCTCGGCGCTGGCCCATTGGGTGACCTGCCGTTCGAGCGCCATGCGCAGCAGGCGGCGCACGTAGTGCTCGGCCACGTCGGGGCGGCCTGCGGCGCGTGCCAGCTGCGTGAGCATGAACAGGGTCTGCGGGTCGTCGGCCAGGGGGCCCAGCTCGCGCTCGGCCAGCTCCAGGGCGGCCGCGGTCTGGTTGCCCGACCGCAGTGCGGCAATGGCCGCGCCGTAGTACGCCTTGGCCTGGGCTGGGTCGGGGGTGCTGTCGCGCGCGGACAGGTAGAGCTGCGCGCAGCCCTCGTAGTCGCCGCGCGCCAGCGCTTCCCTGGCTTCGCGCTCGTAGTACAGGGCGGCCTCGCGCGGGTCCTGCGGGGCTTCCCGGCGACTGAGTGCCAGGGCGATCTCCTGCTCGCCGAACTGGCCGGCCAAGGCTGCCAGCCTATCCTGCCGCTCCTGGGGCCAGCTTTCCTGCGCCAGCTGGCGTATGTGCCGCCGCAGCCCATCGAGCAGCGCGAGCCGCCTGTCAGGCTCGCGGTCCGGGACATGCCGGTACTCGGAGTGGAGCAGGTCCCATTGCGCCCACAGCGCTTCCTTGCGCAATGCGGGGTCGGCCGAGTCCAGGGCGGGCTGCAGCGTCGTGCGCGCGCTGGCGGTGTCGCCATGGGCGATCTGGCGCTGCGCGAGCAGCAGGCGCAGGCGCGGGTTGTCGGGGTCGCTGCGCAGCAGGTTGTTCAGGTAGGCGGTGGACAGCTCGGTCTCGCCGCTCGTCGCCAGGCGCTGCTCCAGATTCTGGCGCGGGTATAGCAGCCACAGCGCGCCGCACGCCATGGCGGTGAGCAGCGCGACGAGCCAGTTGGGCGCAAGGATGGGCCGCTCAACGCTCTGGGCAGAGGATCTGGATCTGGGCGGCGGCATCGGGCAGCTTGAACTGTTGCACTGCGGTGCGGTCCTGTGCGGCAGGGCGCAGGGCGGTGAGGGTGCGCTGGCCGGCGCGCACCTGGCAGGCCTGGGTGTTGGCCAGGGCAAACTCCAGCGGCACATGGCCCTGGAGCGTGAATTGCACGCGCCGGCCATCGCCCTCGGCCTGCCAGTCGACCAGGCGGGCGTTGGCGTCGTGCAGGTAGGGGGTGGCGGCCTCGCGGCCGTCCGTTTGCAGGAAGGCGGACGGTCCGCTCAGGTGCACGTACAGGCCTTCGCCGCCCCGGCGCCAGCCCGCCACGGCCTGGCTGGCGCCTAGCCGGGGCAGCCCCAGCGCCGGGGGCAGCCGCACGGTGCGCAGGGCGCCATTGCTGCTGCGCAGGCGCCAGCCCTCGCCATCGCGGGCCATGGCGTAGTCGTAGAAGTCCTGCACCTTGGTGACGAACTCGGAGGCGTGTACGGGGTGCAGGGGCTGCGCGAGGGCCCAGTCGTAGACTTTCTTCAGCGCCTTGAGCGCGGCGGGCTTGCTGGCCGAGTAGGTGTGGTAGTAGATGCCCACGGGCTTGATGCGCCGGGGGCTGTCCGTCATCTCGAAGGTCTCTATGGCGCGCTCGAAACCGTAGTACGGCCCCGTCCACAGGTTGGTGTAGATGTTCTCGTTGGTGATGGGGGCGTAGACCTGCAAGAACCCGCCCTTGCGGATGCCCAGCGCCCCCACGGCCGTGAGCGAGGGGTTGGCGCGGCTGATGGAGGTGTCGCCGCCGTTGATGTTCAGCAGCCCGGCGCGGTGGGTGATCTCCAGCGCACGGGCGCTGGGCGCCGTGTCGCCCGTCCATTGCAGGACCTTGACGGGCTTGCCGCTGGGCGCCAGGCGCTCGTTGATGTAGTGGCTTGAGCCCACGATCTCGCGCTCCAGGTCCATGGTGTAGCCGGGAACCACCAGGGACTGCGCCGCCTCCGGGTTCTCCTTGAAAAGACCGTGCTGCACGTTCGCGTCCCACAGGAAGGGGTGGCTATAGGTATGGCTGCCGACCTCGATGTGGGGCAGGCGGAAAATCTTGCGCGCCACTTCCTCCATGCGCGGGCTCAGGCCGGGGTACAGGCCGTCGGGAGCCACCTCGGCTTCGATGACGGACATGGTCTGGGGGATGCGGTACTTCTCGAATATCTCCTTGAGCAGCACCTGCGCGGCCAGCGGGCTGCCGGGGAACTCCGCCAGCGAGGGGAAGCCGTCGCCGTCCACATGGGCCAGCAACAGGCGGCGGCCGTTCTCCGTGGTCGTGTCGGGCACCGGAATGGCGGGCAGGCGCAGGGCCTGCTGCAGGAAGGCGAAGGGATCGACCAGCCAGCGCGCGTCCTCCGTTCCGGGGATCTCGAACAGCACGTTGGGGTCGAGAATGAAGCCGCCCCAGGGGGTGATGGCGCCGCCAACGAAGGTGCGGCCGCGGGCGTCGCGCAGCTCCACCAGGGGCTGGGCCTGGCGCGTCATGTCGGGCGCCAGCTGCACCAGCTCGGTCTGCCGGGAGGGCAGGGGAAGCGGGTTCTCCAGCCCCATCATGGGGGCGAGCTGCACCTGGCGCAATGCGCCCTGGGGCTCGGCCCTGTCGAGCGCCAGCCCCAGGCTGCGCGTGAGGGCGCGGTCGGGCGCCATGCCCCAGTCGCCCACCACCGCCAGCGGCATGCCTTCGTGGATGCGCGCCTGCAGCCATTGGCTCAGGCCGGCGCGTTTCGCCGCAGGCACGTAGCCGGAGAACCAGCTCACCACGCCGGCATAGCGGTCGCGCGCCACCAGGCCGGGCAGGCTGTCGCGCACGTCCACGTAGTCCGTCACGTAGCCCATGTGGTTGAGCGGCATCTGCAGGAAGCGGTGGGCGTTGGCGTAGTTGAGCGCGGGCGATTCGCCGCCGTTGTAGAGCACCAGCACGCGTCGCGGCACCGGCTCGATGCTGCCCATGCCGATGGTCGCCAGCTGCGCGTCGGTGACCCAGGGGATGAAGCCGTCCTGCAGGATCCTCTGAGCGGTGGCGCGCGTGAGCGCCCGGTCGTGCGGCGAGACGTAGTCGATCACCAGCACGGGCAGGCCGTCGCGCTGCCGGACGGTGCGCAGCTGGTCCATGAGCCATTGCCGGTCCTGTTCGGGCACTTCCTCGTAGCGCCGGGTCCTGGCATTCCAGCGCTGGTAGAGCGATTCGGCGGCCACCATCTCGACCATGCCCCGCACCCGCGGCAGGATGTCGAAACCCCGGTTGAGGATGAGCCGTATGCCGGGGAAGCGCTGGTGCAGCGTCTCGATCACCCGCACCAGCCCCTGCTGCTGGGCCTGCTCGTCGAACGTGCCCGCCAGGCGGTAGGAGTCCAGCGTGTCGAGAAAGAACCCCCGAAAGCCCCGCTCCCACAGGGGGGCGACGACGCGGCTGGCGAAGAAATCGGGCCATGCCGCCACGCTCTGGTCGATGACCTCGGACTGCCAGTCCTGGTTGCGCGCCAGCTTCCAGTCCGCCGGGATGTCCGCGTGGTAGGCGCGCGAGGGCTGCACCTCGGTCACCGAGACATAGGCGTACACCTTGGTGGCGGGCTCCAGCGCGCGGGCCTGGCGCGCCGCCTCGTGGTCGGGGTCCACCACCAGCAGGTCGAAGGCGCGGAACTCGCCCAGGGGAATTTCATGGCCGTAGTACAGCGCCACCGCGGGCGTGGCGGCCTGGGCGCTCCAGGCCAGCGGCAGCAAGGCCAGCCCCCATGCCAGGCGCGTGCACAACTGCAACAACTGCAAAAGGAAGCGGAGGGCCATGGGACCGTAAGGGGCTGCCAATAGGGTTTTGGAGGGCTTGCGTACCCAAACTTCAAATTGTATGGGGCGCAGAATCACATCGATTGATTTCCCGATCCATCGGATTGTCACGTTTGTTAACACTGCGTTTGCCACAATCCCGACCAGACTTGTACGCATATAGGAGGGATCTGTGATCTTGGTGACCGGAGGCGCGGGCTACATCGGCTCGCACATGTGTGTGGCGCTGGCTCAGGCGAACGAGCCGTTCCTGGTATTGGACAACTTTGGCAACAGCCGCCCCTCGGTGCTGGAGCGCATCGGGCGCATCACGGGGCGCGAGCCCGAATGCGTGCGGGGCGACGTGCGCGACGCGGCGCTGCTGCAGCAGTTGTTTGCACGCCACGAATTCACGGCGGTGATCCACTTCGCCGCGCTCAAGGCGGTGGGCGAATCGGTGCGCGAGCCCCTGGCGTACTACGACAACAACGTCGCGGGCACGGTCACGCTGCTGCAGGCCATGCGGCAGGCGGGCGTGCGCCAGCTGGTGTTCTCGTCGTCCGCCACGGTGTATGGCGACCCGGCCTCCT
This sequence comes from Diaphorobacter sp. LI3, assembly GCF_022807955.1. Taxonomy (NCBI): domain Bacteria; kingdom Pseudomonadati; phylum Pseudomonadota; class Betaproteobacteria; order Burkholderiales; family Comamonadaceae; genus Diaphorobacter; species Diaphorobacter sp. LI3. The sequence continues at coordinate 3,545,213 of NZ_CP094346.1, read as the reverse complement.
TGCCGATACGCGAGGACTGCCCGCTCTCGGCCACCAACCCTTACGGCTGGAGCAAGCTGATGATGGAGCAGGTGCTGGCCGACGTGGACCACGCCGAGCCCGGCCAGTGGCGCATTGCGCGGCTGCGCTACTTCAACCCCGTGGGCGCGCACGAGAGCGGGCTGATCGGCGAGGACCCGCAGGACATTCCCAACAACCTCATGCCCTACGTGGCCCAGGTGGCCACGGGCCAGCGCGAGGTGCTGAGCGTGTACGGCGGCGACTACCCCACGCCCGACGGCACGGGCGTGCGCGACTACATCCACGTGTGCGACCTGGCCGAGGGCCACGTGGCCGCGCTGCGCTACCTGCGCGCGCATCCGGGGCTGCTCACGGTGAACCTCGGCACGGGACGGCCGGTGTCGGTGCTGGAGATGGTGCGCGGGTTCGAGCAGGCCAGCGGCCGTGCCGTGCCCTACCAGGTGGTGGCGCGCCGCCCCGGCGATGTGGCCGCCTGCTGGGCCGACCCAGCCCTGGCCGAGCGCCTGCTGGGCTGGCGCGCGCGACGCGATGTGCAGGCCATGTGCCGGGATGCCTGGCGCTGGCAGGATGGCGAGGCGCGCCGACTGGGCGATGCTCCTTGATTGATAGCTGGTCGCGCTTGTCAATCAAGGAATTGATGGGGGAAATGGTTTGGAAACCAAATCCGACGAGCGCGAAAAGCTATTGATTCAATAGCTGAGCATGGCGCCGCCCATGGTATCTTGCGGCCCTTCTTCTTCAAAAGCCGGAGTGCTGGCGCATGCTTGCCAAACGCATCATTCCCTGCCTTGACGTGACCGGTGGCCGTGTCGTCAAGGGTGTCAACTTTGTCGAGCTGCGCGACGCGGGCGATCCGGTGGAGATCGCCGCGCGCTACAACGCGCAGGGCGCCGACGAGCTCACCTTCCTGGACATCACCGCCACCAGCGACGGGCGCGACCTGATTCTGCCCATCATCGAGGCCGTGGCCAGCCAGGTCTTCATCCCCCTGACCGTAGGCGGCGGCGTGCGCACCGTGGAAGATGTGCGCCGCCTGCTCAATGCGGGCGCGGACAAGACCAGCTTCAACTCCGCCGCGATCGCCAACCCCGACGTCATCAGCCAGGCCTCGGCCAAGTACGGCGCGCAGTGCATCGTCGTGGCCATCGATGCCAAGCGCCGCCAGGGCGCGGAAGTGGCCGAGCGCGGCGAGGGCTGGGATGTGTACAGCCACGGCGGGCGCAAGAACACCGGCCTGGACGCCGTGCAGTGGGCCGTGGAGATGGCGCGCCGCGGTGCGGGTGAGATCCTGCTGACCAGCATGGACCGCGACGGCACCAAGAGCGGGTTTGATCTGCAACTCACCCGTGCGGTGAGCGACGCCGTGGGCGTGCCCGTGATCGCCTCGGGCGGCGTGGGCAACCTGGACCATCTGGCCGATGGGGTGCAGCAGGGCGGCGCGGATGCGGTGCTGGCGGCCAGCATCTTCCACTACGGCGAGTTCACCGTGCGCCAGGCCAAGGAGCGCATGCGCGAGCGCGGCATCCCCGTGCGGCTCTGACGCCGCGAATGGATGCCGAAAAGGCCTGTAGCGCGCTTCCAACAAGTGCTGTAAGCTATAAAAAATGTAGCATACATCGGCGTTGTAACTGCCGATGACCGACAATGGACACCATGAACTGGCTTGATCAAGTGAAATGGGATGCGCAGGGCCTGGTGCCCGTGATTGCGCAGGAGGCCGCCACGGGCGACGTGCTGATGTTTGCCTGGATGAACCGCGAGGCGCTGGCCAAGACCGCCGAGCTGGGCCGCGCCGTGTACTACAGCCGCTCGCGCGGCAAGCTGTGGTTCAAGGGCGAGGAGTCGGGCCATGTGCAGCAGGTGCACGACATTCGCCTGGACTGCGACAGCGACGTGGTGCTGCTGAAGGTGACGCAGCTGGGCCACGAGCCCGGCATTGCCTGCCACACGGGCCGTCACAGCTGCTTCTTCAACGCTCTCCAGAATGGCGCTTGGCAGGCTGTCGATCCGATCTTGAAAGACCCCGAATCCATCTACAAATAAGAAGCCATGACCCGCACCGATACCCATGCCCCTCTGTCGCAGGACGCGCTTGCGCGGCTGGCCGGCGTCATCGAGAGCCGCAAGCCCGCCAACGGCGGCGACCCTGACAAGAGCTACGTCGCGCGGCTGCTGCACAAGGGGCCTGACGCCTTCCTCAAGAAGGTGGGCGAGGAGGCGACCGAGGTGGTCATGGCGGCCAAGGACTTGGACCATGGCGCCGACAAGGCCAAGCTGGTGTACGAGGTGGCCGACCTGTGGTTCCATTCGATGATCGCGCTGGCGCATTACGGGCTTGCCCCCGCCGACGTGATTGCCGAGCTGGAGCGCCGCGAGGGCATCAGCGGCATCGAAGAAAAGGCCCTGCGCAAGGCCGCAGCCCGCAGCAGCGAAGAAGGAGGTGCGTGATGAACAACGATATCGTCGACGTGGAGCCCAGCGAGCGGGCCGAATCCCTCAAGACGGTCGGATGGGTCAGCTACATCCTGCACCTGATCGTGGCCGTGGCGGCGGTGCTGCCGGGCGCGCAGCCTAGCGCCGCGCTGCTCATCGTCGCGCTGGTGATCGACCTGGTGAAGAAAAGCGATGCCGCGGGTACCTGGCAGGCCAGCCATTTCTCCTGGCGCGTGCGCACCGTGATCTGGGCCGGCGTGCTGTACGCGGTCACTGCGCCGCTGTGGCTGGTTTTCTTTTTCCCGGGTTGGATCGCCTGGGGCCTGATGTCCATCTGGTTCCTCTACCGCATCGTGCGCGGCATGGTGGCCATGAACAAGGGGCAGGCCATCGATGCCTGAGCAGGGCGCGCCGCGGCGGCTCAACCTCGCGCTGCAGGGCGGCGGCTCGCATGGCGCGCTGACCTGGGGCGTGCTGGATGCGTTGCTCGAAGACGGCCAGTTCCTCATCGACGGCGTGAGCGGCACCAGCGCCGGTGCCATGAATGCCGTTGCGCTGGCCCACGGATTCGCCCAGGCCGCGCGGGAACACAAAGACCCGCTGGAGGCGCACCGCGCCGGCTGCGAACTGGCGCGCGCCACGCTGGCGCGGCTGTGGGAAGGCGTGGGCACACTCGGCAGCCTGACCTGGGGCATCCCCTTGCCCGGTGCCGGGCCGCTGCTGGGCATGATGTCCCACTGGCTGTCGCCCTACCAGACCAATCCGCTGGACATCAACCCCCTGCGGAGGGTGCTGGAGCGCGAGGTGGACTTCGAGGCCCTGGTTTCTGCGCGTGCGCCGCAGTCCACCACTGTGCCGCAGGTGTTCGTGTGCGCGACCAATGTGCGCACGGGGCGCGGGGAGATTTTCACCGGCAAGCGGCTCAGTGCCGATGCCGTCATGGCCTCGGCCTGCCTGCCGCTGCTGTTCAAGGCGGTGGAGATTGACGGCGAGCATTACTGGGACGGTGGCTATTCCGGCAACCCCGCGCTGCATCCGCTGATCTACAAGACCGACTGCGCCGATGTGCTGCTGGTGCAGATCAACCCCATTGAGCACCAGGGCGTGCCCGACAGTGCCAGCGAGATCATGGAGCGCATGAACGAAGTCACGTTCAACGCCGCCCTGCTGTCCGAGCTGCGCGCCATCGAGTTCGTGCGGCGGCTGCTGGCCGAAGGCAAGCTGGACGCGCGCCGCTACAAGAGCGTGCGCATGCACCGCATCGATGGTGGCGCGGTGCTCGAGCCGTTCGGAGCCGCCAGCAAGCTGCGGGCGGACCTGGCCTTCGTGCGCCGCTTGTTCGACCTGGGCAGGGCGGCCGGCCAGGATTGGCTGCAGGCCCACCGGGCGGACGTGGGCGTGCGCACCACGGTCAACATCGCCGACAATGCGTGACCTTTCCACTGCCTGTTGACCGCCTTTTCGCCCTCCGCCATGCAGCACGACCCGAACTGCCTCTTCTGCAAGATCATCGCCGGCCAGATCCCCTCGAAGAAGGTGTACGAGGACGAGCGGGTGTTTGCCTTCCACGACATCCACCCCTGGGCGCCGGTGCATTTTCTCGTGGTGCCCAAGGTCCATTTGCATTCCATGGCGGCGGTCACGCCCGAGCACGCGGACCTGCTGGGGCACATGATGACGCTGGCGCCCAAGCTGGCGCAGGAGCAGGGCTGCAACCCTTATCCGGACGGAGGATTCCGCATCGTGGTAAATACCGGTTCCGAGGGTGGCCAGGAGATCCACCACCTGCACATGCACGTGATCGGCGGTCCCCGTCCCTGGCTCAAGGGGTAAGTTGGCACGCCTGCAGCCGCCGTGAAGTTGCTAGGGATATGAGGGGCCCGACATATCCGCCGTCTAGAATGGGCCGTATTCGTTAGGAGATTTCCATGGGTTCGTTTTCCATTTGGCACTGGCTCATCGTGCTGCTGATCGTCGTGATGGTGTTCGGCACCAAGAAGCTCAAGAACATCGGCTCCGACCTGGGCGGCGCGGTCAAGGGTTTTAAGGACGGCATGAAGGATGGCGCCAGCACCGATGACTCGGCCACCGCCAGCGCGCCCGCGGGCCAGGTGACCAACAACAGCACGGCTGCCGACAAGACCACGATCGACGTCGAAGCCAAGCACAAGAGCTGAACGCCTACGCCTTTCCTGCCTGAGCGTTCCTCATGATCGACATTGGCCTGTCCAAGATGGCGCTGATTGGCGCCGTGGCCCTCATCGTCATCGGCCCCGAGAAGCTGCCGCGCGTCGCGCGCACGGTGGGCACCTTGCTGGGCAAGGCGCAGCGTTACGTGGCCGACGTCAAGGCGGAGGTCAACCGCTCCATGGAGCTGGACGAGCTGCGCAAGATGAAAGACACCGTGGAGAACGCGGCGCGCGACGTGGAGCAGACCATCCACACCAGCGCCAGCGATTTCCAGAAGGACATGGAGCACAGCCTGGGCGACGCCTCTGCTTCCGGCAGCACCTACGGGGTGGACCAAGGCCTGTCCACCGTGGTCCCGGCGTACAAGCACCCAGCCAAGAACTGGCGCCTCAAGCGCGGTGCCATGCCCCAGTGGTACAAGGCGCGCGCGGGCGTGCGCACGCGGGTGCAGTCAGGCGCGGCGCGCGTGGCACGGTTCCGCCCCCAGAAATTCCATTGATCCCCTGATGGGCTGCGCCCCGTGCAGCCCGCGCGGGCCATGATCCCGCCCCCACCCCCACCATGTCCGAAACACCGAACAAAGAAGACGAGCTCGCCGGTACCGAGCAGCCTTTCGTGCAGCACCTGATGGAGCTGCGCGACCGCCTCGTGAAGGCCATGATCGCGGTGGGGGTCGTCGCGGCCGCCCTGTTCTTCTATCCCGGTCCCGGCCAGCTGTACGACTTCCTGGCCGCGCCTTTGGTGGCCCACTTGCCGCAGGGGGCGACCATGATCGCCACCTCGGTGATCTCGCCCTTCATGGTGCCGCTCAAGATCCTGCTGATGTCGGCGTTCCTCGTGGCGCTGCCCTTCGTGCTGTGGCAGGTGTGGGCCTTCGTGGCACCGGGGCTGTATTCGCACGAGAAGCGCCTGGTGCTGCCGCTGGTGGTTTCCAGCACGGTGCTGTTCTTCATCGGCGTGGCGTTCTGCTACTTCTTCGTGTTTGGGCAGGTGTTCAGCTTCATCCAGGGTTTTGCACCCAAGAGCATCACGGCCGCGCCGGACATCGAGGCCTACCTGGGCTTCGTGATGACCATGTTCCTCGCCTTCGGCCTGGCCTTCGAGGTGCCGATCGCCGTGGTGGTGCTGGCGCGCCTGAACGTCGTGAGCGTGGAAAAGCTCAAGAGCTTCCGCGGCTACTTCATCGTGGTCGCGTTCGTGATCGCCGCCATCGTCACGCCGCCCGACGTGGTGTCGCAACTGGCGCTGGCGATTCCCATGTGCCTGCTCTACGAGTTGGGCATCTGGGCGGCGCAGCTGTTCATCCGCCATACCAAGGCACCCGAAGATCCGCAGGAATCCGCGCCGTGAGCGTGCACTGAGCCACCGCCGCGCTGCGGGGGGCCGCCGGCGCCCGGTGGTGCACCGTTCAGGAGTGGAAATAAAAATAGCTTCCCGCGCTTTGTAGACAAGCGCGGGAAGCTATTTTTTTGATAGCAATGCCGTTCAGCGGCGCTGTTGCACGCGGGGCCGCGTGCCCGGCACCACCGATACTTCCAGCCGCGCGTCGCCGCGCTGCAGCGCAAAGCTGGCCGCGGAGCCGGGCTTGAGGGACGCCACCGCCGTGAGCAGTTGCGACACGTTGTTGGTGGCTTTGTCCTCCACGCTCAGGATCACGTCGCCCGGCCGCACCCCCGCCACTGCCGCGGGACCGCCCTGCAGCACGCCGGTGATGATCACGCCCTCCGTGGCCTTCACGCCAAAGGTCTGCGCCAGTTCCGGGGACAGTTCGTTGGGCTCCACGCCGATCCAGCCGCGCGTGACCTGCCCGTCGCGCACGATACCGTCCAGCACCAGCTTGGCCGTCGACACGGGAATGGCAAAGCCGATGCCCATGCTGCCGCCTGAGCGGGAGTAGATGGCGGTGTTGATGCCCATCAGGTTGCCATTCACGTCCACCAGCGCGCCGCCGGAGTTGCCGGGGTTGATGGCCGCGTCGGTCTGAATGAAGTTCTCGAAGGTGTTGATGCCCAGTTGGCTGCGGCCCAGGGCCGACACGATGCCGCTGGTGACCGTCTGGCCCACGCCAAAGGGGTTGCCGATGGCCAGCACCTGATCGCCCACGGCGAGCTGGTCGGAGTCGCCCAGCACGATGACGGGCAGCTTGTCGAGATCCACCTTCAGCACGGCCAGGTCGGTTTCAGGGTCGGTCCCGATCACGGTGGCGCGCGCGCGCCGGCTGTCGGTGAGCGTGACCTCGATCTCGTCGGCGCCCTCCACCACGTGGTTGTTGGTGAGGATGTAGCCGTCGGGGCTGATGATCACGCCGCTGCCCAGGCCGGTTTGCGCCTGGGTGCCCTGGTCGCCAAAGAAGAATTGGAACCACGGGTCGTTGCTGCGCGGGTGACGCACGGCCTTGCTGGTGTTGATGCTGACCACCGCTGGCGCCGCCTTGCGCGCCGCCCCACTGAAGCTGCCCGCCGCGGGCTGGGCGGACGTGGAGGAGGGCGCCTCGATGAGCGATATGCCAGCGCCGCTGCGTGTGGCGCCGCGCTGCAGCCAGTCGGGCTGCAGGGTGGCCACCACGAAGTACGCAGCCAGCAGCACGGTGACGGATTGGGAGAGCAGGAGCCAGAGGCGTTTCATGGGGCGTGATGCGGTTGGAAGGCGAGCGCAAATTGTAGGCGTGTGCCCCGGTTTCGGGGCGTGGGACGGCGCGGAGCGAGTCCCCGCAGACGGCAGTGGCGGGCCTGGCGTTGCAAGGGGCCTGCCTCGCGTCGCATCAGCGCATCTGGAACAGTTCCTGGTGGAAGGCCTGCGTGGGCAGGCCGTGCGCGGCCAGGTCTGCCCGCAGGGCAGAGGCGAACGGTATCGGGCCGCAAAACCAGACGCTGGCGTTTCGCCATTCGGGCACCAGCGCTCGCAGACGCTCGCCGTCCAGGCGCCCGTCCTGTGCATCCACGAACAGGTGCAGGCGCACGCCGGCGGCCTGCGCATCGACACGCAGCTTGTCCAGCGCCACCGGGTCGTGGTCGGCGGTGGTGTGGAACAGGTCGATGGGCCGGGTGGAGTGGGAGCCCCCGTGCGCGAGTTGTTTCATGCGTGCGATGAATGGCGTAATGCCGATGCCGGCGCCGATCCAGATCTGGCGCGGACGTGCGTCGTCGAATGTGAAGCAGCCGTACGGCCCCTCCACCGTCACGTGGTCGCCCACGCGCAGGCGGTCGGGCAGGCGGCTGGTGTGGTCACCGAGGGCCTTGGTGATGAAAGTGACGCACGGGTCTTGTGGCATCCACGCCGATGCGATGGTGTAGGGGTGCGCGCCTTCCTTGGGGTCGGAGGTGACGAAGGCGAATTGCCCCGCGCGGTGCCCCGGCCAGAGGCCGTCGAGACGGATGCGCGTTTCCAGCACGCGCAGCGCGGGATAAGGCTGCAATGAAACGATGCGACCCTGAACGGTGCGGCGCCCGCCCACGCGGCGGGTCAGTACCAGCACGGCTGATACCGTGCCGGCGGCCACCAGCAGGGCCAGCAGCCAGCCGATCGGCTGCGACCAGTAGCTCCACTGCACCAGCACCACGGTGTGGAAGACCAGCGCCAGGTAAGCCACGGCCAGCAACTGGTGCGTCTTGGCGAACAGGCGGTACGGAAAGCGCTTGACCAGCGCCAGCACGATGAGCAGTACCGCTGCGTAGAACGCCCACTCGCCCACGCCTTCGGCGAGGCCGCGCCAATCGCGCAGCGTGGCCTCGGCAATGCCCAGGCTCTCGGCAGGCGGGCGCGGCCCGCGCGGCGGCCGGGTGAGCCAACCCCATCCCACGGCCCATTTGGTGCCCTTGGCCCAGAGCCAGTGCACCGTGCCGATCGCCAGCGCGGCGATGCCCAGCCACTTGTGCAGACGGTACATCTTGTCCAGCCCGTCCAAATGCCGCTCCAGCCACACGGGGCGCACGGCCAACAGCATGGCGAGCGACATCGCGCCCATCACCAGCACACCGCTGTATTGCACCCAGACGGTGCGCAGCGCGAAGTAGCCCGGCTGCGCGGGCCATAGCGTGTCGGCCATCAGCCACAGCGCGGTGAGGCCGAGCAAGAAGGCCCAGAAGGCCCACGTGATGCGTTTCATCCCAATTCCCTGTTGGTTGTCATGGTGGTTTGCCAGGCAGTCTAGGAGCGCGTTTGCGCGGGATTTTTTAAGCAGTGTGAAGCATGGGTAAACACGTTTGATGTGGGTCAGCGCAGGGGCACATCGCGGACAATTGCCGCATGTCTCATCCTTCGCATACCGACCGGGACGCGCTGCTGGCGGCCTTTGATGCCGAACTGCAGCCCGAACGCTTCAAGGATTATGGGCCCAATGGGCTGCAGGTAGAAGGCAGGCGCGAGATCGCGCGCATCGTCAGCGGAGTCACGGCCAGCCGCGCGCTGATCGATGCCGCCATTGCCGCGCGGGCCGACGCCATCTTCGTGCACCACGGCTTGTTCTGGCGGGGCATGGACGGCCGCGTGACCGGCTGGATGAAGCAGCGCCTGCAGCGCCTGCTGGCACACGACATCAATCTGTTTGCCTACCACTTGCCACTGGACGCGCATGCGCAGTGGGGCAACAACGCACAGCTGGGGCGCGTGCTGGGCTGGCAGCCCGACCAGCGTTTTGGCGAGCAGGACCTGGGCTTTGCCGCGCCGGCGGACTTCGCAGATGTGGGTGCGCTGGCCGCGCACGTGCAAGCGGCGCTGGGCCGTGCGGCCACGGTGGTGGCGCCGGAGCAGGTGCGCCCCATCCGCCGCGTGGCCTGGTGCACGGGCGGCGCGCAAGGGTTCTTCGAGTCCGCCATCGCCGCGGGGGCGGATGCCTTCATTACCGGCGAGATCTCCGAACAGCAGACCCACCTCGCGCGCGAGACGGGCGTGGCCTTCATCGCAGCCGGCCACCATGCCACCGAACGCTACGGTGCGCCGGCGCTCGCGGCCCATGTCGCGCAGCGGTTGGGGTTGGAGCACCGCTTCATCGATATCGACAATCCTGCTTGAGTTTTGCTATTGAAAGTATAGCTGCTTGCGCTTTGTGGTAGAGCGCTAGGGCCCTATTTGATCTATAGGCTTATTCATGAATGCACTTCCCGCGCTTGCCATCACCCAGGGGGATCCCGCAGGCATCGGTCCGGAAATCGTGGCCAAGGCGTTTCGCGATGCGCCACAGGTGCTGCGCGGCTGCTTCGTCGTGGGAGACCTGCCGACCATGCGCCGCGCGGCGTCCTGCATCATGCGGCCGGGCCAGCCCAGTCTGCCCGTGGCGCGGCTGGATGCGCACCGTGCGCCGGTCGACCTGGCCGACATTCCGCCGCGCTGCCTGCCCGTATGGCAACTGCCGGAATTGGAGGGCGTGGCCCCTGCGCCCTGGGGGCGGGTGAGCGCCGAAGCCGGGCGTGCCGCGGCGGCGTGCGTGGTGTGGGCTGCGCGTGCTGCATTGCGCGGCGACGTTGCGGCGCTGGTGACGGCGCCTTTGCACAAGGAGGCGCTCGCGGCCGCGGGCGTGCACCATCCCGGTCACACGGAACTGCTGCAAGCCGAGTCGGCGCTCCATGCGGGCGTGTCCTTGCAGCAGATGCCCGTGCGCATGATGCTCGCGAATGACGAGCTGCGCACCGTGCTCGTCAGTATCCACGTCGCGCTGCGCGATGCCATTACCGCGGTGACGCAGGACAGCGTGCTGCAGACGCTGCGGATCACCCATGCCGCGCTCTCGCGCAGCCTGGGGCGCGCTCCGCGCATTGGCGTGGCGGGGCTCAATCCGCATGCGGGCGAGGGGGGCTTGTTCGGCCGCGAGGAGCTCGAAATCATCGCGCCGGCCGTGACGCAGGCGCGCAGTGAGGGGATCGATGCCCACGGCCCGTTTGCACCCGACACCATTTTCATGCGCGCCCGCTCCACGCCGCAGCGCGCCGGCGAGTTTGACGTGGTGCTGGCCATGTACCACGACCAGGGCCTGATCCCGGTGAAGTACTTGGGCGTGGACAAGGGGGTGAACGTCACGCTCGGGTTGCCGCTCGTGCGCACCAGCCCCGACCACGGCACGGCCTTCGACATCGCGGGGCAGGGGACGGCGGATGCGGAGAGCCTGATCGAAGCCGTGCGCATGGCGCGGCAGTTGGCGCGGCCCTGAACGTCTCCCTGAAATCCAAAGGCCCGCCGCCCGGGGAGGGCGGTGGGCCTTTTTACGCGCCCTCTGGCGTGCTGTCAGCGCTTGAGGCTGTCGCGGATCTCGCGCAGCAGCTGGATGTCCTCGGGAGTGGCGGGCGGGGCGGGCGGCTCGACGGGTGTCTCACGCTTGAGCCGGTTGATCTGTTTGACCATCACGAAGATGATGAACGCGAGGATCACGAAATTGACCGCGACGGTGATGAAATTGCCGTAAGCCAGTACCGGCACGCCCGCTTTGCGAATCGCCTCCAGCGTATAGGGCGTGCCCTCCGGCACGCTGCCCAGCACGATGAACAGGTTGGAGAAGTCCAGCTTGCCGAACACCAAGCCCACGACCGGCATGATGAGGTCGCTGACGACGGAGTCGACGATCTTGCCGAAGGCGCCACCGATGATCACGCCGACCGCGAGGTCAATGACGTTGCCCTTAACGGCAAACTCCCGAAACTCTTTGGCAATGCCCATTTCGTTTTTCCTTTGATATAGATGAAAACACTGAACTATTGCTTAGCTTAAGTCCAGCAGCAGCGTTGGAATAACCATTTTCACTCCGCTACAATTTGCGGTTGACCCCTTAGCGAAGCATACCGAGGATCCCCATGAGTGAAACTCCGATCGACTCCAGCAAGCGGACGTGGCTGATTGCGTCCGGCTGCGCTGGTGCGGTGGGCGGCGTGGCGACTGCCGTTCCTTTTGTGAGCACTTTCCAACCGTCTGAAAAGGCCAAGGCAGCGGGTGCTGCCGTCGAGGTGGATATCTCGGGTCTCAAGCCCGGCGAAAAAATCACCGTGGAATGGCGTGGAAAGCCTGTTTGGATTGTCAAGCGCACGCCCGAGCAGCTTGCCGAGCTGCCCAAGCTGGATGCGCAGCTTGCCGATCCCAAATCGGCGCGCAACCCTGCGGAGCTCACGCCGGAATATGCGCGCAACGAATGGCGCTCCATCAAACCCGAGGTGCTCGTGGCCGTGGGTATCTGCTCCCACCTTGGCTGCTCTCCCACGGAGAAGTTCGCGTCGGGCCCGCAGCCTTCCCTGCCTGACGACTGGAAGGGCGGTTTCCTGTGCCCTTGCCATGGCTCCACATTCGACATGGCGGGCCGTGTGTTCAAGAACAAGCCTGCGCCTGACAATCTCGAAGTGCCGCCGCACATGTACCTGTCGGAGACCAAGCTCCTGATCGGTGAAGACAAGAAGGCCTGAGGGAGGCACTGACAAATGGCTGCTTATCGCGAATTCAAGGAAGTCTCGCCCAACGCGTCCGCGGGCGCGAAGGTCACCAACTGGCTGGAAAACCGTTTCCCCACGGCTTTCGATGCCTACAAGGTGCACATGTCGGAGTACTACGCTCCGAAGAACTTCAACTTCTGGTACATCTTCGGCTCGCTGGCGCTGCTGGTACTGGTGATCCAGATCGTCACCGGCATCTTCCTCGTGATGCACTACAAGCCCGACGCTGCCAAGGCGTTCGAGTCTGTCGAGTACATCATGCGCGATGTGCCGTGGGGCTGGCTGATCCGCTACATGCACTCGACCGGTGCGTCGGCCTTCTTCGTGGTCGTGTACCTGCATATGTTCCGCGGCCTGCTGTACGGCTCCTATCGCAAGCCACGCGAACTGGTGTGGATCTTCGGCTGCGCCATCTTCCTGGCGCTGATGGCCGAGGCGTTCATGGGCTATCTGCTGCCCTGGGGCCAGATGTCCTACTGGGGCGCACAGGTGATCGTGAACCTGTTCTCCGCCATTCCCTTCATCGGCCCCGATCTGGCGCTGCTGATCCGTGGCGACTATGTGGTGGGCGATGCGACGCTGAACCGCTTCTTCAGCTTCCACGTGATCGCTGTGCCGCTGGTGCTGCTGGGCCTGGTGGTGGCGCACTTGCTGGCGCTGCATGACGTGGGCTCCAACAACCCTGATGGCATCGAAATCAAGGGCCCCGGCAAGCCCGTGGATGAGCATGGCCACCCGCTGGACGGCGTACCTTTCCACCCTTACTACACGGTGCACGACATCCTGGGCGTGGGCGTGTTCCTGTTCATCTTCTCGGCGGTGGTGTTCTTCGCTCCCGAACTGGGTGGCTACTTCCTGGAGTACAACAACTTCATCCCGGCCGATCCGCTGCAGACGCCTGCCCACATCGCCCCGGTGTGGTACTTCACGCCCTTCTATTCCATGCTGCGCGCCATCACCACCGAGATGATGTACGTGTTGATCGCATGTGTGGTGCTGGGTGCGGGCTTCGGTGTATTCAAGGCCCGTTTGCCTGCGCTCATCAAGGGTGGCGTAGCGCTGGCAGCCGCCGTGGCCATCGCCCTCATGCTGGCTATTGACGCCAAGTTTTGGGGCGTGGTGGTGATGGGTGGTGCCGTGATCATTCTGTTCTTCCTGCCCTGGCTGGACCAGAGCCCTGCACGCTCGATCCGCTATCGCCCGACATGGCACAAGTACCTGTACGCAGTATTCGTGGTTGTGTTCGTCATCCTGGCCTACCTGGGCGTGCAACCGCCATCGCCCATCGGCGAGCGGGTTTCGCAAGTGGGTACGCTGTTCTACTTTGGTTTCTTCCTGCTCATGCCCTGGTGGAGCCGCTTGGGTACACCCAAGCCCGTGCCGGACCGCGTGACTTTTGCTGCGCACTGAGCTGGAGACGACAACAATGAAAAAACTCATCCTCACGTTGGTTGCAGCTCTGGGTCTGGTGGCTGGGGCGCATGCCGCCGGTGGTGGCATGGCCTGGGACAAGGCGCCTGTCAACACCAGCGACACGGCGTCCTTGCAGAACGGTGCGAAGCTCTTCGTCAACTATTGCCTCAACTGCCACTCGGCTGCCTTCATGCGTTTCAATCGCTTGAAGGACATCGGTCTCACGGACCAGCAGATCAAGGACAACCTGCTGTTCACGACCGATAAGGTGGGCGAGACCATGAAGTCCGCCATCGATCCCAAGCAGGCCAAGGTATGGTTCGGTGCCAACCCGCCTGATCTCACGGTGATTGCACGTTCGCGTGCAGGCGCTGGCGGAACGGGCGCCGACTATCTCTACACCTTCCTGCGCACCTTCTATCGGGACGACACCAAGGCCACGGGCTGGAATAATCTGGCGTTCCCCAATGTGGGCATGCCCCATGCCTTGTGGCAACTGCAAGGCGAGCGCCGCCCGATCTTCGAAGAGCGTGAAAGCCACGGCAAGACCGAGCATGTGCTCAAGGGCTGGGAGCAGGTTACTGCAGGCAGCATGACGCCGTTGCAATACGACCAAGCTGTAGGTGATCTCGTGAATTATCTGCAGTGGATGGGCGAGCCAGCGCAAAATACACGTGTTCGCATTGGCGTATGGGTGTTGATCTTCCTTGGCGTGTTCACGCTCATCGCATGGAGGCTCAACGCCGCCTTCTGGAAAGACGTTAAGTAAACGCTAGGTTCTTTGCCGCGCATTTCTGCGCTGCCGAGCATGTACAGAGTGGGTGCCCTGGCACCCACTCTTTTGATTTTTAGGAGCTGCTCACCATGATGGTGCTTTATTCGGGTACGACCTGCCCCTTTTCCCATCGCTGCCGTTTCGTCCTCTTCGAAAAAGGCATGGATTTCGAGATCCGCGATGTGGACCTGTACAACAAGCCCGAAGACATCAGCGTGATGAATCCCTATGGCCAGGTTCCCATCCTGGTCGAGCGCGACTTGATCCTGTACGAGTCCAACATCATCAACGAGTACATTGATGAGCGCTTCCCCCACCCGCAACTGATGCCGGGTGATCCGGTGGACCGCGCGCGCGTGCGCCTGTTCCTGCTGAACTTCGAGAAGGAATTGTTCGTTCACGTGAACGCGCTGGAGTCGCGCGCCACGAAGGGGAATGAAAAGGCATTGGAGAAGGCGCGCACGCACATCCGCGACCGGCTGACGCAGCTCGCTCCGGTGTTCTTGAAGAACAAATACATGTTGGGCGAGGGTTTTTCCATGCTTGATGTGGCCATTGCCCCCTTGTTGTGGCGCCTGGACTATTACGGCATCGAGTTGAGCAAGAACGCTGCACCATTGCTCAAATATGCCGAGCGCATTTTCTCCCGCCCGGCATATATCGAGGCGCTGACGCCTTCCGAGAAAGTCATGCGCAAGTAAGCTGCTGCGCCTTTTTCTTTTGCTTGCGTACGATGAAGCCCCAGGAATTTCCCTCCACGCGCCCCTATCTCATTCGTGCTCTGTATGAGTGGTGCACGGACAACGGCTTCACGCCCTATCTGGTGGTGCGTGTGAACGAATCCGTTCAGGTACCGCGTGAGTACGTCAACAACGGCGAGATTGTCCTGAACGCAAGCTACGACGCGACGAGCGGGCTGCAACTGGGCAACGATTTCATCGAGTTCAAGGCACGCTTCGGCGGCAGGCCGCACGACATCATGGTCCCGGTGCGCCGGGTCGTCGCCATCTATGCCCGTGAAAACGGACAGGGTATGGCCTTCCCGTTGGAAGAGGAAGTGTCCGTGCCGCCGGCCGCTGCTGTAGTGTCATCCGCGGACTCGGGCGCTGGACCGGGTGTCCCGGGCTCCACGGTTTCCGAGCGTGGTCCTGTTCAGTTGCAATCGGTGGACGGCTCTGTCAGCGATGCGCACGAGGAGGCGCCGCGACCGCCTCCGCCCACAGGAGGCGCAGGGCGTCCTTCGCTCAAGCGCATCAAATGAGGCATCTTTCAAGGTGCATCAATTTGAGCCGTGCGTTTTGAACGCTAGAATCTGGAATTCGCCGATTTAGCTCAGTTGGTAGAGCACCCGCCTTGTAAGCGGTAGGTCGTCAGTTCGAATCCGACAATCGGCACCATTGCACAGGCCGCATGTTCGCAGGGACATGCGGCTTTTCTTTTGCGTGCGGCCTTTTCTTTACGACGCCATGCCTGCGGCATAGCTAGCGTCTTTCGCCTGAGTGCTCAGGTTTGAACTTTCAGGCGTATGGAGTTAACCTCCCATCCCCGACTGCGCAGATGTGCCTCGAATGCGGGCAGCAATTGCCGGACTTTTGCGGCGGCGGCATTGCTGCGGACCAGCAGGCACCAACAAGCGCCTTCAATCGGCCCTGCCTGAATGGCGGGGCGCAGCAGCGGGGGTATCAAGCCCTCGATGGCTTTTAGCCGGGCACTGGACTCCTGGGTGAGCGCGGTCAGCTTCGCCAACGTCGGCGACTCCTGCGTGGCTTGCTGGAGTGAGATGGCGTGGTGACGACGATTCATACAGAGACTGGTCCAACCAGCGACGAGGGAAAAACGTGCAGGTGATTATTACGGATGCGTGGCTCGCGCGAAGCCGCGCCATACACCTCAGCGGTGTGCAACTGATCTGCGCTCTAGCTGGGATTTTCATGGCACTGCTGTTCATGACCGTGATGGCATACCACTGGGTGCTGATGCATGGCGTGCGCGAGGGCTGGCCCGTAGTGGGCTCCATGGCACGACTGGCTGTACAGGATGAGCAAGCCCAGCGCGAGCGGTTCATGCGCGCCAACATCGATGCGATGGCGCGCAAGCTGGGAGACATGCAAGCCCGTGTGCTCCAACTGGAATCGCTGGGTGAGCGTGTCCGAGGCCTGGCCGGTCTGCCTGCGTCCGAGGTGCAGAGCCTGCCGGGCCGTGGAGGCATGCTGGTGGCTGGGCGCCCGCTGGGGCTCGACGAACTGAATGCGGCCTTGGACGACCTGGTCGCCATCACCGGCCGGCGGACGGATTTGATGACGGTGGCAGAGTCACGCCTCTTTGACCAGCACATCCGCAAGCACTTGATCCCGACCCAGGTTCCCGTGCGCGACACGGCTGTTGGTTCGGCGTTCGGCTGGCGCATTGATCCTTTTACCGGCCAGTCCGCGTTGCATACCGGGCTGGACTTCTCGGCCGGAACCGGCACGCCCATCGTGGCCGCGGCCGGCGGCGTGGTGATCGCCCAGGAGTACCACCCAGCCTATGGCAACATGGTGGAGATAGACCACGGAAGCCAACTCGTCACCCGCTACGCCCACGCTTCCAAAACCCTGGTGAAGGCGGGAGACATCGTGCGCCGGGGACAGAAAATCGCGGAAGTGGGAAGTACGGGCCGCTCCACGGGGCCGCATTTGCATTTCGAAGTGTGGGTGCAAGGCGTGCCGCAGGATCCTCAGAAATTCCTCTTCGCGGGAGAGCCCGCACCCATGCCACACGCCCTCACGGGGCGCGCTGCCATGGGGCACCTGGCGCACAGGTAGAATCTTTCGATCAGGCCCGCCACCTCGGATTGCAGGTACTTGCAATGGTGGACGGGGGTCTCCATCTGGATTCACATCATCACAGGGATTCCGGTCGCTCTGCCGCTCGTTGGCGTGTAGTGCGGTCGTGTTCGCATGGCCACCAACTTCCTCACAAAAATATTCGGCAGTCGCAATGACCGCCTGCTCAAGCAGTATCGCAAGACGGTTGCTCGCATCAATGCGATGGAACCCGACTATGAAAAGCTGAGTGACGAGGCGCTGCGGGGCAAGACGCAGGAATTCAAGGATCGCATTGCACAGGGCGAATCGTTGGACGCTCTGCTACCCGAAGCCTTTGCCGTGGTGCGCGAGGGTTCCAAGCGCATCATGAAAATGCGCCACTTCGACGTTCAGCTGGTGGGTGGCATGGCGCTGCATTACGGCAAGATCGCCGAGATGCGCACGGGCGAGGGCAAGACGCTGACGGCGACGCTGCCCGTTTACCTGAACGCCCTGTCGGGCCAGGGCGTGCACGTGGTGACAGTGAACGACTATCTTGCGGGCCGTGACGCGCAGTGGATGGGGCGGCTGTACAACTTCCTGGGCCTCACGGTGGGTATCAACCTGCCTCAAATGCCCCGCGAAGAAAAGCAGGCCGCCTACCAGGCGGACATCACCTACGGAACGAACAACGAGTACGGGTTTGACTACCTGCGCGACAACATGGTGTACGACGCGCGCGAGCGCGTGCAGCGCGGCCTCAACTACGCCATCGTCGATGAGGTGGACTCCATCCTGATCGATGAGGCGCGTACCCCCTTGATCATCAGCGGCCAGGCAGAGGACCACACGGCGCTGTATGTGGCCATGAACAAGGTGGTGCCCCTGCTGGTGCGCCAGGAGGGTGAGGCCGACCCGCGTACGGGCGAGGGCGTGACCAAACCGGGGGATTTCACCCTCGACGAAAAGACGCACCAGGTGTTCCTGACGGAGCAGGGCCACGAGAATGCAGAGCGCATCCTGGCCAGCCAGGGGCTGATTCCGGAAGGGGCGTCGCTCTACGATCCGGCCAACATCACGCTGGTGCATCACTTGTACGCGGCGCTGCGCGCCAACCATCTCTATCACCGCGACCAGCACTACGTCGTGCAGAACGGCGAGATCGTGATCGTGGACGAGTTCACGGGCCGCCTGATGGCCGGCCGCCGCTGGAGCGAAGGCCTGCACCAGGCCGTCGAAGCCAAGGAAGGCGTGAACATCCAGGCCGAGAACCAGACGCTGGCCTCCATCACCTTCCAGAACTACTTCCGCCTCTATAACAAGCTCTCGGGCATGACCGGTACGGCCGATACCGAGGCCTATGAGTTCCAGGAAATCTACGGTCTGGAAACCGTGGTGATCCCGCCCAACCGGCCCAGCAAGCGCGACGACCAGCTCGACCGCGTGTACAAGACGACGCGCGAGAAGTACGAGGCTGCGATTGCCGACATCCGCGAATGCCACGAGCGTGGCCAGCCGGTGCTGGTGGGTACCACTTCCATCGAGAACTCGGAAATCATCGACGAGTTGCTGAACAAGGCAGGCCTGCCGCACCAGGTACTCAACGCCAAGCAGCACGCCCGCGAGGCCGATATCGTGGCCCAGGCGGGACGCCCCGGCATGATCACCATCGCCACCAATATGGCGGGCCGCGGTACCGACATCGTTCTGGGCGGCAACGTGGAAAAGGCGATCGCCGCGCTGGAGGCCGATGAGTCGCTGTCAGAAGCCGACCGAGCCGCGCGTGTGCAGGAACTGCGCGCGCAGTGGAAGCTCGACCACGAGAAGGTGACGGCACTCGGCGGCCTGCGCATCATCGCGACCGAGCGCCATGAATCCCGCCGTATCGACAACCAGCTGCGCGGCCGCTCGGGCCGTCAGGGCGACCCGGGCTCTTCGCGCTTCTATTTGAGCCTGGATGACCAGCTGATGCGCATCTTCGCGGGCGACCGCGTCAAGGCCATCATGGACCGGTTGAAGATGCCCGATGGCGAAGCGATCGAGGCGGGCATCGTCACGCGCAGCATCGAGTCGGCGCAGCGCAAGGTTGAGGCGCGCAACTTCGACATCCGCAAACAGCTGCTGGAGTACGACGACGTCGCCAACGACCAGCGCAAGGTGATCTACCAGCAGCGCAACGAGATCCTGGACGCCCCCGACCTCGGCGTGTTGATCGACGCCATGCGCGATGACTGCTTGGCCGACGTGGTGCGCCAGTACGTGCCTGCCGAGTCCGTGGAAGAACAGTGGGACCTCGCAGGCCTGGAAAAGGCGCTGGCCAGCGACTGGCAAGTATCGTTGGCGCTGCAGAAAGAGGTGGAAGGCTCGGACGCCATCACCGACGAAGAGATTCTGGAGAAGGTGCAGCAGGCCGCCCGCGAGGCCTTCCAGGCCAAGGTGGGGCAGGTGGGCGCGGAGAACTTCACGCAGTTCGAGCGCATGGTGCTGCTGCAGAGCTTCGACACCAACTGGCGCGATCACCTCTCCGCGCTGGATTATTTGCGCCAGGGCATCCACCTGCGCGGCTATGCGCAGAAGCAGCCCAAGCAGGAATACAAGCGCGAGGCGTTCGAGCTCTTCCGCCAGCTGATCGACCAGGTCAAGAACGAAGTCACGCGCCTCATGATGACCGTGCAGGTGCAATCCAGCGCCCAACTGGACGAGGCCACGCAGGCCATGGAAGACCGGGGTGAGGGTATCAGCAACGTTACCTACAGCTCGCCCACCGAGACCGGCGAAGTGGAGACGGTGGCCGATGCCGCCACCGCCGCGCAGCCTGCCGCCGCCGGCGTGCGCGTGGGTCGCAACGACCCCTGCCCCTGCGGCAGCGGTAAAAAGTACAAGCAGTGCCACGGCAAGCTGGCGTGATGCCGGCACAATGAAGAACACGGGCTGCGGCCCGTGTTCGCACTTTGGCAGTGCCTTTTCTCCTGTTTCCCCGACGTCTCTTTCTGAAGGAATACGACGCATGCCCGTGAATCTCTCCGCTCCTCTTGCATCGGATTTGCACCCCGTGGCCGGTGTGCGCATCGGCGTGACCGAAGCCGGTGTGCGCAAGGCGCAGCGCAAAGACCTGACCGTGTTCCTGCTGGACGAAGGCACCACCGTCGCGGGCGTGTTCACGCAGAACCGTTTCTGCGCCGCGCCGGTACAGGTGTGCCGTGAGCACCTGGACGGCGGCCAGGCAATTCGCGCCATGGTGGTGAACACGGGCAACGCCAACGCCGGTACGGGCGCGGACGGCCTCGCGCGTGCGCGCGCCACCTGCGAGGCACTGGCCGGCCACCTGGGTCTGGCGGCCAGCCAGGTGCTGCCGTTTTCCACCGGCGTCATCATGGAGCCGCTGCCGCACGAGCGCATTGCAGCCGCGCTGCCCGCCGCGCTGGCCGATGCACAGCCCGGCCACTGGGCGCGCGCGGCCGAAGGCATCATGACCACCGACACGCTGCCCAAGGCGTTCAGCACGCAGGTGCAGTTGGGCGGTGCAACAGTGACCATTACCGGCATCTCCAAGGGCGCGGGCATGATCCGCCCCAACATGGCGACCATGTTGGGCTTCCTGGCCACGGATGCCTGCATCGCGCCCGAGTTGCTGCGCCCGCTCGTGCGCGAGCTGGCGGACCAGTCCTTCAACCGCGTGACCATCGACGGCGACACCAGCACCAACGACTCGTTCGTGCTGATGGCCACGCACAAGGCGCGGCACGCACCCATCACCTCGCTCGACAGCGCCGAGGGCCGTCTGCTCAAGGCCGCGTTGCTGGAAGTGGCGCAAAAGCTGGCACAGGCCATCGTGCGCGATGGAGAGGGTGCGACCAAGTTCATCACGGTGCGCGTAGAGGGCGGCCAGACGGGCGAAGAGTGCCGGCAGGTGGCCTATGCCATCGCGCATTCGCCGCTGGTCAAGACGGCCTTCTTTGCCAGCGACCCGAACCTGGGCCGCATCCTGGCGGCCGTGGGCTACGCAGGCATTGCAGACCTGGACCAGACCAAGATCGACCTGTTCCTGGACGACGTGCATGTGGCCGTGCAGGGCGGGCGCAATCCGGCCTACCGCGAGGAAGACGGCCAGCGCGTGATGAAGCAAAGCGAGATCACCGTGCGCGTGGTGCTGGGCCGCGGTACGGCGGTGGACACGGTGTGGACCTGCGACCTGAGCCACGACTACGTGACCATCAACGCGGATTACCGCTCTTGAATGCTTCTCTTTTGATAGCTGTCAGCGCTTGCTAGATAAGCGCTAGAGCCGGAAATGACTGATAAATTCGACCAGCTGATCGCACGTGCGGAGCAGCTCATCTCCCGTATCGAGGCGGTCTTGCCGCAGCCATTGTCGGCGCCGGACTGGGCGGCCTCCATCGCCTGGCGTTACCGCAAACGCAGCGGCGGCCATGGTGTGCTGGAGCCGGTGCGCCATGTGGCCGCCATGCAGCTGTCCGATCTCAAGGAGATCGATGCGCAGAAAGAAAAGATCCAGCGCAACACCCAGCAGTTCGTCGAAGGCAAGCCCGCCAACAACGTGCTGCTGACCGGTGCGCGCGGCACGGGCAAGTCCTCGCTCATCAAGGCATGCCTGAACAGCTATGCACCCCAGGGCCTGCGTCTGATCGAGGTGGACAAGGCGGACCTGACGGATCTGCCCGACATTGTGGACGTGGTCTCCGGCCGGCCCGAGAAGTTCATCGTTTACTGCGATGACCTGAGCTTTGAGGATGGAGAGGCCGGGTACAAGGCCCTTAAGTCGATCCTGGACGGCTCGGTCGCCGCGGCCACACCCAATGTGCTGGTGTATGCCACCAGCAACCGGCGCCACCTGCTCCCTGAATACATGAAGGAGAACCTGGGCTACACCCACACCGACGATGGCGAGGTCCATCCGGGCGAGGCGGTGGAGGAAAAAATCTCCCTGTCCGAGCGCTTCGGCCTGTGGGTGAGCTTCTACCCGTTCAGCCAGGACGAGTACCTGGCCATCGTGGCGCAGTGGCTGGCTGCGCTGGGCGTACCCGCCCAGGCCATCGAGGCCGCGCGCCCGCAGGCGCTGGTGTGGGCGCTCGAGCGCGGTTCGCGCAGCGGCCGCGTGGCCTATCAATTTGCCCGGGATTTCGCAGGGCGGGAGGGCGAGGGCGCATGAGCGAATCGACCAGCACGCCACAGCGCAAGCACACCGAGGTCGCCGTGGGCATTCTGCTGCGAGAGGACGGGGCGATGCTGTTGTCCACCCGCCCCACGGGCAAGCCCTACGCGGGCTACTGGGAGTTTCCGGGCGGCAAGATCGAAGCCGGGGAAACCGTGGAGCAGGCGCTGCGCCGCGAACTCATCGAGGAACTGGGCGTGACCATCGGCCCGGTGGAGGCCTGGAAGGTGACCGAGCACGACTACCCGCATGCCCTCGTGCGCCTGCACTGGTGCAAGGTGCGGGAATGGAGCGGTGCGTTCGAAATGCGCGAGGGCCAAACTATGGCCTGGCAGCACTGGCCGCTGCAGGTCAAGCCGGTGCTGCCGGGCGCCTATCCCGTGCTGCAGTGGCTGGCCGAGGAGCGTGGCGAGGTGTTCGACGCTTCGCTGCTGGCGTGAGACGTTGCTTCAAAATACGTAGCTGCTTGCGCTTGCTGGATAAGCGTTAGCAGCCTTTTCTTCAAATATCACGGCTGGCGCTTGGGATCGCCGAACTCCGCATCCTCCGGCGGCGCCTCGGCCGGCATGCGGAAATCTTCGGCTGCCCAGGCCCCCAGATCGATCTGCTTGCAGCGTTCACTGCAAAACGGGCGGAAGCGGTTGGCCGGGCTGTACAGGCTCGGGCCGCCGCAGGTCGGGCAAGGCACTCGCTTGCCTTGGGGCGCAGGTGTGTCGGAGCGGGAGGGTGTGCTGGTCATGTCGTGTCAGGCGCACAGGGTCAGTTCAAATGCCGCGTCCTCGGTGCTGGGAACCAGGCGGCCGCCTTCTTCCTGGCGCATCAGCCGCACCGAAACGATGAGGCGGTTGCCGCTGATCTCCGGGATGAGTTGCAGTGCGGGGTCGATCGCCAAGCGCAGCAGCTGGAAGGTGCGGCCCTGGGGCAGGTTCTGCTGGAACTGCCCGCGCTCGGCCGCCACTTTCTGCGGCAGCCCCGAATCACGCAGCAGGCGCAGCAGCACGTAGACGGACTCTGCCAACGGCCCCAGCGTGGCGGCCCAGTGGTGCAGGTCGTGCTGGCGGTCCTGGGGCGGACGGTGCTGCCACGCGTAGTAGGCGGGCAGATCAAAGCCGCAGGTGCCCCCGGGGATGCCCACGCGGCTGCGAATGCTCATGAGCCAATCGTTCTCGGTCAACGCCTGGCCGGCCTTGCCGTTTTGCGCGTTGAGTGCGGCAAAGCACTGGTCGAGCTGGGCGATCACGCCGTCCAGGGCTTCCTCGGAGATGGAGGGGTTGCCGCGATAGGCATCCAGCTGGTGCTTGTGCTTTTCCAGATCCTTGAGCACGTCGGCTTTGAGATCTGCGCGGGCCGCCACGTCCATGACCTCGAACATGGTCACGAGGGCATAGTGATGGTCCAGGGGATGCGGGCGCGCGATGAGCTCGCCCAGCCGGCGAAACAGCTGCTCAAGCCGCAGATAGGTTCTCAGGCGTTCGTTGAAAGGGTATTCGTAAAGGATCACGCTACGGGGTTCCTGAGTGCGCACGGTGTGGGGCGGGGTGCGAGCGCTGCGCTGCGGCAGACCATTGCACACCACGCCGGTGCGAGCACATCATAGCCCGAAGAATACGGCGATCTCGCGTGCCTTTGTTTGCAAATCTGACAGCGCCAACCCGTCGTTGTAGACCACCAGGTCGGCGGCCGCGCGGCGCGTGGCGCGTGGGCTCTGTGTGGCCATGATGGCGCGCACGGCATCGGCGGTCAGACCGCTGCGCATCTGCACACGCTGAATCTGCGTCTCCTCCCGGCAGTCCACGACCAGGACGGCGTCCAGCTGCCGGGCCCAACGGGGCGACTCCGTCAGCAGCGGAATGTCGAACACGATGAGTGCGTGGCCCGCGTGGTGCGCCTGTGCCGCAGCGTGTGCGATCTCGCGTCCCACGAAGGGGTGAACGATGGCTTCCAGGCGCTGCTTCGCCGTGGGATCGCTGAAAACGAGGGTGCGCATGCGTGCCCGGTCCAGCGCGCCGTCGGTGATGTAGTCGGGCCCGAACTTGTCGCGCAGGGCCGCGATGGCGGCGCCTTCCGCCTCGGTCACCGAGCGGGCGATGGCATCGGCGTCGATCAGTGCCGCGCCGTTCTGTCGCAACATGCCGGCCACCGTGCTTTTGCCGCTGCCGATGCCGCCCGTCACGCCCAGTTTCACCGAGCGGGGACCGGCCTGCCCAGAGCCCACCTTAGAGCCCCAGCACGGAAAAGACGGCCTGCATGATGCGCCCGGGGCCCCACAGCATGGCGGCCATGCCTCCTCCCACCAGGAACGGGCCGAAGGGGACGTACTTGCCTTCGCGCAGGGTGCTGGCCAGCTTCATGGCGATGCCGACGATGGCGCCGATGACCGAGGCCAGCAGGATGATCGGCACGAGCGCCTGCCAGCCAAACCAGGCGCCCAGCGCGGCAAACAGTTTGAAGTCGCCATAGCCCATGCCTTCCTTGCCTGTGGCCAGCTTGAACCCCCAGTACACGGACCAGAGGGACAGGTAGCCGGCCGCGGCGCCGATGACGGCATCCACGGGCTGCACTTCAATCCAGCGCAAGACGGCCGCAAGCAGGCCCGCCCACAGCAACGGCAACGTGATGTCGTCGGGTAGAAGCGTGGTGTCCCAGTCGATGCATGCCAGCGTGACCAGCGCGGCCGAGAAACCGCACCACGCGGCGGTCGTGAGGCTCCAGCCCCAGCGGAGCGCGCATGCATAGAACAAGGCACCCGTCGCCAGCTCTACCAGCGGATACCGGGGGCTGATGCGCGTGCCGCAACCCGCGCACCGGCCTCGCAGGGCTAAATAGCTCAGGACCGGAATGTTCTCGTACCAGCGGATCGCGTGGCCGCAGGAGGGGCAGCGTGAACGCGGCTTGGACAGGCTGAGGGGCTCGTTGTCGGCCTCAGGAAGCGCCGCCGAGGAAAGCAGCCCTACATCCTGCCCGTACTGCCGGCATTCTTCGGCCCATTGCCGTTCCATCATGCGCGGAAGGCGATGGATCACGACGTTGAGAAAGCTTCCGATCAGCATCCCCAGGACGCCCACCAGCACGGCGTCCACTGCTAGCGAGCCTGTCATCAAACCACTTGCCCGAGCTTGAAGATCGGAAGGTACATCGACACCACGATGCCACCGATCAGCGTGCCCAGGAACACGATGATGATGGGCTCCATCAGGCTGGACAGGCCGGCCACCATTTCATCCACTTCGGCTTCATAGAAGTCGGCGGCCTTACCCAGCATGTGGTCGATGGAGCCGGATTCCTCGCCGATCGCACACATCTGCAGCACCATGGAGGGGAATACGTTGGCATTCCCCATGGCGGCCGTCAGGCTGGTACCTGTGGAGACTTCCTGCTGAATCTTCTCCGTCGCGATGGCGTAGACCGAGTTGCCCGATGCACCGGCCACCGAGTCCAGTGCCTCCACCAATGGCACACCGGCAGCGAACATGGTCGACAGGGTGCGGGTCCAACGGGCAACGCAGGACTTGTCGATCAATGCACCGAAGATGGGCATTTTCAACAGGAAACGGTCCATGAAACGCTGCATTTTTTCGCTGCGCTTCCAGGCCTGCATGAAGAAGTAGAACCCCCCGCCGATGACGCCGAATATCAGCCACCAGTAAGCCACGAAGAACTCGCTGATGGCCATCACGAACAGGGTAGGAGCGGGCAGGTCGGCGCCGAAGGAAGTGAAAACCTCTTTGAACGCGGGAATCACGAAAATCATGATGATCGTCACCACGACAAACGCAACGATGATCACCGAGATCGGATACATCAGCGCCGACCGGATCTTGGATTTGATGGCCTCGGTCTTCTCCATGTACAGGGCCAGCCGGTCGAGCAACGCTTCCAGAATACCGGCGGCTTCGCCGGCCTCTACGAGGTTGCAGTAAAGGCTGTCGAAGTACATCGGATATTTACGGAATGCGGCATTCAGGGACGTTCCTGTCTCCACATCTCCGCGGATATCGTTGAGCAGCTTGGTCACACTGGGATTGGTATTACCCCGGCCCACGATATCAAATGCCTGAAGCAGTGGAACACCGGCCTTCATCATCGTGGCCATCTGGCGCGTGAACAGCGCGATGTCTTTGGGCTTGATCTTTTTGCCCGCGCTCATCCGGCGCTTCTTGATCTTGGTTGGCAGAACGCCCTGCCGCCGCAGCGTCGCCTTGACCTGGTTCTCTCCCGCAGCGCGTACTTCGCCGCGCACGATCTTGCCGCTACGATCCTTGCCCTCCCACTCGAAGACAAAGTCCTTGATGCCCCTCGATGCAACGGTCGCCATTGTTTTCTCTCTCGATTTGTTTATTCGTTGGTGACAGCCAAGACCTCTTCCAACGAGGTCAACCCCATTTTTGCCTTGTGAAGCCCGGATTCACGCAGAGAACGGACGCCTTCCAGGCGTGCCTGTTCGGCAATTTCCAGTGCGCTTCCATCGCGCAGGATGATGCGCTGGATTTCTTCGGACACCGGCATGACCTGGTAAATGCCCACGCGCCCCTTGTATCCGTTATTGCAGGCGGAGCAGCCCACCGGTCGGTAGGTAACCCATGAGCCGTCGATCTCCTCGTCCCGGTAGCCGGCCTCCAGCAGCGTCTCATGCGGAATGTCCACGGGCGCCTTGCAATTGGGGCACAAGCGACGCGCCAGTCGCTGCGCCGTAATAAGAATCACGCTGGATGCGATATTGAAGGGCGCGATGCCCATATTGCGCATGCGCGTCAATGTCGTGGAAGCGTCATTGGTGTGCAGGGTAGAGAGCACCAAGTGACCCGTCTGCGCGGCTTTGATTGAAATGTCTGCCGTTTCCAGATCCCGGATTTCACCCACCATGATGATGTCCGGATCTTGGCGAAGGAATGACTTAAGCGCGACGGCAAACGTGAGGCCGGCTTTCTCGTTGACGTTGACTTGGTTTACACCGGGGAGGTTGATTTCCGAAGGGTCCTCAGCGGTCGCAATATTGACGCCGGGCTTGTTCAACAGATTGAGACATGTGTAGAGCGATACGGTCTTCCCGGAGCCCGTGGGCCCGGTCACTAAGATCATTCCATAAGGGCGGTTGATGGCCTGCAGCAAGCGCTCCTTTTCCTCGGGCTCATATCCCAGTGCGTCAATACCCAGCTTGGCGCTGCTCGGATCGAGAATACGGATCACGATCTTCTCGCCAAAGAGCGTAGGCAGGGTGCTGACGCGGAAATCGATAACCCGGTCCGGCCCAACCTTGAGCTTCATGCGGCCATCCTGGGGCACGCGTTTTTCCGAAATATCCAGGCGGGAGATCACCTTGATGCGCGAGGCCAGCTTCTCCTTGATGGCAATAGGCGGCGATGCGATTTCGCGCAATTCGCCATCTATGCGGAAGCGGACACGGTAATGGTGCTCGTAGGGCTCAAAATGCAGATCGGATGCACGCATATTGAAAGCATCCAACAGCATCTTGTGCAGAAATTTGACAACGGGAGCATCCTCGACTTCCGCGGGATTGTCGGCATCCTCGTCCGGAGCTTCATCAACGGGAATGTCGCCGAACTCAAAATCATTACTACTGTTAATGCCGTCGAGCGTTTCTGTACCGCTCTTCGTGCTCGCCTCAATCAAGCGGAGCAGCTTGTCATATTCCGTGATGATCCAGTCCACCCCCATTTGTGTGGTGAACTTGATCTTTTCTGCGGCCTCTTGAAATGTCGGATCCGCGGTGGCGACGATGAGCCGGTTATTGCGCTTACTGAGAGCGATGACTTTGTAGGACTGGCACAGTTTGACGTCCAACAGGTCTTTGGGGATGCGCTGCCGGTCGATCGCATCGACATCTAGCAAGGGGGCACCAAATACGGTTGATACCGTATGGGCCAGATCACTTGGCGTGATGATTTTCGATTCCGTGAGCTCTGCAATAAAGCTACTGCGGCTATTTTGTGACTTTTTGTAAATCTCTTCCGCCGCTTTTTGATCCAATTTGCCCACAGACATCAACGCGCGCGCCAGTCCGGGTAAGGCGATGGGTTGAGCTTCTTTCTGTGTGTCGATAGCAGCCATGTAACTAGCGGATTCTTATGGAAGGAAGGGAAACTCTTCAATCATCGCCGATCGCCCAAGGTGTGTACAGGCTTAATGGCGCAAGCGTTGTGTGAGTGACATTTGCCCCAGCCGGCGGCTTAAGGGCAGCATGGGCTCTGCGAGGGCAACCGCATTAAAGATCTGCGGTTCCTTGGCATTCCGGGCGGCGTCCAGATGCAAAAAAGCCCCGCGATGCAGGGCTTGGACATGAAAATAACTGGTCGGGGTGAGAGGATTCGAACCTCCGGCCTCTACGTCCCGAACGTAGCGCTCTACCAGGCTAAGCTACACCCCGATTCTGCCGCGATCGCCGATGCTAAGTTCGACGCTCCAACAGCTGAGCCGCCAATTGTAGCAAACCTTTGGAGTGCGGATTGATTGGTAAGTGAGCCGCTGCATCCATCGCGAGTTGTGCCTGTGTGGCGGCAGCCTGGCGCGTAGCATCCAAGGCGCCAGTCTTTTTGATAATGGAAATGACGGAAGATAGTTCGTCGGTGCTTCCTGTCTCGATGATGCTGCGCAGCAAGGCTTGCTCTTGGGTATTGCCTCGCTGCATAGCGATGATCAGCGGCAGGGTGACTTTTCCTTCCCGAAGATCATCGCCCAGATTCTTGCCCATTTCGTGGGCATTTCCATCGTAGTCCAGCACATCGTCGATCACCTGGAACGCGGTGCCCAGAGCTTGGCCGTAGCTCGCGCAGGCGTGTTCTATTTCTGGCGGACTGGCTGCCAGAACGGCCGCGAGACGCGCGCTGGCCTCGAACAGCTTGGCCGTTTTTGAACGTATGACGTTCAGATATCCTGATTCACTCAGGGACGCGTCATGCGTGTTCATGAGTTGCTGTACTTCGCCCTCGGCAATGACATTGGTTGCCTCTGCCAGGATTTCCATCACGCGCAGGCTACTGGTCTCCACCATCATTTGGAAGGCGCGCGTGTACAGGAAGTCACCCACAAGTACGCTGGCGGGATTGCCAAAATTTTCATTGGCTGTCGGTCGCCCGCGTCGCAGCGTAGATTCATCGACCACGTCGTCATGCAGCAAGGTGGCCGTGTGAATGAATTCCACTACCGCCGCCAGATTGAACCGTTGCGAACCTGTATATCCGAGGGCGCCGCTCATCAGCAGAAGCAGTGCCGGCCTCAGGCGCTTGCCGCCGGCGGAGATGATGTAACGGGCGACTTCGCCGACAAGCGGGACGGCGGATTGCAGGCGGGATGCGATGACCTTGTCCACCTCTTGCATGTCGTCGGCTATCAAGGCGAGGGTGGCGGCGGTGCTGGGGGAGTTGGCGGCCAAGGTGAGTGCGGGTGCGGAGAAGAAAGAAGGATTATAGGAAGGGTGGCGGGGCTGTCTGCCTGCGGGAAGCACAGGAGGCTGCTGCCTCTAGGCGGGGTTGACGACTCATGCTAGAATCGCCGGCTCTGCGGAAGTCCGTCCGTAGAACTCCAACTCAGATGAGGTTTACATGTACGCGGTCATAAAAACCGGTGGCAAGCAGTATCGCGTTGCTGCCGGCGAAAAAATCAAAGTAGAACAGATTGCTGCGGAAGTAGGCCAGGAGATCGTGATTGACCAAGTTCTGGCTGTCGGCAACGGCGCTGAACTCAAGGTTGGCACGCCCCTGGTGTCCGGCGCAACGGTGAAGGCCACGGTCGTGGCTCATGGCAAGCACGACAAAGTGCGCATTTTCAAGATGCGTCGTCGCAAGCACTATCAGAAACGTCAAGGCCATCGTCAGCAGTTCACCGAACTGCAGATCCAGGCGATTGCTGCTTAAATCAGGGAGCTGATCTCATGGCACAGAAAAAAGGCGGCGGCTCTACGCGAAACGGGCGCGACTCCAAGCCCAAAATGCTCGGCGTGAAGGCTTACGGTGGTGAGCTGATCAGCGCGGGTTCCATCATCGTGCGCCAGCGTGGTACGCGCATCCATCCCGGCGTGAACGTCGGCGTGGGCAAGGACCACACGCTGTTTGCCCTGGTGGATGGCCACGTGTCGTTCGGCACGAAGGGCGCTCTGTCCAAGCACACGGTCAGCGTGACGCCTGCTTAAGGCCCTTCGCCGCTGACGCGACAACAAAGCCCCGACCCGTCGGGGCTTTGTTGTTTTCAGCGCCTGGCGCAGCCGCGCGCATGCGTGATGGCGCCCTTTTGCGCACCCTCCGGCGCCCAGGTGCGCTTTTTGTAAACTGGATACCCATGAAGTTCGTCGACGAAGCCTTTATTGACGTAGCCGCCGGTGACGGTGGCAACGGCTGTGTCTCGTTCCGGCACGAGAAATACAAGGAGTTCGGGGGGCCCGACGGTGGAGACGGCGGGCGTGGGGGGCACGTGTTCGCCGTGGCGGATCCCAATCTCAATACGTTGGTGGACTTCCGTTATTCACGCCGGCACGAGGCCAAGCGCGGTGAGCATGGCAAGGGTTCCGACATGTTCGGTGCCGCGGGTTCCGATATCACGCTCAAGATGCCCGTGGGCACCATCATCAGCGATGCCGACACGGGCGAGGTGCTGTTCGAACTGTTGACGCCGGGCGAGGTCATCACCATCGCCAAGGGCGGCGACGGTGGTTTTGGCAACATGCGTTTCAAGAGCGCGATCAACCGTGCGCCGCGGCAAAAGACGCCCGGCTGGCCCGGCGAGCGTCGCAACCTCAAGCTGGAGCTGAAGGTGCTGGCCGATGTGGGCCTGCTGGGCATGCCGAACGCCGGTAAGTCCACTTTCATTGCGGCGGTGTCGAACGCGCGGCCCAAGATTGCCGACTACCCTTTCACGACGTTGCACCCCAACCTGGGCGTAGTACGCGTGGGGCCGGAGCAGAGCTTCGTCGTCGCCGACATTCCCGGCCTGATCGAAGGGGCCTCCGAGGGCGCTGGCCTGGGGCACCAGTTCCTGCGCCACCTGCAGCGCACACGGCTGCTGCTGCACGTGGTGGACCTGGCACCCTTCGACGAGGCGGTGGACCCGGTGGCCCAGGCCAAGGCCATCGTGGGCGAACTGAAGAAATACGATGCCGGACTGTATGAAAAGCCCCGCTGGCTGGTCCTCAACAAGCTGGACATGGTGCCATCCGAAGAGCGCGCTGCGCGGGTGAAGGACTTCGTAAAGCGCTTCAAATGGAAGGGCCCCGTGTTCGAAATCTCCGCGCTGACGCGCGAAGGCTGCGAGCCCCTGGTGCAGTCCATCTTCCAGCACGTGCACGCCCAGCAGCTGGCGCAGAATGCGCCGGCTGAGGTGGACCCGCGCTTCGCTGGTGAGCCACCGCGTGGGTGATGCGAGGATTGCTATTTAATTTATAGCTGTTGGCGCTTGACTGACAAGCGCTAGGGCCTAATTTCTTATAAAAATGGTGTCCAGTGTATTGCGCGACGCGCGTCGCATCGTGGTCAAGGTAGGGTCCAGTCTCGTCACGAATGAGGGACGGGGGCTGGACGAGGTGGCCATTGGGGAGTGGTGCCGCCAACTGGCAGCGCTGGTGCGGGGGCAGGGGGGCGAGCCGCGCGAGGTCATCATGGTCTCCAGCGGAGCGATCGCCGAAGGCATGAAGCGCCTGGGCTGGAGCAGCCGCCCCGGCGAGATCCACGAACTGCAGGCCGCTGCCGCCGTGGGACAGATGGGGCTGGCGCAGATGTACGAGACCAAGCTGCGCGAGCAATCCATGGGCAGTGCGCAGGTGCTGCTGACCCATGCCGACTTGGCGGACCGCGAGCGTTACCTGAATGCCCGCTCCACCCTGCTGACGCTGCTGCGCTTGGGCGTGGTGCCGGTGATCAATGAGAACGACACCGTAGTCACCGACGAGATCAAGTTCGGTGACAACGATACTCTGGGGGCTCTCGTCGCCAACCTCGTCGAAGCCGACGCGCTGGTGATCCTGACCGACCAGAAGGGGCTGTACACCGCCGATCCGCGGCGCGACCCGCAGGCGCAGTTCGTCCACGAGGCACAGGCTGGCGATGCGGCGCTGGAGGCGATGGCCGGCGGCGCGGGCTCCAGCATCGGCAAGGGCGGGATGATCACCAAGATCCTCGCGGCCAAACGTGCGGCGGGCTCGGGTGCTTCCACCGTCATCGCATGGGGGCGGGAGCCGGACGTGCTGCTGCGGCTGGCCCGGGGCGAATCGATCGGCACGTTGCTCGTGGCGCAGACGCAGAAGAACCAAGCGCGCAAGCAGTGGATGGTGGACCACCTGCAACTGCGTGGCTCCGTGACGGTGGATGCCGGCGCGGCGGCCAAGCTGCGCGAAGACGGCAAGAGCCTGCTGCCGATCGGCATGGTGGCGGTGGAGGGCGACTTCGTGCGCGGCGATGTGATCGCGGTGCGCGACCCCGGCGGCACAGAGATCGCCCGCGGTCTCGCCAACTATGCGAGCGCCGAGGCGCGCCTGCTGTGCCGCAAGCCTTCCGCAGAGTTTGAGCGCCTGCTGGGGTACGCGGCCGAACCGGAGATGGTTCACCGCGACAACATGGTGGTGCTCGGCGCGCGATGACGCTTAAGAAGGGTGCGTCTTGCGGACGCGTGCCTTGTTACACACGCTAGGCGTCCAGTGGTTTCTTGGGGACGGGCAGGGTAGGCAGCGCCTCCAACGGCGCTGGCACGCTGTTTTGCGGGTCAGGGTCGAAGCTGGCGCCCGGAGGCAGTTCCATCCCGGGCTTGACCAACAGTGAACTGGTACGGGGCAGCGAGGCTTGCCCGCTGCTTTCGTGCTCGCGCGTACGCATGCCGCTGCGCAAATAGCGGTTGCGCTGTTCGTGGCGCGGCAGAAAACGCGCCAGTTCAGTCAGCGCCATCTCATATACGCCTCGCTTGAACTCGACCACCACGTCCAGCGGAACCCAGTAGTCGTTCCAGCGCCAGGCATCGAACTCTGGATGGTTGGTGGCGCGCAGGTTCAGGTCCCAGTCGTGCCCCAGCAATTGCAGCAGGTACCAGATCTGTTTCTGACCCTTGTAGTGTCCGCGTGCATCGCGGCGGATGAACCGGTCTGGCACCTCGTAGCGCAACCAGTCCCGCGTACGGGCAATCACACGCACCTGGGGCGGCAGCAGTCCTACCTCTTCGTGCAGTTCCCTGAACATGGCCTGCTCGGGGGTTTCTCCGCGGTCGATGCCGCCTTGAGGGAACTGCCAGCTATGGGTGCGTATGCGCTTGCCCCAGAATACCTGGTTTCTCTGGTTGAGCAGGATGATGCCGACATTTGGGCGGAATCCGTCCCGGTCGAGCATAATCTAACCCCAAATTTTTAAAACTGCGGTCATTATGCACGCTACCTCGCGTGCGGCAAGCGCACCCGCCCCAGTTGTCAAGCCCGTTCGATGAAAGCTTCCCAATTTTTCATTTCCACCTTGAAAGAGGCGCCTGCCGACGCCGAGGTTGTCAGTCACCAACTCATGATGCGCGCAGGCCTCATCAAGAAGTTGGGTGCCGGGATTTACAACTACATGCCCATGGGCCTGCGCGTGATCCGCAAGGTGGAAGCCATCGTGCGCGAGGAGATGAACCGCGCAGGTGCCGTGGAATGCACCATGCCCCTGGTGCAGCCCGCCGAGCTGTGGCAGGAGACTGGGCGCTTCGACAAGATGGGCCCCGAGTTGCTGCGTATTCACGACCGCCATGGGCGTGACTTCGTGATCCAGCCCACCAGCGAGGAAGTGGTCACTGACATCGCACGCCAGGAACTGCGTAGCTACAAGCAGCTGCCCAAGAACCTCTACCAGATCCAGACCAAGTTCCGCGATGAACGCCGCCCGCGCTTCGGACTGATGCGCGGGCGCGAATTCATCATGAAGGACGCCTACAGCTTCGACCGGGACCAGGCCGGCGCCAAGGCGAGCTACCAGGTGATGGCGCAGGCCTATCGCCGCATATTCGACCGCTTCGGCCTGCGCTACCGCGCCGTGGCGGCGGATTCGGGCGCCATCGGCGGCGACTTGAGCGAAGAGTTCCAGGTGATCGCCGCCACGGGTGAGGACGCGATCGTCTACTGCCCCGCCAGCGATTACGCGGCCAACATGGAAAAGGCCGAAGCGCTGGCCCCCGCGGGCGCGCGTCCCGCGGCCAAGCAGCCGCTGACGGTGACACCCACGCCCGGCAAGAGCACCTGCGCGGACGTGGCCGAACTGCTGAGCGTGCCGCTGAGCACCACGGTGAAGTCGCTGGTGCTGGCCACGGACGAAACCGACGCGGCGGGCGAGATCATCCGCAGCCAGGTCTGGCTGCTGCTGCTGCGCGGCGACCACGACATGAACGAGATCAAGGTGGCCAAGGTGCCGGGCCTGGACGCGGGTTTCCGCTTTGCCACCGTGGCCGAGATCGTGGACTACTTTGGCTGCAAGCCGGGCTACCTGGGCCCGCTGAACCTGCAGAAGCCGGTGAAGCTGGTGGTGGACCGCGACGTGGCCGTGATGGCCGACTGGATCTGCGGAGCCAACCAGGAAGGTCACCACCTCACCGGCGTGAACTGGGGCCGCGACCTGCCGGAGCCCGACATGGTGGCCGACCTGCGCAATGTGGTGGCTGGCGACCTGTCGCCGGACGGCCAGGGGGAACTTGCCATCGAGCGCGGCATCGAAGTCGGCCACGTGTTCTACCTCGGCACCAAGTATTCCAAAGCCATGAATGCCACCTTCCTCGGCGAAGACGGCAAGCCCGCCTTCTTCGAGATGGGCTGCTACGGCATTGGCGTCACGCGCCTGCCGGCAGCGGCCATTGAGCAGAACCATGACGAGCGCGGCATCATCTGGCCCGATGCCATCGCCCCGTTCACCGTGGTCATCTGCCCCGTGGGCATGGACCGCAGCGAAGCCGTCAAGGCACAGGCCGAGTCGCTGTACGCCGACCTGCTAGCCGCCGGTGTGGACGTGATCCTGGACGACCGCGGCGAGCGCCCGGGCGCCATGTTTGCCGATTGGGAATTGATCGGCGTGCCTCATCGCGTGACCATTGGCGACAAGAGCCTCAAGGAAGGGCAGGTCGAATACCAGCACCGCCGCGATGCATCTGCCACCAAAGTGGGCGTGGCGGACATCCTGGCGCATGTGAAGGAACGGCTGGCAGCATGAACGCGGCGGGAGGTGGTCCAATGACCGACGAACGGCAGGGCCGGCTGTCGCGCCGCGCCTGCCTGGCCTCGCTGGCGGCGGGGCCGGCTGCATGGCTGGGCGTGGCTGCATCCGCACATGCGGGGAGCCAGCTGGAGGAGCCGTTGATCGATTCCGTGCGCACCGCGCTCAGCTCCGCCGTGGCAGACCTGGCACCGCCCGAGCCGCTATTTGCCTCCACCGAGGCACGTCTGCTGTATCTGCGCTGGCTTGGCACCATGAGCGACCGCCTGCGCCGGCGCAAGCCCGAATGGGAAGTGCGCCGCGACTTCCTGCAGACGGTGTGGTACGAGTCCAAGCGCTCGGGGCTGGATGTGTCGCTGGTCATGGGCCTGATCCAGGTGGAGAGCGCGTTCCGCAAGTTCGCCGTCTCTCCGGTGGGCGCGCGCGGCTATATGCAGGTGATGCCATTCTGGACCCGCGTGATTGGTGACGGCGACCCGGGCAAGCTGTTCCACATGCAGACCAACCTGCGCTTTGGCTGCGTGATCCTGCGCCACTACCTCGACCGCGAGCGGGGCGATCTGTACATGGCGCTGGGCCGCTACAACGGCAGCCGGGGCAAGGCGCCGTATCCGAGCGCCGTGTTCGCAGCGCAGCGCAACTGGTTCTTCCAGGAGCGTACTTCGGACGCCTGATCTGCCGTCGGCCAGCGGGCCATACCGCGTCTTGCAGATGGCCACACACGCCGGCTGGTGCTGCCCTTGTCAGCAGCGCCGCCCCTTATTCAACGGGCAGCACTGGTTGGGGTGCGCCTTCCAGCCTTGACACCATCACCTGGTCGATGCGATAGCTGTCCACGTCCAGCACTTCGAACTTGTAGCCCCCGAAGGTCACGCTGTCGGTGCGGCGCGGCACCCGGCGCAGCATCACCATCAGAAAGCCCGCCAGGGTCTCGTACTCATCGGCGTGCGGCAGCTCGTCCAGGCCGAGGGCGTGCAGCACGTCGGACACGGGCGTGGTGCCGTCGATGAGCCAGGAATTCTCGTCGCGACGCACGATCTGCTCCTCATCCGCCGGGCCCACCAGGTCACCCATCACCGTGCTCATCACATCGTTGAGTGTGACCACGCCCACGACCAGGCTGTATTCGTTGACGATGACGGCGAAGTCCTCATGCACCTGGCGGAACTGCTCCAGCACTTCGGCCAGCGACAGCCGGTCCGGCACGATGAGCACCTTGCGTACCAGGCCCTCGTCGGCCAGCGAGATGGGTTGGTTGTTCAGCACGCGCTGGAACAGGTCCTTGGCGTCCACGTAGCCGACCACGTGGTCGATGTCGCCTTCGCACACGGGGTAGGTGGAAAACGGCTCGGCCGCAATGCGTGCGCGGATCACCGTGTCGGGATCGTCGCGCAGGAAATAAGCCACGCGGTCGCGCGGCGACATGCTGCTCGCCACGCTGCGCGTGTCCAGCTCGAACACGTTCTCGATCACCTGCTGCTCGCGCGCGGCCAGCACGCCGGCGCGCGCGCCAGCTTCCATCATGGCCAGGATGTCATCGGAGGTGACGCGGTCGTCGCGCAGCGCGT
The DNA here is from genome assembly GCF_022807955.1 of Diaphorobacter sp. LI3. Lineage (NCBI taxonomy): Bacteria > Pseudomonadati > Pseudomonadota > Betaproteobacteria > Burkholderiales > Comamonadaceae > Diaphorobacter > Diaphorobacter sp. LI3. Next base: position 3,508,291 of record NZ_CP094346.1, on the reverse strand, counting down.
TCATGCCCAGCACGCGGAACAGCAGGTCCGCGCAGCGGCTGTACAGCCATACCACGGGCCGCAACAGCGCCATGGTGGCCTGCATGGGCGCCACCACGCGCAGCGCCAGGCGCTCGGGCTCCGCCATGCCCATGCGTTTGGGGAACAGGTCGGCAAACAGGATGAACAGCGACGTGATGACGGTGAATGACAGCAGGAAACCCGCCGTCTGCGCATGCGAGGCGCCCAGCCACATACCGAAGAAGCCGGAGAAGTGCGGGCTCAAGGTGCCTTCGCCCACGATGCCGCCCAGCACGGCCACGGCGTTCTGGCCGATCTGTACGGCGGTGAAATAGTCGCCCGGGTTTTCCTGCAGCCGCAGCACGCGGTCGGCGCGGTGGTCTCCCTCGTCGGCCAGCTGGCGCAGCCGCAGGCGGCGCGATGCCGCAAGGGAAATCTCGGCCAGCGAGAAGAAGGCACTGGCCCCGATGAGGGCGGTGATGACGATCAGGCTTTCGGACAAAGGCATGGAGCGAGGATGCAATGCCGCGCGCCTGTCGTGCAGCGGGGTGTGCCAAGCACGCAGGCACGGGGCCAGGTGCCGCCAAGTGTAGCGGGCCCGCGTGGCGGGGCGCTGCGCGCGCCGGCGGACATAAAAAAACCGCCCGGTGTGGGCGGTTGGTCCATTGGCGGCAGGACGCGGCGCTTCAGGCGGCGTCGCCGGTGCCCAGCACCTGCTGCAGTTCACCGGACTCGTACATCTCCATCATGATGTCCGAGCCACCGATGAACTCACCCTTCACGTAGAGCTGGGGGATGGTGGGCCAGTGGCTGTAGTCCTTGATGCCCTGGCGGATTTCCTGGTCGTCCAGCACGTTCACGGTGGCGATGTTCTTGGGGTCCACGCCGCAGGCCTTGAGGATCTGCACGGCGCGGCCCGAGAAGCCGCACATCGGAAAGCTGGCGTTGCCTTTCATGAACAGCAGGATGTCGTTGGTCTTGACCAGTTGGTCGATGCGTTGCTGGACGTCGCTCATGGGGTTCTCCTGAAGGGGGCGCCCTGGGGCAGGGCGGCGATGGGGGGATTATTTCACTGCGGGGCGCCGCCGGGCATTGACCCGCCGGAGCATCGGGCTATGCCGGCCAGATCGTGGCGGCTTTGCACCTGGTCAAAGCCTGCGTCGCGCAGCAGCGCTTGCACGGCCTCGGCCTGGTCCCACCCATGCTCCAGCAGCAGCCAGCCGCCAGGTGCCAGCCGCGCGGGCGCCTGCGCCACGATGGTGCGGATGTCCTCCAGGCCGTCGGCGCCGCTGGCCAGCGCGGACAGCGGCTCATGGGTGAGCGCGGCCAGGTGCGGGTCCTGCGCGGGGATGTAGGGCGGGTTGCTCACGATGGCATCGAACGGACCATCCACCCCATGCAGCCAGTTGCCTTGGATGAAGCGCACGGGCAGGCCCAACTGCCCGGCATTGGCGCGGGCGACGGCCAGCGCGCCGGCGCTGGCGTCCACGGCCAGCACCTGGGCATCGGGGCGCTCATGCTGCAGCGCCAGGGCGATGGCCCCGCTGCCGGTGCCCAGATCGGCCACGCGCGGCGCGGCGCGCGTGGCCAGCACCTCCAGCGCCCACGCCACCAGTGTCTCGGTGTCCGGGCGCGGGTCCAGCACGCGCGCGTCCACGGACAGCGGCAGGCCCCAGAACTCTTTGCGCCCAAGGAGGTAGGCCACGGGTTCTCCCTTGGCCCGGCGCGCGCGCAGCGCGGCGTACTGTTCCATGGCCGCCGCGGGTAGCGTGTCGCCGTCGTGCGCCAGCAGCCAGGCGCGGTCGGCCGGCGCGCGCCCCAGCACATGCAGCAGCAGCATCTGCGCGTCGATGCGCCCCAGCCCTTCGGCTTGGGCCTGGGTCAACGCCTGGGCCAGCGTGGGTGAAGGCATGGGTGCTTCTCTATGGATAGCTGTTGGCGCTTGCTGCGTGGGCGCTAGAGGCCAAAATCACTCCAAACCCAGTTCGGCCAGCAGTTCGGCTTCACGCGCATGCTGCAGGGCCTGCAGCACCTCGCCCAAGTCGCCCTCCATGATGGCCAGCAGCTTGTACAGCGTGAGGTTGATGCGGTGGTCGGTGAGGCGCCCCTGCGGAAAGTTGTAGGTGCGGATGCGGTCGCTGCGGTCGCCGCTGCCGATCAGGCCCTTGCGCAGCGCGGCCTCCTTGGCGGCGCGCTCGCTGCGTTCCTTTTCCTGGATGCGCGCCTGCAGCACCTGCAGCGCCTTGGCCTTGTTGCTGTGCTGGCTGCGCCCGTCCTGGCATTCGGCCACGATGCCGGTGGGCAGGTGCACCACGCGCACGGCGGAGTCGGTCTTGTTGATGTGCTGGCCGCCCGCGCCGCTGGCGCGGAAGGTGTCGATGCGCAGGTCCGCCGGGTTCAGCGTGATGGCCTGGTGCTCGTCGGGCTCGGGCATCACCGCCACGGTGCAGGCGCTGGTGTGGATGCGGCCCTGCGTCTCGGTGGCGGGCACGCGCTGCACGCGGTGGCCTCCGGATTCGAACTTGAGCGCGCCGTACACACCGCTACCGGAGGGGCCCGTCCCGGGCTGGCCCTCGATGCGCAGCACCACTTCCTTGTAGCCGCCGATCTCGCTCTCGTTGGCGCTCATGACCTCGACCTTCCAGCCCACGGTGGCGGCGTAGCGCGTGTACATGCGCGCCAGGTCGCCCGCGAACAGGGCGGATTCGTCGCCGCCCGTGCCGGCCCGGATTTCGATGAAGGCGTTGCGCTCGTCGTCGGGGTCTTTGGGCAGCAGCAGGCGCTGCAGCTCGTCCTCCAACTGCACCAGTTCGGTCTCTGCGGCGTGGATTTCCTCCTGCGCCATCTCGGCCATGTCGGGGTCTTCGAGCATCTCGCGCGCGCCGGCCAGGTCGGCCTCGCGCTGCTGGTAGCGGGCGTAGCGGCCCGCGACCTGGGTGACCTCGGCGTGCTCGCGCGAGATGCTGCGGTACTGCTGCATGTCCGCCATGATGTCTTCGCGCGAGAGCAGGAAGTCGAGTTCCTGCAGGCGTTGCGCGTAGCGTTCCAGCTGGCTGCGGAGAAAGGGTTTCATCAAGGGGTGTGAAAGAAGGGTTTTGCTACCAGTCTGGTAGCTGCTTGCGCTTGTCTGGTAAGCGCTGTTGGCCGGTATGGCTTATGAAGTCAGGGGTGCGCGAGCGAGCGCCGCTACAGCCCGTTTTTGCTGTGCGAGCGCAGGAACAGGCGCGAGACGGCCTGTGCGGTCTGGGCGCGCGCTTCGGCATCGCCCGCGCGCAGCTCGGCCATGGTGCCGTGCAGCATCTTTTGCGTGAGGCCGCGCGACAGCGCCTCAAGCACGGTCTCGATGTCCTCGCCCTTGGCCAGGCGCTTCTTGGCGCGGGCGATCTCCAGGGCGCGCCATTCGTCAGCCTGGGAGTTGAGTTGCTGGATCAGCGGCACCACGCCGCCGTTCTGCGCGGCGGGGCTGCGCAGCTCCATCCAGTGCACGAAGCTCTGCACGCCCGCGTCGATGATGGCCTCGGCCTGCGCCACGGCGGCCTGGCGATGCGCCTGTGCCGTCTGTACCACGCTGGCCAGGTCGTCCACGGTGTACAGGTACACGTCTTCGAGTTGCTTGACCTCGGGCTCGATGTCGCGCGGCACGGCCAGGTCCACCATGAAGATGGGGCGGTGGCGGCGCTTTTTCAGCGCGCGCTCCACGGCGCCCAGGCCAATGATGGGCAGCGTGCTCGCGGTGCAGCTGATGACCGCGTCGAACTCGTGCAGGTGGTCGGGCAGGTCGGCCAGGCGCATGACGGAGCCGCCAAAGCGCGTGGCGAGCTTTTCTCCGCGCTCCAGCGTGCGGTTGGCGATCGTGATCTGCTGGGGCGTCTTGGCCGCGAAGTGCGTGGTGCACAGCTCGATCATCTCGCCCGCGCCCACGAACAGCACGCGGATCTTCGTCAGGTCTTCGAACAACTGGCCGGCCAGCCGCACGGCCGCGGCGGCCATGCTGATGCTGTGCGCGCCGATGTCGGTGCTGGTACGCACCTCCTTGGCCACGGCAAAGCTGCGCTGAAAGAGCTGGTTGAGCGTGGTGCCGAGCGCCCCTGCGCCTTCAGCGGCGCGCACGGCGTCCTTCATCTGGCCGAGGATCTGGGCCTCGCCCAGCACCATGGAATCAAGCCCGCTGGCCACGCGGAAGGCGTGGCGGGCGACGAGGCCGTTTTCCAGGCTGTAGGAGTGCGAACGCAGCAGCGCGGGGCTCACGCCGCCGCTGTGGGCCAGCCAGTCCAGCGTGTGGTCCAGCGCCGGGGCCTCGGCTGCGCAGTAGATCTCGGTGCGGTTGCAGGTGGAGATGATGGCCGTCTCCACGCCCGGGTGGCGGCCCGAGGCGCTGGACAGCGAATCGCGCAGCCCGTGCAGCGTGGGCGCGATCTGGTCCAGGGCGAACGCGAACCGGCCCCGCAGATCGAGCGGAGCGGTGTGGTGGTTGATGCCGAGGGCCCAGACTGCCATGGGGTGGGATTATAAAATCCGCCGCGCACTCAGGCAGGCCACCGCGCCAATGGCTTGATCTGCATCATGACTCCATGGACCTGCTGCTCGCCCTCAACCATCTGCTGAACTTCACCGCACCCGCGCTGGCGGTCGCCGTGCTGCTGGTGGCATGCAGCCACGTCTTTATGCGAAAACTGGCCAGAGCGCACGGCTGGATTGCGCCAATAGCTATCAACTTTGTAGTGGGGTGTTGCGTCCTCGTGGCGGGGTTGGTGCTGCTGGGGCGCGACGGCCGCATGGCCACCTACGCCGGCTTGGCGGCGGCCTGCGCCACCAGTCAGTGGTTGCTGCTGCGCGCCTGGCGCGGCTGATTCAACTCCCGCCCTGTCCGCACGCCTGCGCCAGCAGCCAGCCGCGCAGGTCGTCCAGGGCCGGATTGGGCGCGCGCCCCGTCGGAATGCACAGGTGGTAGCCGCGGTCCAGCAGCACGGGGTGGTCGATGGCGATGGCAATGCGCCCGGCGGCCAGCTCCGGCTCCACCAGCGCGCGCTGCACCACCGCCACGCCCAGGCCGGCGATCACCGCCTGCACCAGCAGCGACACCAGCTCGAAGTCCGCCGCCGGCGTGAGCGGCCCGTGGACACAGCCCACACCGGCGAACCAGTGCGCCCAGTTGTCCGGGTAGTTCGTGTGGAACAGCAGCGGCCGCGCGAGCAGGTCGGCCGGTGCGCGGATGGCCTGGGGCCCCTGCAGGTCGGCCGGGCGGCAGATGGGTACCAGCTCGCGCCCCACCAGGTAGTGGGCCGCGATGCCCGCAGGCCAGTCGGCGCGGCCCACGCGGATCCAGGCATCGATCTCGGGCGCGCTCAGAGGGTCGTCGCGCCGGTAGGGTGCGAACGACAGCGCGATGCCGGGGTGGCGCGCGTGGAAATCGGGCAGGCGCGGGATCAGCCAGTGGCTGAACAGCGTGGGCGCGACCGACAGGCGCAACTGGCGCGGGTTGCGCCGCGTGCGCACGGCCAGCGTGGCGGATTCGATGGTGGCGATCGACGGGCCCACGGCCTGCAGGTAGTCGGCCCCCGCGCGCGTGAGCACGCTGCGCCGGCCCTCGCGCGCGAACAGCGCCACGCCCAGGTGCTCCTCCAGCCGGGCGATGGCGCGGCTGATGGCGCCCTGGGTCACGCTGAGTTCATCGGCCGCCTGCGAGAAGCTGCCCAGCCGCGCCGCGACGGCAAAGGCGTGCAGTTCGGGCAGCGACGGCGAGTGGATGCGCATGGGCGGTCGATTGATGAGTTTTGGTAATGGATTGCCGCCATTTTGTCGCTTTTCGTCAACGCGGGGGCGCTCAAGAATGGGGCTGCCCCCATTTATTTAAATACCGAGGAGATCCCCATGGCACTGCGCCGCACCCTGCTGTCCACCCTGGCCGCCTGCGCCGCCGCTGCGGCTTTCGCACCCCTGGCGCACGCCCAGGCGGGCGACTACCCCAACCGCCCCATCAAGCTGATCGTGCCGTTCGCGCCCGGCGGCTCCACCGACATGGTGGCCCGCCTGCTGGCCGACAAGATGGGCCCCATCCTGGGCAAGGCCGTGGTGGTGGACAACAAGGGCGGAGCCGGCGGCTCCATCGGCGCAGACGCCATCGCCAAGGCGGCACCGGACGGCTACACCATCGGCATGGCCACGGTGAGCACCCACGGCGCCAACCCCGCCATCTACGCCAAGCTGCCGTATGACGCGGTGAAGGATTTCGCCCCCATCACCAACGTGATGAGCGTGCCCAGCGTCTTCGTGGTGCACCCCAGCGTGCCCGCCAAGACCATGCAGGAGTTCGTGGCGCTGGCCAAGGCCAACCCCGGCAAATACACATTCGCCTCGCCAGGCACGGGCTCGCTGGGGCATGCCAACATCGAGAACTTCATGAACCTGGCGGGCATCGACCTGCTGCACATCCCCTACAAGGGCGCGGGCCAGGCCGCGACCGATGCGCTGGCGGGCCAGGTCAACGCGATGACGGACAACCTGCCCTCCACGCTGGCCAACATCCAGTCGGGCAAGCTGCGCCCGCTGGCCGTGCTGGCCTTGAAGCGCAGCCCCGTGCTGCCTGACGTGCCCACCTACACCGAGCTGGGCTACGCCGGCATGGGTGACGGCGGCTGGTTCGGCCTGGTGGCGCCCGCGGGCACGCCCAAGGAGATCATCGCCAAGCTGAACGCCGCCGCGCACAAGGCCATGGCCCAGCCCGACTACCTGGAGAAGCAAAAGAGCATCTCCGGCGAATCCATGGCCAACACGCCCGAGCAGTTTGCCAAGCAGATCGACGCCGCCATCGCGCGCTACACGGCCGTGGCCAAGCGCGCCAACATCAAGCTGGACTGATGGTGCGCCTTTGACAGCGTTGCATGACGACCTGAGCCCCCGGCCGGACACCCCGGTCGAGGTCTGGCGACCCACGGGGCAGCCGCTGCCGCTGGTGTGCGACTCGCCCCACAGCGGCACGGCCTATCCCGAAGACTTCGGCCACGCCGTGCCGCTGGCGCTGCTGCGCCGCGGCGAGGACACGCACGTGCACCGCCTCTGGCATACCGCGCCCGCGCACGGTGCCACGCTGATCGCCGCGACCTTCCCGCGCACTTACATCGACGTGAACCGGGCAGACAACGACCTGGATCCCGCGCAGATCGACGGCGCGTGGCCCGTGCCGCTCGCTCCCGGCCCCAAGACGCGCCAGGGCCTGGGCCTGGTCTGGCAGCAGATCAGCAAGGACGGCGTGGCCACGCCGCTGTATGCGCGTGCGCGCACGGTGGTCGAGGTGCAGCGGCGCATCGAGGGCTACTGGCGCCCCTACCATGCGCAGCTGCAGCAGGCGATCGACGCGAGCGTGCAGCGCTTTGGCCGCGTGTGGCACCTGAATTTGCATTCGATGCCCAATGACGTGTACCGGCGCCTGGGCCGCACGGACGCGCCGCCGCTGGCCGACTTCGTGCTGGGCGACCGCGACGGCACCACCTGCGCGCCCGAGTTCGTGCACCTGATCGCCGAGCAGCTGCGCGGCTTTGGCTACAGCGTGGCGCTGAACGAGCCCTACAAGGGTGTGGAGCTGATCGGCCGCATCGGCCAGCCGCACCTGGGGCGCCACAGCCTGCAGATTGAGATCCGCCGCCCGGTATACATGGACGAGGACACGCGTGCGCCCAACGCCGGCTTTGCACCGCTGCAGCAGCACCTGGACCAGTTGCTGGGAGTGGTGGCGGGCTATGTGCGGTCGCAGCTGTCGGTTTGAAGCAAAATTGGCCTGTATCGCTTGTCTGATAAGCGCTAGCAGCTATTGAAACAGGAGCGAATCAGGCGCCGTTCAGACGCGCTCCGACAGCGGCGGCGCTTCCTGGGCGGCGTCGCGCGGCGCCTGCGCCACCGAGGTGGTGGCTGGAGGCGATAGCGACAGGCCCGCGTCGCGCAGCGCCTCCAAAATGGCGAACAGCACGTCGCTGCGCACGCCTCCCGCGTTGCGCGGGCTGCTCACGTAGCCGATTGCCAGGAAGGTGAGCGTGCCGCTCTGGATGCCTTCCAGCGTCACCGATGGCGCGGGGCTCTCCAGGATGTCCTCGTGCGCATGAAAGGCCTGCAGGATCAGCTCGCGCATACGCCGCGCGTCGGTGTCCAGCGGTGCGGGCAGGCGCAGCAGCACCCGGCCCTGGGCGCTGCCCAGCGTCATGTTGCGCACGGTCTTGGTGATGAATTCCGAGTTGGGCACGATCACCGTGGAGCGGTCGCCCAGCTGGATCTCGGTGGCGCGCACGTTCACGCGGCGCACGTCGCCCTCGGTGTCGCCCAGCACCACCCAGTCGCCCACCTTCACCGGCCGCTCGGCCAGCAGGATCAGGCCCGAGATGAAGTTCTGCACGATGGCCTGCAGGCCGAAGCCGATCCCCACCGACAGCGCGCTCGCCACCCAGGCGATGCGCTCCACGCTGATGCCCAGGCCCGCCAGCGCCACGGCGATCACCACCACGCCGCCCACGTAGCCCAGCAGCGTGACGATGGAGCTGCGCATGCCCGGCTCCAGCGATGTGTGGGGGAAGTAGCGGTCGCTGAGCCAGCGCTTGACGATGCGTATCGCCAGGAAGCCCGCACAGATCACCGCCAGCGCCGTGAGCAGTGCCTGGGGCGCCAGCGTGAAGTCGCCGATCTGCAGGCTGTGGTCCAGCTTGCTGCCGCGGTGGAACAGCTCGTCCGGGTTGGTGCCCAGCGGCGCCATCAGCGCGATCGCCATGTAGAAGAACAGCGCCACACGCAGCACGCCGGCCAGCAGCACCGCGGCCTGATCCAGCAACTGGGCGTCGATGGCCAGCGCGGCGTGGATGCGCGCGCCCAGGCCGCCGTGGGAGGAGAGCAACGCGTCGCACAGGTCGTCCACCAACTGCATCAGCAGATAGGTGGTGGCAAACACCACGCCCGACCACACCATCTGCCGCGCCAGCGTGCCGCCCAGCGCCACGAAGCCCAGCAGCACGGCCAGCGCGGCCGCGGCCGCGGCAAGGCCCGCGCTGGCCAGGATCAGCCCCACCCAGAGGGGGCGGCCCGCCTTCTCCGCGGGCGCCGCGTCGGTGGCGCCATCGGCCGCATCCGCTGCCTGGGGCGTTGCCCGCAGCCGGCCCAGCGCGACGGCCACCGTCACCGACAGCAACACCGCGGACACGGCGTGCACCAGCACTTCGGCCGCCAGGCTGGCGCCCACGATGGCGTTGACCTGCGTGACCAGTCCGCCCAGCGCCGACAGTGCCGCGATCCACCACGGGAAGGGGCTGAGCCGGCGGGCGAGCGCGTCGGAGATGGGCAGCAGCCGCCAGGAGCTGCGCCGGCGCGACAGCAGCGCGTGCCCCAGCGTGATAACGAAGGTGGCGTAGGCCGCGGCACGCAGGCTGGCCTGCTGCACCGCGCGCACGTCCTCGTCCAGCACGCCGCCGAGCTTGACCCCGCTCCACGCGAGTTGCAGCGCAGCGCTGACGATCAGCACGTTCGCCACCACCGCCGCCGCCGCCAGCAGCGTGCGCCGCAGCCGGGTGGCCGGCAGCCGCGCGGGCAGCGCGCGCACCAGCACACGCTCCGCCAGCCAGGTACCCCCCACGGCCAGGGCGACGGCCAGGGCCAGGTAACCCAGGAAGGTGCCGCGGCGCGGCGAGTCCAGCGTGGCCTGCACGGCGCGGCGCAGGTTGGCGCCCAGCGCCTGCAGCCGCGCACTGTCGCCGGGCGCGGCGTAGCGCAGGCTGCGCCAGAAGGCGGGGGCCAGTGGCGAATCGACGCGCGTTGTGAGGGCCGCCTGGAACAGCGCTCGCCGCTGGCGCCCGATCTCCGCGCTGCGCTGCTCGGCATCCACGGCCACCAGGCGGGCGAGCTTGAGTTCCGCATCGATCACGCCGCGCTGCTTGTTCAGCGCGGTGCGCTGCTCGGCCACGTCGGGCGCATCCGCGGGTGCCCCCTTTTCGGGCGTGGGGCCCAGGCCTTCCAGGCGGCGGTCCAGGTCCGCCAGGTCGCTGGTGCGCTGGGCGACCACGCGCTCGGCCGCGGTGCCGATGGCGGCCACCTCGGTCAGCAGCTTGCGGCCGTCGTCCTCCTCGCCGAGCTTTGCGGGAATGGCGTCGAGCTGCTTGCGCAGTTCATCCACCGAGGGCAGAGGGGCGTTGTCCTCACCCAGCGTGTCCACCGCGCTGGCCGCGGCGGAGGCGGGGGCCGCAGCGGGCCGGGTCTGGGCAAGGGCGGGCGTGCCGCCCAGCCACAGGCAGCAGACCAGTACCAACCACTGCCAAAGGTGGCGTGTGCTCTGCACGGGGAGACGGCGGCGCAGCGGGCGCGCGCCGGTGCGGGAAAGGCGATGCATGCGCGCATTGTCCGCTGCCGAGCGGCCCCGGCCTTGCCAGACGGCAGCGCGAGCGGCGCGCCCGGCACCGCCCGCCGGCGTGGACGGGTGGCGCCGCGTCAGGCCCCGGCGGGGCTGAACAGGTCCACGCGGTCGGTGATGATGCCGTCGGTGTGCAGCGCCAGCAGCCGCTGGGCGGCCCAGTCGTCGTTCACGGTGTAGCTCAGGGCGCGCATGCCGGCCAGGTGTACCTCGGCCACGGTGGCGGCGCTCCACAGCGCATGGTTGCAGACCACGGCCACGCAGCCCCACTGGCGCGTAGTGTCCAGCCAGCCGTCATGCAGTTGGTCCAGCAGCAGGCCGCGTGGCAGATGCGGCGCGGTCTCGCGCGCGCCGGCCAGCGCCTGCGGTTTGAACGAGGTGAGCAGCGGTGGCACGCTCTGGCCGTGCCACAGGCGTGCCGCCAGCGCGGCCACGGCGCGGCCGGTTTCGGCTTCGGTACCGGGCGTGGGCTTGATCTCGATGTTGAGGAAGTGGCCGTTGGCGATGCACCAGCGCGCCAGGTGCTCCAGCGTGGGCAGCGGCTCGCCCGCGTACGTGCGCGAATGCCAGGCACCGGCGTCCAGCTGGGCCAGCGTGCCCCAGGGCTGATCGCCAGCGGTGCCGTGGCCGTTGGTGGTGCGCTCCAGCGTGGCGTCGTGCAGCAGGAAGGCCACGCCGTCGCTGCTCAGCTTGGCGTCGCACTCGAACATGCGGTAGCCGTGCTGCGCGCCCAGGCGGAAGGCGGCCAGCGTGTTCTCGGGCGCCAGCTTGCCGGCGCCGCGGTGGGCGATCCAGCGGGGGTAGGGCCAGGCGGAAGGTGTCGTCATGCGCGGTGCTCCAGGCGGTCGGGTGCTACAGGCGCTTGCCGGTGCCGGCATCGAAGGTGTGCAGCCGGTGGGCGCGCGGCGTGACGTGGATGGTGTCGCCCGGCTGTGGCGCGGGGGCGCCTTCCTCGATGCGCACGATGAGCTGCTCGTCGCCCACGCGGCCATACACCAAGCGCTCGGCGCCCAGCAGCTCCACCGTCTCTACCTGCACGGCCCAGCCGCCGTCGGCGGTGATGTCCAGGTGCTCGGGGCGGATGCCCAGCGTGGTGCCGGGCTGGGCGCCCGGCGCGTGGTTGAGCAGGTTCATCGGCGGCGAGCCGATGAAGCTGGCCACGAAGGTGGAGGCCGGTGTGTGGTAGACCTCCTCGGGCGTGCCGAACTGCTCCATGTTGCCGGCGTTCATGACGATCATGCGCTGCGCGAGCGTCATGGCCTCCACCTGGTCGTGGGTCACGAACAGGCTGGTGATGCCCAGTTCGCGGTGCAGCTTCTGGATTTCGATACGGGTCTGCGCGCGCAGCTTGGCGTCCAGGTTGGACAGCGGCTCGTCGAACAGGAACACCTGGGGCTGGCGCACGATGGCGCGGCCCATGGCCACGCGCTGGCGCTGGCCGCCCGAAAGCTGGCGCGGCTTGCGCTCCAGCAGGTGGCCCAGCTCGAGGATCTTGGCGGCCTTGTCCACGCGCGCCTTGATCTCGTCCTTGGCCACCTTGGCGATCTTCAAGCCGTAGGCCATGTTGTCGAACACGCTCATGTGCGGGTACAGGGCGTAGTTCTGGAACACCATGGCGATGTCGCGCCTGGCCGGCTCCAGGTTGTTGACCACGCGCTCGCCGATGGCGATGGTGCCGCCGGTGATTTCCTCCAGGCCGGCCACCATGCGCAGCAGGGTGGATTTGCCGCAGCCCGAGGGGCCGACGATGACGATGAACTCGCCGTCCCGGATCTCGGCGTTGACGCCGTGGATCACGGGCACGATCTGCTTGCCGCTGCCGTAGTGCTTGACGACGTTGGTGAGGGTAAGGGATGCCATATGTGCTATTTAATCAATAGCTGTTTGCGCTTGAAGGGTGGGCGCTACAGCCGGTTTTGATGTTTATTTCTCGGTGTCGACCAGGCCCTTGACGAACCACTTCTGCATCAGGATCACCACGGCCGTGGGCGGCAGCATGGCAACGATGGCGGTGGCCATCACGATGTTCCAGTCCACGGCGGCCTCGCCGCCGGCCAGCATGCGCTTGATGCCGATCACCACCGGGTACATGTCTTCGGAGGTGGTCATCAGCAGCGGCCACAGGTACTGGTTCCAGCCGTAGATGAACTGGATCACGAACAGCGCCGCGATCGAGGTGCGCGACAGCGGCACCAGCACGTCCTTGAAAAAGCGCATGGGCCCGGCGCCGTCGATGCGCGCGGCCTCCACCAGCTCGTCGGGCACCGTCAGGAAGAACTGGCGGAACAGGAACGTGGCGGTGGCGGAGGCGATCAGCGGCAGCGTGAGGCCGGCGTAGCTGTTGAGCAGGCCCAGGTCTGCCACCACCTTGTAGGTGGGCAGGATGCGCACTTCCACCGGCAGCATCAGCGTCACGAAGATGGCCCAGAAGCACAGCATCTTGAACGGGAAGCGGAAGTACACGATGGCGAACGCCGACAGCAGCGAGATGGCGATCTTGCCCACGGTGATGACCATGGCCACCACGAAGCTCACCCACATCATGTGCACCACGTTGGTGTTGGAGCCCAGCTTGCCCGAGCCGAACAGCGCGGCCTGGTAGTTCTCCCACAGATGGCTGCCCGGCAGCAGCGGCATGGGCGACTGCACGATGGCGTCCGCCGTGTGGGTGGAGGCCACCAGCGCCAGGTACAGCGGGAAGGCCACGATGGCCACGCCGAGGACCAGCACGGCGTGCGAAATGAAATTGAGCCATGGGTTACGGTCGATCATGGTCAGTACTGCACTTTCTTCTCGACGTAGCGGAACTGCACCACGGTGAGCGCGATGACGATCAGCATCAGGATCACGGACTGCGCCGCCGAGCCGCCGAGGTCCAGCGCCTTGAAGCCGTCCTGGTACACCTTGTAGACGAGGATGGACGTGGACTGCCCCGGCCCGCCCTGCGTGGCCGCGTCGATGATGCCGAAGGTGTCAAAGAAGGCGTACACGATGTTGATCACCAGCAGGAAGAACGTGGTGGGCGACAAGAGCGGCAGCTGGATGTTCCAGAAGCGCCGCCATGCACCCGCGCCGTCGATGGAGGCCGCCTCGATCAGCGCCTTCGGAATCGACTGCAGGCCCGCCAGGAAGAACAGGAAGTTGTAGGAGATATGCTTCCACACCGAGGCGATGACGATCAGCGTCATGGCCTGGTTGTCGTTCATCATGTGGTTCCAGCCGTAGCCCAGCTCACCCAGGTAGTAGGTCACCACGCCGATGGAAGGCGAGAACAGGAACACCCACAGCACGCCCGCGATCACCGGGGCCACGGCATAGGGCACGATGAGCAGGGTCTTGTAGACCATGGCAAAGCGCACGATGCGGTCCGCGAAGATGGCCAGCGCCAGCGACACCACGATGCCGATGCCCGCCACCAGCACCGAGAACAGCGCCGTGCGCTGGAAGGATTCCAGATACGACGGATCGTCGAAAAGCTGCTTGAAATTGTCCAGCCCCACCCACTCGGTGCTCATGCCAAACGCGTCTTCCATCTGGAAGGACTGCAGGATGGCCTGGCCCGCGGGCAGGAAGAAGAAGATGCCGATGATGAGCAACTGCGGGGCGATCAACACCCAGGGCAGCCACGCCGAGCGGAAAAGTACGCGTTTTTCCATGACGTTCACAAACGAGAAAACCGCTGGCGCAAGGCTGCACCAGCGGGAAAAGGAAAAGCGGCCCCCAGGCAGGGGCCGCCGACCGAAGGGGCGTTCATGGGAACGCCTCGCCCGTCACGGATGACAGGGCTTACTTCTTGTACGAGCGCTCGAAGCGCGCCAGCAGTTCGTTGCCGCGGCTCACGATGGAGTCCAGGGCTTCCTTGGCCGTCTTCTTGCCGGCCCACACCTGTTCGAGTTCTTCGTCCTCGATGGTGCGGATCTGCACGTAGTTGCCTAGGCGGATGCCGCGCGAGTTGTCGGTCACCTTGCGCACCATCTGGTTCACGGCCGTGTCGGTGCCGGGGTGCTTGGCGTAGAAACCGGACTTGTCGGTCAGCTCATACGCGCCCATGGTGATGGGCAGGTAGCCCGTGCGCTGGTGGCTGGCGGCCTGCACCTTGGTGTCGGACAGGAACTCGAAGAACTTGGCCACGCCCTTGTATTCGGCGGGCTTCTTGCCGGCCATGACCCACAGCGATGCGCCACCGATCACGGTGTTCTGCGGTGCGCCCTTCACGTCGGGGTAGTAGGGCAGGGGCGCCAGGCCGTAGGCGAACTTGGCGTTCTTGGCCACATCGCCGTAGAAGCCCGACGACGTCTGGATCATGGCGCACTCACCCGAGGTGAACGACGCCTGGGCCGCCGAGCCGCGGCCCTTGTAGACGAACTCGCCCGCCTTGGCGGCCTGCGACAGGTTGTCGATGTGGCGCACGTGCAGCGGCGAATTGATCTTCATGCGGGCCTTGTAGCCGTTGGGCGACAGGCCGTTCTTCTCGGTGGCGAACTCCACGTTGTGCCAGGCGGAGAACGATTCGAGCTGCGTCCAGCCCATCCAGGCCAGCGTCATGGGGCAGCTGTGGCCGCTGGCCTTGAGCTTCTTGGCAGCCTCGAACACTTCGGGCCAGGTGGCGGGAGCCTTGTCGGGGTTCAGGCCGGCCTTCTTGAAGGCGTCCTTGTTGTAATAAAAGATGGTTGTGGAGCTGTTGAACGGGAAGCTCAGCATCTGGCCGTTGGGGTCGGTGTAGTACGTAGCCACGGCGGGGATGTACGCGCTGGGGTCGAAGGCAGCGCCCGCGTCCTTCATCACCTTGCCCACGGGTACGGTGGCGCCCTTGCTGGCCATCATCGTGGCCGTACCCACCTCGAACACCTGCAGGACGTGCGGTGCATTGCCCGAGCGGAACGCGGCGATCGCGGCCGTCATGCTTTCGTCATACGACCCCTTGAAGGTAGGGATGACCTTGTACTCTTTCTGGCTCTCGTTGAACTGCTTGGCCAGGTCATTGACCCACTCGTTGTTGACAGCCGTCATGGAGTGCCACCACTGGATCTCTGTTTGAGCTTGTGCGGCCAGGCTGGTGGCGGCCACTGCGGCGGCCAGCGCCAAGTGTTTGATCTGCATGAATACTCCTCGTTGATAGACGATAGGCAGGAAAGCGGCGATGGTGGTCGCGTTCCGTGACAGGAATGTGTCGTTCTCGCACACTGCAAAAAGCGCAGCAACGGGGTAAACCCCGCGGCGCTTGGGTGACGAATTGTGTCACTGGCATGACGATGTTGTGACAAACATCCGGCCGCGCTGGGGGCATGCATGGGCCGCCGCGGGCAATCGCATGGATGCCGACAGGGATTTGTGCATTGCACAATGATCCCCTCTCCTGTCCAGCGGCGCGCGCCGCCTGGGTGTTTTCATCTCCTCTCAATTTGCACGCCATGGCCAAGACTTCCCTGGATAAAAGCAAGATCAAGTTCCTGTTGCTGGAGGGTATCCATCCCTCTGCGGTGGAAGTGTTGCGGTCCGCGGGGTATACGCAGGTCGAGGTGCTGGCCGGGGCGCTGGAGGGCGAGGAACTGCGCCGCAAGATCGCCGACGTGCACTTCATTGGCATCCGCTCGCGCACGCAGCTCACGGCGGACGTGTTCGCGCATGCGCACAAGCTCGTGGCCGTGGGGTGCTTTTGCATCGGCACCAACCAGGTAGACCTGAACGCTGCGCGCGAGCGCGGCATCGCCGTGTTCAATGCGCCATATTCCAACACCCGCTCCGTGGCCGAGCTGGTGCTGGCCGAGGCCATCCTGCTGCTGCGCGGCGTGCCCGAGAAGAATGCCGCGGCCCACCGCGGCGGCTGGCTCAAGAGCGCCACGAACGCCTACGAGATCCGCGGCAAGACGCTGGGCATCGTGGGCTACGGCTCCATCGGCACCCAGCTGTCGGTGCTGGCCGAGGCGCTGGGCATGCACGTGATCTTCCACGACGTGGTGCACAAGCTGCCGCTGGGCAATGCGCGCCAGGTGGGTTCGCTGCACGAGCTGCTGGGCCAGGCCGACATCGTGACCCTGCACGTGCCTGAGCTGCCTTCCACCCAGTGGATGATTGGCGCCGCCGAGATCGCGGCCATGAAGCCGGGCGGCATCCTCATCAACGCCTCGCGCGGCACGGTGGTGGAGATCGACCCCCTGGCCCAGGCGCTGAAGGGCGGCAACTTGCTGGGCGCGGCCGTGGACGTGTTCCCCGTGGAGCCCAAGAGCAACAAGGACGAGTTCGTCTCGCCGCTGCGCGGGCTGGACAACGCCCTCCTCACGCCCCACATCGGCGGATCCACCATGGAGGCGCAGGCCAACATCGGCCTGGAGGTGGCGGAAAAGCTCGTCAGGTACAGCGACAACGGCACCAGCACCTCGTCGGTCAACTTCCCCGAGGTGGCGCTGCCCGAGCATGCCGGCAAGCACCGCCTGCTGCACGTGCACCACAACGTGCCGGGCGTGCTCTCGCAGATCAACAGCATCCTGTCGGACAACCACATCAACATCGCGGCGCAGTACCTGCAGACCAACGAGAAGATCGGCTATGTGGTGATCGACCTCGACGCGCGCTCGTCCGACCTGGCGCTGGAGAAGCTGGCCCAGGTGCCCGGCACCATCCGCAGCCGCGTGTTGTATTAAATAGCTATTGTTTTAATAGCTGCTTGCGCTGAATGGACGGGCGCTGGGGCCTGATTTGGCTCTTGCCCGTCCTTGGCCGCCCCGCGCCAGCGGCGGGGCTCTACGGGCAGGACAGTGCGGTAACGGGCACTGGCTTAAAATCCCGACCCCGAGGCACGAGGGCGCCCTGCACGCCCAACCCAGGTTGATCCCATGAATGTTCCGATTGCGCTGGCCGCCCTGCAGACGCAAGGCGCCGAGCCTGCCCGTTTGCGCGAAATTCCGTACAACTACACCTCGTTTTCCGACCGGGAAATCGTGATCCGCCTGCTGGGCGCCTCCGCCTGGGATGTGCTGGACCAGTTGCGCCGCGAGCGCCGCACGGGCCGATCCGCCCGCATGCTGTACGAAGTGCTGGGCGACATCTGGGCCGTGCAGCGCAACCCCTACCTGCAAGACGACCTGCTGCACAACCCCGCCCGGCGCAAGCTGCTGGTGGATGCGCTGCAGCACCGCATGGCCGAGATCGAAAAGCGCCGCCTGCCGCAGGAAGACGCCGAGCGCGACCGCCGCGTGGGCGTGCTGGTGGACGCAGCGCGCCGGGCCATCGACGAGTTCGACGCCACGCTGGTCGAGGCCAGCGATCTGCGCAAGAAGGTGGCGCGCCGCCTGGGCCGCCACACCGCCAAGGACAACATCAAGTTCGACGGGCTGTCGCGCGTGTCGCACGTGACCGATGCGACCGACTGGCGCGTGGAATACCCGTTCGTGGTGCTCACGCCCGACACCGAGGCCGAGATGGCCGCGCTGGTCAAGGCCTGCATCGAGCTGGAACTGACCATCATCCCGCGTGGGGGCGGCACCGGCTACACGGGCGGCGCCATTCCGCTCACCTGGCGCAGCGCCGTCATCAACACCGAAAAGCTCGAGGCCATGACCGAGGTGCAGATGCGCCGCCTGCCGGGCCTGGACGCCGAGGTGGCCACCATCTGGACCGAGGCCGGCGTGGTCACCCAGCGCGTGGCCGACGCGGCCGAGGCCGCCGGCTTCGTGTTCGCCGTGGACCCGACCAGTGCCGAGGCTTCGTGCGTCGGCGGCAACATCGCCATGAACGCGGGCGGCAAGAAGGCCGTGCTGTGGGGCACGGCGCTGGACAACCTGGCCAGCTGGCGCATGGTGACGCCTGAAGGGCAGTGGCTGGAGGTCACGCGCATCGGGCACAACCTGGGCAAGATCCACGACGCCGACGTCGCCAGTTTCGAACTGGCGTACTTCCAGGCTGACGGCAAGACGCCGATCCGCACCGAGCGCCTGGACATCCCGGGCAAGACCTTCCGCAAGGAGGGCCTGGGCAAGGACGTGACGGACAAGTTCCTCAGCGGCCTGCCTGGTGTGCAAAAGGAAGGCACCGACGGCCTGATCACCAGCGCGCGCTGGATCGTGCACCGTATGCCCGAGCACACGCGCACCGTGTGCCTGGAGTTCTTTGGCAACGCCAAGGACGCCGTGCCCAGCATCGTGGAGATCAAGGACTTCATGTTCGCTGAGCAAAAGCGCAGCGGCGTGCTGTTGGCGGGCCTGGAGCACCTGGACGACCGCTACCTGCGCGCCGTGGGCTACACCACCAAGTCCAAGCGCGGCGGCCTGCCCAAGATGCTGCTGGTGGGCGACATCGTGGGCGACGACCCTGATGCCGTGGCCCGCGCCACCGCCGAGGTGGTGCGCATCGCCAACAGCCGCAGCGGCGAGGGCTTCACGGCGGTGAGCGCCGAGGCCCGCAAGAAGTTCTGGGCCGACCGCAAGAAGACGGCCGCCATCAGCCGCCACACCAACGCCTTCAAGATCAACGAAGACGTGGTGATCCCGCTGCCGCGCATGGCCGAGTACACCGACGGCATCGAGCGCATCAACATCGAACTCAGCCTGCGCAACAAGATCGAGCTGGCCGACGCGCTGGAGGAGTTTCTCGCGCGCGGCAACCTGCCGCTGGGCAAGCCCGAGGCGGGCGGCGAGCCGCCTTCGCCCGAGCTGCTGGAGGAAAAGCTGGCCCTGGCCCTGGCCCTGGTGCGCGAGACGCGCGCGCTCTGGCAGGACTGGCTGCAGCGCGTGGAAGAACTGTTCCCCCAGCTGCAGGACCACCGCCTGCGGGCCAGCTGGAAGACGCAGATCCGCGATCCGCTGCGCAACATCTTCACCGGCAGCGACTTCGAGCCGCTGATGCAGGCGCTGGGCGACGTGCAAAAGCGCGTGCTCAAGGGCCGGGTGTGGGTGGCGCTGCACATGCATGCCGGCGACGGCAACGTGCACACCAACATCCCCGTGCACAGCGACAACTACGCCATGCTGCAGACCGCACACGAGGCGGTGGCGCGCATCATGGTGCTGGCGCGCAGCCTGGGTGGCGTGATCTCGGGCGAGCACGGCATCGGCATCACCAAGCTGGAGTTTTTGACCGACGAGGAACTGGCGCCGTTCGCCGAGTACAAGCGCAAGGTGGACCCGCAAGGCCGCTTCAACCGCGGCAAGCTGCTACGCAATCAGGAGCTGCTCGCGCAGGACGGGCAAGCACTGCAGGCCCATTTTGCGCATAAAGGCTCGCGCACCTCGCTGATGTTCGCGGACCTGACCAATGCCTACACGCCCAGCTTCGGGCTGATGGGGCACGAGTCGCTGATCATGCAGCAGAGCGACATCGGCGACATCGTTGCCAGCGTGAAGGACTGCCTGCGCTGCGGCAAGTGCAAGCCCGTGTGCTCCACGCACGTGCCGCGTGCCAACCTGCTGTACAGCCCGCGCAACAAGATCCTGGCCACCTCGCTGCTGGCCGAGGCCTTCCTGTACGAAGAGCAGACGCGCCGCGGCGTGTCCATCCGCCACTGGCAGGAATTCGAGGACGTGGCCGACCACTGCACCGTGTGCCACAAGTGCTACTCGCCGTGCCCGGTCAAGATCGACTTCGGCGACGTGACCATGAACATGCGCAACCTGCTGCGCAAGATGGGCAAGAAAAGCTTCCGCCCCGGCAACAAGCTGGCCATGGCGATGCTCAACGCCACCAACCCCGACACCATCAAGCTGCTGCGCGCGGGCATGGTCAATGTAGGTTTCAAGGCCCAGCGCATGGCCGTGGACGTGCTGCGCAGCGTGAGCCGCAAGCAGACCGCGCACCCGCCCGCCACCGTGGGCACGGCGCCGGTCAAGGAGCAGGTGATCCACTTCGTGAACAAGAAGCTGCCCGGTGGCCTGCCCACCAAGACAGCACGCGCGCTGCTGGACATCGAGGACAAGGACTACGTGCCCATCATCCGCAACCCGGCCGCCACGTCGGCCGACACGGAGGCGGTGTTCTACTTCCCCGGCTGCGGGTCGGAGCGCCTGTTCAGCCAGGTGGGGCTGGCCACGCAGGCCATGCTCTGGCACGCCGGCGTGCAGACCGTGCTGCCGCCGGGCTACCTGTGCTGCGGCTATCCGCAGCGCGGCAGCGGCCAGTTCGACAAGGCCGAGAAGATGATCACCGACAACCGGGTGCTGTTCCACCGCGTGGCCACCACGCTGAACTACCTGGACATCAAGACGGTGGTGGTGTCGTGCGGCACCTGCTACGACCAGCTGCAGGGCTACCAGTTCGACAAGATCTTCCCCGGCAGCCGCATCATCGACATCCACGAATACCTGCTGGAAAAGGGCATCACCCTGCCCGCGGGGCAGGGCGGCTACCTGTACCACGAGCCCTGCCACAACCCGATGAAGCAGGGCGACTCGATGAAGACCGTGCGCGCCCTGGTAGGCGACAAGGTGCTCAAGAGCGACCGCTGCTGCGGCGAGTCGGGCACGCTGGGCGTGACGCGCCCCGATGTTTCCACGCAAGTGCGCTTTCGCAAGACCGAGGAAATCCGCAAGGGCGAGGCGGCCTTGCGTTCCAGCGGCGCGGTGGGCGCGCAGGACAACATCAAGATCCTGACCAGCTGCCCCAGCTGCCTGCAGGGCATCTCGCGCTACCAGGACGACCTGTCCACCGGCCTGCTGGAAGCCGATTACATCGTCATCGAGATGGCCAAGCAGATCCTGGGCGAGAACTGGCTGCCCGAGTACGTGCAACGCGCCAACGCCGGCGGCATCGAGCGGGTGCTGGTATGAGCCAGGCCGCGATGCCCGGCATGTCCGCGCCTTCCACGGGTGGCGCTGGCGCCTGCCCCCTGTGTGACTCCGACGCGGGTGCGTTGGTCTGGCGCGGCGCCAAGCTGCGCGTGATCCATGCGCAGGAGGCCGGCTTTCCAGCCTTCTACCGCGTGATCTGGGCGGACCATGTGGCGGAGTTCTCGGACCTCTCCCCCGCCGACCGCCAACACTGCATGGAGGCCGTGACGCTGGTAGAGCAGGCGCTGCGCGAGCAACTGGCGCCGGCCAAGATCAACCTGGCCAGCCTGGGCAACGTGGTGCCGCACCTGCACTGGCACGTGATCGCGCGCTACGAGTGGGACAGCCACTTCCCCGCACCCGTCTGGGCGCACCCCCAGCGCGAGTGCGACACCGCGCGCGAGACGCTGGTGGCCGAGCGCTTGCCCGCACTGCACGCGCTGATGCGCGAGCGCCTGGAGCGCTGGGCCGGACCTGGGTGAGCAGTGATGCTCATCAATTGATAGCTGCCAGCGCTTTCCCCTTGGGCGCTGGGGGCTGATTTGGCTCGCATCGCGCCGCCTTGGCTCCGGCGGCGGACAATAGCGGCAGGGCGGCGGTGCGCGGTCTCCGCCGCCGGTGTTCATTCCTTTTCATTGCGCAGGTGAAATCCATGGCAGGTCTGACGGCGGGCGCGCCCATGCCCCAATCCATCACGGTGCACGAGCAGTCGCGCGTGCTGGAGGTGACGTTTTCCGACGGCGCACACTTTCGCATCCCATTCGAGCTGATGCGCGTGTATTCCCCCTCGGCCGAAGTGCAGGGTCATGGGCCGGGCCAGCAGGTGCTGCAGACCGGAAAACGCGACGTCACGTTGACGCGGCTGGAGCCGGTAGGCAACTACGCCGTGCAGCCCACCTTCTCCGACGGGCACGACAGCGGCATCTTCTCGTGGGACTACCTGTACGAACTGGGCCGCGACGAGCAGGCGCTGTGGGCAGACTATGCCGAGCGGCTGGCCGCCGCCGGCGTGGACCGTGATGCACCCATGGCGCCCAAGGCCGGCGGCCACGGCTGCGGCGGGCATTGAGGCGCAGCACGGCCCGCCCGCGTGGCCGCGCCGCGCCACGCTTTAGCCTAAATAGCGACAGATGACCTAGGCGCATGCGGGGTTGCCGCTGTACGCATGGTCAGTGGGCGCTTAGCATCGTGGTATGAGTACCACGCATTTCGGATTCCAGTCGGTTCAGGAAGAGGACAAGGCGCGCCACGTGCGCGGCGTGTTCGATTCTGTCGCGCCCAAGTACGACCTGATGAACGACCTGATGTCGGCCGGGTTGCACCGCGCCTGGAAGGCCTACACCGTCATGGTGGCCAACCTGCGCGAGGGCGACCAGGTGCTGGACATCGCGGGCGGCACGGGCGACCTGTCGCTGGCCTTTTCCAAGAAAGTGGGCGCCACGGGCCGCGTCGTGCATACCGACATCAATGAGGCCATGCTGCGCGTGGGACGCGACCGGCTGATCAACGAAGGCGTGGTGCTGCCCACGACGGTGTGCGATGCCGAGCACCTGCCGTTTCCTGACAACCACTTCGACCTGGTGAGCGTGGCCTTCGGCCTGCGCAACATGACGCACAAGGACGCTGCGCTGCGCGAGATGTGCCGCGTGCTCAAGCCGCGCGGCCGGCTGCTGGTGCTGGAGTTTTCCCGCGTGGCCAAGCCGCTGGAAAAGGCCTATGACTGGTATTCGTTCCAGGTGTTGCCGCGGCTGGGCAAGCTGGTGGCGGGCGACGATTCGAGCTACCGGTACCTGGCCGAGTCCATCCGCATGCACCCGGGCCAGGAAGAGCTCAAATCCCTCATGCAGCAAAGTGGCTTTGGGCATGTGGACTATCACAACATGACTGGCGGCATCGTCGCCTTGCATGTTGGAATCAAGTGCTGAAAGAGTTCATTGAAAACTATCGATATTTCGGAGAAGCCATGATGAAACTGTGGTCAGTGGTCTTGGTCGCCATGTTGGCGGTCGTGCATCTGGATGCGGATGCGCGCCGTCTCGGGGGCGGCAAATCCATCGGCAAGCAGTCCAGCAACGTGACCCAGCGCGACGCTGCGACGCCCCCCGCCGCTCCTGCTGCACCCACGCAGAATGCGACGACGAGTACCGCTGCGGCCAAGCCCGCCGCGGCGCCCAATACCGCCGCAGCTGCCCCCAGGAAGCCCTGGGGCGCCATGCTGGGCGGCCTGGCCGCGGGCCTGGGCCTGGCCTGGCTGGCCAGCTCGCTGGGCCTGGGCGCAGAGTTCGGCCAGTTCCTGCTGATCGCCCTGCTGGCACTGGTGGTCATGGTGGTGGTCGGCATGGTCATGCGTGCGCGCAAATCCGCAGGTGCGCCGGTGAACGCATCGCCCTTCGCCTTCCAGGGCGCGGGTTCCGCGCCCGCTGCAGATGCGCGCATGCCGCGCCAGTACAGCCCGGACAAGGTGGGTAACGACGCGTCCGCCCGCCCGTGGGAGCGCGGCGGCATGGCCTTCCAGGCGCCGGCCGCTGCCGCTACCGGCGGGATCATCGGCTCGGCGCTGTCGGGTTCGCAGAACTGGGGCGTGCCGGCCGGCTTCGACACCGAAGGCTTCCTGTCGGCCGCCAAGCGCAACTTCACTACGCTGCAGGCCGCCTGGGACCGCTCGGACGTCGCCACGCTGCGCTCCATGATGACCGACAGCATGGTTGACGAGGTCCGCACGCAGCTCAACGAGCGCGAATCGCACCGCGGCGGCGCCGAGCCCAACCACACCGACGTGGTCATGCTGGAGGCGCAGCTGCTGGGCATCGAGGACCTGGGCGATGGCTACATGGCCAGCGTGGAGTTCTCCGGAATGATCCGCGAGGAGCCTTCGGCCGGCCCGAGCCCGTTCCGCGAGGTCTGGAACATGACCAAGCCCAAGAACGGCGCCAGCGGCTGGCTGGTCGCGGGCGTGCAGGCGCTGCAGTAAGCATGGCGCCGCTGGAACCGGGCGGCGCACGGCGAAAAAGCCTGCTGCGCTGCGCCCAGTTCGGGGAATAATCGGGGACTATGGCAACACGGTCCCCTTTTTCTTTCCTGGACGGGCTCTTCGAACGCGTCATGTCTGGCCCCCTGCCGCCCGCGTGGCTGGTGCATGAGATGCAGCACCGAACGGTGCTGTTCCTCAACCATGTGCTGATGCAGGAGCGGGAAGCCATGGACCGTCTGGCACGCCAGCGCGGCCGCGTCGCGCGCGTGCAGTGGCGCATCTTCTCGATGGCGCTGCAGGTGACGCCCGCCGGGCTGTTCGATCTCGCGCCCGCAGAGGCCGTGGCCGACCTCCGGCTGGAAGTGTCCGAGACCTCCCCGCTGTCGCTGGCCGGCAGTGCGCTGCGCGGCGACAAGCCCACCATCCGCATCGAAGGCGACGTGCAGTTCGCGGCCGAGATCAATTGGCTGGTGGACCATGTGCGCTGGGATGTCGAGGAAGACATGGCGCGCGTGATCGGCGATGCCCCGGCCCGCGCTGTGGCATCCGTCGTGGGACGCGCCGTGCAGGCGTTGCGCAGCTTCGTGGGCGCACGCGTGCCCGGCGGCCAGGCGCCCGCGCCCGCAGCGGGCGAGTTGCCGGATCGCTCCCCGCCATGAGCCGCTTTGCCCGCGGCATCACTATCGTCTGGGTGGTGCTGCGCTATGGACTCGACGAACTGGTGCTGTCGACCTTCCGGCAGCCGTGGCTGCGCGCCGTCACGCGGGTCATCACCTTCGGCCGCAAGCTGGACGCGCCGCGCGGCCAGCGGCTGCGCGAGGCCTTGGAGAGCCTGGGTCCGATTTTCGTGAAGTTCGGGCAGGTCCTGTCCACGCGCCGCGACCTCATGCCGCCGGACATTGCGGACGAGCTGGCGCTGCTGCAGGATCGCGTGCCGCCGTTCGACCCTGATGTGGCGATCGCCACCATCGAGCGCGCATTTCGCCGCCCGATCGGCGAGGTGTTCGTCTCGTTCGACCGGCAGCCCGTGGCCAGCGCGTCCATCGCGCAGGTGCACTTCGCGGTGATCCGTGACCGCCAAGGGCACGCGCGTGAAGTCGCCGTGAAGGTGCTGCGCCCCGGCATGCTGCCGGTGATCGACAAGGATTTGGCGCTCATGCGCATGATGGCCGGGTGGGTGGAAAGCCTGTCCGCCGACGGCAAGCGCCTCAAGCCCCGCGAGGTCGTGGCCGAGTTCGACAACTACCTGCACGACGAACTCGACCTGGTGCGCGAGGCGGCCAACGCGGCGCAGCTGCGCCGCAACATGCAGGGGCTGGACCTGGTGCTCATCCCGGAGGTGTTCTGGGATTTCTGCCATGCCGAAGTGTTGGTGATGGAGCGCATGAAGGGCGTGCCCATCAACCAGGTGGATCGCCTGCGCAGCGCGGGCGTGGACATTCCCAAGCTGGCCCGCGACGGCGTGACCATCTTCTTCACCCAGGTGTTCCGCGACGGGTTCTTTCATGCCGACATGCATCCCGGCAACATCCAGGTGAGCCTGGCGCCCGAGACCTTCGGCCGCTACATCTCGCTGGACTTTGGCATCGTCGGGACGCTGACCGAGTTCGACAAGGAATACCTTGCGCAGAACTTCACGGCTTTTTTCAGGCGCGACTACAAGCGCGTGGCCGAACTGCACATCGAAAGCGGTTGGGTTCCCGCCCATACCCGCGTGAACGAACTGGAAGCCGCTATCCGCACCGTGTGCGAGCCGTATTTCGACCGGCCGCTCAAGGAAATCTCTTTGGGCATGGTGCTGCTGCGGCTGTTCCAGACCTCGCGGCGCTTCCAGGTGGAGATCCAGCCACAGCTGGTGCTGCTGCAAAAAACCTTGCTCAACATCGAAGGGCTGGGCCGGCAGTTGGACCCCGACCTGGACCTGTGGAGCACGGCCAAGCCCTTCCTGGAGAAGTGGATGCTCGATCAGCTGGGTCCCCAACGCCTGTGGCGCGAGCTGCGTGCCGAGGCGCCGCACTACGCCAAGATCCTGCCCGACCTGCCACGCCTGCTCCACGACTTCCTGCGCCAGCGGCCCCATGACAACCGGGGCGATCTGCAGGAACTGCTGGCCACCCAGAAGCGCACCAACCGGCTGCTGCAAAGCATCATCTATGGCGGCCTGGGCTTCGTGCTGGGGCTGCTGGTCATGCAGCTCTTCGTGCGCGTGCGCATCTTCTAACTTCCTTCCCTCTCTCATTCCTCAGGAGTACCAGCGTGTTGCTCTTCATGGTGATTGCCTACCTGTTTGTCACCATCGGCATTGGCTTGTGGGCTGCCCAACGGGTGAAGAACACGGCTGATTTCGCGATTGCCGGACGCCACCTGCCCATGTACATGATCATCACCACCACGTTCGCCACGTGGTTCGGCTCCGAGATCGTGCTGGGCGTGCCCGCCAAGTTCATTGAAGGGGGGCTCAAGGCCGTGGTGGAAGACCCGTTCGGCGCCGGCATGTGCTTGATTCTGGTGGGATTGTTCTTCGCGGCCAAGCTCTACCGCATGACGCTGCTGACCATCAGCGACTACTACCGCGAGCGCTACGGCCGCGCAGTGGAGGTGATCTGCTCGCTCATCATCATGCTCAGCTACCTGGGCTGGGTGTCGGCGCAGGTCACGGCGCTGGGGCTGGTGTTCAACCTGCTGTCCGGCGGTGCGGTGAGCATCCCCATGGGCATGGCCATCGGCGTGCTGTCCATCCTGGTCTACACGCTGTGGGGTGGCATGTGGTCGGTGGCGGTGACCGATTTCATCCAGATGATCATCCTGGTGGTCGGCTTGGTGGTGCTGGCCTGGTTCGCCAGCGACATGGCGGGGGGCGCGGGCAAGGTGATCGAGCTGGCCACCAGCCGCGACCTGTTCCAGTTCTGGCCCGAACCCACCTGGCACGAGATCATCTTCTTCTTCGGTGCCGCCATCACCATGATGCTGGGCTCCATCCCGCAGCAGGATGTGTTCCAGCGCGTCATGTCGGCCAATACCGAGCGTGCCGCCACGCATGGCACGGTGATCGGTGGTACGGCCTACATCTTCTTCGCCTTCGTGCCCATGTTCCTCGTGGCTAGCGCGCTGCTGATCATGCCGCAGGAGACGGCCGAACTGCTCAAGGATGACCCGCAGAAGGTGCTGCCCACACTGGTGATGGACAAGATGCCGCTCGTCATGCAGGTGCTGTTCTTCGGTGCGCTACTGTCGGCCATCAAGTCCTGCGCCTCGGCCACACTGCTGGCGCCCAGCGTCACCTTCACCGAGAACATCTGGCGGCAGTTCCGCCCTGAAAAGATCAGCGACCGCGAGAACCTGCTGGCCATGCGCATCAGTGTGCTGGTGTTCGCGGTGGGTGTGCTGGCCTATTCCATCAAGATGGAAGGCACGCCCATTTACGAGCTGGTGTCCAGCGCCTACCAAGTGCCGCTGGTGGGGGCGTTCGTGCCGCTGGTATTCGGCCTGTATTGGAAGCGTGCCAACACGCAAGGCGCGCTGTGCGCGGTGGCGCTGGGCATTGGCGTGTGGCTGGTGTTCATGGTCACCCCCGCGCTGCATGAGGCGTTCCCCCAGCAACTCGCCGGCCTGCTGGCCGCCATGGTCGGCATGGTGGCCGGTTCGCTTGCACCGCAGGTGGTGCGCAATTCGCATGCGCCGCACCACCGGGTGGTGGGGGTGGAGTGACGCACGGGCGCGCGGTGCGGCCTGGGGTGCATGCCTATAATTGAAGGTTTTGCACATTCTTCGCACTTCTTCGTAATGCCTATTTACGCCTATCGATGCGGTTCCTGCGGCCATGCCAAGGACGTGCTGCAAAAAATCTCCGACGCGCCGCTCACCGTCTGCCCGTCCTGCGGTGCGCCGGCTTTTTCCAAGCAGCTGACGGCCGCGGGCTTTCAACTCAAGGGCACGGGCTGGTATGCCACCGATTTCAGCGGCCGTGCCAGTGCGCCTGCTGCGGCATCGGACGCTCCTAAAACAGAAGCTGCCAGCGCTGCTCCGGCAAGCGCTACGGCCACTTCTGACTCCTAACCTCGGATAACTCGCATGGCTGCCTTGCGCAAGTGGCTGTTCACGGGTCTGCTGGTCATCGTGCCCGGCGTCATCACCGCATGGGTGTTGAGCTGGATCGTGAGCACCCTGGATCAGACCCTCGCCATCCTGCCGGGCTCCTGGCAGCCGGACAAACTGCTGGGCTTTCACATCCCGGGCTTCGGGGTGCTGCTCACGCTCAGCATCCTGCTGGTGGTGGGGGCCTTGGCGAGCAACTTTGCGGGGCGCAAGCTGGTGGAGTGGGGCGACCGTCTGGTCAGCCGCATTCCCGTGGTGCGTTCGATCTACTCCAGTGTCAAGCAGGTTTCCGACACGCTGTTCTCTGAAAGCGGCAACGCCTTTCGCACCGCCGTGCTGGTGCAGTGGCCGCGCGAGGGGGTGTGGACGGTGGCCTTCATCACCGGCGCGCCCAGCGGCGAGGTGGCGGCTTACCTGCGTGACGAGTATGTGAGCGTCTACGTGCCCACCACGCCCAATCCCACGGGCGGGTACTTCGTGCTCATGCGCAGGAGCGACTGCATCGAGCTGGACATGAGCATCGATGCGGCCCTCAAGTACATTGTGTCGATGGGGGTGGTGTCGCCACCCGACCCCGTTGCCACGGAACCCGCTCCATAAGAAAACCGTCGTCGCCCGCCCGTGCCTGTGCGCCGAGTGGGTGGAAAGAACAACCATCGTCGCGTCCCACGAGGACGCAGGAAGACTGATCCATGGCCATGCGCTCCCACTACTGCGGTCTTGTGACCGAAGCCCTCCTGGGCCAAACCGTCACCCTGTCGGGCTGGGTGAACCGTCGCCGCGACCAT
Source organism: Diaphorobacter sp. LI3 (assembly GCF_022807955.1). Lineage (NCBI taxonomy): Bacteria > Pseudomonadati > Pseudomonadota > Betaproteobacteria > Burkholderiales > Comamonadaceae > Diaphorobacter > Diaphorobacter sp. LI3. Next base: position 3,479,302 of record NZ_CP094346.1, on the reverse strand, counting down.
GGCGGCGTGATCTTCATCGACCTGCGCGACCGCGAAGGCTATGTGCAGGTGGTCTGCGACCCTGATCGTCCCGAGATGTTCAAGGTGGCCGAGGACGTCCGCAACGAGTTCTGCGTGCAGGTCAAGGGTTTGGTGCGCGCGCGCCCCGAAGGCACGACCAACGACAGCCTCAAGAGCGGCAAGATCGAGGTGCTGTGCCAGGAGCTCAACGTCCTGAACCCGTCCGTGACGCCGCCCTTCCAGATGGACGACGACAACCTGTCGGAAACCACGCGCCTCACGCACCGCGTGATGGACCTGCGCCGCCCGTACATGCAGCGCAACATGATGCTGCGCTACAAGACGGCCATCCAGGTGCGTAACTTCCTGGACAAGGAAGGCTTCATCGACATCGAAACGCCCGTGCTGGGCAAGAGCACGCCCGAGGGAGCGCGCGACTACCTCGTGCCCAGCCGCGTGCACGACGGTCAGTTCTTCGCTCTGCCGCAGTCGCCCCAGCTCTACAAGCAGATGCTGATGGTGGCCGGCTACGACCGCTACTACCAGATCACCAAGTGCTTCCGCGACGAGGATCTGCGCGCCGACCGCCAGCCCGAGTTCACGCAGATCGACTGCGAGACCTCGTTCCTGAACGAGGAAGAGATCCGCGCCATCTTCCAGCGCATGATCAAGGAAGTGTTCCAGCAGCAACTGGGCGTGGACCTGGGTGAATTCCCCACCATGACCTACCAGGAAGCAGCGCACCGCTTCGGCTCCGACAAGCCCGACCTGCGCGTGAAGCTCGAATTCACCGAGCTGACCGACGTCATGAAGGACGTGGACTTCAAGGTCTTCTCCGGCGCCGCCAACATGAAGGGCGGCCGTGTGGTGGCCCTGCGCGTGCCCGGTGGCGCCCGTGAAGAGGGCGGCCTGTCGCGCGGTGAGATTGACGGCTATACCGAGTTCGTGAAGATCTATGGCGCCAAGGGTCTGGCCTACATCAAGGTCAACGACAAGGCCAAGGGCCGTGACGGCCTGCAGTCGCCCATCGTCAAGAACATCCATGACGCCGCACTGGCCGAAGTGCTCCAGCGCACGGGCGCGCAGGACGGCGACCTGCTGTTCTTTGGCGCCGACAAGGAAAAGATCGTCAACGACGCCATCGGCGCACTGCGCCTGAAGGTCGGCCACAGCGAATTCGGCAAGAAGAATGGTCTGTTCGAGAACCGCTGGGCGCCGCTGTGGGTGGTGGACTTTCCCATGTTCGAGCATGACGAGGAAGAAGACCGCTGGGTGGCCGTGCACCACCCCTTCACGTCGCCGAAGGACGGCCATGAGAACCTCATGGACACCGACCCCGGCAAGTGCATTGCGAAGGCCTACGACATGGTGCTGAACGGGTGGGAGCTGGGCGGCGGCTCGGTGCGTATCCACCGCGCTGATGTGCAGGCCAAGGTGTTTGCGGCGCTCAATATCGGCCCGGAAGACCAGCGCGCCAAGTTCGGCTACCTGCTGGACGCGTTGCAGTACGGCGCGCCTCCGCACGGCGGCCTGGCCTTCGGCCTGGACCGCCTGATCACGCTGATGACGGGAGCCGAGTCCATCCGCGACGTGATCGCCTTCCCCAAGACCCAGCGCGCCCAGGATCTGCTGACCCAGGCCCCTTCGCCTGTGGACGAAAAGCAGCTGCGCGAACTGCACATCCGCCTGCGCAACCCGCTGCCTGCAGCCCACTGAGGGGCGCGCGGGCTCCGACACCTAAGCGGCAGGCGCGTTCACGTGCCTGCCGTTTTTGTTTGCCATAACGTGTCCACAAGCTCTTGGAGGGAGACCATGCGCATGCTGTTCCGACGGCTGTCCCATACCGGTTTGCTGCTGTGCGTGGCGCTGGGGGTATCGGCTTGCGGCGAGAAGAAAACCGAGCTGGGCGAAGGCGGTTCGGTGGTCACTGGCTCGGCCGGGCCCCAGGGCCCGCGCAACGCCGCGCGCGAGCTGCTGCGCTGCGACAGCCCGGTGGCCACCGTGGCGCTGGCCGAGAGTCCCCACGGCTATGCCACGGGTGGTTACAACCTGCCCACCTCGCCCGTGCCGCTGATCAAGCTCATGGTGCAACAAAGCGGCTGCTTTCGCGTGATGGATCGTGGCGCGGGGCTGCGTGGTACGGTACAGGAGAGCGAATTGCGTGAATCCGGCGTGCTGCGCCCCAACTCGACCGTGGCCAAGGGGCGCGGCTATGAGGCGCAGTACACGCTCACTCCCAGCCTGACCTTCAGCGAAAGCGATGCCGGGCGCGGCCTGGCGGGCATCATGGGCATGATTCCGGTGCTGCGCGACCTGGCCGGCCTGATCGGCCTGGCCGAGCAGGTGAAGTTCAAGGAGGCGCAGACGGCGCTACTGCTGTCGGACAACGAAACCACCGAACAGGTGGCTGCCGCCACGGGCGCGGCCCGCACCACCGATCTGGGCATCGGCGGCATCATGATCGGGCGGCTGGGGGGCGCATCCGGGGCAGGTTGGAGCAACACCAACGAAGCCAAGGTGGTTGCCGCTGCCTTCCTGGATACGCACAACGCCCTGGTGGAGCAGGTGCGGGCGCTGCAAGCCAAGCCCTTGCCGCCGCCGGTGCCGGTCCGCTAGCGCAGCGCGCATGCACAGGGACGGCGCCATGTACAAAATTCCCGAATCCGTGCTGGTGGTGGTGCACACGCCTGCGCTGGACGTGCTGCTGCTGCGCCGTGCCGACTCGGCCGAAGATTTCTGGCAATCGGTCACCGGCAGCAAGGATTTTGCGGGCGAGGACTGGGCCGTCACCGCCGCGCGCGAGGCGGCGGAGGAAACCGGCATCCAGGCCGCCGCTGCGGGCTGCGCGCTGCGCGACTGGGGCATGGAGAACATCTACACCATCTACCCGCAATGGCGGCACCGCTACGCGCCGGGTGTCTGCCTGAATACCGAGCGTGTCTTCGGCCTGTGCGTGCCGGCGCAGACGCCAGTGGCCTTGAATCCGCGCGAACACACGGCATATGCTTGGATGGGCTGGCGCGAAGCCGCGGACCGCTGCTACTCGCCTTCCAATGCCGAGGCCATACTCTGGCTGCCACGATTCGTTGGACGATGACCGCAACACCGATCGAACTGCCTGCCGAGCATTCCGGCATCCTGCGCGTAGCGACCTATAACATCCACAAGGGTGTGCAGGGGCTGGGCCCCGCGCGCCGGCTGGAGATCCACAATCTGGGCCTGGCGGTCGAGCAGCTCGATGCAGACATCGTCTGCCTGCAGGAGGTGCGCAGGATGAACCGCAAGGAGGCCAGCTACTTCGAGCGTTGGCCCCATGTGCCGCAGGCCGAGTACCTGGCCCCCGAAGGTTACGAAGCCATCTACCGCACCAATGCCTTCACGCGCCACGGAGAGCACGGCAACGCGCTGCTCACGCGCTGGCCGGTGATCGGCCACCAGCACGAGGACATCTCCGACCATCGCTTCGAGCAGCGCGGCCTGCTGCATGTGGAGGTGGAGATACAGGGCCGCCGGGTGCATGCCATCGTGGTGCACCTGGGCCTGGTGCCCGGCAGCCGCATCCGCCAGGTGGCGCAGCTGCAGCGCTTCATCGCGCGCGAGGTGCCCGAGGATGCCCCGCTGGTCGTTGCGGGCGACTTCAACGACTGGGGGCTGCAGATCAAGCGCATGCTTGCGGGCTTCGGGCTCTTCGAGTACGACGATGCGCCCCAGGCCTTCACCTACCCCGCCCGCCTGCCCATGGTGCAGCTGGACCATGTGTACGTGCGGGGCCTCACCCCGCTGGGGCTGCAGGTGCCACGTGGGCGGATCTGGTGGCGCATGTCGGACCATTTGCCGCTGATCGCAGAGTTCAAGCTCTGACTCCATGGTCGCCCCCACGCGCGCGCACGCTACCGGCCGAGACCACCAGATCCAGCTGCTGCAGGGCACGCAGGAGTTGTTCCCGGCGCTGATCGCCGAGATGGATGCGGCGCTGTCCGATATCCAGTTCGAGACCTACATCTTTGACTGCACTGGCGCGGGCGCCGACGTGGCCGAGGCGCTGATGCGCGCAGCCCGGCGCGGCGTGCGCGTGCACCTGGCGCTGGACGGCGTGGGCACGGGGCGGCTGCCCGAGCCCTGGCGCACCCGCATGGTGCAGGCCGGCGTGCACGTGCAGGTGTATTCGCCGCTCGGCCCGCTGGGCCTGCTGCTGCCGATGCGCTGGCGCCGGCTGCACCGCAAGCTGTGCGTGGTGGATGGCTGCGTGCTGTACTGCGGCGGCATCAACGTGCTGGACGACTACCACGACCCCAACCACGGCGCGCTCACCGCGCCGCGCTTTGACTTTGCCGTGCGCGCCGAGGGCAGCCTGGTGCAGCAGGCCAGCGAGACCATGGAGCAACTGTGGTGGCGCATGCGCGCGGTGCGCGACGTACGCCAGCGCCGCCTGTCGCTGGCGCTGGCCGACCTGCGCGCCGCCAGCGCCGCACGCCTGGCGGCGCGGCGCGCCGAGAGCCGTGCGCGGGGCATGCGCGCCGAGCTGGTGCTGCGCGACAACGTGCGCAACCGTGCACGCATCGAGCGCGCCTACCTGCGCGCCATTGCCCGCGCGCGGCATGAGGTCATCATCGCCAACGCCTACTTCGTGCCCGGTGGCAAGCTGCGCCGCGCGCTGGTGCTGGCGGCGCGGCGCGGCGTGCGCGTACAGCTGCTGCTGCAGGGGCGGTACGAATACTTCATGCAATACCACGCAGCGCGGCCGGTGTACGGCACGCTGCTGGCGGCGGGCGTGGAGATTCATGAATACGCGCCCAGCTTCCTGCACGCCAAGGTGGCGGTGATCGACGCGGACAGCCGCCGCGCCTGGGCCACGGTGGGCTCGTCCAACCTGGACCCGCTGTCGCTGCTGCTGGCGCGCGAGGCCAATGTGATCGTGCGCGACGCCCCCTTTGCCCAGGACCTGCGCAAGCGGCTGCGCCACGCCATGGCCCACGAGGGCCGCCAGCTTGACCCGCAGCGCTACGCCGAACGCCCCTGGCGCGAGCGCGCGCTGGACCGCATCGCCTTCGGCATCATGCGCGCGGCCCTGTGGGTGACGGGCAACCGCTACTGAATGCCGCGCCCCTGCCGGTGGGAAAATATTGCTATTGTTTAGATAGCTGCTAGCGCTTGCCCCATAAGCGCTAGAGGCATAAAAGGCTTATAAAGCCTGGATCGGCATTCGCTGGTACCATGCCGCCATGTCTTCAGAACCCCCAGCACCCCTGAGCGGCGCTGCGCCCGACGAGGGCACGCCCGTCTCCGTCAAGATTCGCGAACGGCTGAACGCGGCGCGCCGGCGCTTCCATGCCAACGACAACATCGCGGAGTTCATCCAGCCCGGCGAGCTGGAGCGCCTGCTGGACGAGGTCGAGGCCAAGATGCAGGGCGTCCTCGACAGCATGGTCATCGACACAGCGGGCGACCACAACACGCAGGCCACGGCGCGCCGGGTGGCCAAGATGTACCTCAACGAGGTCTTCAAGGGCCGCTACGTGCAGCCGCCGGCGATCACCGAGTTTCCCAACGCCGAGCACCTGAACGAGCTGATGATCGTCGGCCCCGTCACCGTGCGCAGCGCCTGCAGCCACCACTTCTGCCCGGTGATCGGCAAGATCTGGATTGGCGTGCTGCCCAACGAGCACACCAACGTGATCGGCCTGTCCAAGTACGCGCGCCTCGTGGACTGGGTCATGGGGCGTCCCCAGATCCAGGAGGAGGCCGTGGTGCAGCTGGCCGACCTCATCATGGAAAAGACCCAGCCCGACGGGCTGGCCATCGTCATGGAGGCCAGCCACTTCTGCATGTCCTGGCGCGGTGTGCGCGAGATGGACAGCAAGATGATCAACTCGGTGATGCGCGGGGTGTTCCTCACCAACCCCACGCTGCGCCGCGAATTCCTGGCCCTCATTCCCCGAAGGAGCTGACCCATGCTGGTCCGTCTTCTCTACGTCAGCCGCGCCGTCGATACCTCGTCCGAGGCCATCGAGGCCATCCTCACCCAGTCGCGCCAGCACAACCCCGCCAGTGGCATCACGGGCGTGCTGTGCTACGGCGGCGGCATCTTCCTGCAGGCCATCGAAGGCGGGCGCTCGGCCGTCAGCGACCTGTACGGCCACATCCAGCGCGACCCGCGCCACAAGGACGTGGAATTGCTGGCCTTCGAGGAAATCACCGAGCGCCGCTTTGGCGGCTGGACCATGGGCCAGGTCAACCTGACCAAGCTCAACCACTCCATCGTGCTCAAGTATTCCGAGCGGCCCGAGTTCGACCCCTATGCAGCCTCGGGCAAGGTGTCGTTCGCGCTGCTCGAAGAACTCATGGCCACGGCCAGCATCATCGGCCGGGCCTGAGGGTGGACCGCCCCCTGAGCGGCTTGCGCCGCTGTCCCCGACTCCCGCGCGACGTGCGGGACGGGGGCGCCGTCAGTATGGCGGGGCGGTGGGGCCGGTCCAGGCGCTTGCCGGGCGGCTCCCGTCTGGCGCATGCCGGTGCCGCCGTGGCGCACTGATGCCGCCGACCACCTCCTGAACGCCGCAGCCGGCCGCGAGGCGCTGCGGCGGCGGGCCCTTCATGTCGCTCAACGCCTTCGCACTCATCCTCCTCGCCGGCCTGATCCACGCCGGCTGGAACATCGCCGCCAAGAAGGCCGGCGGCGATGCGCGTTTCGCCTTCTTCACCTCGGTGCTCATGATGCTGGTGTGGGCACCGCTGGGCTGGTGGCTTGGGCGCGACGCCGTGCCGCTGTGGGGCGCGCGCGAGTGGGCCATCGTGGCCCTGAGCGGCGTGCTGCACGTGCTGTACTACGTGATCCTGCTGCGCGGCTACCGCAAGGCCGACCTCACCGTGGTCTACCCCCTGGCGCGGGGCACGGGGCCGCTGCTGACCGCGCTGGTGGCCGTCACGCTGCTGGGCGAGCGGCTGTCCGCCTGGGGCGTGCTGGGCATCGTGGCGGTGGTGGGCGGCGTCTTCCTGATTGCGGGCGGCCCCGGGCTGTTGCGCGCGGCGCACGACCCCCAGGCGCGCCTGCGTGTGCGCGCGGGCCTGCGCTATGGCGTGCTGACCGGCATCTTCATCGCCAGCTATACCGTGGTGGACGGCTACGCCGTCAAGGCCATGCTGCTGTCGCCCGTGCTGGTGGACTACATGGGCAACTTCGTGCGCGTGGCAGTGCTCGCCCCCGTGGCCCTGCGCAACCGCGCCGAGACGGCGCGCCTGTGGGCCGGGCAGTGGCGCTTTGCGCTGCTGGTGGCCGTGGTGAGCCCGATCGCCTACGTGCTGGTGCTGTTTGCCATGCAGGAGGCGCCCATGGCCCACGTGGCGCCGGCGCGCGAGGTCTCCATGCTGTTCGCGGCGCTCATCGGCGGGCACCTGCTGGACGAGGGCGACCGCGCCGCGCGCTTGGCGGGGGCGCTGCTGATTGCCGCCGGCGTGGTGGCGCTGGCGCTGGGCTAGGGACTGTTCACACTGTTTTTGCCAGATGCGTTGCGATCAAAAGGGGCCAGGCGCAAGGCGCCAAACGAAGCTGGGGTGTGACCCCAGCGCGGCTTGGCAACGCCGCGAATGTCCCGTTTTGATCGCAACCCGAAGGGACCGGAGTGAGAACCGCGCCACGCGTCCTTGCCCTCCTAGCCAAGGCCCCGGCCTTGGCGTCGTCACGCGCCTAGATTGGCGCGGTTTTCACGCCCTTCGCACTGGCAAAAATAGTGTGAACAGGCTCTGGCTGCAATGCTGCTGGTAGGGTGCGATTTTTCCAGCAGTCCCAGTCGGCGCAAGCCCATCGTGCTGGCGCTGGGCGCGCTGCAGGGCGGCAGCGTGGTGCTGCAAGACCTGCAGCCGCTGGATACGCTCGCCGCCTTCGGCCGATGGCTGGCCGCGCCGCGCGCATGGGTGGGCGGCTTCGATCTGCCCTTCGGCCTGCCCCGCGAACTGCTCACCGGACTCGGCTGGCCGCTCGAATGGGCGACCAGCATCGCGCACTACCGCGGCCTCACGCGCGCGCAAGTGCGTGAAACCTTTGCCGCGTTCTGCGCCGCGCGCCCTGCCGGCGCCAAGCTGGCCCACCGCGCCACGGACCGTCCCGCGGGCTCCAGCCCGTCGATGAAATGGGTGAACCCACCCGTGGCCTACATGCTGCATGCGGGCGTGCCGCTGCTGCTGGAGGCCGGCGTGCACCTGCCTGGCCTGCATGCCGGGGACCCGCGGCGCGTGGCGCTGGAGGCCTACCCCGGCCTGCTGGCGCGCGAGCTGATCGGGCGGTGCAGCTACAAGAGCGACGCGCGTGCGCGCCAGACGGCCGACCGGCACGCGGCGCGCACGGAACTGCTGCGCCGCCTGGAGTGCGGCGACACCCGCCTGGGCCTGCGCCTGACAGTGGATGCCGCGCAGCGCACGGCACTGCTGGACGATGGTAGCGGCGACCGCCTGGATGCGGTGCTGTGCCTGCTGCAGGCCGCATGGGCATGGCGCTGCCGGCAGCAGGGCGACCTGCGCTACGGCCTGCCGCCCGACATGGACCCGCTGGAGGGCTGGATCGTCACGGCGTAACGTCTGGTGGAGCAGGTGCCGCGTCCAGCTCCACCCAGCCTGCGCCGCATTGCACATGCGCGCCGCCATGCCGCGCCAGGCAGAGCAGCGCAGCGGCATCCAGTGGCGGGACTGGCTGGGAGGCGAATGCCGCCAGGCCGGCGTCCGCCTGTCCGTCCGCCTGCACCCGCAGGCCGCTGCGGCCTTGCACGGCCTGCAGCGTGATGCGTGCGGGAGGCGGGGAGCCCGTTTCCGCCAGGTGATAGAGGGCGCCCAGCAGCAGGCACAGGGTGGTGTGTGCCGCGACGGGCGTCTCGGGCAACGGGCCGGGCGTTTGCAGGTCGGTGCCGCGCATGGCCAGCAGCGGCCGGGCCAGCTGAACCGCCTGGGCGGCCACGGCCGCCAGGGGCTGAGCGCTGTCCTGCGCGGGCAGGTCCCAATGGCGCAGGCGCTTGGCACTGTCGGCCAGGCGGGTCAGGTGGCCTTCGAACTGCTCCACCCGCTCCACTGCCTGTGCGGGCGGCAACTCGCCCGTACCGAGCCGGCGTTTGAGCACGGTGGCCGCCATGCGCATGGCCGACAGCGGCCCCGCCAGGTCGTGCCGCACGGCGGGCATGGTGCGCGCAAGGATGGCGCTTTGCACGCCCAGCGCCATCCAGGCCTGGACGGGATCGTTGTCGGTGGGGAGGGTATTCATGGGCTGGCTGATTGGAACCGGGCGCCGGCGCCGGCAGGGTAGGACGGGGGCGCGAGTTGCCGCGCCCGTCGCGCTTCAGCGCGCGGGGCCGGTCAGGGCGAGGTAGGCGGCGCGCGTTTCCGGCGAAACCGCAGCCACTAGCTGGGCGTGCGGCGTCTGGTGGCGCGCCAGCGTGCGGGCCGATGCCACGGTCTTGGACTTGCAGAACCAGTGGCAGGTGTGCTGCATCAGCAGCAGCTCGGCCGTCATGGTGAAGGCCTTGTCGCGCGGCGACAGGCCGGCGTCGTTGCGTGCCACGCGGGCGATGCCGCGCGCGTGCACGTCAATGGCCTCGCGCATGTCGAAGGTGGCGGCGGGCAGCAACTGCGTGGCAAACGGCAGGCCCAGCGCCAGGCGGCTCGCGCGCGCCAGCGGTGCGGGCACGCGGCGGAAGTCCGCCGCAAAGCGCTCAAACTGTTCGCTCAACTGTGCCTCGCTGCTGGCCAGCAGGTTCAGCACCTGCTGGCGGCGCTCGGGATCCTGTTCGCCCATGGCGCGCAGGTAGCCCTGGGTCAGTGTCTCCATGAGCCGTTCGATCTGGTAGGGCTGCAGATGCTGCGCCAGCAGCACGATGCGCCGGCGCTGCTGCTGGGTGTTGAGCATGTAGGCGCCGGTGGCCGCGAGGGCCACCACGAATAAAAGGTCCATGGCAGACAAGTCCGTGAAAAGCGGGCGAAACCGTCGATTGTCGTGCCTGCGCACGCGGGCGCCGTGTGCGCGGTGCAGAATGGTGCGCCGCCGCTCCGGCGGTTCTCCGTCCCACCCTCAGACCGTCCCATGCCTTCGATCGAAACCCTTGTCGCGTTCTTTGGTGTTTCCGTGCTGCTGGCGCTTACGCCGGGGCCCGACAACCTGTTCGTGCTGCTGCAGTCGGCCCAGCGCGGCTGGCGCGCGGGCATGTGCGTGGTGCTGGGGCTGTGCCTGGGGCTGGTGGGGCACACCACGGCCGTGGCGCTGGGACTGGCGGCCGTGTTTGCCGCGTCGGCCGTGGCGTTCACGGTGCTCAAGTTCTGCGGCGCCGCCTATTTGGCCTATCTGGCCTGGGGGGCGTTGCGGGCGCCGGCCAGCGTGCCCGAGGAGGCGCCCGCCACGGGCGCGGCGATGGCGCCGGGCTCCCGCGTGCCCGGTGGTGCACTGCGCATGGTGGGGCGCGGTGTGGTGATGAACCTGACCAACCCCAAGGTGCTGATCTTCTTCCTGGCCTTCCTGCCGCAGTTTGCCGACCCCGCGCGCGGCGGCATGGCGCGGCAGATCCTGGTGCTGGGGGTGGTGTTCATGCTGGCCACGTTCCTGGTGTTCGGGGCCATCGCATGCTTCAGCGGGGCGTTCGGCGCGCTGCTGCAGCGCTCGGCGCGCGCGCAGCGCATGCTCAACCGCGTGGCGGGCCTGGTGTTCCTGGGCTTGGCCGTGCGGCTGGCCACAGCCGAGCGCTGATACTCCACTTTTTATAGCTGCTAGCGCTTGTCTATCAAGCGCTGGAGGCCATTTTGGCTTGTGCCTTCAAGGCGCGGGCGGCGCGGGCCAGGGCCGCTGCGCGCCGCGCAACTGCTCGAAGGCGTGGGCCAGTTGCAGTACGCCCAGGTCGTCAAAGCGCTGTCCGGCAATCTGCAGCCCGATGGGCAGGCCGCTGGCGCTGTAGCCGCAGTTGACCGACGCGGCCGGCTGCTCCGACATGTTGAACGGCACGGTGAAGGCAATGTGCTCCAGCGGCCGCAGCGGGTCGTCGGTGGGCGAGGGCAGCTCGGCCGCGAAGGCGGTGATGGGCGCCACGGGCGAAAGCACGTAGTCGTACCCCGCGCAGGCGCGCACCGTGGCTACGCGCGTGGCGTGGGACTGCTGGCTGGCCTCGTACACCTGGGCCGCGTTGAGCGTGGCGGCGCTATCCGCCCAGGTGCGGATGTAGGGCAGCACCTTGCCCCGCTGCTCGACGGTGAGCGTGCGCATGTCCATGTGCGAGCGCATGCGCCAGAAGTGGTCCATGCCGTCCAGCATGGCGCGCGTGAGGAACGGCTCCATGGGCTCGACGATGGCGCCCGCGTCGGCCAGGCGCTGCGCGGCGGCCTGCACGGCGGCGCGCACCTCGGGATCGGTAGCCAGGCCGCAGCCCGCGTCCAGCAGCAGCCCCAGGCGCAGGCCGCGCAGGCGCTGCACGCCGGGTGCAAGCTGCCGCCAGTCGATGGGCTGTGCTGGCAGGCTCATGCTGTCGCGCGCGTCGGGCTGCGACAGCACCTGCATCATCAGCGCGGCGTCCTCCACGCCGCGCGTCATGGGGCCGGCCGCGCGGCCGGTGTAGGGCGGATCGATGGGAATGCGGCCCAGGCTGGGCTTGAGCGTGAAGATGCCGCACCAGCTGGCCGGCAGGCGCAGCGAGCCGCCGATGTCCGTGCCCACGTGCAGCGGCCCGTAGCCGGCCGCTGCCGCCGCGCCCGCGCCGGCGCTGGAGCCGCCCGGGCCCTTGGACAGGTCCCAGGGGTTGCGCGCCAGCGGATGAAAGCTCGACAGCCCCGAGGACAGCATGCCGTAGTCGGGCATGGTGGTCTTGGCCAGCAGTACGGCGCCCGCCTCGCGCAGACGGGCCGCAGGCGGTGCGTCGGCCGCGGCGGGCACCAGGGGGAGCGCCGCGGTGCCCAGCGGTGTGGGATCGCCCTGCGTGGCGATGTTGTCCTTGAGGGTGGCGGGCACGCCGTCCAGCGGGCCGCAGGGGGCGCCGCGCAGCCAGCGGGCCTCGCTCTGGCGGGCCTGGGCCAGCGCAGCCTCGGGGCGCAGCAGGTAGGTGGCCTGCAGGTGGGGCTCCCACCGCGCGACATGGCTGAGCACGTCGAGCAACGCGTCCACCGGAGAGATCTGGCGGCTGCGGTAGCCGGCGAGCAGTTCGCTGGCGGACAGCTCGTGCAATTGCGTCATGGCGATCCTTGTGTCATCGCGGAGGCGGTGTGGAGAGAACGGCTGTTCCACCCGGGCGGAAGTGGCCGTGCCGAGGGGGCTGGCGCTACCACGCGCCAGCTCCTTATGCCCAGTGCAATGCCGACAGGTCGTTGACGAACACCGGCATGTCCTTCCACAGACCGCGCAATTGCTTGTGGGCCACGGTGACCCATTGCGGCTGGTACAGGAAGGCGTGCACCGCGTCCTCGGCCAGCAGGCGCTGCGCGTCGCCCAGCAGGCGGGCGCGGTCGGCGGGGCGCGCGGCGTTCTGGATCTTCTCGTACAGCGCGTCGAACTGTTCGGAGTGGTAGCCCCAGTAGTAGTCCGGCTTGGCGAAATTGCCCAGGTCGAAAGGCTCCACGTGCGAGATCAGCGTCAGGTCGTAGTTCTTGTTGCCGTAGGTGCCGCTGAGCCATTGGGCCCACTCCACGTTCTGCAGCTTGGCAACGATGCCCACCTTGGCGAGCTGTGAGGCAATCAGCTCTCCGCCCTGGCGTGCGTAGGGCGCCGGCGGCAGCGTCATGGTGAGGGTGAGGGGTGTCTTCACGCCGGCCTCGGCCAGCAGGCGCTTGGCCTTCTCCACGTCATGCGGGTTGATGCCCGTGGTGTCCACGTAGCCGAAGGCGCCGGGCACGTAGTGGCTGCCGATGGGCACGCCCAGGCCGTCGGCCGCGCCCTGGATGATGGCCTTGCGGTCGATCGCGGCGGCGATGGCGCGGCGCACGCGCACGTCGTTCAAGGGCTTGCGCGCGTTATTGATCGCGAGGATGGTCTTGGCGCGCGAGCCGCTCACCACTACCTGAAAGCGCGGGTTGTTCTTGAACTGCGCCATGCTGCGCGGCGTGACGCGCGGGAAGGCGTCCACGTCGCCCGCCAGCAGCGCGGCCACCTGCGCCGCCGCATCGGGAATGAAGCGGAACGTGGCGCGGCGGATGCGGATGCTGGACGGCTGGCGCCACCCCGGCCATGCGGCCAGCGTGATGGAGGCGCCGCGGCTCCAGCCGGCGAGCTTGTAGGGCCCCGTGCCCACAGGCTTGGTGGCGTTGGTGGCGGCGCTCTTGGGTTCCACGATGATGGCCGTGGCCTGGCCCAGCACGAACAGCAGGTCGGGGTCGATGTCCTTGTTGAGCACCACCACGGTGTACTCGTCCACCGCCTGCGTGCTCAGGTTGGCAAAGCTGCGCTTGTCCTTGTTGGTGCTCTTGTCGCCGCCCGCGCGGTCGAAGGAGAACTTCACGGCCGCGGCATTGAGCGGCTCGCCGTTGTGAAACGTGACGCCCTTGCGCAGGCGGAAGGTGTAGGTCTTGAGGTCGGGCGAGACCTCCCAGCTCTCGGCCAGCAGCGGCGAGACGCTGCCGTCCGGGTTGATCTTGGTGAGCGTCTCGTAAATGTTGTAGAGCGTGACCTCGGCAATCGAGGACGCCGCGCCGGCCGTGGGGTCCAGCCCCGGCGGCTCCAGGGCCAGGGCCAGGGTCACGGCGTCCTTCTTGCCCTGCGCCAGCGCGTGCAGCGGCGTGGCCAGCGCGGCGGTGGCCAGGGCGCCGGAGGCGAGGGCGGTGCGGCGGGTGAACATGGGCGGGATCTCCTTGGACGGGTGGAATGCGTGCGGCGGGCTGTGCTCTGCTTTTTACTACAGGGCGCGGCCGGGCGTGGCGCGCTGGCGCCGTGCGGCTAGAGCGCGATGCGCGGCACCGCGGCCACCAGCGCCTGCGTGTAGGGGTGTTGCGGCGTGCTGAACAGTGTGTGCGGCGCGCCGCGCTCCACCACGCGCCCCGCGTACAGCACCAGCACCTCGTCGCACAGGTGCTGCACCACGGCCAGGTCGTGGCTGATGAGCAGGTAGGTGACGCCCAGGCGCTCCTGCAGGTCCTGCAGCAGGTTCAGCACCTGGGCCTGCACGGACACGTCCAGCGCGCTCACGGGCTCGTCGGCCACGATGAGGCGCGGCCGCGTGATGAGCGCGCGCGCGATGGCGATGCGCTGGCGCTGGCCGCCCGAGAATTCGTGCGGGTACTTGTGCGCATCGCCCGCGCGCAGGCCCACCTGCTGCAGCACGGCGGCAGCCTGCTCGCGCAGTTCGGCGCGTGTGGCGCTTCCCAGGGCCTGCAGCGGCTCGGTGACGATGCGCTCCACCGTCTGGCGCGGGTCCAGCGAGCCGTAGGGGTCCTGGAACACCATCTGGAAGTCGCGCCGTGCGGCGCGCAGCGCGTGCACGGGCAACCGGTGCAGGTCGCGCCCCAGCAGGTGCACGCTGCCGGCGCTGGGCGTGTCCAGCGCCATCACCAGGCGCGCCAGCGTGGACTTGCCCGAGCCCGATTCACCCACCACACCCAGGCTGCGGCCGGTGGTGATGTCCAGGTCCACACCCCGCAGCGCCTGCACCTGCGCGCGCGGCCCCCACGGCCGTGTGCGGGGCAGCGGATAGTCCCGCTGCAGGCCGCGTACGCGCAAAAGGGGTGCATTCGCGTCAAAATGGCCTGTAGCGCTTGTAGGGAAAGCGCCGGCAGCTATTGAATTGATAGTGTTCACGCGCTCTCCCCCAGCCGTATGCAGCGCGCCATGTGGCCCGGGCCCAGCGCCGTGGCGGGCGGCAGGGCGGCGTGGCAGTCGGGCACGGTGAGCGGGCAGCGTCCGGCGAAGGGGCAACCCGGCGGCAGATCGGCCAGGTCGGGCACGGTGCCAGCGATCGTGGGCAGGCGTGCACCGGGCACCCGTGCGGAGCCCCACTGCGGGCGTGCGGCGAACAGGCCGCGGGTGTAGGGATGGGCCTGCGTGCGGAAGACTTCGCGCGTGGGGCCGGCCTCGACCACCGTGCCGCCATACATCACCAGCGTGCGCTGCACGTTCTGCGCGATCACGCCCAGGTCGTGCGAGATGAGGATCAGCGCCATGCCGCGCTCGGCCACCAGACCCTGGATCAACTCCAGGATCTGGCGTTGCAGCGTCACGTCCAGCGCCGTGGTGGGCTCGTCGGCAATCAGGAGCTGCGGCCCGCAGGCCAGCGCCATGGCGATGGTGATGCGCTGGCGCTGCCCGCCCGAGAACTGGTGCGGGTAGGCGTCCAGCCGCTGCGCGGCCTGCGCGATGCCCACACGTTCCAGCAACGCAACGGCCTCGGCGCGCGCCTGCCGGGCGGACAGGCCGCGGTGCAGGCGCAGCGGCTCGGCCACCTGCCGCCCGATGGTGTGCACGGGGTTGAGCGCGGTCATGGGTTCCTGGAACACCATGCCGATGCGGTCGCCGCGCAGCCGGCACCACTGGGGCTCGGTCATCGGCAGCAGTTCCTGCCCGTCCAGGCGGATGCGGCCCTGCACGCGCGTGCCTTCAGGCAGCAGGCCCATGAGCGCGAGCGCGGTAAGGGACTTGCCGCAGCCCGATTCGCCGATCAGCCCCAGCGTGGCGCCGGGCTGCAGGGCGAAGTCCACGTCATGCACGGCGCGCACCGGGCCGCGCGGCGTGCGCAGCGTGATGGCCAGTTGCTGCACGTCCAGCAATGGCGCAGGGGAGGGAGGTGCGTGCGCTGGTGTCATCGCTGGCGGGACAGTCGGGGGTCCAGCAGGTCGCGCAGCCCGTCGCCCAGCAGGTTCAGGCCCAGCACCGCCAGCGCAATCGCCAGGCCCGGCCACACGGCCAGCAGCGGCGCCTGGAACATGAGGGTCTGGGCCTCGGCCAGCATGCGTCCCCACGACGGTTGCGGGGGCTGCGTGCCCAGGCCCAGGTACGAAAGCGCGGCCTCGGCGAGGATCGCCAGCGCGAACTGGATCGTGGCCTGCACGATGAGCACCGAAGCGATGTTGGGCAGCACATGCTCGAAGGTGATGCGCCATGGGCCCTTGCCGCAGGCGCGCGCCGCCAGGATGTATTCACGCGCCCACACCGCCTTGGCCGATGCGCGCGTGACACGGGCAAAAGTCGGTATGTAGAAGATGCCGATGGCGATGATGGCGTTCACCATGCCGGGGCCGAAAACGGCCGTGAGCATGATGGCCAGCAGCAGCGCGGGGAACGCGAAGGTGAAGTCCGCCAGGCGCATGACGGCTTCCTCCACCCAGCCGCCGCGCGCCGCTGCCAGCAGCCCCAGCGCGGCGCCCAGCGCCAGGCCGATGCCCACGGCAATCACGCCCACCGCGATGGACGCGCGCGCGCCCACGAGCAGCTGCGAGGCCACGTCGCGCCCGTAGGCGTCGGTGCCCAGCCAGTGCTGCGCGCCGGGGGGCTGCAGGGCGGCATCCATCGCCATCTCATAAGGCGGCCATGGCGTCCAGACGAAGGAGAGCAGGGCGGAGAGCACCAGCGCCAGCGTGAGCACGGCACCGATCGCGCAGCTGGGGTGGCGCAGCGCACGGCGCCAGAACGCCGGCGTGTGGGGGCTGGGCGCGGGGAAGGTCGGCAGCGCGCTCATAGACCGCGGGCCTTTACGCGCGGGTCGATGGCCGCGTACAGCAGGTCCACCACGAAGTTCACCACCACCACCATGGCCGCCAGCAGCATCACGCAGTTGCGCACCACCACCAGGTCGCGGTTGGCGATGGACTGGAAGATCAGCCGGCCCAGCCCGGGCAGGTAGAACACGTTCTCCACCACGATGGTGCCGGCCAGCAGGTTGGCGAACTGCAGGCCCATCACCGTCACCACGGGGATCATGGCGTTGCGCAGCACATGGCCCCACAGCGCCGCGCGTTGCGAGAGCCCCTTGGCGCGCGCCGTGCGCACGAAGTCTTCGCGCAGCACGTCCAGCACGGCGGAGCGCGTGATGCGCGCCAGGATGGCGGCCTGCACCACGGCCAGGGCCACGGCGGGCAGCAGCAGGGCCTGCAGCGCGGGCAGCACGCCGCCGCCGGCTTCGGCGCTCCAGCCGGGAAAGCCCCCGGCCGAGAACCATTGCAGCTGTACCGAAAACAGCAGGATCAGCAGGATGGCAAACCAGAAGTTGGGAATGGCGATGCCCAGTTGTGCCAGCCCCATCACCCCCCAGTCGCCCAGGCGGTTGTGGCGCGATGCCGCATACACGCCAGCGGCCAGCGCCAGCGCGGTGGTCAGCAGCATGGACAGCAGGGCCAGCGGAATGGTCAGCGCCAGGCGCTCGCCGATCAGGTCGGCCACGGGCGCGCTGTAGGCATGGCTGTCCCCTAACTGGCCCGTGAGCAGTCCACCCAGCCACTGCCCATAACGCACGAGCGCGGGTTGGTCCAGGCCCAGCCGGGCGGCGAGCTCGGCCACGGCCTCGGGTGCGGCGTCAGGCCCCAGCAGCACTTCGGCCGCGTTGCCCGGCAGGACCTCCAGCACCACGAACACCACGGCCGACGCGCCCAGCAGCGTGGCGATCAAAGTGGCGAGGCGTTGGAGGAAGAACAGGGCCATGGGAGGGAAGGCCGCGGCGCGCGGCCGGGGCGGTGGTGGGCCGAGCATAGGACAAAAACCGCGGGCGCATGGCGGCCATCCCCACGGGGGCACAGGGGTGGGCGGATAATTGCAGGATGCTGTTCACCGCCCGCCTGTCACCGCATTGCGCCATGTGCCGCAAGGGAGTTGCGCCATGGCGTTGATGATCACGGACGAGTGCATCAACTGCGACGTGTGCGAGCCCGAATGCCCCAACGAGGCCATCTTCCTGGGCCAGGAGCATTACGAGATCGAGCCCTCCAAGTGCACCGAATGCGTGGGCCATTTCGATGAGCCCCAGTGCGTGGCCATCTGTCCCGTGGCCTGCATTCCGGTCAACCCGGCCCACCAGGAAAGCCGCGAGACGCTGTGGCAGAAGTTCCAGCGCCTGAAGCCACCGAAAGTGGCTTGAACTTGGAGGCTTTTGGGCCGCTAGCGCTTATCTGGTAAGCGCTACCAGCTATCAAAACAATAGTTAATCTGCGCCCGCTTGTGGTGCGGCCTGCGCCTGGGCGGGGCGTGTGGCCTTGGGGCGGGGCGGCTTGGTGGTGTGCACGAGAAGCGTGGCCTTGTCCATGTCGCCGGCCAGCAGGGCAGGGTAGGCCTTGAGCGAATGAAGGATGCTGTCCTCGATCAGCGTGCGCTGGTCGGGCGCGGGCTTCTTGAGCACCCAGTTCACCACCTCCGCCTTCACGCCGGGGTGGCCGATGCCGATGCGCAGCCGCCAGTAGTCGCTGGTGCCCAGTTGCGCGTGGATGTCACGCAGCCCGTTGTGGCCTGCGTGGCTGCCGCCGCGCTTGAGCTTGGCCTGTCCGGGCGGAATGTCCAATTCGTCGTGTGCGACGAGGATTTCCTCCGGCGGGATCTTGAAGAAGCGCGCAAGGGCCGCCACCGACTTGCCTGAGAGGTTCATGAAGGTCTGCGGCTGCAGCAGCCAGACGCTATGGCCGGCAACGCTGGCGCGCGCGACCAGGCCGTGGTAGCTGCGCTCGGGGACCAGGGTGACCTTGAGTTCGCGCGCCAGCGCGTCGATCCACCAGAACCCCGCGTTGTGGCGTGTGGCCTCGTACTCCGGGCCGGGGTTGCCCAGGCCCACAAACAGTTTGATCATGTTGCGATTATCCGGCGCGCCTGAAGCGGCGCGACGTGCGCTTGCAGGGGGCCACAAAACGCCAACGGCCCACGCGAGGTGGGCCGTTGAGACGCAAGAGGCCGCCCCTGAGGGCGACGGCCCGGCAGAAGTGCTTACTTCTTGCCCTTCTTGGCGGGTGCGGCTGCGGGTGCTGCGGCTGCGGTCGCGTCGGCCACCACTTCGGGCAGCTTGATCGACACCAGGGCGGGGTTCTTGTTGGAACCACGCACCACGGCCTTCACGCCGTGGGGCAGCTTCACGGACTGCAGGCCCATGGTGGACTTGGAGGTCAGGCCGCTCAGGTCCACCTTGATGAACTCGGGCAGTTGCGCGGGCATGCACATCACGTCCAGTTCATGGATCAGCGGGGTCACCGTGCAACCTTCCACCTTCACGGCCTGCGAGCCTTCGACGCCTTCGAAGTGCAGCGGCACCTTCAGGTGCACGCGGGTCTTCTCGTCCACGCGTTGGAAGTCCACGTGCAGCACTTGCTGCTTGAAGGGGTGGTACTGCACGTCACGCAGCAGCACCTTGGTGACTTGGCCGTTCAGCTCCATGTCCAGGATGCTGGAGTGGAACGCTTCCTTCTTGAGGGCGTGCCACAGGGCGTTGTGATCGATCTCGATCAGCTGGGGCTCGGCGGAGCCGCCATAGACGATGCCGGGGGCCTTGCCCGAAATGCGCAGACGGCGGCTCGCACCCGTACCTTGCTTGGCGCGCTCAAAAGCGACGAATTGCATGTTTGAACTCCTGAAGGGGCCGGCCGCGACCAGCCTGGCCCTGTTGATAAAGACCGCACGCCACCATGGCATGGGCCCGTGCTGTCTCCGAACAAGCAAGCCTCCCGAAGGAGGCTTGGGGCTGTGACACCTCCGCCAGCGGCGGAGCGATCATCAAGCCTGGTCGGAGAACAGGCTCATCACCGACTCACCCTTGGCAATGCGCTGGATCGTTTCGGCGATCAGCGGCGCCACGGAGAGCTGGCGAATCTTGGAACACCCCTTGGCGGCATCGCTCAGGGGGATCGTGTTGGTCACCACCACTTCATCGAGGGCCGTGCCTTGTGCGATGCGCTCGATGGCCGGGCCCGAGAAAATGGGATGCGTGCAATAGGCGTAAACGTTCTTGGCGCCGCGTTCCTTGAGCACTTCGGCGGCCTTCACCAGCGTGCCGGCGGTGTCGATCATGTCGTCCATGATCACGCAGTTGCGGCCTTCGATGTCGCCGATCACGTGCATGACTTCCGACACGTTCGCCTTGGGGCGGCGCTTGTCGATGATCGCCAGATCGGTGCCGAGCTGCTTGGCCAGGGCGCGTGCACGCACCACGCCGCCCACGTCCGGGCTCACCACGATCAGGTTCTCGTACTTCTTCTGGTTCAGGTCACCCAGCAGCACCGGCGACGCGTAGATGTTGTCCACCGGAATGTCGAAGAAACCTTGGATCTGGTCGGCATGCAGGTCCATGGTCAGCACGCGGGCGACGCCCACTGCCTGCAGCATGTTAGCCACCACCTTGGCGGAGATCGGAACGCGTGTGGAACGCGGACGGCGGTCCTGGCGAGCGTAACCAAAGTAGGGAATCACCGCGCTGATGCGTTCGGCCGAGGCGCGCTTGAGCGCGTCGACCATGATCAGCAGTTCCATCAGGTTCTCGTTGGTCGGCGCGCAGGTCGACTGCACCACGAATACATCGCGGGCGCGGACGTTTTGCTTGATTTCGACGGTGACTTCGCCGTCGGAGAACCGGCCCACATCAATGGCGCCGAGAGTGGTGCCAAGATTTTGAGCGATCTCGGCAGCCAATCCAGGGTTGGCATTGCCCGTGAAAACCACGAAGTCGGGGGGATTGGTTTGCATGAGCGACTCAGCCGTCTGAATTTAAATCCCGTGTGGGAAATAATCTTTGGCAGGGGAGGAAGGACTCGAACCCTCGCATGCCGGAATCAAAATCCGGTGCCTTAACCAACTTGGCGACTCCCCTACGCAGGTCAGCTGTCTTGCGTCAGCTCACCCAGTATCTTTTCATCCAAAAACCCAATCCGCTAGCGGATGAGACTTTAGATTTTCACACACTTTGACATGCCATGCAGCGGGTGCATCGTGCAGATCGACAGCGTGTGTGATTTGTGCAAACACTGCACTTCCAGAGCCTGTCATGCGTCCTTGCAACCCTTTTGATTCAAGCCAATTGATGGCTTGCGTGATCTCAGGGCACAAGGCCTGTGCGACTGGCTGCAGGTCATTACTTCCAAATTGGTAGTGTGTTGCAGCAAAGCCTGAAATTGTAGCACAACTCGAATCACGTTTAAGGGAGGGATGCGAAAAAATCATTCTCGTATCCAGCCCCGCTTCGGGCTTGACCACCGCGAAAGCCGCAGGCGGAAGTTGGTGCTCCAACTCAAGAGGGCGAATTATGTCACCAATTCCCTCGACCCAGGCGCTTGCGCCGCACAAAAAAAACGGAACATCGGCGCCCAGCGTCAGGGCGATCGAGTGCAACTGCTGCCGTGACAGTTTCAACTTCCACAGGCGGTTGAGCGCCAGCAACGTGCTGGCCGCGTCCGAAGATCCGCCACCCAAGCCGGCTTGTGCGGGGATGTGTTTAGAGACGCCGATATGTACCCCTTGCGGGCAACCGGTGGCCTTTTGCAGCGCACGTGCGGCGCGCACGACCAGATCGTCCGCAGGCAGGGCGCTGGTAAGGTCTTCACGTGTGACGGCCCCATTGCCGCGCACCTCGAAATGCAGAACATCGCACCAATCGATCAACATGAAGACCGACTGCAGCAGGTGATAGCCATCGGGCCTGCGACCCGTGACATGCAGAAACAGGTTCAGTTTGGCCGGCGCCGGCACGTCGTACAGGGCTTGCATGGGAAGCGGTCAGAGGCTCAAGACAATGCGAAGCGTAGTGCGAGGCAGCGGCTGCTCGCGCGTGGCCGACAAGCGCCCCTGCTGCAGGGCATCGAGGTTGGTGCGCCAGCCGGCGACCTGGAGGGCTTCGCCCTTCAGCCAGCTGAAAAGCGCGTAAATGGGTAGGTCGCTGCCGGTCAGGTCATGTACCAGGGTCTGCAGCGAGGCAGCCTCCCTGCGTTCCTGCCCCTGGACGAGCACGGCGCGATGCGGAGTCCATTCCACACGCGCGATGATGTTGCCCAGCGGGTTGATCAAAGTGAGCTCTCCCGCAGAGGGGTGGCCCTTCAATTCAAAACCGGCACTGAAGGATTGGCCTGCATCGTCTTCCACCTGAACGGCCAGCCGGCCGGACCAATAGTCCGGGCTTGCATCCGCAGGGCGTGGCGGCTGCGCGCAGGCGACCAGGGTTGCCGCTGCAACGATCCCGAGCACCAGCCGGCCGCGCAGAGGGCGGTGGTCAGCTGCCAGTTGCGGCGGGCTCACAGACGCACTCCCAGCCGGTCGAGCGTGCCCTTGAGTGTGTCGTTGTCTTTGTTGATACGCAGGCCCTCGCGCCAGATGTCACGCGCGCGATCATGCTGTCCCAGAGACCACAGAACTTCGCCGATGTGGGCTGCTATCTCTGCGTCCGGTTGTGTTTCGTAGGCGCGTTTCAGGATGGTCAGCGCTTCCTGGCGGTTGCCCAGGCGGAATTCCACCCAGCCCAGACTGTCGGTGATGAACGGGTCGTTCGGTGCAAACTCAAGCGCTTTGACGATGAGCGCCTTGGCTTCCTCCAGACGCACGCCCCGCTCTGCGAGGGAAAAACCCAGGGCATTGAGTGCGTGGTGGTAGTCGGGTTGGCGGGCGATGATGGCGCGCAAGAGGCGTTCCATGTCGTCGAGGCGGCCCGCCTTTTCCGCCAGCATGGCTTGGTCGTAGGCGAGGTCGTTGTCCGCGGGCGCCAGCGCTACGGCCTTGCCGAGGACCGTGTAGGCCTGTGCATATTGTTTTGCTTCGCGCAGCAACTGGGCTTCGGCCTGCAACTTGAGGCGTTCCTGATCCGGGGTGCTTGCGGGCACGGCGCGGATCAATGCGCGCGCCTCTTCCAATTTGCCCTGGCGTGCGAGCAGTGCAGCGCGGCGGCTTTGAGCCGTGAGCAGTTCGGCGGCATCTTCAATGCGCGAAAGCCAACCTTCGGCCCCGGCGTAGTCGCCACGCTTCTCCGCTACTTGCGCGTGCATCAGATATGCCTGGGTGAGCGCGCGCTTGCGTTGGGGCGTGGCGGGCAGGTCTTCGAGCAAGCCGGTAAAACGCCGCAGTGCTTCCTCCGCCTGCTCCAGCCGTCCGCCTTGCAGGTGTAGCGACGCCTGCAACAACCAGGCTTCGGGCATGTCGGCCTGTTCGCGATTGACTGCATCCAGCTGGAACTGTGCGTCGGCCAGGCGCTGAGACTCCAGCAGCAGGCGTGCGTAGGCCATGCGGACTTCGGGCAGGGGCTTGCCGGCCAGGTAACCCGCGAGCAGCGGCTCCGCCTGCGTGACGCCCTCTGCGAGCAGCTCGAGCGCCAGCATGGCGGCGCCATCGTCGGCGGGGTCTTGTGCATGGGCTTGGCTCGCCGCCTCCAGGGCGCCCGCCTTGTCGCTGGCTGCCAGGTCCATGCGCCCCACGGTGGTCCAGGCAATGGGGCCGATGGCCGGGTGGTTCAGTTCTGCCTGCAGGGCCTGGCGCACCACCTGCGCGGCCAGTGCCTTGTCGCTGGCACGGCCATAGAGCTGAGGCAGCGCGCGGATGGTGGATATCTTGTCGCGCGTCGGCGCGGTGCTCAATTCCTGCTTCAAGGGTTCGGCGCTATCGCCGATGCGATTGAGGGCGACCAGGATGCGCAGCATGTAGCGATTGGCATCGCGCGACTGCGGCAGGGCCTCCTTCCACGCTCGCGCGGCCATCAAGGCGTATTCGCCCGAGCGCGACTGCAGGGCGATCTCGGTGGCGCGGCGGTACAACTGTGGGTCGCCGCTGCGGCGTGCAGCGTCCAGCATCAGGGCATAACCGGTGCCGGGGTCGCCCCGGCTGGTGGTCATCTCGCCCAGCAGCAATTCGTAGAACAGCTCGGCATTCAAGGCGGCTGCATCGTCACTGGCAGCCGCATCGGTATCTTCCAGCTCGGCTGGAGGGGCGGGGACGGTGGACTGGGCAGGCGTCTGGGCCATGGCCGGCAGCATGCTCGCCGCAGCCCAACATGCCAGTGCGACAGCCCTGAAACGAAGAGATTGCACCATCGGCCCATAATAATCCATGGCTCTTGAACTTCTTGACGAGTATTGCGATGCCTGAGCTGCCGGAGGTGGAAGTCACGCGGCGCAGCTTCGCGGGCGCGATCGAGGGCGCGACTGTCTGCGGCATTGCGGTGGGCAAGCCCCTGCGCTGGCCGCTGGGCATGGAGCCCGCAGTATTGGTCGGACGGCGGGTGTGCGGCGTGCGCCGGCGCGGCAAATACCTGTTGCTGGATCTGGATGAAGGGCTGCTGCTCATTCACCTGGGCATGTCGGGCAGCTTGCGCTTTGCACGCGATCTGCCCGCGCGCGGCGCCCACGATCATTTCGAACTGATAACGGACCAGGGCACGCTGCGGCTGCACGACCCGCGGCGCTTCGGCGCCGTGGTCTGGGCGGCGGGTGAGTCCGATCCCCGTGCACGCAAGCTGCTCGATGGGTGGGGATTGGAGCCGCTGGGCGAGGACTTCGCCTTCGAGTCCTTCCACGCGGGGCTGCGCGCCAAACGCACGCCCATCAAGCAACTGCTGCTCGCTGGCACGGTGGTCGTGGGCGTGGGCAATATCTATGCCTGCGAGGTGCTGTTCCTCGCGGGCATCCGGCCAACCACCCGCGCTTGCGCGATCGGCCCCCAGCGTGCCCGGCGTCTGCACGGTGCAATCCGCGAGGTGCTGGCGCGCGCGGTGGAGCGGGGCGGCAGCACGCTGCGTGATTTCTCCAGCGCCGACGGCAGCGCCGGGCATTTCCAATTGGAGGCCAATGTCTATGGCCGCGCGGGCCTGCCGTGTCGCCAGTGCGGTACGCCCGTGCGTCTGTTGCGCCAGGGGCAGCGCAGCACCTATTTCTGTCCGCACTGCCAGCGCGCCTGACCGGGCTGCGTGGCGGCGGATCGGCGCAATGGCGATGCTATATTGCGCCATCTCCCGCCCACGCGGGCGCTTGCATTGATATCCGGGAGCAAAGTGGGACCTTCATTCAACGAACAGTTTGACCAGCACGGCGCATGGAGGCGTGCTTTCGCCCAGCAACTCAAGCGCCTGGGGCAATGGATGGGTTCGCACGACCTCATGGACGCGGCTGTGGAGGAGCGTCTGCAGCGGCTGGAAGAGCAGGTGCGCAGCGACAAGGTGACCGTCGCTTTTGTGGCGGAGTTTTCGCGCGGCAAGTCCGAGCTCATCAATGCGATCTTCTTCGCCGGCTATGGCCGGCGCATCATGCCGGCCAGTGCGGGGCGCACCACCATGTGTCCGACCGAGCTGGGCTATGAAAACGGCACCGCCCCCAGCCTGCGCCTGCTGCCTATCGACACGCGCATGCAGTCCCTGGGACTGGCCGAGTGGCGCCTGAAGGCAGACCGCTGGGTGAAGGTGCCGCTGGACATGGACGACCCGGCCGAACTCGCCCAGGCGCTTGAAAAAGTATCGGAAGTGCGCCGCGTGTCCGTGGATGATGCGCGTGCGCTGGGTTTCTGGAGCGATGAGGCCGCCGACGAGAACCCCGTGCTGGACGCTGCGGGCATGGTCGAGGTGCCGATGTGGCGGCACGCGGTCATCAACATTCCGCATCCGCTGCTCAAGCAGGGGCTCGTGATTCTGGATACGCCGGGCCTGAACGCCGTGGGCGCGGAGCCCGAGCTCACCATCAACCT
Source organism: Diaphorobacter sp. LI3 (assembly GCF_022807955.1). NCBI lineage: Bacteria > Pseudomonadati > Pseudomonadota > Betaproteobacteria > Burkholderiales > Comamonadaceae > Diaphorobacter > Diaphorobacter sp. LI3. Next base: position 3,453,759 of record NZ_CP094346.1, on the reverse strand, counting down.
CATCCCGCAGGCCCACGCCGTGGTGTTCATCCTGGGCGCGGACACGGGCGTGACGCGCTCGGACCTGACCATCTGGCGCGACCACCTGGGCACGGCTGAAGACGCGACCGATGCGCGGCTGGTGGTGCTCAACAAGATCGACACGCTGTGGGACACGCTCAGTTCCCCGTCGCAAGTGCAAGCGCAGCTGGAGCGCCAGCGCCAGACATCGGCCGAATTGCTGGGCGTGCCGCTCAGCCATGTCGTGCCCGTGTCGGCCCAGAAGGGCCTGGTGGCTAAGATCAACTGTGACGACATCCTGCTGGAGTCCAGTGGGCTGCCGTTGCTGGAGGAAGCGCTGGCCGAGGGCATCATGGGCCGGCGCCAGGCCATCCTGCGGGCCACGGTGGCCAGCGGCGTGGCAAGCCTGCAGTCCGAGACGCGGCGGGTGATCAACATCCGCCGGCGCGATCTGGATGATCAGATGCTGGAGTTGCGCAGCCTGCGCGGCAAGAATGCCTCGGTGATCGACGCCATGCGCGGGCGCATCGAGCAGGAGCAGCAGGAGTTTGAAGCCAGCACGGCCAAGATCCAGGCCGTGCGGGCAGTGCATCTGAAGATGCTGCGCGAGGTGTTCCACCAGCTTGGGCCGCGTTCGCTCAAGGCGCAACTGGTGGAGCTGACCGAGGCGCTGCAGCCCAAGGGGCTCAAGCTGGGCGTGCGCAAGGTATATGGCGACACCTTCGCCAAGGTGCGCACCATCATGGAGGCCGCGCAGTCCACGGGCATCGAGATCCAGGCCATGCTGGGCGGCACCTTCCGCCAGCTCAACACGGAGTTCGGCTTCTCGTTGCAAGTACCTGCGGCGCCCCAATTGGGTAACTATGTGCAGGAGATCGTGGCCATCGAGCAGCGGCACCTGCAATACGTGGGCATGGGCAACACGCTGCGCCTGGCGCAGCCGGAGTTCGCGCAGCGCTTGTTGCGGGCCATGGGCCTGCGCCTGCGCACCGTGTTCGAGTCCGCGGCCAACGAGCTGGAGCTGTGGAGCAAGACGGCCACAGCGCAGTTGGACGCGCAACTGCGTGAGCGCAAGCGCAGCTTCTCGCGGCGCATCGAGGCGGTGAACCGCATCCAGCAGGCCGCCAACGGGCTGGTGGACCGCATCGCCGAGATCGAAGAGGCCGAGCAGCACCTCGCCGAACTGGAGCAGCGGCTGACCGAGCTGACCTCCGACCTCGTGCGGCAGCCGCAAGCGCCTGAGGGCGTGGACATCGACATACCCCTTACCGAACCCCAGCCGCTCGCGGCGTCATGAGCGGTCCGTCCGCAGAGCTGGCGACCCAGGTGGTGCGCTGGCAGGCAGCGCATGGGCGCAACCACCTGCCTTGGCAGAACACGCGCGATGCATACCGCGTGTGGCTGTCGGAGATCATGCTGCAGCAGACCCAGGTGGCCACGGTGCTGGAGTACTACGCGCGCTTTCTGGCGCGCTTTCCCGACGTGCGCCAACTGGCTGCTGCGCCGCAAGACGAGGTACTGGCGCTGTGGAGCGGCCTGGGTTACTACAGCCGCGCGCGCAACCTGCACCGCTGCGCGCAGATCGTCGTGCACCAGCACGGGGGGGAATTCCCCCGCACGGTGGATGAGCTGGCGGCCCTGCCGGGCATCGGCCGCTCCACGGCAGGGGCGATAGCCGCGTTCTGCTTCGGCGTACGGGCGCCGATCCTGGATGCCAACGTGCGGCGCGTGCTCACGCGGGTGCTGGGGTTCGGCGCCGACCTGGCCGAGGCGAAGAACGAGCGCGCGCTATGGCAGCAGGCCGAGGCGCTGCTGCCACGGCAGGACCTGTCCCATGCCATGCCGCGCTACACGCAGGGCCTGATGGACCTGGGCGCCGGCATCTGCCTGCCCCGCAACCCCAATTGCCTGCTGTGCCCCTTGCAAGAGGCCTGCGTGGCGCGCCGCGACGGCAACCCGCAGGACTACCCGGTGCGCACGCGCAAGCTCAAGCGCAGCGCGCAGGCCTGGTGGCTGCTGCTGCGCCAGGATGGTGCGGGCCGGCTGTGGCTGGAGCGGCGTCCGCCCGCAGGTATCTGGGCGGGGTTGTACTGTCCGCCGGTCTATGACAGCCGCGCGGCGCTGGACGAGGCGCTGCAGCTGCACGCCAGCTGCGATGCGCGGGATCTGCCGGCCTTCACCCACGTGCTGACGCACCGCGACCTGCACCTGCATCCGGTGCTGGCGCGCGATGCAACGCCGCAGCCGAACGCGCATTGCGCTGAGCAGCAGTCGGGGTGGTTCGCTCCGGCGCAATGGCCGGCGCTGGGGCTGCCCGCGCCCGTGCGCAAGCTGCTCGCCTCCCTTGGGGACGACTGTCAAAAATGAGAGCTGGTAGCGCCCGTAGATAGGCGACTTCCGGTAGAAAACTATTGCAAGTCATTCAATAGCAGGCGCTAGCAGCTACTAAAACAATAGCTGTCACCTAGCGGTGCATGCTAGATGCCGTCGAGCTCGCGGTGGCGGCGCAGCGTATTCCAGCGGCCCTCGAAGCGCGCCGCCAGCTGCTCCACCAGGTAGACGGAGCGGTGCTGTCCTCCCGTGCAACCGATGGCCACGGTCACGTAGCTGCGGTGGTTGTGGGCCAGCGCGTCCAGCCAGTGATCCAGGAAGTCGCCAATGTGCGCCAGCATCAGCGCTACTTCGGGCTGCTGACGCAGGTAGTCGATGACCGGCGCGTCCTTGCCCGTGAGTGCTCGCAAGAGCGGCTCGTAGTGGGGATTGGGCAGCATGCGCACGTCGAACACATAGTCGGCGTCCATGGAGATGCCGCGCTTGAACGCAAACGACTGGAACACCAGGGTCAGCCGACTCGGCGGCACCGACAGCAGGTCCTTCACATAGCTCAGCAATTGCGCGGACCGCAGGGTGCTGGTGTCGATGACGTGTGCCTGCTCGCGCAGCGGGGCCAGTAGCTCGCGCTCCAACCGCATGGTGTGCAAAAGCGGGCGCGGACCTTCGCGCATCTCGGCCTGGGACAGAGGGTGGCGGCGCCGGGTTTCTGAAAAACGCCGCACCAGCACGTCGTTGGTGGCGTCCAGGAACAGTTGGCGCACCTGCACGCCCTGCTCGCGCAGGCCGGCCAACTGCTGCGGCACCAGGGGCAGGGCGGTGGCGCTGCGCACGTCCATGGCCACGGCAACGCGGTGGCCGTGGTGCGCGTGCTCCAGCTCCACGAAGGAGGTCAAAAGTTCCGGCGGCAGGTTGTCCACGCAGTAGTAGCCCGCGTCTTCGAGTGCATGCAGCGCGACGGACTTGCCCGAGCCGGACATACCGGTGATGACGACGACTTCCAGATCCATGGCTCAGGGTGTGGGTTTGGCGGCGCCCTGCAGCATCTCGCGTGCATGCGCCAGGGTGGTAGGGGACAGACGCTCGCCGCCCAGCATGCGCGCAATCTCGGCCACGCGCGCCTCCTCGTTGGCGGCGGCCACGCTGCTGGTGGTGCCCTCGGCGTGCTTGTGTTTGGCCACCACAAGGTGATGGTCCGCGCACGCGGCCACCTGGGGCAGGTGGGTGACGGCCAGTACCTGCCGGGCCGTCCCGAGCTGCTGCATCAGACGGCCGACGGTCTCCGCCACGGCGCCGCCCACGCCCGAGTCCACCTCGTCAAAGATCAGCGTGGGCGCCTCGCCCAGCTCGCTGGTGGTGACCGAGATCGCCAGCGCCATGCGCGACAGCTCGCCCCCCGATGCCACCTTGCCGATGGGCCGCGGCGTCATGCCCGGGTGGCTGCTGACCAGGAAAGCCACCTGGTCGATGCCGTGCGGCCCAGGCTCGGCCTTGTCCAGTTGCACCTCGAAGCGCCCGCCCGCCATGCCCAGGCCCTGCATGGCGCGGGTGATGGCCTGCGCCAGTTGCGGCGCAGCCTTGGCGCGCTTTTGCGACAGGGCGCGTGCGGCCTTCTGGTAAGCGGCGCCATGGGTTTGCTCGGCAGCCTGCAATGCGGCCAGGTCAGTGGCGTTGTCCAAACGGTGCAGCGTGTCCTTCCAGTCTTGCAGCAGCGCGGGTAGTTCGGGTGGGGTGCGCTTGTAGCGGCGCGCTAGCTGCATCCACTGCGATACGCGGGCGTCCAGCTGCTGCAGCCGATCCGGGTCGGGCTCGGCGTGGCGCAGGTAGCTTTGCAGAGAGTGCGCCACATCGCCCGCCTGGGCGATGCAGGAGGTCAGCACCTCATTCATGGTGCGAAACGACGGGTCCACATGCTCGTAGTCCTGCAGCAGGTGCTGTGCCTGCGCCAGGGCCCGCAGCGCGCCGCCCGCGTCTTCGTCCTCCAGCACACTCAGGGCGGCCTGGGCGTTGTCCAGCAGCGACTGGGCGTTGGACAGTCGCGCATGCTCGGCATTGAGTTCCTCCCATTCGCCATCCCGCGGCGCCAGCTTGTCCACTTCGCCGGTCTGCCACTGCAGGCGCTCGCGTTCCTGTTGCAGCGTGTCCTGGGCAGCGCGGGCGTGGGTCAGCGCCTGCTGCGCGTCGCGCCAACTCGTCCACAGCGCGGCCAAGGGTTGCACCTGCGCGCCGGCATAGGCGTCCAGCAGGCCGCGCACTGCGTCGGGCCGCGTCAGGCTCTGCCAGGCGTGCTGCCCATGAATGTCCAGCAGATGCTCGCCCACGGCACGCATCTGCGCTGCCGTGGCGGGGATGCCGTTGATCCAGGCGCGGCTCTTGCCTTGCACATCGACGGTGCGGCGCAGCAGCAGCGTGTCGTCGCGCGGAAAACCCGCCTCGTCCAGCCAGGCTGCCAGCGCGATGGTGCCACCGTCGAATTCGGCGCAGACGTCGGTGCGCTGTGCGCCTTCGCGGATCACACCGGAGTCGGCACGCGCGCCCAGCACCAGTTGCAACGCGTCGATCAGGATCGACTTGCCGGCTCCGGTTTCACCGGTGAGCACGGTGAAGCCGGCATGCAGGTCCAGCTCGAGCGATCGCACGATCACGAAATCGCTCAGGGCGATCCGCCTCAGGGCCATGGTCAGGAACCTCCCTCGTACCAGCCCAGCTTCTTGCGCAGGGTGGCAAAGTAACTCCAGCCGCGCGGGTGCAGAAAGCACACCCGGTGCGCGGAACGGCGCACCAGTATGCGGTCGCCATGTTGCAGCGATGCGAGCGACTGCATGTCGAAGTTGGCGCTGATGTCGCGCCCGCCGGCCACCTCAATGGCCACCTCGGTCGCGTCGGAAAGCACGATCGGCCGGTTGGACAGGGTGTGCGGCGCGATCGGCACCAGCACCCAGCCGGGGATCGATGGGTGCAGCATCGGGCCGCCCGCAGACAGGGCATACGCCGTGGAGCCGGTGGGAGACGCGACGATCAGGCCGTCGGCGCGCTGGTTGGAAACGAATACGCCGTCCACCTCCACGCGCAGCTCCACCATGCCGGAGGTGGAGCCGCGGTTGACCACCACGTCGTTGAGGGCCAGCGCCTCGAACACGCACTCGCCACCGCGCATCACGCAGGCTTGCATCAACGGGCGCACGTCTTCTTCGTAGTCTCCGTGCAGGATGGGCGTGAGCGCGTCCTGGTACCCCTCCAGCGGAATGTCGGTAATGAAGCCCAGCCGCCCCTGGTTGATGCCCACCAGCGGCGTGCCGTAGCCGGCCAGCCGCCGGCCCACGCCCAGCATGGTGCCATCGCCGCCTACGACCAGGCACAGGTCGCATTGCCGGCCGATCCCCTCCACATCCAGCGTGTGGTATTGCGTGAGGCCCGTGTGGGCGGCGGTTTCGGCCTCCAGCGTCAACTCGCAGTCCTGCTGGGTGACGAACTGGGCAATGCTCTCGATGATCTGCCGTGCGCTGTCGGACGCTGAAACGGCGCCAGGCCCCGGGTATTTGCCTATGACTGCAACGCGGCGGAAGATGGGCTTCATGCAGAAATTACATCATTAAAATGATTCAATGCTTGATGACCGCTCCAAGTTGTTACTCAAGGCCTTGGTGGAACGCTACATAGCCGAGGGGCAGCCGGTCGGCTCCAGAACCTTGTCGCGGGCATCAGGGCTTGAATTGTCGCCCGCCACCATACGCAATGTGATGGCAGACCTGGAGGACCTGGGGCTTATTGCCAGCCCCCACACCTCCGCGGGCCGTGTGCCCACCGCCAAGGGCTATCGCCTGTTCGTCGACACCATGCTCACCGTGCAGCAGGAGCAGTTGCCGACAGTCCAGCTCATGCCCGAGCAGCCGCAGAAGGTGATCGCCAACGCCGCCCACCTGTTGTCGAGCCTGTCGCAGTTCGTGGGGGTGGTGATGGCGCCGCGGCGCGCCTCGGTGTTTCGCCACATCGAATTCCTGCGGCTGTCCGAGAAGCGCTTTTTGGTGATCATCGTCTCGCCCGACGGTGATGTGCAGAACCGCGTGATCTTTACCGAGGTCGATTACTCCCAGTCGCAACTGGTGGAGGCCGCCAACTTCCTCAACGCCAACTACGCGGGCCTCACCATGGAGCAGGTGCGCGAGCGCCTGAAGCTGGAGGTGGACAAGCTGCGCGGAGAAATCGCGGCGCTGATGCAGGCCGCGGTGAGCGTGGGCTCGGAGGCCATGTCGGGGTCGCAGGACGAAGTGGTGTTCTCGGGCGAGCGCAACCTGCTGTCCGTGAGCGATTTTTCCAGCGACATGAGCCACTTGCGCCGTGCGTTCGACCTGTTCGAACAAAAGACGCAGATCCTGCGCCTGCTGGACATTTCCAGCCGGGCAGAAGGGGTGCGCATCTTCATTGGCGGAGAGAGCCAGGTGGTGCCATTTGAAGAGCTGTCCGTGGTGAGTGCACCCTATGAGGTCGACGGTCAGGTGGTGGGCACCCTGGGCGTGATCGGCCCCACGCGCATGCCCTATGACCGCATGATCCAGATCGTGGACATCACCTCCAAGCTGGTCTCCAACGCCCTGAGCCACCGGAAGTAGCCCCTACAATACGCGCCGCTGCGCCGCCTACGAGGCAGGGCAGCGCACCCCTTGGGGCGTTAGCTCAGTTGGTTAGAGCAGAGGACTCATAATCCTTTGGTCGTTGGTTCAAGTCCAACACGCCCTACCAAGTAGAAAAGGAAATCCTGCTATCAGTACGGTAGCGGGATTTTTTCTTTGGGGGTTCATGTAGCCATCAGGCAATGGTTTTGGGTGGCTTGCCGTCAGTTCACCCATCGCTGTCGATCGACCTCTAGTCGCTGGACTTTTCCCCGAAGCTCGATGCCGGCGAGTATTCACTGGCTGCGCTGACACCGGAACTGATCGCCAAGTACCGCGACGACCGACTCTCTGACCTGGATCGCAAAGACTCCAAGGGCAAAGCCTTTCCCCAAGGACTCAGTGTTTAGCTTGGAAGCTTCGCGATTACCTTGATTTCGAACTGGAAGCCGTAAAGCCAGGTTACGCCGATACCGGTCAGCGTGGGATAGGGGGCCTTGCCCCAATAGTCCGGCACGATCTGCCAAATGCGCTCGAAATTCTTCTCGGGATCCACTACGAACACCGTCACGTCGACTACGTCGTCAAAGCTGCACCCGGCTGCCTCCAGCACAGCGTTCAGGTGAGTGAAAGCGAGGCGGACTTGAGATTCCAGATCGGGCTCTGGCGTGCCATCTCCACGGCTGCCCACTTGGCCCGAGACGAATAGAAAGCCGTTGGACCGGACCGCTGGTGAGTAGCGGTTCTTCTCGTAAAGAGCTTGGCGGCCTGGCGGGAAGACAACGTCGCGTGGAGGCATGGGGATATCTTTCATTGGTTAAAAGAATCCACTGTAGACACGGGATCTGTTCGGATAAACAGGAAAGTATCATCAACACTGTTTGCAAAATCCGGACAATCTCCTGACCTCGATGGATCGTTTCGACGCTATGGTGGCCTTTGCTCGCGTGGTAGAGACACGCAGCTTTACCCAGGCCGCTCAAACGCTGCACATGAGCAAAACTACGGTAACTCAGCTTGTGCAGCAGTTGGAAGCGCGTTTACGGGTCAGGCTTTTGAACCGCACCACCCGCAAAGTGAACGTGACGGCCGAAGGTGCCGCCTATTACGAACGTGTCGTGCGTCTGTTGGGTGACCTGGATGATGCGGAGACCAGTCTGACCAGTGCCTCAAGCGCGCCTCAAGGCCGCCTGCGGGTGGACGTGCCCAGCCCTCTGGCACGCATGGTCCTTGTTCCGGCTTTTGCTGCATTCCATGCGCGCTATCCGGATATCCAGCTGCACATGGGTGTAAGTGACCGAGTGGTCGATCTGATTGCGCATTCCACTGATGGCGGACAGTGATTCCATTCCCATCGCGGACAGCGTTCCAGGCGATGGCGGACACGTTGCGCGGGTGTCCTGAGTGACGCTCAAATCGTAGCCGAAGTGTCCGCCATCAGCGTGGAATGGCGGTCGGCGCGGCCGGCTCAGACGGCCTTGGTGAGCTTGCGCATCGACTCGCCCTTGAGGGCTATCTTGTGCGAGCCGTGCACGATGCGGTCCAGGATGGCGTCGGCCAGCGTGGGCTCGTCCAGCCAGGCGTGCCAGGCCGTCACCGGCAACTGGCTGGTGATGAGCGTCGAGCGCGTGCCCACCCGGTCGTCCAGCAATTCCAGCAGGTCGTTTCGCTCGTGCGCGGCAATCGGCGCGATGCCGAAGTCGTCCAGGATGAGCAGGTCCAGCCGCGCCAGTTGCGCCAGCCGTTTGCCCAGGCTGCCATCGCCGTGGGCCACGTGCAGCTCCTGCAGCAGCCGTGGCGCGCGGGTGTAGAGCACCGAGAAGCCCAGGCGCGCGGCCTGCTGCCCCAGTGCGCAGGCGAGCCACGTCTTGCCGCACCCGGTGGCGCCGGTGAGCAGCACGTTGTGGCCATGGCGCAGCCAGTCCCCGCCGGCCAGGCTGGTGATGACCTCTCGGCTCAGGCCCCGGCTGGCGCGCCAGTCGATGTCCTCCAGGCAGGCACTGGAGACCTTCAGGCGGGCCGCCTTCAACAGGCGCTCCAGGCGCTTGCTGTCACGCCAGTCCACCTCGCGCTGCACCAGCAGCGCCAGGCGTTGTTCAAAGGGCAGCTCGCTGGCCGTGATGTGGGTGGCCGCGTCGCTGAGGGCGGCCACCATGCCGTCCAGGCGCAGGGCGCGCAGTTGGTTCAAGGTCTGTTCGTTGAGCATGGTTCTTCCTTGTTAGGTTTGCTTGCACGTTGGAGTTCAGTGGTAGTAGCCCGGCCCGCGCACGTTCTCGTGCAGCGGCAGGCTCGCCTGTGCGGCCATCGGCGCATCCAGCGGCCGCTGGTCCAGGCCGCAGCCCAGGATGGAGGCGATGCTCTTGTAGGACGGTGAGCGAATCGACTGCGCCCGCGCACAGGCGGCCTCCAGCCGGTCAGCCCCGTACTCACGGCCCAGGCGCATGAGGCCCAGACAGGAGCGGTAACCCTGCTCGGGATGCTGGCGGTGCTCCATCTGCCAGCGCACCACGGCGGCGGTGGCCGCGCCCACGCGCTCACCCCAGGCGATGAGCTTGGCCGGCGTCCACTGCAGGTGCGCCCGGTGCGAGGCCGGCATGTGCTCGGGCGTGGTGGTGTGTGCACCCCGTCGGGGATTGAGGGCGTGGGCGGCCACGCGTTTGCTGCCGTGCAGGACTTCGAGCGTGCCGGCCGTGATGCGCAACTCCACCGGCTCACCCACCAGGGCGTGGGGCACCGAGTAGTAGTGGCCATCGAGCTCAACGTGGTAATCGATGTTGACGCGGGCGGGTTTGAAGCGCGCGATGGGCATGCGCACCGGCGGCAGGGGGCGCAGGGCTGGCCGGTCGAGTTCGGCGAAGGCGCTAGTGCGGTTGCCCGGCAGCTTCTTGAACGCGCGCTGGTTCAAGTCCACCAGCAAGGCGGCAATCGCCCGGTTGAGCTCGGCCAGGCTGAAGAAGGTCTGGTGGCGCAGCCTGGCCAGAATCCAGCGCTCGACCACCTGCACAGCGACCTCCACCTTGGGTTTGTCGCGTGGCTTGGCCGGGCGCGCGGGCATCACGGCCAGGCTGTAGTGCGCACAGAGCTCTTCGAGCAGGCGGTGCGCGGTGGGCTCGTAACGGTCGGGTCGGGCCATGAGGGCGCGCGGCTGGTCAGGCACCAGCAGGCGGGGCACGCCGCCGATGAACTCCAGCGCGCTAATGATGCTGGCCACCCAGTCGGTGGTCTTCTGGCTGGCGGTGGCGCAGGCGTAGGTGTAGTTCGATGCGCCCAGCACGGCCACGAAGACCTGGGCCTGGCGTATCTCGCCAGTGTCGGCATCCACCACGGGAACGGTCTGGCCGGCGTAGTCCACAAAGAGCTTGTCACCGCCCGTGTGGGTCTGGCGCATGGAGCGCTGCAGGCGCCGGGCCCAGGCCTTGTACTTCTCGCAGAAGGCGCTGTACTTGTACGCCTGCCCGCTGTGCTGTTGCTGGTATTCCTCCCAAAGCAACTGCAGCGTCACGCCAGGTCGGCGCAGTTCGCGGTGGATGTGGGCGTGGTCGGGTTCAAGGTGCCGGGACTCGCGCGCCACGGGTGGCTTGTAGAGCCGGGCCTGGAGTTCGTCGTCGTTCAGGCTCTGGGCCAGTGCCCAGTCCACGCCGGCCACGCGCGCGTAGCTGGCTATCTCGCTGACAGTGGATTTGGAGATGCCGAGGGCGGCACCGATTTGACGGGTGCTCAAGGCCCCGCGGTGCAGCAGTTGCAGTGTGTGTCGTAGTTTGCTCATGGTGACCCTGGGTGTGGGCATCGCTGGTTCCGGTCAAAAAACCGGGCAGCGTATGCCGCGTTCGGGTCACTCAGAACACCCCGCAGGTGTCCGCCATCAGTTTGGAATGCTGTCCGCCTTCAGCGTGGAACACTGTCCGCCATCACGCTGGAACACTGTCCGCCATCAGCATGGAATCGTGTCCGCCATCGCGTGGAATACGCAATCTGATCGATGAAAACGTCGATTGCGTGGTGCGGGGAGGTGAGCCGGGCGACGCCTCGCTTGTGGCAAGGCATGTAGGCGATCTTTCCATGGGGCTGTATGCGGCACCTACATACTTGGCGAATGCCGGAATGCCCTTGCACCCCAAGAACCTGGAGGCCGCACCGCACCACATCGTGGGTTTTCTGGGATCAAGCACCGGACGCGTCTTATCCTGCGTATTGCACCGCGGTGACGAACAAGTGCGCGTGATGGGCCGTTACGCGATTGCCATCGACGATGGCAATGCCTACCTGGCGGCAGGCGTTGCCGGTCTGGGGGCGCTCTGGTTGCCTCAGTACATGGCAGCGCCTCATCTGGCGCGGGGCGAACTGGCGCCGCTGTTTGAGGACTGGTCCATTGCGCCGATGCCGCTGTATATCGCGTTTCCTCCAAACCGTCATGTGGGTGCTCGGCTGCGGGTGTTCATGGATTGGATGGTTGAACTGATGAAGACGCATGCTCCGCTGTCCGGGGCGTATCCGCATCGGCGCTGAGAGGAGGGGCGTTAGACTGCGCCAGGGGATTGCGCCATCTGGCAGCCAACGGGTGCGGCGGCACGGCCTGCAGCTCACAGCTTCTCTGGACATAACGACAAGCGGCGCTCTTGGGGCACACTCTGGTCGATGACTGTCGCCAGTTCCAGCATTCAACTCGAATCTGCCCCGGCCTCGTTCAAGAGCGCCAAGGCTTTCGATGCATGGTTGAGGAAGAACCATGCCGCTTCGGGCGGTCTCTGGCTCAAGATTGCGAAAAAGGGCGCTCAAGAACCCAGCGTTACCTACCCCCAGGCGGTGGAAATCGCACTCTGTTGGGGCTGGATCGACGGTCAGAAAAAAGCCCTCGACGATCAGCACTACCTCCAGCGTTTCACGCCGCGGCGCGCGCGCAGCATCTGGTCGAAAGCCAACATCGACAAGGTCGAGGCACTCATAGTGGCGGGCCGCATGCAGGCGCCTGGCTACGCCCAGATCGAAGCGGCCAAGGCCGATGGGCGCTGGGCACGGGCTTACGACAGCGCTCGTACGTCTACCGTACCAGAGGATCTGTTGGCCGCGTTGGAAATTGACGCAAAGGCCAAAGCCTTCTTTGCAACGATCAATGCGGCCAATCGTTACGCGGTACTGTGGCGCATCCAGACAGCCGTGAAAGCAGAAACGCGCGCCAGACGAATCGCCCAGTTGGTTGATATGCTCGCACGCGGCGAAACCATCCACCTTTTCAAAGCTCGTTCTCGCGCCGGACAGTGAATGCCACGCGCATGGCGCGACGGCTTGCTGTCGGCACCAGTCCTTCAAGCACTACCTGACCCCAATGTCGCACCCCGCTATCGCGTTGATAGCGGGGTTTTGTCTTTTCGTCTGCGATCAACGCGACAGCGGTCGGCTGCGCGACTGCTTTGTTCGGAAATTGCATTACGCGCAAATAGGCCGTTGCCTACGGCGCGGGACCGGTCCGCCTCCCACCATGGGCTTCTCTTGCATTCCCACCCCACAACCTGGAGAAGACCCATGCCCAAGCCACGTTATGACGAAGCCCAGCTCAAGGATCTGCTGTTGCAGATGATGGAAACCGAGCTGGGTGGTGAGCAGGTGTACCGCGCGGCGATCGACTGTGCGACCAATGAAGACCTCAAGAAGGAATGGGAGGGCTACCTCGACGAGACGCTATCGCACCAGAACGTGGTACGTACGACCTGCGAAAACCTGGGAATCGACCCCGAAGAGGTGGTGCCTTCGCGCCTGGTGGTCAAGCACATCGGCGATTCGCTGGTCAAGGCGATCGAACTGGCCCGGCAGGCCGGCAATCCTGCGCAGGCCCAATTGGTTGCCTGCGAATGCGTGGTGCATGCGGAGACCAAGGACCACGCCAACTGGGAGCTGCTGGGCAAGGTGGCGGAGGTGGCGACCGGGGATGTCGGTCGCGCCCTGAAAGATGCCCATGAGCGCGTGGAGAAAGACGAGGACCACCACCTGTACCACACCAAGGGCTGGTGCCGCGAGCTATGGATTGCAAGCCTGGGCATGCCCGCGGTGCTGCCTCCGCCGGAAGAGGTCAAACAGGTAGAGACGGCCATTGGCGCGTCGCGCGCGGAGCAGCAACGCGACGCGATGCTTTGAGGAGGCTGCGTGGCGCGCCCCGCCGCATTGCGCCGCACGCCGCTGCCGCGCAGCAAACACGTGCTGCTGTTGGTGGATGTGATCAATCCGCTGAATTTCCCTACAGCGGCAGACCTGCTGCCCGGAGCGGTACGCGCCGCGAACGCCATTGCGCGGCTGAAGACACGCCTCGCGCGGCGCGGGGTCACGGCGATCTATGCCAACGACAACTACGGCACGTGGCACAGCGACTTCCGTGACATTCTCACCGCCTGCCGCGCGCTGCCGGGGGCGCGCGGCGAAATGGCCTGCCTGCTCGCGCCCGCGCCGCAGGATCTGGTGATCCTCAAGCCACAGCATTCGGCGTTCCATTCGACTCCCTTGCAGCATTTGCTGGACAAGATGCAGACCGAGCAGCTGATCATCGTGGGCCTGGCCGCCGACATGTGCGTGATGCTGACGGCCACCGATGCGCGCATGCTGGGCTACAAGGTGTGGGTGCCGTCGGATTGCACCGCCGCGGAATCGGAACACCGCAAGACGGAGGCCCTGCGGCAATTGCATGAGGTGTTCAAGTGCGCCGTACGGCCTGCGGTACGGGCGGCTGCACGCTGACTGACCGGAGCGACCGCCATGTTCAACCTGGACTTACCCGCCGCGGAGCTGGTGCTGCGCGCCGCCATGGTCTACGGCCTGCTGCTGGCGCTCATGCGCGTCAGCGGCAAGCGCACCGTCGGGCAATTCACGCCGTTCGACCTGCTGGTGGTGATGCTGGTCAGCGAGGCCGCGGGTCCGTCCATGACGGGCAAGGACCAGTCGCTGTGGGGCGGTCTCATCGTCTGCCTGGTGCTGATCGGATTGAACATCCTGGTGGGGATACTCACGGCGCGTTTTCGCATGGCCGAGAAACTGTTGGAGGGCGAGGCGATCCTGCTGGGGCGCAATGGGCATGTCTTTGACACGGTGCGCAAGCGGCATCGCGTATCGGAGAACGACGTGGAGCGGGCGTTGCGAGAGGCCGACTGCGACAGGAAGGACATGCGCTACCTCTTCCTGGAAGCCGACGGCAGCTTGAGCGTGCAAAAGCACCGCGAGGATTAGCCGCGTCGCCGCCGGGTTACCGATGGTGACGGCCCGTGCACCGCGGCTGCGGTATGGTGCTGCATTTTTCGGAGCAGGAGGCAACAGGCATGCGTTATTTCTTAAAGGCAGGCGGCGCCGTGGCCGTGGTGGGGCTGATGATGGCAGGTTGTTCGTCGATCGGACCGGGCAGCAGCCCGGCGCCCGCGCCCATTGGCGCCAGCACGGCCCCGGTGGGCGGTGAATGCAACGCCCAGGGCGCGCAGGCGGCGGTGGGTAAGAATGCCACGGCCAAGGTGGTGGAGGACGCGCGCGTGCGCTCCGGCGCGCGCTTGGCGCGCGTGCTGCGCCCGGGCCAGATGATCACCAAGGAGTTCGATGGCCAACGCCTCAACCTGGAGGTGGACGCCAGCGGCAAGATCATTGCCGTGCGCTGCGGCTGATCAGCCGCAGGAATGTGGCGCTGATGAAGTGTGCGCGGCTGTGACCGTGCGCGCTTCGTCGGTGTGCTTTCGGGGCCCGCTCAGTCCGCCAGGAAGAGCGCCTGCAGGTCGCTCAGAAAGTCAAAGCCCCGCTGTGTGGGACGCACGCGCTCCATGTCCCGCGTGATCAGGCCCTGCGCCTCGGCCTGCTGCAGGCCAGCGGCTATGGCCGTGATCGCCAAGCCCGTACGGGCCGTGAAGTCCTGCAGCGCAAAACCCTCCTGCAGCCTTAGCGCATTGAGCATGAACTCGAACGGCAGGTCCGCGCGGCGCACGTCGTCGTCTTGCGCGATGGCGCGCCCTGCGAGTGCTCCGGCCATGTAGAGCTGCGGATCGCGCAGGCGCACTTGGCGCACCACCCGGTGCGCAAAGCTGAGCTTGCTGTGTGCGCCCGCGCCAATGCCCAGATAGTCGCCAAACTGCCAATAGTTGCGGTTGTGCACGCATTGGTGGCCCTCGCGTGCATAGGCCGATACCTCGTAGCGTGCAAGGCCTGCCGCGCCCGTCAGTTCGGTGATGCGGTCGAGCATGGCATAGGCTGCATCGTCCTCGGGCAGCGGTGGGGGGTACTTGGCGAAGTAGGTGTTGGGCTCGATGGTCAGGTGGTAGATGGAGATGTGCGGCGGCTGCAGCGCGAGCGCGGTGCGCATGTCCTCGTCCAGCTCGGCCGGCGTCTGGCCGGGCAGGGCGTACATGATGTCGAGGTTGAAGGTGTCGAAGGCCTGTGCGGCCTCTTCCACCGCGGCCAGCGCCTGTGCGCGGTTGTGCACGCGGCCCAGCGCCTGCAGGTGCCGGTCGTTGAAGCTCTGCACGCCGATGGACAGCCGCGTGACCCCCGCGCCGCGGTAAGCGCGAAAGCGCTCCTTCTCGAACGTGCCGGGGTTGGCCTCCAGCGTGATCTCGCACCCCGCGTCCAACCGCAGGCGCGCGCGGATGTCGCCCAGCAGCCGGTCGATGGACTCGGGCGCAAACAGGCTGGGCGTTCCGCCGCCGATGAAGATGCTGTGCACCGTGCGGCCCCAGATCAGCGGCAGGGCGGCCTCCAGGTCGGCCAGCAGGGCGTCGATGTAGCGCGCTTCGGGCACGCCGCCATCGCCGCCGCGCGCCTCGTGCGAGTTGAAGTCGCAGTACGGGCATTTGCGCAGGCACCACGGCAGGTGCACGTACAGCGACAGCGGCGGCAGGCTGGACAGCTGCAGCAGGCCGGGGCGCATGTAGTGCTGCACGTCGCGCAACGGCGCGCCGGACTGCGCGGCAGGGAGGATGGGGATGGTCATACGAGTCTAAAAACCATAGCTGCTGGCGCTCGCCTGGCAATCGTTTCAGTACCAAAACACATTGAAACCCTTATCTGGCAAGCGCTAACCGCTCACCTTTCTGAGGTTCCAGCAAACCAGTGCTCGCGCATCAGCTCCAGCATCTGGCGCGATGAGCGGCCGCGGTGGCTGTGGGCGTTCTTCACCTCGGGCGGCAGCTCGGCAAAGGTCTTGCCGAAGGCGGGCAGCACCATCACCGGGTCAAAGCCGAAGCCGCCCGTGCCGCGCGGCGCGCGTGCAATCTCGCCGGCCACGCGGCCCACGGCGATCAGTGGCTCGGGGTCCTGCGGGCTGCGCACGGCCACCAGCGTGCTGACCATCGCGGCGCGGCGGTCGTCGATGCCCTGCATCTGCTCCAGCAGCGCGCGCACGTTGTTGGCGTCGCCCTTGTCGTAGCCGAACTGCGTGGCGTAGTAGGCCGTCTGCACGCCGGGCTGACCGCCAAAGGCCTGCACGCACAGGCCGGCGTCGTCCGCCAGCGCGGGCAGGCCGGTGTGGGCGCTGGCAAAGCGGGCCTTGGCCAGTGCGTTCTCGACGAAGGTGTGGAACGGCTCCTCGGCCTCGCCCACGCCCAGTTCGGCCTGGGGAATGAGCTGCACGCCCAGCGGGGCCAGCATGGCCTGCAGTTCGGCGAGCTTGCCGCGGTTGTTGGAGGCGAGTACGAGTTTCATGGTCAAAAAGATCTTTAGCGCATATCAGTCAAGCGCAAACAGCTATCAATTGCGTAGCGACTGCCGTTGCAGGGCGACCAGCTCGGCGATGCCCTTCTCGGCCAGCGCCAGCAGTTGGTCCATTTCCTGGCGCGAGAAGGTCGCGCCCTCGGCCGTGCCTTGTACCTCCACATAGTGGCCGGTGCCGGTCATCACCACGTTCATGTCGGTGTCGCAGGCCACGTCCTCCACATATTCCAAGTCCAGCAGCGGTTGGCCCTGCACGATGCCCACGGACACGGCGGCCACCGCACCGGTGAGCGGCGATGCGCTGATCTTGCCCGCAGCCAGCAGGGTGTTGACCGCGTCTTGCGCCGCCACCCAGGCGCCCGTGATCGCGGCGGTGCGTGTGCCGCCGTCGGCCTGGATCACGTCGCAGTCGATCTGGATCGTGCGCTCACCCAAGGCTTTGAGATCAAAGACTGCCCGCAGGCTGCGGCCGATGAGGCGCTGGATCTCCTGTGTGCGTCCGCTTTGCTTGCCGCGCGCGGCCTCGCGGTCGCTGCGGGTGTGGGTGGAGCGGGGCAGCATGCCGTACTCCGCCGTCACCCAGCCTTCGCCGCTGCCGCGTTTGTGCGGCGGCACCTTCTCCTCGACCGACGCGGTGCACAGCACGCGCGTGTTGCCGAACTCGATGAGTACCGCGCCCTCGGCATGCATGGTGTAGTGGCGCGTGATGCGGATGGGGCGTAGCTGGTCCAGGGCGCGGCCGCCGCTGCGGGCAAAGGGGGTGGTGGTCATGGCAGGTCCAGGTCAAAGAAGGGGCTCCCCGCGCTCCTGGCGGAGAGCGGAGGAGGCGGTGCGCCCGGGCCGCGGCCTACAGCTTGCGCGCGGCAGAGCGCCGGATGGCTTCGTTGATTTCGGCGATCGAGCGTTCGATGGTCTCGTCGTCCAGGTCGTCCGCAAAGCTCTCCAGCGGGCCAGCCTGAATGGTGGAGGCGAACACGTCGTCACTGATGCTGTCGGTGGAAATGCCCTGGGTGGACTCGAACGTGTCGGGTGTTTCCCACTCCATGGCCACCACGGTCACGTTGTCGCTGCTGTCCCCGGCCTTGCGCAGGGCGTCCTCGACCAGGTCGGGCACGGCGTTGGAGACGGTCTGGCGGCCCAGCTGGCGTGCGATGGTCTCATCGTCCAGCGCGCCCCACAGGCCGTCGGAGCACAGCAGGATGCGGTCACCCTGCTCCAGCAGCACGGGGCCGGCCACGTCGTACAGCGGCTTGGTGGGAGAGCCCAGGCAGGTGAACAGCACGTTGCGGTTCACGCGCTCCAGCCCGGCGATGGCGGCGTTGCGCAACTCCAGGTAGGAGTGGTCACGCGTGCGCATGAGCAGCTCGCCCCCGCGCACGAGGTACAGGCGCGAATCGCCGCAGTGGATCCAGCTGGCGCGCCCGTCTTGCACCACGGCGATCACCAGCGTGGTGCGCGGCGTGTCGAGCATGTCCTTGGTGGTGCCATAGCGCAGGATCTGATGGTGCGCGCCCAGCAGTGCGGTGGAGAGGAACTCCTGCACATCCTTCAGCGTGGGCTTGGCTTGGCGCTGGAACATCGCGGAGACCGTCTGGATGGCGATCTGCGCGGCGACCTCGCCCTCCGGGTGGCCGCCCATGCCGTCAGCCAGCACGAACAGCACCGACTCGCGCGTGTAGCAGTACCCCATGCGGTCTTCGTTCTTCTCGCGCCCGCCGCGGCGGCTGATCTGAAAGACAGAGAACTTCATTTAGGCCGCGCTCCCAGACCGGTGGCTTCGCCCACCTTTTGCACGTTTTTCTTGGTGTCCGACACCAGGGTGTCGAGCTGCATGCGCATCTTCTCGGCCACCGACAGCTTGGTATAGCGGCGCTCGCCCTCGCGGCTGAGCTCCTTTTGCAGCGCGAACACCGATTGCGGGCGCGACAGCGGATCGAGCGCCATGCACCATTCGACCACCTCGATCAGGTTGTCCGAATACACGCCGCGCAGCTTGTTCAGCGCCAGCGACAGGCGGTCCTTCTCCTGGCGCTGCGGCGCCTCGTTGGGCGGAAATCCCTGCATGCACGCATAGATGCAGGCGCCAACGGCGTAGATGTCCGTCCAGGGGCCCATCTGCGAGTCGCGGCGGTACATCTCGGGCGCAGCAAAGCCGGGGGTGTACATCGGGCGGATGAAGTTGCCCTCTTTGGAGAGTACCTCGCGCGCGGCGCCGAAGTCGATCATCACCGCGCGGTTGTCGTCGGTGATGAAGATGTTGGCGGGCTTGATGTCCAGGTGCAGCATCTTGTGCTGGTGCACGATGCGCAGGCCGCGCAGCACCTCATCGAACAGTGAGCGGATGGTGGACTCGCGGAACACCTTTTGTGTCTTGAGGTCGCGTGCGGTGATGATGAAGTCCTGCAGGGTCGCGCCCTCCAGGTAGTTCATCACCATGTAGACGGTCTCGTTCTCGCGGAAGAAGTTGAGCACGCTCACCACGGAGGCGTGCGAGATCTGCGCGAGCGCACGGCCTTCCTCGAAGAAGCTCTTGAGGCCCAGACGGTAGAGCGAGAGCTTCTCGGGCGGCACCTTGGGCAGCAGTTCGCCCGGTGCACGCGTAGCCAGAGAAGCGGGAAGGTATTCCTTGATGGCCACTTGCTGGCCTTCGGCGTCAATGGCGAGGTACACCACGCCAAAACCACCGGAGGACAGCCGTCGCACCACGCGGTAGCCGCCAATGGCGGTATCGGGGGGCAGGGGGGCCGGCTTGATTTTTGACATAGGAAGCGAAGGCAGTCGTGGGCGCGGGTGGGGAACCCGGATAATCGCTGGATCGCAAGCAACCAACCACCGAAAAGTCCAATGGCAGTTTACAGCATGACCGGATACGCCAGCGTGCAGCGCGGCGTGGCTACTGCAGGGGACGACAAGGACGGGCCCGTACGGCGCCTGGGCCTGGAAATACGTGCGGTCAACAGCCGCTTTCTGGACCTGTCTTTCCGCCTGTCCGATGAACTGCGCGCCCAGGAGCCGGCGCTGCGCGCCCTGCTCACGCAGCGCCTCAAGCGCGGCAAGGTCGAGGTGCGCGCTTTCGTGGACAACGACGACTCCGCCGCGCTCGCCGAGCCATCCCCGCGCATCTTGCAACGGGTGGGCGCGGTGCAGGATGCGGTGCGTTCGTGGCTGCCCGACGCCAGGCCGCTGTCGGTTGCCGACGCGCTGCGTTTGTGCGCCAATGCCGGCGCTCCCGCGCTGGACTGGAGCGAAACGGCAGCGCGCGCGGCCGAGCAGGCGCTGGACGACCTGGTGGCCGCGCGCCAACGCGAGGGCGAACGCCTGGCCGCCATGCTGCAGGAGCGCATCGCGCAGTTGCGCGAGCTGGCCCGCCAGGCGGTGCCGCTGGTTCCGCAGCTTGTGGAGCAGCAGCGCCAGCGCTTCATGGAGCGCTGGAAGGAGGCCATGTCGCTGGCCGAAGGCGCGGTGGTGCCCGAAGCGGCCCAGGACCGCGCCCTGACCGAGGCCACGGCCTTTGCCATCCGCATCGACGTCGCGGAAGAAGTCACGCGGCTGCAGTCGCACCTGGACGAGATTGCCCGCCTGCTCAAGAAAGGCGGCGAGGTCGGCAAGCGGCTGGACTTTCTGATCCAGGAACTGCACCGTGAAGCCAACACGCTGGGTTCCAAGTCGGCCGCCATGGACCTCACGCGCATCAGCGTGGACATGAAGGTGCTGATCGAGCAGATGCGCGAGCAAGTGCAGAACATCGAGTGATAATCCTGTTTTGATAGCGGCTCACGCACACTCCATATGGACTATCCCGGAAATTTGTTTGTAGTCTCTGCCCCCAGCGGGGCGGGTAAATCCAGCTTGGTCAAGGCCCTGCTGGAGCTGGACTCGCATGTGCAGCCCTCCGTGTCGCACACGACCCGCGCGCCGCGCGGGCAGGAAAAGCACGGCCGCGAGTACTTCTTCGCTTCCGAGCAGGAGTTCGACGCGATGGTGGCGGCTAACGGCTTCGTCGAGTGGGCGAACGTCCATGGACGCCGTTATGGAACCTCCCGCAAGGTGATCGAGGAGCGCGTGGCCCAGGGGGCGGACGTGGTCTTGGAAATCGACTTTCAGGGCGCGCTGCAGATCAAGCAGGCCTTCGCGAACGCCGTGCTGGTCTTTGTGCTGCCGCCCAGCTGGGACGAGTTGCGCGCCCGGCTGGAACGCCGGGGCGAAGATGCGCCCGACGTGATCGACCTGCGCCTGGAGAACGCGGCAGAGGAAATGGCGCAGGCCAGCAAATTCGACTTCGTTATAATCAATGAGGTCTTTGAGCGAGCGCTTTTCGACCTGAAAACCATCGTTCATGCCCAGCGTCTCAAGTACGCCGCCCAGCGCCGCGCCCGGGCCGAAACCTTCGAGTCGCTCAATATTCCCTGATCCCTGGAGAACACCATGGCCCGCATTACCGTGGAAGACTGCCTCGAGCAGATTCCCAACCGTTTTCAACTGGTGCTCGCCGCCACCTACCGTGCCCGCATGCTCAGCCAGGGCCACGCCCCCAAGATCGAGAGCCGCAACAAGCCAGCCGTGACGGCACTGCGCGAAATCGCCGCCGGCAAGGTCGGCCTGGAAATGCTCAAGAAGGTTCCGGGCTGAGCGATCGTCAGCCTCCGGTGATCCCGGTAAAAGAGCACCGCGTGGCGCTAGCCGTTCCGTTAAGGTGTTGCTAAGCCCTTGATTCAAGCCCCTCTGCTTCGGCACGAGGGGCTTCGTTTCTTTGGTCGCTATAAGGGACATGCTGAATTTCAAGCCCCTTTCCCTAGGCGTCGCGCTCGTGTGTGCCGCCAGCTTCCTCACTGCCTGCAACGACGAGCCCGCTCCGGACTTCAGGGGCAGCACTCCCGTGGCATACGGCAATCGGACTGTCTCTCTGAGCGTTGAGGCTTGGCGAGACAATGGCAGCCAGCCTTGTCGTGTCCTTATCAGAGGCGCTGAAGTAACAAATTGGGTCAAACCAACCGGTATTCTGCCGCGGATGACCCTAGCCCCGGCAGTAGTGCTGGCCTGCACAGGGCGGAGCCCGTACCTTTCCTCGGTGAGCGGCGAGGGTGAAGGGGGTGTAGCCGAATGGGAAGAGTCCTCGGGGCCTGAATCGGGAGCCCCCCTCTCTGTCTACCAAGTGCGAGTGAGCTCCCTGACTGCGGACCAAGCTCACCTCGAACTACGGGTCCTACGCGGCAAGTGACTCGCTTGCGTGAGCCACGGGGCCGGAGGGCTTGAGCGACCGAGCGGCAGGCGCGCGGCGTCTTTCGGGCGGTTCGGGAGTGAAATAGATGATGTCTTCGGGCGCTATGGGTCCGCGCGCCAGCCCCAGCCGCATTGCCGGCGTTTTCCCGTCCCGGCCAACCTCGCAGTAGTTGAAGTACGTCCGGAAGATGCCGAGCACCTTCACCAGGACTTCGGGGTTGTAGGCGCTCTTCCCGAACCAGAGACGTCGGTCGGTGTTGGCGCTGGCCACCGCGCGTTCTGCCAGCGTGAGGCCTCGCCGGACCTGCATAAAGAAGCGGTCGACAGCGGTAAGGGTGGCTTTCAGGTGCAGTAGCGCCTGGTGGCTAAGCTGGAGCCGACGCTTGTCCGGTTCGGTTTCGACCGGGTCGATATCGGTCAGCCAGCAAACGGATTTCTCAGGCTCACGCATCTCCGATATGGGATGGCGGAACCAGCGGTCCCCCCACTTGCCGATGGCAACCATGCGCGCCAGTTCTTCCTCGGCAGCCAGAAGTTCTGCAGCCTCAGGGGTTACCCCGTATTTCTCCGCTAAGCGCGCCAGACGCCGCTTGGTTGCACCAACCAGCGCGCGCTTCATGTCCACTGACATATCTTTGAGCACCTTGACATAGAAAGCGTCAGCCGTCCGGTCCAGAACCCTTTTCGGCACGGCCGTCAGAATGGCCGCACGTATGCCCGACTCCTGGTCTGTGAAGAAGCGAATCTTCTTGGCACGGCAGAGCAGTCGAGTGACAAGCTGGATGTGGGCGTACATCACCACTTGCTCATGCAGCAGCATGCCCTTTACGGGGGCACGGGATGAGTTCGCGGGGCCTTCACCATCTTCTATATCGGGGCGACCTAAGGCTGCGTCGTACGTCTCTTCGATGACCGATTCCATAGGCTTTCGGGAGGTACCTCCGCGAGGCGCCGCCCTCTCAGCCGCAGCATTCCAATCAGCCGGTAGCCAGACTCTCGCGTAGCGGCGAAACGCTCTGGCAAGTGCATGGTCGCCAAAGCGAACCATGTCCTTCTCTACGTCAGCAGAGTCCAGCGCAGGGTCAAAGTTGACGTTGACCCCGAACACATAGCCCGTAGCCTGGTCGGCCGTTGCAATGGACAGCAAAAGTGTGTTCTTTCGCACCTTCTTAGAGTGCCAGTTCACCACCAGCTTTTGCCGGTCAACCGACAGATATCTTGAGCCTAGGTCGTCGCGTCCCATGAGGGTTCGCTCACGCTCGCCGGCGAACATCTGGGCCTGCTCATAGAGGAAGTCGATGCGGTCGTATAGCTGGCTGGGGGAGATATCGAGGACCTTGATGATGCGCCGCAGCGGCATGGCGTTCATCAGATGCACCAAGATATCGCGATTGGAGTGACTGCGACGTTGGCGCTTGGTTGACCGGCCGCCGAAGGAGAACGCCTTCTTGCAGCCGACACACTTGAACCGGGGAGTTCCGTGGGCGTTGGTGCCGAAGCGAGTCACATTCTCAAGGGATGGCGCCCCCTCCGATAGAGAGCAGGCCTCGTTCGGACACTGCGGGAGTACTGGTTCAAGGTACTCCGACATGCGCATAAGCTCCTCGGCAATCGCCAAGTTGCTCTGCATAGGGGTGATTTCCTCGCACAGGCGGCACTTCAGTGCCGGCTGGTCCTTACCGGTAGCGACCACGGTGTAGTCGCCTGGGCCAACGGAAGAAGCTGGAGTACCGGCCCCGCCTCGGGCAACCGCAAGCTTGGGCGGTACGCCGAAGTTACCGCACTTGGGGTTCTTGCAGTGATTGACTTGAATACCCGCCGCGGCCGGCGGAAATCTAGGCGGCCACTTAGTCGGCTTTACTGAAGTTGGATGAGATTTTTCCTTGGACAAAGAAACGCCCTAGTCGTTGACTAGGGCGGAATTTTGAGCCATTACAGCTTTCTTAGCAACACTTTAACAGAACGGCTAGCCGGCGTACCGGGGCTTTTAGTGGGGGTGAGACGGCTTACTTGCTGCCCGAGCCCATGGCGTCCTGCAGCGCCTTGGCTGGGTCGTCCGAGCCGTAGCCGCCGTCGGCAGGGGGTGCCAACTCGCCCTCCGGTGCCGGTGCCTGCTCGGCGTCTGGAGCGGGCTGCGATGCGAACGGGTCGTTGCCTGGCGCACCGTAGCTCTCCGCATCCTGGAGCGCATCCATCATTTGCGCGCCCACCGCTTCCATGTTCACTTCCACCTTTTTGTCCAGGCTGCCCGTCACCAGGGACGGGAAGGTGATGAGCAGGCTCACCATGATCAGCTGGATCAGAACGAAGGGAATGGCGCCCTTGTAGATCTGCATGGTGGTCACGGGCTGGATGGCCTTGTGCGTCACCCGGTCGATGTAGGGCTTGTCCGGGGCCACCGAGCGCAGGAAGAACAGCGCGAAGCCGAAAGGCGGGTGCATGAACGAGGTCTGCATGTTCATCGCCAGCAGCACGCCGAACCAGATCAGATCGATGCCCATCTTGTCAGCGACGGGTCCCAGCAGCGGCACCACGATGAAGGACAGCTCGAAGTAGTCCAGGAAGAACGCCAGAAAGAAGATCATGAGGTTCACCACGATCAGGAAGCCCACCTGTCCGCCGGGCAGGCTGGCCAGCAGGTGCTCCACCCACTTCGGGCCGTCGGCCGCCTGGAACACCAGGCTGAACGTGGTGGCGCCGATCATGATGAACATCACGAAGCTGGCCAGGCGCGTAGTGGCGCCCAGCGCCTGCTTGAGCAGGGGCATGTCCAGGCGCCGGCGCGCGAAGCCCATGACCAGCGCCGCCATGGCACCCATGGCGCCGCCTTCGGTCGGTGTGGCAATACCCAGGAAGATGGTGCCCAGCACCAGGAAGATCAGCAGCAGTGGCGGAATCAGCACGAAGGTCACGCGCTCGGCCAGGCGGGAGAGCATGCCCAGCTTGAGCACGCGGTTGATGCTCGCGATGACGAACGCGATGAAGGTGCCGCCGCACATGGCGGTGACGACCTTCTCATCGGTCGGCACGTCCAGCACTTCGGTGCCTGTCCACCACGTATGCACGTCGGCCATGTGAGCGGCCAGGAAGATCGATGCTGCCGTGGAGATGCCCATCACGACGGCCAGCGAGACATAGCCGGAGCTGCCATTGTCTTCACGGTAGATGCGCGCCTCGGGTGGCAGGGCGGGTACGGACTGGGGCTTGAAGATGGCCAGGATGACCACCCACAGCACGTAGAGGCCGACGAGGATGAAGGCGGGCACGAATGCACCCTTGTACATCTCGCCCACGCTGCGGCCGAGCTGGTCGGCCATCAGGATCAGCACCAGTGATGGGGGAATGATCTGGGCCAGGGTGCCGGATGCGGCAATCACACCGCTGGCGAGCCGCCGGTCGTAGCCGTAGCGCAGCATGATGGGCAGCGAGATCAGGCCCATGGAGATCACCGAGGCCGCCACCACACCGGTGGTGGCCGCCAGCAGCGCGCCCACGAAAACCACCGCCAGCGCCAGGCCGCCGCGCAAAGGGCCGAACACCTGGCCCACCGTGTCGAGCAGGTCCTCCGCCATACCACTGCGCTCCATGATCAGGCCCATGAGCGTGAAGAAGGGCACCGCCAGCAGCGTGTCGTTGGCCATGATGCCGATCAGGCGCTGCGGCAGCCAGGCCATCACGGACGAAGGAAAGACCCCCAACTCGATCCCCAGGAAGCCGAACAGCAGGCCGCAGGCGCCCAGGCTGAACGCCACGGGGAAGCCCAGCAGCAGGAAGATGATCAGGCCCCCGAACATGACGGGGGCGTAATTGCTTGTGATGAATTCCATGAAATGCTTTCCTGGGGCAGATCAGCGTTGCGCGGCGGGAGCGGCGGACAGGGCCTGCTCCTGCTTTCTCTCAGCTTCGGCGCGCAGCGCCTCGGCCAGTTCTTCTTCAGCGCTCTTGTCGCTGAGCTTGCCCATGGGATCGGGCCCCTGGCCACGCAGGAAAGCGATGCGCTTGATGAGTTCGGACCAGCCCTGCAGCATCAGCAGCGTGATACCGACGGGAATCGCCACCCATACGGGCCAGCGGATCAGGCCGCCAGGATTGCCGGACACTTCACCCGACTGGTACATCTGGATCACGACCGGCATGCTCAGGTACAGGATGGTGATGCACAGCGGGGTGAGAAAGAGCGCAAAGCCCACGATGTCGATCCACACCTGCACCTTCTTGGGCAAGCGGCTGTTGACCACGTCGATGCGCACGTGCTCGCGGTTGAGCAGCGTCCAGCCGGCGGCGATCAGGAAAGACCATGCGAACAGGTACCACTGCACTTCCAGAAAGGCGTTGGAACTCGTGTCGAACGCCTTGCGCACGATGGCGTTGGCGGCACTGATGAAAGTGGATGCGAAGATGAGCCAGATTGAATACTTGCCCACGAACGCGTTGAGCCTGTCGATGGCCCGCGACAGTGAAAGTAAAGCCTGCATGGTGTCTCCAAGAAGATGGCTGGGTGCGCGTGTCTGTCCGCACGCGGGGTGGGGCATGGGCCAGATCGATTTGCAGAACGCTGACGCTGCCGTCGGTAGGCAGGGCACGGTCGGCGGCGCCGCGCACACGTCCTTACAAAGGTGACATTCTACGAAGTCACGCAGCCTCGCCAGGTAAAGGGTTTAGCCTGCCCCCGCAGGGGGAGGGGCGTTGCGCTGCTATGAAAATGGGAGAAAACGGCGCACGCAATAGCGCAGGCGGTCCACGCGCTGCCGCACGAAGGGCGACGCATCGCCCGTGCGTCGCCGGGGGGGGCGGGGCTTTCAGTCGCCCATGACCACGCCTTCGCGCCGCGGGTCCGCTCCGCCCAGCCACATGGGTTTGCCATGCACTTCGCTGCGCGTAATGGCCTGCAGGCCGCTGGTCATGTTCATCTCGCGCACTTCCGCGCCGCGTGCGCGCAGGTTGTCGATCGTGGTGGAGGTGAAGCGCTTTTCCTCCAGCAGGGTGGGGCCGTTGAGGTTGCCGAAGTTGGGCAGATTGATCGCCTGCTGCGGCGTCAGGCCCCAGTTGAAGATCCCGTAGATCGTCTTGGCGGTGTAGTGGATGATGAGCGCGCCGCCCGGGCTGCCTCCGCTCATCAGCAAGCGCCCGGACGCCTTGTCAAACACCAGTGTAGGCGCCATGGACGAGCGGGGGCGCTTGCCCGGCTCGACGCGGTTGGCGATGGGGCGGCCCTGGGCGTCGCTCGGCGCAAAGCTGAAGTCGGTCAGTTCGTTGTTGAGTAGGAAGCCCCCGCTGCGCGCGCTGCTGGTGCTGACCATCTGGCGGGAGCCGAACTGGTCTTCGATGGTGGTGGTCATGGCGACGGCATTGCCCCGGGCATCGACGACGCTGATGTGGCTGGTGCCGTATTCCGGCTGGTCGGGCATGGGCGCCATGCTGGTCTGCGCCCCGCCGGGGGTTCCGGGCTGGGCCACCTTCATGCTCTGCGGTTGGATGAGGCGTGCGCGGCTGGCGAGGTAGGCCGGGTCCAGCAGGCTCATCCAGCTGCCGGCAGGGGGGCGCACGAAATCGGGGTCGGCCACGTATTGCGCGCGGTCGGCGAAGGCCAGGCGGGCGGCTTCGTTGTACAGATAGAGCCAGTCGGCCGTGGGCAGCGGGCCCAGCGGGTCGGCGGAACCTTGGGGGCCCTCCTGCAACGGCATGGTCGTGGCATCGGTGTTCTTCAGGATGCCCAGGATCTGCGCCACGGCAATGGCGCCGGAACTGGGCGGCGGAAAGCCGCAGACGCGATAGGCTTTAGGATTTATCCGTAAATAATATTGACAGGTAGACTGATCTTTCGCAAGGTGATGATGGCAGCGGCCAGATGGTTAAGCGCGAGAAACGTGTGCTCCAGCTTTTCGTAGCGCACGAGCAGCTTGCGGAATCTGTTGAACCACCCATGGCATGCCTCCACTACCCAGCGGCGCGCCTTCTTCTGCGGATTGCGTTTCTTGCGCTCTGCCTCGCTCTTGCGGCCCACTACATGCGGGATATAGCCGTGGGCCAGGATGATCTTCATGGCGTTCTTTCCCCGGTAGCCGGCATCAGCGCATAGGTGCTTGCTGCGTCGCTGCTTGGGTGTGGGGCGCTTGATCATGCAGGACGCCAGCACGGCCTCAAGTTGCGTCACGTCGTGCGCGTTGGCCCCGGTCACGACGAGTGACAACGGGACGCCACGCCCGTCCACCAGCAGGTGACGCTTGCTGCCTTTTTTTCCCCCGATCCGTCGGGTTGCGCCCCACAGCCTCTTGCGCCAGTGGCGCCTTGAACATGGCCCCATCAATGCTTTGCCAGCGCCAGGCAACGCCTTCGAAATCATCGTACTCAGCAAGACCTGCACGCCACAGGTTCTCAAAGAACCCGGCCTTGGACCACAGCATGAACTTCTGATGGATCGCGCTGGCGCTGCCGAAGCGCTCAGCAGGCAATGCCTTCCATTGGCAGCCAGTGCGCAGCACATACATGATGGCCTCGAACACCAGCCGTGGCGGTTTGCTCGGGCGGCCCGCTCCGGCTGCGCGCTTGTACTGCTTGTCAGGATCGCGCGCAGGCTGCGGCACCAGCGGCTCCACCCGGCTCCAGAACTCGTCCGTCACTTCCCACGAATTGGCATGCACCTTGGCCATCTACATCTCCTGCGCCGCATCACGGGCGACTCAGGAACATAGTTTAATTTGCGGATAGATCCTTAGCGCCAATCTGGTAGTCGGAGCACAGGGCCTCCCGTTTCTTGGGCTGGTAGCCTGCCAAGTCGGCCAGGCTGAGCCCGCCGGGATTGCCTGCGTGGCCCTGAACCTTGGCCACGATGGCCTGGGCCACTTCCCCTTCAAGCAGCGCCTTGGAGCCGTTCCTGGCAATGGCACGCAGCACGCTCGCCAGCTCAGGATTCTTGAGCGTGTGCCCCACGGGCCAGGGTTGGCCGGCGGCATCGAAGAAATAGGCGCGCGCCACCGGGTCCTGCGCGAGGAACTTCTCATTGGCCAGCAAGGTGTGCAGGCGCGCACTGACCTTGAAGCCCTGTTCCGCCAACTGGATGGCGGGCTCGAACAGTGTGGCCCAGGCAAGCTTGCCGTGTTCCTTGTGGGCTTGCTCCAGCATGCGCACCGTACCCGGCACGCCGACCGAGCGCCCGCCCACCACAGCGTCATGGAAGGCCATGGGCTTGCCATTGGCGCCAATGAACAGGTTCTCCGTGGCGGCCGCGGGGGCGGTCTCGCGCCCGTCGTAGGCCTCGACCTTGCTGCCAGCCGCGTGCAGCAGGAACGCGCCGCCGCCGATGCCACTGGACTGCGGTTCCACGAGGGTAAGCACCATCTGTACCGCGATGGCCGCATCCAGCGCCGAGCCGCCTGCCTTCAGCACCTGGTAGCCGGCGTCGGTCGCCAGCGGATTGGCGGCTGCCACCGCGAAGCGCTCGGTAGCCCAGCCGGGCTTCTCCGTGTAGCCGGAAGAGCCCTCGGGCTGTTGCGGCACCTGGTAGTGGAATGCGGCGGGGGGGCTGGAGCAGGCCGCCAGCGTCACCACCGCGAGGGCAGCGACGACAGAGGCGGTCATACGTTGGGCGCGCAGGTACGGTCGCATCGGGGTCTCCTTGGTGGTGGCGTGATCCGGGCCATCGTACTGGGCAGAAAGGTCACACGCTCCCGCTGTTACATGCTGGTACGCTGCTGTTGGCAGGTGGTGGATAAGTGTCATGCAGGATGGCGAAAATGGTTACGTTTTGACATACTCCGCGCACCCACTGGATCACGGCGCGCCACGCGTCTGTGACGCATCTTGCACCGACCCCCGAAGCACGGGGCTGATGGAGGTTTCCTTGAAAAGCTCCCCCGACGTGTGGCTGCTCGCTCGGCCCCTTGGCAGGCATGACGGCCATGCCTGAGCGCAAGGAACGGCTGGCTGTTCTGCGCGATTCGCTGCGCGACCCACAGGGCCGGTGGTTGCGGGGCGCCGTATGGGTGCTCGTGCTGGCGGCGCTGGGTGCCTGGCTGGCAGTGGAAGCGGTCGCGCTGGTGCGCTCGGAACAGCGCCAACACGAACGCAATCAGCTGCTGGAAGGCATGGAGCAGACGCTGCTGAGCGAGAGCAGCAACGGCCCGCTGCTGGGGATGGTTACCTTGCTTGGCTTGAGCGAGCCGTCGCTCAAGGCTGCCGCGCAGGGCTTTCTGCCCTACGATGCGCCGCCGGTGCTGGCGCGCCTGGGCGTCATCCGCGGCCGCTTCATGGTGGATGGTGCCTACGTGATCGCGCGCGACGGCACGGTGGTAGCGCATGACACCGCCGGCAACCGCACGACCGGTGCGCAGCTGGGACATCGGCCCTATTTTCAGCAGGCCTTGCAGGGCAATGCGTCCGTATATGCCGCCCTGGGCGGCACGTCGCAGGAGCGCGGCCTCTATTACGCAGCGCCGCTGTATGAGAGCGATACCCCGTCCAGTCCCATCATCGGTGTGGTTACCGTCAAGGTGGGGTTCTCCCATTTCGACCGCCTGCTCACGCGGGCGGGGCATCCCGTGCTGCTGATGTCGCCGCAGGGCGTGGTGTTCTCTTCCACCCGTCCGGAGTGGCTCTACGCGATGACCGCGCCCCTGACGCAGGAACGCATCGACGCGGTGCGCAGCACGCGCCAGTTTGGCAGCCGTTTCGACAACGGGCTGGTGTCGGCCCTGCCGTTTTCCATCGACTCCCGCGAAGCGCTGATCGACGGCGTGCGCTATGCCGTGGGCCGCCGCGCCGTGGACTGGGAGGACCCTGCGGGCCCCTGGCAGCTGGTGTTGCTGGACGACATGAGTGCCATCATGCCCATGGGGTTGCGCTGGATGGTGGGAGGG
The DNA here is from genome assembly GCF_022807955.1 of Diaphorobacter sp. LI3. Lineage (NCBI taxonomy): Bacteria > Pseudomonadati > Pseudomonadota > Betaproteobacteria > Burkholderiales > Comamonadaceae > Diaphorobacter > Diaphorobacter sp. LI3. The sequence goes on along the minus strand of NZ_CP094346.1, from coordinate 3,423,077 downwards.
GGCGCGTTCGCGCTCTTCGCGCTCGTGGGCGCCATGGCGCTGGACGCGCTGCGCAACCGGCGCCGCCTGGCGGAGAGCATGCAGCGCTTTTCCGTGCTGGGCGCGGCACTGGAGAACAGCCCCATTTCCATCGTCATCACCGATGCGGAAGGGGTGATCGCGTGGGTCAATCCCCAGTACGAACGCAACACCGGCTACACGCTGGGCGAAGTGCGCGGGCGCAAGCCATCGATAGCCGCCAGCGAACACACGCCCGCCGGTACTTACCGGGACATGTGGAGCCGGTTGCTGGCCGGCCATTCCTGGCGCGGACGCTTCGTGAACCGGCGCCGGGACGGCACCCTGTACCACGAGGAAGCCACGCTGTCGCCGGTGTTCGACGCCAAGGGCCGGCGCATCGCGATCGTGGGGCTGCTGCAGGACGTGACCGCGCGCATCGAGGCCGCGCAAGAGCTGGAGCGGCGTGAACGCCGCCTGAGCGAACTGCTGGAACAACAGACAGCGCTTTTTGACAACGCGCCGCCCATCGTGCTCGTCTGCGACGGGCAGATACGGCAGTTCAACCGCGCCCTGGCGGAACTGCTGCGCTCCTCGGACGATGCCCTGGCGGGAACCCCGGTACAGGAGCTGTTCGGAGGCGAGGCCGGCTACGGCGCCTTCACCGCACGGACCGTTCCCATGCTTCTGGCCGGTGGCTCGGTGCGCGAGCAGGCCGTGCTGCGGCGTCCGGACGGCACGTCGTTCACGGCGCGTATGGCGGGCCGCGGGCTGAAGATGGAGGGCGTGCAGATCGCATCGCTGTGGGTGATCGAGGACGTGACCGAGGCGCAGCGCGCCGAGGCTGCCACGCGCGAAGCCAACGCGCGGCTGGAGCTGGCGCAGGAGGCGGGGCACATCGGCGTGTTCGACTACAACTTGCTGACGCAGCGCATGGTGTGGTCGCCCCAGCTGGAGCAGCTGTATGGCGCGGCGTCGCTGCCGGCGCAAAAGGACGGGCATGCCGCAGAGAGGCCGTTCCAGGCGTGGGTGGATGTGATCCATCCCGAAGACCGTGCGCGCGTGCAAGGCCTGCTGGCGCAGGCACAGGCCGGCCAAGGCGGCGGCCGTCTGCGCGATTCCTGGCGCATCGTGCGCGCCGATGGCAGTACGCGCTGGATCCTGTGTACCGCGCGCGTGGTGCGCGACGAAGCAGGACAGGCCGCGCGCATCATCGGCGTGCAGGTGGATGTGCATGACCAGAAGATGTTGGAGGCGCGCGTGGCCGAGCAGCTCGCCTTCCAGCAGGCGCTGATCGATGCCATTCCGGTACCGCTCTTCTACAAAGACGCGCAGGGGCGCTACCTGGGTTTCAACCGGGCCTATGTCCAGGCCTTCGACATCCATACGGAAGACTTCATCGGCAAGACGGTGCTGGACCTGGAGTTCCTGCCCATGCTGGAGCGCGAACGCCTGCACGCGGATACCGAGGCCGCGCTGCGGGGCGCGCAGTCCGTGCACCGCGAGGTGGCCATGCCGTATGCCGATGGACTGGTGCACCACACGATGTTCTGGCTGCATGGGTTCAACCGCCCGGACGGCTCGGCGGGCGGAGTCATCGGCACCTTCGTGGACGTCTCCGACCGCCAGCGCGCCGAAGTGGAACTGCGCCGCGCCAAGGAACTGGCCGAGGAGACGGCGGCGCTCAAGTCGCGTTTCCTGGCCAACATGAGCCATGAGATCCGCACGCCGCTCAACGCGATCATCGGCATGTCGCACCTGGCCCTGAAGTCGGGGCTGGATGCGCGCCAAAGCGGCTACGTGGTGCGCATGCAGCAGGCGGGCCAGCATCTGCTGGGCGTGATCAACGACATCCTGGACTTCTCCAAGATCGAGGCCGGCAAGCTCGCGGTGGAGCGCAGCCCTTTCGCGCTGGACCGTATGCTGGAAGGCGTGGCCGACGTGGTGGGCTTCAAGGCGGCGGCCAAGGGGCTGGAGCTGGTGCTGGACGTGGCCCCCGACGTGCCGCAGCACTTGGTGGGCGACGCGTTGCGCCTGGGGCAGATCCTCATCAACTTTGCCAATAACGCCGTTAAGTTCACCGAGCAAGGAGAGATCCATCTGCTGGTGCGGCTGGAGCGCGACGAGGGCGCGCGCGTGCTGCTGCGATTCGAGGTGCGCGACACCGGCATCGGCATTGCGCCGCAGCAGATGCAGCGGCTGTTCCAGAGCTTCGAGCAGGCCGATACCTCCACCACCCGCCGCTACGGCGGCACCGGCCTGGGCCTGGCGATCAGCAAGAGCCTGGCCGAACTCATGGGCGGCGAAGTGGGCGTGCGCAGCGAACCAGGGCAGGGCTCGGCCTTCTGGATCATCGTGCCGCTGGTACGGGGCGAGCCCCTGCCCCGTGCGCTCTTGCGCAGCGATTGGCGTGGCAGCCGGGTGCTGGTGGTGGACGACAACCACACCGCCGCCCAGGTGCTGGTGGACATGCTGCAGACCATGGGCCTGCAGGCCACGCAGGTGCACTCGGGCGTGCAGGCGCTGCAGGCACTGCGCGACGCGGTGGCCGAGCAGCGCCCCTACGGCCTGCTGCTGCTGGATTGGCACATGCCGGGCATGGACGGGATCGAGTTGGCGCGCCGCATTCGCGGGCTGGGCCTTGCGCATATCCCGCAGATGCTGATGGTTACGGCGCACGGGCGCGACGAGGTGATGGACGCCGCGCGCAGCGAGGGGATCGACAACGTGCTCGTCAAGCCGGTGAGCGCGTCGGTGCTGTTCGACACGCTCATGCAGCCGCTGGCCCAGGCGTGGGACGTGCATCCGCTGCCGCGGTCTCCGTCTGGCGCCGCACCCGCCGTGCTGCGCGGTGCGGTGGTGCTGCTGGTGGAAGACAACGAGCTCAACCAGATCGTGGCGCAGGAGCTGCTGCGCGATGCCGGCATGCACGTGGATGTGGCGTCCAACGGCCAGGAGGCCATCGCGTGCATCGACCGGCGCCGGTACGACGTGGTGCTCATGGACATGCAGATGCCCGTGATGGATGGCGAAACGGCCACGCGGCAACTGCGTGCCGACCCGCGCCATGCCGGCCTGCCGATCATCGCCATGACTGCCAATGCCATGCAGGCCGACCGGGAGCGCTGCTTTGCCGCGGGCATGAACGACCACGTGCCCAAGCCCATCGACCCCGAAGTGCTGTGGGCCACGCTGGTGCGCTGGCTGTCGCCGCGCCCCGAGGCGGCATCGCACGCGCCCGCACCCCCGGCGGACGCGCTGCTGGCATCTGCATTCGCGCCTGCCCTGCCACAGGGCGTGCCGGGCCTGGATACCGCGCAGGGCCTGCAGCGGGCTTCGGGTAAGCCGGGGCTGTACGCCGAACTGTTGCAGCGCTTCGCGCTGAGCCAGAGTGACGTCGTCCGGAACCTGCAGGCGGCCATACAGGCGGAGGACTGGGCACTGGCCGAGCGCACCGCGCACACGCTGCGCTCGGTGGCCGCCAACCTCGGTGCGCAGCCGGTGTCGCGGCATGCGCAGGCACTGGAGCAGGCGCTGCGCTCTCAGGCGCCGGCAGAAACGCTCCAGCCCCTGCTGGCGGCCCTGGCAGAGCATATGGTGCCTTTGCTGCAGGCGTTGGGTGCCTGGGCCCGGCAGGCCCCGGGTGCGCACGCACGCGAGGCCACCGCACCGCCGCAGACGCCCGCACAGGTGCTGCGCGGGCTGCGCACGCTGCTGCGCGCGGACGACCCGGCCGCGGGCGACTACCTCCAGCGCAACGCGGCTGGGCTGGCCGCCTTGCTGGGTGCGGACTTCGATGCGCTGGAGCGCAGCGTGCGCAGCTTCGCCTATGACGACGCGCTGCGGCGGCTGGAGGCATGCCCGGCGGCCCCGGAGGAATGACGCCCCATCCCACCAACTCTTTGGCAGGACATCCCATGGATCAGCAACGCTACGTGAACGCCGCCCCGGACCGCCTGGTCGACAAGCCCATCGCCACCGTGCTGGTAGTGGACGACACGCCCGACAACCTGACGCTCATGGCCGGACTGCTGCAGGGGCATTACCGCGTCAAGGTGGCGGCCAGCGGTGAGAAGGCCCTGGTAATCGCGCAGTCCGACGCTCCGCCCGACCTGCTGCTGCTGGACATCATGATGCCCGGCATCGACGGCTACGAGGTCTGCCGGCGCCTCAAGGCCAACGGGGCCACGCGTCACATTCCGGTGATCTTTCTCACCGCGCGCTCCGATCCCGACGACGAGCGCGAAGGCCTGGCGCTGGGGGCGGTGGACTACATCACCAAGCCCATCAGCCCCTCCATCCTGCTGGCGCGCGTGGCCACGCACCTGGCGCTCAAGGCCACGGCCGACTTCCTGCGCGACAAGAGCGCCTACCTGGAGCGCGAGGTGGCGATGCGTACGCTGGAGGTGCAGGCGATCCAGGACGTGACCATCATGGCGATGACTTCTCTGGCCGAGACGCGCGACAACGAAACCGGCAACCACATCCGCCGCACGCAGCTGTACGTCAAGGCCCTGGCTGAGCGTCTGCGCCACCACCCGCGCTTCGAGGCGGTCTTGAACGACCGCATGATCGACCTGCTGTACAAGTCGGCGCCGCTGCACGACATCGGCAAGATCGGCATCCCCGACAGCATCCTGCTCAAGCCGGGCAAGCTCACGGTGGAGGAGTTCGAGATCATGAAGACCCACACCACGCTGGGGCGTAAGGCCATCGAGGATGCCGAGCAGCTCCTGGGCATGCGCGTGGCCTTCCTCAGCGTGTCCAAGGAGATCGCGTACAGCCACCAGGAGAAGTGGGACGGATCGGGCTACCCCGAAGGCCTCAAGGGCGACGCCATTCCCGTGTCTGCGCGCCTGATGGCCGTGGCCGACGTGTATGACGCACTCATCAGCAAGCGCGTGTACAAGCCGGCGTTCTCCCACGAACAGGCCTGCACCATCATCCTCAAGGGGCGGGGCACGCACTTCGACCCTGACATGGTGGATGCGTTCGTGGAACTGGCCGACGACTTCCGCGGCATCGCACAGCGCTACCCCGATCCCCATTGAAGTGCTGCCGCAGTTCAAATAAAAATAGCTGCCATGGCGCTTGCAGCAAGCGCGGGCAGCTATTGTTTTATGAGTATGAGGATTACGGCGCTGCCGTGGGCCGGGTCTGGGTGTCCTCGGCGGCGCTGTCCGGTGCGGTGGGCGTGGCGTCGTCTGGCGACCGCGCGGCCGCCTCGTCGCCGGCCACGTCAGCGACGTCCGTGACCTCGGCGGCCTGGCGCACCGCGGCCTTGTCGCCCGCGCTGGCGAACTTGCTGTATTTGCCCAGCAGAGTCACCAGCTGGCCATAGATGCGTGGCGCGCCGGCCAGGCATTCGCGCTGCTCCATGTAGTCGGCCTCGCCCGTGAAGTTGCCCACCAAACCTCCGGCCTCGGTCACCAGCAGACCGCCCGCGGCCACGTCCCAGATCGACAGGCCGCTCTCGAAGAAGCCGTCCGTGTAGCCGGCGGCCACATAGGCCAGGTCCAGCGCGGCAGCGCCGGGGCGGCGCAGGCCGGCGGTGCGGGGCATCACCTCGGCCATCATGTTCAGGTATTGCTTGAAGTTGTCGCTGGGGCGGAAGGGGAAGCCCGTGGAGATCAGGCATTCGCCCAGGCGCGTGCGCTTGCTCACGCGGATGCGGCGCTCGTTCAGGAAGGCGCCGCGCCCGCGCGTGGCGGTGAAAAGGTCGTTGCGCGAGGGGTCGTACACCACGGCCTGCTCGACCTTGCCGCGCACGGCCAGGGCGATGCTCACGCAGTACACGGGAAAGCCGTGGATGAAATTGGTGGTGCCGTCCAGCGGGTCGATGATCCAGACGTACTCGGAATGCTTGGAGCCGTGCTCCGAACCCGATTCCTCGGCCAGGATGCCGTGGCCGGGGTAGGCGGTGAGCAGCGTCTCGATGATGGCCTGCTCGGCGGCATGGTCCACCTCGGTCACGAAGTCGTTGATCTGCTTTTGCGAAATACGCACGGCCTCCACGTCAAGGGCCGCGCGGTTGATGATGGCGCCGGCGGCGCGAGCGGCCTTGATGGCCACGTTGAGCATGGGGTGCAGATTGGACGACATTGGATTGTGACGAAGGAGCGGGGCGGCTCGTGGCCGCGGGGCGCGCAGCCGGCGATGCGGGCGCAAAGCGAGCATTTTACCCATCACCCTCCGGGCTTGCACGCGCGGGCCTTCGGGCGCTTTGCAGCAGCGGCGACAATGGCAGGCTTGCTCCCGAGTCACTTCGCGCCATGAGAACCCGCTTCATCCTGATCCAGACCAGCCACGCCGGCAACGTGGGCGCCACGGCACGCGCCATGAAGACCATGGGTTTCGATGACCTGGTGCTGGTCGCACCGCGCTGGCCCAACGTGCTGCGCAAGGAGGAGACCATCCAGCGGGCCAGCGGCGCGCTGGACGTGCTGGCCCATGCCCGCATCGTCGCCACGCTGGACGAGGCGTTGGAGGGCGTGAGCCACCTGTGTGCCACGGCGATGACGCCGCGCGACTTCGGCCCGCCCACGCGCACGCCGCGCCAGCATTTCGAGATGCTATTGAATAATGAGCTGTCAGCGCTTGATGGCAAAGCGCCAGGGGCTGATTTGGCTAGAAACCCGTCGCCGGAAACTGGCGTGGCCTTCCTGTTCGGCTCCGAGCGTTTTGGCATGGCCAACGAGGATGTGTACCGCTGCCATGTGGCGCTGAGCATTCCCACCAATCCGCAGTTCGGCTCGCTCAACCTGGGCGCGGCGGTACAGGTCATCGCCTATGAATGGCGGCAGGCCCTCGCCACCCGTGGGGAGGGCTTTGCGGTGCAGGAGTCCGCCCCTCAGGGCGAGCGCGCGGACGCCGCGCAGGTGGCCGGCATGCTGGCGCACTGGGAGCAGGCGCTCACGGGCATCGGCTTTCTGGACCCGGCCGCGCCCAAGAAGCTCATGCCGCGCTTGAACCAGCTTTTCAACCGCGCGCAACTCACGCAGGAGGAAATCCACATCCTGCGCGGTGTCGCCAAATCCATGCTGCAGGCCACGCAGGCAAACCGCTAGACTGCCAAGCTTCTCGTTACACCATTGCCCTTCATGCTTGCCCGCCTGCGATCCGACGTCCAGTGCATCCTTGAACGCGACCCGGCTGCGCGCAGCACCTGGGAGGTCATTACCTGCTATCCCGGCCTGCACGCCATCTGGCTGCACCGGCCGGCGCACTGGTGCTGGACGAACGGTTTCAAGTGGCTGGGGCGCTTCATCTCGCACTTTGCGCGCTGGTTCACGGGCATCGAGATCCACCCGGGTGCCAAGATCGGCGAGCGGGTTTTCTTCGACCACGCCATGGGGGTGGTGGTGGGCGAGACCGCCGAGATCGGCGACGGCTGCACCATCTACCAGGGCGTGACGCTGGGCGGAACCTCGCTCTACAAGGGCACCAAGCGCCATCCCACGCTGGGCAAGAACGTGGTGGTGAGCGCGGGCGCCAAGGTGCTGGGCGGCTTCGAGGTGGGCGATGGGGCCAAGATCGGCAGCAACGCCGTGGTCATCAAGCCGGTGCCGGCGGGTGCCACGGCCGTGGGCATCCCCGCGCGCATCATTCCGTCCAAGGAAGGCCAGAGCGCCGATGTGACCGAGCCGCACAAGCCCGAGGAGGCCAAGTTCAGCGCCTACGGCGTGACCTCCCTGCAGGACGACCCGCTGACCCAGGCCATGCGCGGCCTGATCGATTCCGCCGCCACGCAGGAGCACCAGATCTCACTGCTGTGGCAGGCCATTGAAAAGCTCTCCAGGTCCACCCCGCAAAGCGGCGGCTGCGTACCCGACGAGGCCGTGCGCTGCGAGCAATTCCAGGCAGCCAAGCTCAACGACATCATTGGCAAGTAAACAATCCATGGAAGTCACCCAGGCCCTGCGTGCGCGCCGCTCGGTGCGCGCCTTCCTGCCCGACGCGCCCCCCGCGGCGACGGTGCAGACGATTCTTCAAGAAGCCGCACAGGCGGCCTCCGGCGGCAATCTGCAGCCCTGGCGCGTGGTGGCCCTCACGGGCGTGCCGCTGCAGGAGTTGCTGGCGGTCGTCGCCCAGGCGCAACCCGAGGAAGGGCCGGACAACCAGTCCTACCCGCCGGGCCTATGGGAGCCCTACCGCACACGCCGCTTCGCCAACGGCGAAGACCTGTACCGCAGCATCGGCATTCCGCGCGAGGACAAGGCCGGGCGCCTGCAGCAGCTGGCCAAGAATGCCGAGTTGTTTGGCGCGCCCGTGGGCATCTTCGTCTGCGTGGACGAGCGCATGGGCCAGCCGCAATGGGCTGATCTGGGGATTTACCTGCAGTCGCTGATGCTGCTGGCGGTGCAGCATGGGCTGGCCACCTGCGCCCAGGGCTTCTGGCGCCGCTATGCCGGCACGCTGCAGCAGCAGCTGGGACTGCCCGAGCCGTACCGCGTGGCCTTTGGCGTGGCGCTGGGCTATGAGGATGCGGCGGCGCCCATCAATACCCTGCGCTCCTCGCGGGCTCCCTGGGCCGAGTGGGGCGAGATGCGCGGGTTCTGAGCCCGAGGAAGGGCCGCCGGGGCCTTTTGTTGGGTGGATGCTCCTAATTTAGTAGCTGCCAGCGCTTGATGTATAAGCGCTATCGGCCTATTTTCCCTTGATGGGCGTTGGCTCGCCTCAGTGAGGCTTGATGGCGATCTTCAGCACCCCGTCGCGCTGGTGCGCAAACAGGTCGTAGGCCTCCACGATGTCGTCCAGCTTGCGCTGGTGCGTCACCAGCAGCCCCAGGTCCAGGCGGTTGGCGGCGATCACGTTCATCAGGCGGCGCATGCGCTCCTTGCCGCCGGGGCACAGCGCGGTGCGGATGGTGTGGTCGCCCAGGCCTGCAGCGAACTGCGCCAGCGGGATCGACAGATCTTCCGAGTACACCCCCAGGCTGGACAGCGTGCCGCCGGGCTTGAGCACCTTCATGGCCTGGGCGAACGTGGCCTGCGTGCCCAGGGCCTCGATGGAGCCGTCGGCGCCCTTGCCGCCGGTGAGCTTCATCACCTCCTCCACCACATCCACGTTGCGGAAGTTCAGCGTCACGTCGGCGCCCATCTTCTTCGCAACCGCCAGGCGGTCGTCGTTGCCGTCCACGGCGATGATGGTGGTGGCACCCAGCAGGCGCGCGCCGGCGGTGGCGCACAGGCCGATGGGGCCCTGCGCGAACACCACCACGGTGTCGCCGATCTTGATGTTGGCGTTTTCCGCGCCCTTGAAGCCGGTGGACATGATGTCCGGGCACATCAGCACCTGCTCGTCGGTCAGCCCGTCGGGAATGGGCGCCAGGTTGGCCTGGGCATCGGGCACCAGCACGTACTCGGCCTGGGTGCCGTCGATCAGGTTGCCAAAGCGCCAGCCGGCCGTCGCCTTGTAGCCGTGGCAGCCGCACAGGCCACGCGGCACCAGGTAGCTGCCGTCCTGGCTGGGATAGCCGTCCTGCGCCGCGTAGCTGTTGAAGTTGGGGCAGATGGCGCCGGCGATCACGCGCTGGCCTTCCTGGTAGCCCTGCACGGCGCTGCCCAGTTTCTCGATCACACCCACGGGTTCATGGCCCACGGTCAGGCCCTTGGCCACCGGGTATTCACCCTTGAGGATGTGCACGTCGGTGCCGCAGATGGTGGTGGTGGTGATGCGCACCAGCGCGTCGTTGGGGCCCACGCCGGGAATGGGCTTGTCGGCCAGTTCGATGCGGCCTTTTTCGACGAAGACAGCGGCTTTCATCATGGCGGTCATGCGGGGCTCCTTTGTGGGGTGAAGCCGCCACATTACGCCGGGTACGCGGCGGCGGGGCTACGGTTGAGTGGACTGCTCGGGTATGGCCATGCCCTGTGCCGCGCCCACGGCGTCGTCCACGCTCCAGAACAGCGGAATATGCGTGAGCCCGGCGCGCTCAAGCGCGGCACGCGGGTGGTCCTTGATGCGCGCGAGCAGCAGCGTCAGTCCCCGGCGCGCCAGATGGGCCTGCAACTCCTGCAGGGCCTCCAGCGTGGTCACGTCCATGTCGTCGCTGGACTCCACGCTCAGTACCACGGCGCGCACGCCCTGGGCTCCTGCGTGCGTGGCCACGATATGCGCCATGGCCTCGGCATTGGCAAAGAACAGCGGTTCGTCCGGCCGCAGCACCAGCACGCCCGGCGTGCGCTGCGCCTGCGGGTGCAGCTTGAGCGCGACGAAATCATGCGTGCCCGGCAGGCGGCCCAGCTCGCTGGCGGCCGGCTGCGCAAAGCGGCGCAGCGCCAGCAGCAGCGAAAGCCCCACCGCGAGCAGCATGCCGAACAGCACGCCCAGCACCAACACGCCGGCCGCTGCGGCCAATGCCATCCAGGCGTCGCCATTCCAGCGCAGCGTGGCCCACAAGGGGCGCGGGCCCAGCTTGTGCGACAGGATGCCGATCACCACCGCACACAGCACCGGCAGCGGCACAAGCGCCAGTGCGCCTTGCGCCAATCCCAGCGCCAACGCAATCGCCGCTGCGGCGACGAGGCCCGTCCAGCGGCTGTGCCCCCCAGCCTCGTAGTTGGCCGACGAAGCCGAGAAGCCTGCGCCCACGGGCAGGCCCTGCAGCAGGCTGCTGCCGATGTTGGCGGCGCCCAGGGCCAGCATCTCGCGCCGCGCGTGCACGCGGTCGCCCGCTTGCAGGGCCAGGGAGCGGGCCGATCCCCACGACTCGGCGAACAGGATCATCATCAGCGCCGGCGCCACCTGGGCGGCGCGCACCCAGTGGTCCCAGTCCAGCCGCGGCCAGCCCCACTGCAGCCCCTGCAGCGTGACCGGCCCCACCAGCACCACGCTGTGTGCCGCCAAAGGCAGCGCCGCGGACAGCGCGATGCCCAGCGCCAGCACCAGCACCGAGGGCTGCACCCAGGCATGCCGCGCCTGGGCGCGCTGTAGCGCCAGCCACAGAGCCAGCGCGCCGCAGCCCAGCGCTGCCGTCAGACCCTGTGCGTTGCCGAGCCCGCACAGCCAGTCCCACAGTAGGCCGGGCGTGTGCGTGCCCTGGGCCGGAACGCCCGTGAGGCCGGGCAGTTGCTTGACGACGATGGTGACCGCGAGCGCCCACGCAAAGCCGCGCAGCACGGGGCGCGAGACGAACGCCGCCAGGAAGTCGGCGCGTGCGAGCGCCGCCACGATGAACAGTCCGCCGGTGACCCCGACCAGCGCGAACGCGCCGCCCGTGCCTTCCGCCGCCACGACGGACGCGAAGATCGCAGCGGCCGACGACGTGGCCGAGAGCGTGGCGAAGCGGCTGGTGCCGATGAACGGGTAGACGAGCAGCCCGACGAGCGCGGCCACCAGCGCATGGGCCGGCGGTACCCCGGCGATGGCGGCGTACGCCACCGCCTCGGGAACCAGCAGGCCGGCGATGGCCAGGCCGGCCAGGAACGTGTTGCCTGCGCGGGGGCGCGAAGGCGCGGCAGGACGATCGGTGGGCAGCATGGCACGGCCCCGTGGCGGGGCGGCGCGCTCAGCGCTGGGGGCGCACGGCGGTCTTGGGGCGGAAGGCCTTGCAGACCTCGGGGCGTGTCTCCAGGTAGGGCCCGCCGATCAGGTCGATGCAGTAGGGCACGGCGGCGAAGATGCCCGGCACGCGCTGTGCGCCGCTGTCGTCCTTGAGGCCCTCCAGCGTCTCGGCAATCGCCTTGGGCTGGCCCGGCAGGTTGATGATGAGGCTCTGGCCGCGAATCACCGCCACCTGGCGCGACAGGATGGCCGTGGGCACGAACGTCAGCGAGATCTGGCGCATCTGCTCGCCAAAGCCCGGCATCTCCTTGTCGGCCACGGCCAGCGTGGCCTCGGGCGTCACGTCGCGCAGCGCGGGGCCAGTGCCGCCGGTGGTCAGCACCAGGCTGCAACCAGCGTCCACCAGTTCGACCAGCGTGGCGCTGATGCGCTCTTTCTCGTCGGGAATCAGGCGCGGCTCGAAAGCAATCGGGTTGTGCAGCGCGCGCTTGAGCCAGTCGTGCAGGGCGGGCAGGCCCTTGTCTTCGTACGTGCCACTGCTGGCGCGGTCGCTGATGGAGACGATGCCGATCTTGACCGGCTCGTAGGACGGGGCTTTGTGGGTATCAGGCATCGTCTTCGCGCTCCTCATGCACGGCCAGGGTGGCCGCTTCGGTCATCTGGTGGCGCACCAGCTGGAACAGTTCGCGGTAGGCACGCCCCTTGCGCGGGGCCTCGCCCTGCGACTGGGCCACCCGGGCCTCATGGTCGGACGGCGCATCCTTGCGCGCCTGGCGAATCAGCGCGCGGATCTGTTGCGTGTCCGTGCGCGGAAACTGCTCCAGCCATGCTGCCAGCGCATTGTCGTCCGCAATGAGGCGGTCGCGCCAGTGCTCGGCCTGGTGCAGGGCCAGCTTCTCGGCGGCGGAGCCGTTGCGCTGCTCGTCCAGCGCGGCGTGGATGGCCGCTACGGTGTCTTCTTCCAGCTTGCGCATGAGCTTGCCCACGAACTGCATCTGCCGGCGCTTGCCCTCGAAGTTGGTGATGCGGCGGGCCTCGGCCAATGCATCCTGGAGCTTTTCAGGCAGGTCCAGGCGCGCGAACAGGTCGCTGCGCAGCGTGAGCAGCTCGGAGCCCAGGTCCTGCAGCGCCTCCATCTCGCGCTTGAGGTCGGTCTTGGTGGCACCGTCGGTGCCTTTGAGTTCGGCCTTGAGCTGCAGGTCCATCTCGCTGCCTTCGGCAACGAAATGGCCCTTCACAAAATAGCCTTTTTTGGGTTTGCGTGACATGGGTGTGCTGGGGGCGGAAACAGGCCCTGCGCGGCGCAGCGGCAATGGCGCCTGCCGCGCGGCGGCGCGGGTCGGCAAGTATCATAGCCGCCGCTATGAATACATCCAGCAACCGCGCCGCCAGCGGCACTTCTTCCCAGCCCGACAGCGGCTTCAGCTATACCCGAGAGTTCTTTGAAGGCCTGGTGGACCATGCCCTGGCCCATGCCAAGAAGTTGGGCGCTACCGACGCGGGGGCGGACGCCTCGGAAGGCTGCGGCCTGTCGGTGAACGTACGCAAGGGCGAGCTGGAGACGGTGGAGCGCAACCGCGACAAGTCGCTGGGCGTGACGGTGTACGTGGGCCACCGCCGTGGCAATGCGAGCACGTCCGACTTCTCGTTGGCCGCCGTGGAGCGCACGGTGCAGGCGGCCTACGACATCGCCCGCTTCACCGCCGAGGACCCGGTGGCCGGCCTGCCCGACGCGGCCGACATCGCACCGCAGGAAACGCACCGCGACCTGCAACTGTTCCACCCCTGGGCCATCACCAGCGAAGAGGCCGCGCTTCTCGCGCTGGAGTGCGAGGCCGCCGCCTTCAAGACCCACAAACGCATCACCAACAGCGAAGGCGCGGGCGTGTCGGCGCAGCAGAGCCATTTCTTCAGCGCCCACACACGCGGCTTTCGCGGCGGCTACGCCAGTTCGCGCCACAGCATCTCGGTGGCGCCGATCGCCTCGTTGCCAGGGCGCAATGCCGAGATGCAGCGCGACGCGTGGTACAGCTCCATGCGCGACGCGCGCGAACTGGCCGCGCCCGAGGCCGTGGGCCGCTACGCCGCCCAGCGCGCGTTGAGCCGCCTGGGCAGCCGCAAGATCCCCACCACCGAATGCCCGGTGCTGTTCGAGTCGCCCCTGGCCGCCGGCCTGCTGGGCGGCTTCGTGCAGGCCGTGAGCGGCGGCGCGCTGTACCGCAAGAGCAGCTTTCTCGTCGATTCGCTGGGCAAGCAGGTGTTCGCCAAGCACATCGACGTGGCCGAGGACCCCTTCATCCTGGGCGGCAAGGGCAGCTCGCCGTTCGACGATGAGGGCGTGCGCGTGGCACCGCGCCAGGTGGTGGAGGCGGGCCGCGTGCAGGGCTATTTCCTCAGCACCTATTCGGCGCGCAAGCTCGGCATGCCGACCACCGGCAACGCCGGCGGCTCGCACAACCTGGTGCTGTCGTCGCGCCTTACGCGGCCCGGCGACGACCTGGACGCCATGCTGCAAAAGCTGGGCACGGGCCTGTTCGTGATCGAGCTCATGGGCCAGGGCGTGAACTACGTGACGGGCGACTACTCGCGCGGCGCCAGCGGCTTTTGGGTGGAGAACGGCCGCATCGCTTATCCGGTGCACGAGATCACCATCGCCGGCAACCTCAAGGACATGCTGCGCGGCATCGAGGCCGTGGGCGCCGACGCCTACACCTATGGCGCCAAGACGGTGGGCTCCATCCTCATCAACCGCATGAAGGTGGCGGGCAGTTGAGCCGCGCCGCGCCGGCAGTCCGCGCATGAGCACGTCGCTGTCGCGGGCCGACTGGGCCAAGGCGCTGGTGGTGGTTATGGTTTGGGGGCTGAACTTCGTCGTCATGAAGTGGGGCCTGGCCACGCTGTCGCCGCTGGTGCTGTGCGCGCTGCGCTTCCTGGCGGCTTCGCTGCCGTTCCTGCTGTTCGTGCGCCCGCCGCGGCACCTGTCCTGGGGCGTGATGGCGGCCTATGGCCTGGTGCAGGGTGTGGGACAGTTCGGCCTGCTGTTCACCGGCATGCAGCTGGGCATGCCGGCGGGCATGTCCTCGGTGGTGCTGCAGACGCAGGCATTCATCACCATGCTCATGGCGGCAGCCTTGTTGGGCGAGACGCCACACCGCTGGCAGTGGCTGGGCCTGTGCATCGCCATCGGCGGGCTGGTGTTCATCGGCGCGGCGCACGGCGACGGCGCCTCCGGCATGACCCTGGCGGGCTTCCTGCTCACCGTGGGGGCGGCGGCCATGTGGGCCGGCTCCAACCTGCTCACGCGCGTGGCAGCGCGCCAGGGGCCGTACGAGCCCGTGTCCTTCATTGTCTGGAGCAGCGTGTTCCCCATCGTGCCGCTGTTGCTGCTGGCCTGCGTGGTGGACGGCACGGAGGCCGTGGTGCAGCAGCTGCGCGGCCTGGGCGGGCGCGAGTTGGGCGTGGTGGCCTATCTGGCGCTGTTGTCCACCCTGCTGGGCTATGGCCTGTGGACGCGCCTGCTGCAGCGCTACGCCGCCAGCACCGTGGCGCCGCTGTCGCTGCTGGTGCCGGTGGTGGGACTGCTGTCGGCCATGCTGCTGCTGGGCGAGCGCCCCACGGCCTGGCAATGGATGGGCACGCTGGGCGTGCTGGCGGGCATGGTGATCAACCAGTTCGGCGGGCTGTGGGCCAAGCGCCGCCACGGGGTTGCATCTATATAAAAAATGGCCCTAGCGCTTACCAGTCAAGCGCTAAATGCTCCTGAAAGAGTAGCAAAAACCGCGTTCGGCGCGGCAACTTGCCTCTCAGCCGCCGCGCACCATGGAGAGGATCTTGGCCGTGTCGAGCTGGCGCGCGGTCGCCTGCATCTGCGGCAGGTAGCGCGCCTGCAATTGCTGGCCGTCCTGCATCACGTGCTGGTAGGCGTCCTTGAGCATGTCGGTGGACAGCGTGCGCCCGCCCGCGTAGTACTGGTTGGCCACATGCCCCAACGCATAGGTGGCGGCAAAGCTCATGCCGCTGCTCACCGCCTGGCGCCCCAGGCCGCCCAGCAAGCCCTTGCCGGCCTTGCCCAGCAGGCCGCTGAGCAGCTTGCGGCCTGCCTGCTCCAGGTACTGCGAGGTGAGCCCCACGCCCAGCGTCGCGAGGAAGTCCTTGATGTGCCCGCGGTCCAGCTCATAGCCGTAGCTCTGGCCGATCTGGTAGACCAGCCGCATTTGCAACGGGATGATGGCCAGGGTGGACAGGTTCTCAGGCAGCAGTTCGATGGCGCCGTTCATGATCGACGCCTGCAGGATCTTGCGGTCCATCTCGGCGGGCGGCAGGCTGCCGGGGCGGCGCTGCGCGGCGGTGGTAGGCAACGCGTCCGCAGCGGCGGGGTGGGGGGCCGGTGTCGCAGGCGCAGTGGATGCGTCCAATGGCGTTTGCAGAGGCGCTTGCAAAGGCGCTTGCAAAGGCGCTTGCAAAGGGGCGTCGGCCACGGCCTGGGCCTCGGCATCGAATCCCCCTGTGGTATGCGCGCCCCCCAGACCCCAGGCCTGGCGCACCTGGGCCAGGAAGGCGTCTTCCTTGGCGCTGGTGTGGCCGTCGGCTTCGCACACGCACACGGCCATCTCATAGGCCAGCTGGCGCGACTCGGGAGAGGCCAGGCGGCCCAACACTTCTGGTAGCTGCAAGCGGCGCAGCAGCACGTCCTGGTACAGGCCGGGCAGGTTGATTTGCGCGTCGCCCGCAAGGCCTTGCGCGACCTCGCGGATCTGCTCACGCTCGCGGTCGTGCTTCTCGCCGTCGGCGTACGAGGCCATCAGGCACAAGGTGAGGGTGGCGCGGATTTCTTCTGCGGTCATGGTGCTCCTGAGGCGGTGAAGAGATGCAGATGGGAGTGCAAGGCGGCAGCGGGGTTCCCTGCCGCGCTGGCCCTTTACCCGTTGGAAAAAACCGCCCGAGGGCGGTTTTTGTCACGGACGGTTCACATCGCGAGGCCGTCAGGCGGCCACCATGGGCACGACCTTGTATTCGCCCGCGGCGATTTTCTTTTGCCACTCGGCCGGGCCGGTGATGTGGGCGCTGGTGCCGCCCGCGTCCACGGCCACGGTGACGGGCATGTCCACCACGTCGAACTCATAGATGGCTTCCATGCCCAGGTCCGCAAAGCCCACCACCTTGGCGTTCTTGATGGCCTTGCTGACCAGGTAGGCGGCGCCGCCCACGGCCATCAGGTAGGCGCTCTTGTGGTTCTTGATGGACTCGATGGCGACCGGGCCGCGCTCGGCCTTGCCGATCATGGCGATCAGGCCGGTTTGCTCCAGCATCATGTCGGTGAACTTGTCCATGCGCGTGGCGGTGGTGGGGCCGGCGGGGCCCACGGCCTCGTCCTTCACCGGGTCCACGGGGCCCACGTAGTAGATCACGCGGTTGGTGAAGTCCACGGGCAGCTTCTCACCCTTGGCCAGCATGTCCTGGATGCGCTTGTGCGCGGCGTCGCGGCCGGTGAGCATCTTGCCGTTCAGCAGCAGCGTCTGGCCAGGCTTCCAGCTCGCGACCTCTTCCTTGGTCAGCGTGTTGAGGTCCACGCGCTTGCTGGTCTCGGTGTTGGGCGCCCAGTCCACCTTGGGCCACAGGTCCAGGCTCGGCGGGTCCATGTAGACCGGGCCGGAGCCGTCCATCACGAAGTGCGCGTGGCGCGTGGCCGCGCAGTTGGGAATCATGGCCACGGGCTTGCTGGCCGCGTGCGTGGGGTACATCTTGATCTTCACGTCCAGCACGGTGGCCAGGCCGCCCAGGCCCTGGGCGCCGATGCCCAGGGCGTTGACCTTCTCGTACAGCTCCAGGCGCAGCTCTTCGACCTGGTCGAGCTTCTCGCCGCGCTGGCTCTTGGCCAGCAGCTCGTACATGTCCAGGTCTTCCATTAGGCTTTCCTTGGCCAGCAGCACGGCCTTTTCCGCCGTGCCACCGATGCCGATGCCCAGCATGCCCGGCGGGCACCAGCCGGCGCCCATGGTGGGCACGGTCTTGAGCACCCAGTCCACCAGGTTGTCGCTGGGGTTCATCATGACCATCTTGGACTTGTTCTCGCTGCCGCCGCCCTTGGCGGCCACGGTCACGTCCAGCGTGTCGCCGGGCACGATCTGCACGCTGATGACGGCGGGTGTGTTGTCCTTGGTGTTCTTGCGAGCGAACTGCGGGTCGGCGACGACCGACGCGCGCAGCGTGTTGTCGGGGTGGTTGTAGCCGCGGCGCACGCCTTCGTTGATGGCGTCCTCCAGACTCTGGTCGGCGGCAAAGCCCTCGAAGCGCACGCCCATGCCCACCTTCAGGAACACGTTCACGATGCCCGTGTCCTGGCAGATCGGGCGGTGGCCCGTGGCGCTCATCTTGCTGTTGGTGAGGATCTGCGCCATCGCATCCTTGGCCGCGGGGCTCTGCTCGCGCTCGTAGGCGCGGGCCAGGTGCTGGATGTAGTCGGCGGGGTGGTAGTAGGAGATGTACTGCAGCGCGGCAGCTACGGACTCCACAAGGTCGTTGTACCGGATGGTCGTGGTCATGTGGGGAAGGCTTCTTGTGAAACGGACGCCCGCGATTATCGCCCTGCACCTTGCACGAGCCTGATGCGAGGGCAAAAGCAAGGGTAGAAGCCCCGTCCGCCCGGCGTGGTGGCAGGGGCTTTCAGTGGCCGCGCGGCCATTTGCGGTGAAATCGCCCCGTTGCTCCTTCCCGGATCAGAAAGGCGTTTCCATGAATTCCAGCACCCGTATCGAACGCGACACCTTCGGCCCCATCGAGGTGCCGGCCGACAGGCTCTGGGGCGCGCAGACGCAGCGCTCGCTGCAGAACTTCGCCATCTCGGGTGAACGACAGCCGCAGGAACTCATCCGCGCGCTGGCGCAGGTCAAGCGCGCGTCGGCCCGGGTCAACCACGCGCTGGGGCTGCTGGGCGCGGACAAGACGCGCGCCATCGTCGCCGCGGCCGACGAGGTGCTGCTGGGCGAGCACGACGACGAGTTCCCGCTGGTGGTCTGGCAGACCGGCTCGGGCACCCAGACCAACATGAACGTCAACGAGGTGCTGGCCAACCGCGCCAGCGAGCTGTTGGGCGGCGAGCGTGGCGAGGCACGGCTCGTACATCCCAACGATGACGTGAACAAGAGCCAGTCCAGCAACGACGTGTTCCCCACCGCCACGCATGTGGCCGCGGTGCAGGCGCTGGTGCACCGGCTGTTGCCCGCCATGGAGGAGCTGCGCGCCACCCTGCAGGCCAAGGCCGAGGCGTTCGACGACATCGTGAAGATCGGCCGCACCCATCTGCAGGATGCGACGCCGCTCACGCTGGGGCAGGAGATCTCGGGCTGGGTGGCGCAGCTTGCCCATGGCGAGCGCCACGTGCGCGCGGCGCTGCCGCACCTGCATGAACTGGCCCTGGGCGGGACGGCCGTGGGCACGGGCCTGAATGCGCCCGAGGGCTACGCCGAACGTGTGGCGCAGGAGCTGGCCCAGTTCACCGGCCAGCCCTTCGTGACCTCGCCCAACAAGTTCGAATCGCTCGCATCGCAGGACGCGCTGGTGCATGCCCACGGCGCGCTGAAGACGCTGGCGGCCAGCCTCACGAAGATCGCCAACGACGTGCGGTGGCTGGCCAGCGGCCCGCGCAGCGGCATCGGCGAGATCACCATCCCTGAGAACGAGCCCGGCTCGTCCATCATGCCCGGCAAAGTGAACCCCACGCAGTGCGAGGCGCTGACCATGCTGTGCGCCCAGGTGCTGGGCAACGATGTGGCCATCAACATCGGCGGGGCCAGTGGCAACTTCGAGCTGAACGTGTTCCGCCCGCTGGTGGCGCACAACTTCCTGCAGAGCGTGCGGTTGCTGGCCGACGGCATGGTGAGCTTCAACGAGCACTGCGCCGTGGGGATAGAGCCCAACCGCGCGCGCATCGCGGAGCTGGTGGAGCGCTCGCTGATGCTGGTGACGGCGCTCAACCCGCACATCGGCTACGACAAGGCTGCGGCGATTGCCAAGAAGGCGCACAAGGAAGGCAGCACGCTGCGCGAGGCCGCGCTGGCGCTGGGCTACGTGACGCCCGCGCAGTTCGATGAGTGGGTGGTGCCCGCCCGGATGGTGGGGCGCTGACGGCTGGGAGGGACGTTGCGACGGTGGGCGGCGCGCTTGTATCTTTAAACCAGACCAGCGCGGTAGAGTCTGAACGCCGTTGAGGCGGCCAGACCGGCCCGTGCAGTTTGGTAGGCGCTGGGGTGATAGAGCCCGTGACTGAGTACAGAACGCATGGCCGCCGCGCTGGTCTTCGTGAAGCCCGAACGGTTACGCGCGCCTTGATTGAGCGCGCATGCACAAGCAAGGGATCTGAAGATCATGTCTGTTACCTCAGTGACGGTGGGCATCGACGTGGCCAAGGCGCACGTGGATGTCTGTGTGCTGGGTGCCAAGAGCAGCGCCCAGCGGTTTGACAACGATGCCGAAGGCCACTCGGCGCTGGCGGCTGCCCTGCAGCCCCTGGACGTGGGTCTGGTGGTGATGGAGGCCACCGGCGGCTACGAGGCCGCGTTAGCGTGTGCCCTGCAGGCCACAGGCCTGCCCGTGGCGGTCATCAACCCGCGCCAGGCGCGCGACTTCGCCAAATCCATGGGACGCCTGGCCAAGACCGACGCGGTGGATGCGCGCACGCTGGCCGAGCTGGCAGCGGTGCTGCTGCGCCGCGACGATCTGCAGCGCTTCTTGCGCCCCCTGGCCGATGAGCGCCAGCAGTGGCTCGCGGCCCTGGTCACGCGCAGGCGCCAGTTGCTGACCATGCTCCATTCGGAGCGCCAACGGCTGCAGATCACGCCCAAGAAGCTGCACGCCAGCATCGAGGCCATCGAGGCGGCGATCAAGGCGCAGCTCGATGAGATCGAAGAGCAGATGGTCACGCATGTGCGCGAGCACTTTGGGGAGCTCGACACGCTGCTGCAGTCGGCTGCGGGAGTCGGCCCGGTGGCCAGTGCCACGATGATTGCCGAGCTGCCAGAGCTGGGCCGGCTGAACCGGCGCGAGATCGCTGCATTGGTGGGCGTGGCGCCCATGGCCAATGACTCCGGCGGCAGCAAGGGCAGGCGGCGCGTACAAGGCGGGCGCTTCGAGATCCGCCGCGTGCTGTACATGGCAACGCTCACGGCCACCCGCTACAACCCGGCCATCAAGGCCTTCTACGAGCGTCTGAAGGCCGCTGGCAAGTTGCCCAAGGTCGCCCTGGTCGCTTGCATGCGCAAGTTGCTCACCACGCTCAACGCCATGGTGCGCACTGGAAAACCTTGGGACAAGTCGCTTCATTGCGCTTGACTTCGAAGACGGTTACTCAGTCGTCGCCGCGGCCGTCTGCCGCAGCCTGGTCCACCAGCGTCTGCAGGCCGGCGGCGTCCAGGATTTCGATGCCGCGCGGGCGCACGCTGATCAGGCCCTCGCGTTCCAGCCATTTCAATTCCACGTTCACGCGCTGGCGCGAGCCGCCGAGCAGGCAGGCCAGCTCGTCTTGCGCCAGCGACAGGCCCAGCGGCACGCTCTCGCCCGGCTCGGTGCGCTGCGGGCCGAAGCGCTGCAGCAGCTGTAGCAATTGCTTGGCCAGGCGCGCGCGCAGCGGCAGCGTGGCCATGTCTTCCATCATGCAATACAGCGACCGCATGCTCCATGCCTGCAGCGTGAGCAGCGCCTCGCCGAACGAGGGATGCTCCTGCAGCAGCGTGCGGAAGGTGGGTTCGGGCACGCTCAACAGCGTGGTGGGGCCATGGGCATGCGCGTCGTAGGTGCAGGGGCGGCCGTAGAGCACCTCGGCCTCACCCACCCAGATGCCGGGCTCCACATAGGCCAGCGTGACCAGCTTGCCGGAGGGCGTGGTGCGTTGAAAGCGCAGCGCGCCACTGGCGCAGGTGAACCATTCGCGGATGGGACGGCCCTGCTCGACGATCAGGTCGCCGTGTGCATGGCGCGTCACGTGACCCAGGCGGAAGATGTCGTGCCGCAGCGAGGGCGAGAGGGTGGAGAACCAGGGGCTACGGTCCAGGGCCTCGCGCTCGCGCGCCGACAACAGGGGACGTTGCAGCGACACGTCGGCACAAAAGCGCAGGGGAGCGGGCATGGTGGTTCGTCGGTGAAGGGCGCCGGGAGCGGGAACAGAGGCTGCGGCATTCTAGGCGCCGTCACGCTCGGTAACAAACCCTTGTCCCCACCCGGCGTAGGCCGCTGTAGCTGCCCGGGTGCGTTTAAAGCAAAAAGTGCTCTAAACGCGCTTGTGGAAAGCGCAAGCAGCTATAGAAAAAGGAGCATCTTCAGTCCTGCGCGTCCTGCGCGTCCTGCGCGTCCTGCGGCGCCGCGGGCGGGTCGAAGGCAAAGCCCACGCCATAGACCGAGCGGATCCAGTCGTGCCCGGCGGGGTCGGCGCTGCGCAGCTTGCGGCGCAGATTCTTGATGTGGCTGTCCACGGCGCGCTCGTTGGGCTCCTGCGGCGAGTCCGGGTAGGCGTGCTGCAGCAACTGGGCGCGCGACAGCACGCTGCGCGGGTGTGCCAGCAGGGTGCGCAGCAGATGCCATTCGCGCGGTGTCAGCGCCACGAGGGCGCCGTGCAGCGTGGCTTGCAGCTGGGCCTCGTCCAGCACCAGCGCGCCGTAGGCCAGCTCCGCCTGCGCGGCGGCCTGGGCCGGCGGTGCGCGCCGGCGCAGCACGGCCTTCACGCGCGCCACCACCTCGCGCGGCGAGAAGGGCTTGCAAATGTAGTCGTCCGCGCCCAGTTCCAGGCCGATGAGGCGGTCCACTTCTTCCACGCGGGCGGTGATCACCACGATGGGGTTGTCGGTGTGGCGGCGCGCCTGGCGCAGCACCTCCAGCCCGTCGATGCCGGGCAGCATGACGTCCAGCAGCGTCAGGTCCGGCGGCTGGGGGGCGGTGAGGGCCTGCAGGGCCGTGCGGCCGTCGGCCGCGTGCTCCGGGGCGTAGCCCGCGTGGCGCAGGTAGTCCAGCAGCACGTCGGCGATGTCCTGCTCGTCCTCCACGACGAGGATGCGTGCGGGCGTGGTCATGGCGAGGGGTTCTCCAGTAGAGGCAGCGTGAGGGTGATGCGCAGACCACCCAGCGGCGAGGCGCTGGCTTCGATCTGGCCACCGTGCGCCTGCACGATGGTGCGGCAGATGGCCAGGCCCAGGCCCGAGCCGCCCAGGTCGCCCGAGGCGCGGCGGCGCGAGGCCTCGGCACGGTACAGACGCTCAAACAGGTGCGGCAGCTCGTGCGGCGCCACGCCGGGCACCGTGTCGTCCAGGCGCAGCGTGAGGCGCGGCGAGCCGCCATTGCGCTGCACATTGGCCGACACCTGCAGCCGCCCGCCAGGGTCGGTGTAGCGCAGGCTGTTTTCCAGCAGGTTCAGGAACACGCGGTGCAACTGCTGTGCGTTGCCGTGTACCTGCAGCGGCTGCTTGGCGAGCGTGGCCAGGTCTGGCGCGGCCTGCAGCGCGACGCCCGTCTGGTCGAAGCGCGACTGCATGCCGGCCATGGCCTCGCGCAGCAGCGCGAGCGGCTGCACGGCGCTCATGACGGGCGGGGGTTGGTCGCCGGCCATGTCCACGCTGGCGCGCAGATCGCCCACGAGCTGGATCAACCGCATCACCTGGCGGTGCAGGCGGCGCGCGGTCTTCTCGTCGAACGGGCGCACGCCGTCCTGCACGGCCTCGATCTCGGCGCGCATCGCGGCCAGCGGCGTGCGCAGTTCATGCGCGGTGTCCCCGATCCACTGGCGGCGCGAGGCCTCGACGCTCGCAAGCTGCTCGGCCATGGCGTTGAAGGTGTGGATCAGGCGGGTGAATTCCTCGCTGTCGGCCTGTTCGGGCACGCGGGTGTGCAGCTCGCCTGCCGCAATGGCCTGCGCGCCGGTCACCAGCGTGTCGATGGGGCGCAGCCAGCGCCGCGCCAGCCACCAGGACAGCAGCAGTGCCAGCGCCAGGCCCGTCACGCCGCTCCACACCACGAAACCGAGCTGCTTGGACAGGAAGGCGCGGTCCGCATCGCGCTCCAGCCCGTCAAGCGGCGCCAGCACCAGGTGGCCGATCAGGCGCCCCTCGCCGTCGCGCAGCGCGGTCCGCGCACCGCCGGCAACGGGTGCGGCGCCCGCGACCACGCGGCCCTGCGTATCCACCACGCCCAGGCGCCGCGAAAGCGCGTCCACCGGCGGCGGGGCCGTGCCGGGCGTGACCTGGGGTAGCAACAGGGGCTCCGGCGCAGGCACGGGAGCGGGTCCGAAGGTCGGCATCTGGACGTTGCGCGGGCGGCGCAACTCGCGCCACAGGCCGGGCTGCTCGCGCAGTGTCTGCCAGCCGCCCTGCTGTTCATACGCGGCCTGTAGGCGGAACACCAGCCAGTCCATGCGCGCCAACTCCACCTCGGCCACGTAGGGGCCCAGCCCCCGCTGCAGCCCCAGCAGCGAGAAGCCCACGAACAGCACCAGCATCACCCCCAGCAGCGCCGACAGGGCTGCAAAGGCCTTGCCTTGGAGGGTGAGACGCGGAAGTTGCATGAAGTGGGGAGCCGCTTGGCCGTGGTGAAACGCCGAGGATGGCACGGCCGGGCCACCCCCGGGGTCTGGCCGCGATGGCACGAAGCGCGCCAAATGCAACCAATGGCAACGCCTCGCCCGCAGGCATGGGCGGGGCGAAAGCCCGCCCCGCCCGATTCTGGTGCTACTTAAAAGATAGCTTCTCGCGCATGAGGGACGGGCGTTATCTCCTGTTTTTATGCAAATTGTTGCAAAGGCACCCGTCAGCGGGCCGCGGCCAGCGCCTGCTGCACCCAGCCGTCAAAGGTCTTCTGGTGTGCCTTGATCCAGCCGTTCACATGGCGTTCGATGTCGGCGGCCTTGTTCTGGCCCCGGCTCATCAGGTGGTTCTGGGCGTTGATGTCGGCCACGGGCAGCTGCATCACTTCGAACAGCTTGGCGGCGGCGGGGTTGGCCTCGGCCCAGGCCTTGTTGGCCACGATCTGCTGCTGGTTCACCACGAAGCCGTAGTTCTTGCCGTTGGGCAGGCGCGTGTCCAGGCCTTTTTGCTCACCGGGCAGGGAGGAAAAGGGCACTTCCAGCCAGACCACGTCCTTGCCGGGCTTGAGCTCGTTGCTCACCCAATAGGGCGTCCAGGTGTAGTACAGGACGGGCTTGCCCGCGCGGTAGCGCGTGATGGTGTCGGCGATCAGCGCGGAGTAGGTGCCCTGCTGGTGCGTGACGGTGTTGCGCAGGCCGTAGGCGTCCAGGTGGTGCTCGATCATGGCCTCGCAGCCCCAGCCGGGCGTGCAGCCCGTCAGGTCGGCCTTGCCGTCGCCGTTGGTGTCGAACAGCTGGGCAATTTTCGGGTCCTTGAGCTGCTCGACGTTGGTGATGCCATGCGCGTCGGCGGTCTTCTTGTCGATCAGGTAACCCTGCGCCGCGTTGCCCGAGTAGGTGCCGCGCCGGTAGAGCTTCGCGTCGCCGCCGGCGTTCTTGTAATAGTCGGCATGCAGCGGGTTCCAGTGGTCGGCCATGAACGTGGCGTCGCCATTGCCGATGGCGATGTGGGCCGTGGGGTACTCCACCTCCTGGATGGGCTGCACGTCGTAGCCGAGTTTTTCCAGGCCCTTCATGACCAGCAGTGTCTGGAAGGTCTCCTCGGCGATCGAGCTCTTGAGAGGCAGCACCTTCACGCCCTTGCCGGGCAGGGCGGTGGGCTGGGCCAGCGCAGCGGTGGCGCCCAGCGCCAGGCCCAGACCCGCGGCAACCGCGGCCAGCGGCGCGCGCAGGCGGCGGGCGAGGGCGGCGCATGCGCCGGAACGTGCAGTGTGTGTGGGAGAGGTCAGCGACAGAAGAGTCATCCGGGGTTTCCTTTCTGGTGGTGAACGGGAGTGGTGTCAGGCCGCGGAGTTGCGGGGGGTGGCAAGCGGGGCGGCTTGCGATGCGGGCGCTGCGGGCTTGCCGCGCACGGCGCGCAGCACCAGGCCCGCGGGGCCGGTGTGCCACCAGCGCGCACTGGCGCGCCGCGGCTGGCCCATGGCCTGGGTGAGGCGGTCCAGCACGATGGCCAGCAGCACGATCCCCAGGCCGCCCACGGTGGCCAGGCCCATGTCCAGCCGGCCGATACCGCGCAGCACCATCTGGCCCAGGCCGCCCACGGCGATCATCGAGGCGATGACCACCATCGACAGCGACAGCATCAGCGCCTGGTTGATGCCGGCCATGATCGAGGGCATGGCCAGCGGCAGCTGCACCTTCCACAGCAATTGCAGGGGCGAAGCGCCATAGGCGCGGCTGGCCTCGATCAGATCAGGGCGCACCTGGCGCAGGCCCAGGTTGGTCAGGCGGACCAACGGCGGCAGCGCGAACACGATGGTCACGATCACGCCCGGCACGTTGCCGATGCCGAACAGCATCACCACCGGCACCAGGTACACGAAGGCGGGCGTGGTCTGCATGGCGTCCAGCAGCGGGCGCGTCCAGCGCTGTGCGCGTTCGCTGGCCGCCAGCACGATGCCCATGGGCAGGCCGATGACGACGCAGAACAACAGCGATGTGAGCACCAGCGCCAGCGTCACCATGGCGTCGGGCCAGATGCCCAAGAGCGCCACCAGCACTAGCGACAGCGCCGCGCCCACGGCCAGGCCGCGGCCGGCGAACTGCCAGGCCAGCAGCGTGACCAGCGCGATGAGCGCGGGCGCGGGCACGGCCAGCAGCAGGTCGGTCACGCCGGTGAGCGTGGCGTCGATGGGCGCGCGCACCGCCTGGAAGAACGGGCGGAAGTTCTCCACCACCCAATGCAGGCCCTCGTTGATCCAGCCCTGCACGGGCAGGCCGTCCGTGGCGATCTGCTGCCACAGGCCGGCCAGGCCGGCGTCGGGCTCGGGCATCGGCGCCGCTGCGGCGTCAAGCCAGTCCACGTCGGCCGTGGCATCGGTGCCGGCGGTGCCGCCAGCGCCCCACGGATCGGCATCCGCGGGTTGCAGCGCCGTGTCGGCGGCCCAGGGGTCGCTGGCTTGTGCTTGCGCCTGAGCGGGCGCGGCGTCGGCGGGTGCCCAGGGGTCGTCGATGGCGGCGGTCTCTTGCGTTGTGTCGTTCATGCGTGTCCTCTCCTTGTGTTGTTCTTAGCGGGGCGCTGCCACCGGCGTGCTGGCTTGCGCCGGGAAGTGGGGGTTGAGCTGGATGGGTGGCACCTCCGCCTGCGGCGGCGGCACGGGCGGCGTGTCGCGGTCCAGGAACTTCATCAGCGTGGTGCGGCTGATCACGCCCTGGTAGATGCCGTCCTCGTCCACCACCGGAAGCGGGCAGGGCGCACTGCCCATGGGGCCGAACAGGTCCGCCACCGGCGTGGCGGCATCCAGCGGCTGGGCATTGGGCAAGAAGGCATGGTGCAGGCCCAGCGCGCCCTGGCGGCCGTGCAGCGCTTCACGCAGCGACTGCGACGACACCACGCCCAGCAGGCGCTTGCGGCTGTTGAGCACGTAGGCGTGGTCGCGGTCCGAGTCTTCCAGCAGGCGCAGTGCCGCGCGGCAGCCGCGGTCGTCGTGCTCGGACACCACGGTGAGCGCCTGGCGCGCGATGTCGGCCGCCTTGAACACCGCCGCAGCGTCCACGCCGCGCACGAAGCTGCGTACGTAGTCGTTGGCAGGCGCGCGCAAGATCTCGTCGGGCGTGCCCACCTGCACCACGTGGCCGTCCTTCATGATGGCGATGCGGTCGCCGATGCGCATGGCCTCGTCCAGGTCGTGCGAGATGAAGACGATGGTGCGGCGCTTGATCTGCTGCAGGCGCAGCAGCTCGCTTTGCATCTCGGTGCGGATGATCGGGTCCAGCGCGGAGAACGCCTCGTCCATGAGCAGGATGGACGGGTCGGCTGCCAGCGCGCGCGCCAGCCCCACGCGTTGCTGCATGCCGCCCGAGAGTTCGTCGGGGTAGCTGGCGCCCCAGGCGCCCAGGCCGACCTGCTGCAGGGCCTCCTGCGCTGCCTGCTGGCGCTCGGCACGGTCCACTCCGGCGAGTTCCAGCCCGAAGGCGGCGTTGTCCAGCACCGTCATGTGGGGCATCAGGGCGAACGACTGGAACACCATGCTGATGTCCTTGCGCCGCAGCGCGCGCAACTCGCGGTCGCCCAGACGGTTGATGTCTTGGCCGTCCACCAGGATGCGGCCGCTGGTGGGCTCGATCAGGCGGTTGAGCATGCGCACCAGCGTGGACTTGCCCGAGCCCGATAGGCCCATGACGACGAAGATTTCGCCGGCCTCGATGGTGAAGCTGGCATCGAACACGCCGATGGAATGGCCCGTGCGCTCCAGGATCTGCTGCTTGCTCAGGCCCTGCTGCACCAGGCGCAGCGCTTCCTGCGGCGAGTCGCCGAAGACCTTGAAGACATGGTCGATGATGATTTGCTTGGCCAACGTGTGGGTCCTTCCTCGGTTGTGACGGGTTGAACGGGCCCCTGCCGCACCAATGGCGGCAGGAACGCAAAGGCCAAAGCGGCACACACGACCCCGATGCGGCGTCCCCGCGAGGGCACGCGCGTCGCCAATCGACGGGCGCGGCCTGCAGGGCCGGGAAGAGGGCGGACACGAAAAGTGACCAGATCGGCCCGAATGGCACGCGAACGGTGCGCAAGGGCCTGGGTGCGCGGCGCAAGAGGTCTGGCTGAGGACTTGCGCAGTCACGCGGGTACCGTGCGCCGCGCATTGGCGGCAGGGCACCCTGGGGCATCAGGGGCGAATACTTCGGCCTGTGTGCCAGGGCCGCCAGCAGTGGGAGGCGCGTTGGCACGGGGCGCTCTCGGGCAACGCAGCCACAAAGAGCGAATTACCTGCGTGGCAGGTTGTAAAACACCGTGAAAGTATAGTTATTCGGTGTTTTTTAGTCAAAAAACGGGTTTTTTGATTTGTGCTATGTCGCGCGTGGACGGAGGGCAGGCTCGCCAGTTGCTGCAAAATTAATAGCTGCTCGCGCTTGTTGAATGGGTGCTACAGGGCTTTTGAAGCAAAAAACCCATGGAGTGCGGGCGTTCCATGGGTTTGCGGGCGATTGGCCGGGTGCCCGGCCGCATGCCTCAGTGCTTGTCCTCGGAGGTGTGCAGCAGCCGGTCGGTGAGTGCGATGGCCAGCGCGCTGAACAGGAAAGTGACGTGGATGATGGTCTGCCACATCAGCACCTTCTCGCTGTAGTTGGCGGCGTTGATGAAGGTCTTGAGCAGGTGGATCGAACTGATGCCGATGATCGACAGGCCCAGCTTCACCTTGAGCACCGAGGCGTTCACATGGCCCAGCCACTCGGGTTGGTCGGGGTGGCGGTCCAGACCAAGGCGGCTCACGAAGGTCTCGTAGCCCCCGACGATCACCATGATGAGCAGGTTGGAGATCATCACCACATCGATCAGCGCCAGCACCACCAGCATGATCACCGTCTCGTTGAGCGAGGTGACCGGCGCGTCCGGCTTGTAGCCGATGCTGGTGATGAGCGCCTGCAGCGCGGCCTCATTGCCGAAAGCCGCTTCCACCAGGTGCCACAGTTCCAGCAGGAAATGCCAGACATAGACGCCCTGGGCGGCGATCAGGCCCAGGTACAGGGGCAGTTGCAGCCAGCGGCTGGCAAAGATCAGGGCGGGCAGGGGGCGCAGCGGGGCGTTTGCCATGTGGGCGGAATGGGGGGAAGGGGAGGTCATGGTGACGGGAAATGCGTCGGGAAGGTGAGGCGCGCGATTTTAGGGGCAGCCCGTTTCGCCCCGAAGACATGCCACCGTCAGGCATTTCACGCATGCCAGGGCATGGCGCTGGAGCGCTGCCGTATGCTGTGGCGCTCCGTCAGTGGCCTGTAAGTACCAGGGCTGAAAGTACCACTCAAAATTCTTAGCTTCAGGAGACAAACCCATGAGTGCATCGTCCAATGCCATCGAATCCGTATTGGTGGAGAACCGCGTCTTCCCGCCTGCCGATAGCGTGGTGAAGGCGGCCCGCGTGTCGGGCATGGCCGGCTACGAGGCCCTGTGCGCCGAAGCCAACAAGGATCCCGAGGGCTTCTGGGCGCGCCTGGCGCGCGAGCACCTGCAATGGACCAAGCCGTTCACGCAGACGCTGGACGAGTCCAAGGCGCCGTTCTACCAGTGGTTTGCCGACGGCGAGCTCAACGCCAGTGCCAACTGCCTGGACAAGCACATGGGCACGCCGGTCGAGAACAAGGCCGCCATCCTCTTCGAGGCCGACGACGGCACCGTCACCCAGGTCACTTATCGGCAACTGCTGGAGCGCGTGAGCCAGTTCGCCAATGCCTTGAAGGCGCATGGCGTGCAGCAGGGCGACCGCGTGCTCATCTACATGCCGATGGGCGTGGAAGGCGTGGTGGCCATGCAGGCCTGCGCGCGCATCGGCGCCACGCACAGCGTGGTGTTCGGCGGTTTCTCTGCCAAGGCGCTGAACGAGCGCATCATCGATGCGGGCGCCGTGGCGGTGATCACGGCCAACTATCAATTGCGCGGCGGCAAGGAACTGCCCCTGAAGGCCATCGTGGACGAGGGCCTGTCCATGGGCGGCTGCGACAGCATCAAGAGTGTCTTCGTATACCAGCGCACGGCCACGGCCTGCGACATGGTGGCGGGGCGTGACAAGACCTTCTCCGAGATCCTGGCCGGGCAGAGCACCGAATGCCCACCCACGCCCGTGGGCGCGGAGCATCCGCTGTTCATCCTCTACACCAGCGGCTCCACGGGCAAGCCCAAGGGCGTGCAGCACAGCACCGGCGGCTACCTGCTGTGGGCCAAGGTGACGATGGAGTGGACCTTCGACATTCGCCCCGACGACGTGTTCTGGTGCACGGCCGATATCGGCTGGATCACGGGCCACACCTACGTGGCCTACGGTCCGCTGGCTGCGGGTGCCACACAGGTGGTGTTCGAGGGCGTACCCACGTACCCCAACGCCGGGCGCTTCTGGCAGATGATCGAGCGCCACAAGGTCACGGTGTTCTACACGGCGCCCACTGCCATCCGCTCGCTCATCAAGGCGGCCGACTCCGACGAGAGCGTGCACCCCAAGAACTGGGATCTGTCGAGCCTGCGCATCCTGGGCAGCGTGGGCGAGCCCATCAACCCCGAGGCCTGGATGTGGTACTACCGCCATGTGGGCGGCGAGCGCTGTCCCATCGTGGACACGTTCTGGCAGACCGAAAACGGCGGCCACGTCATCACCCCGCTGCCGGGTGCCACGCCGCTCGTGCCGGGTTCGTGCACCTTGCCGCTGCCGGGCATCCAGGCCGCCATCGTCGATGAAACCGGCAAAGACCTGCCCAACGGCGCGGGCGGCATGCTCGTGATCAAGCGGCCCTGGCCCTCGATGATCCGCACCATCTGGGGCGACCCCGAGCGCTTCAAGAAAAGCTATTTCCCCGAAGAGTTGGGGGGCACCACCTACCTGGCCGGCGACGGCGCCGTGCGCAGTGCCGACCGTGGCTACTTCCGCATCACGGGCCGCATCGACGACGTGCTGAACGTGTCGGGCCACCGCATGGGCACGATGGAGATCGAGTCCGCCCTGGTCGCCAAGACGGACCTCGTGGCCGAGGCAGCCGTGGTGGGCCGTCCCGACGACCTGACGGGCGAGGCGATTTGCGCCTTCGTGGTGCTCAAGCGCTCGCGCCCCACGGGCGAGGAGGCCAAGCAGATCGCCACCGAACTGCGCAACTGGGTCGCCAAGGAGATCGGCCCCATCGCCAAGCCCAAGGACATCCGCTTCGGTGACAACCTGCCCAAGACCCGCAGTGGGAAGATCATGCGCCGCCTGCTGCGCTCGATCGCCAAGGGCGAACCCATCACCCAGGACACCAGCACCCTGGAAAACCCCGCAATCCTGGATCAGTTGGCGCAGTCCAACTGATGCAGGAGGCGCCGCAAGGCGCCGGCGCGCAGCGCTTGCGGGGTTGGACGGCACTCCTATCTGCGCAGCAGATGTGGAGTGCCGGCAAAACCTGCATCGGTGGGCCCAGCCCAGCGGGTGAAGGGGTGCCGCGAGGCGTCGGCGTTCAGACTTTGCAGACCCAAGCCGCTTCTTGCCAGGCGGCTTTTTCGTTTCGGGCGAAGCAGCTTTGAACCCTGGCGTTGTAGGAGCAGGGCGCAAATACCGGGTTGGGCCATGACGGGCATGCCGCCATGGGGTACAACCCGCGCATTGGCCGCACATCCCGTGGGTTGAAAACAGATAGCGGTCCAGCTGGCCATCAGGAGTCCCTTGCATGAAGCTCAAAACCCTCATCCTTCTATTGATCGTCGTGGCCATCGGTGCGTTGGCAGCACTCAATTGGGCGACGCTCTCGGTGCCTACCGTCGTTTCATTGGGCGTGGCCACGGTGCAGGCGCCCCTGGGGCTCGTCATGCTGGGGCTGACCGTCCTGCTGGGGGCCTTTTTCTTGGCCTATGTGCTGACGCTGCAGGGCTCTGTGCTCATGGAAACGCGCCGCCATGCCAAGGAGATGGCGGCGCAGCGCGAGCTGGCCGACCGGGCGGAGGCATCGCGTTTCACGGAGCTGCGCCAGTTCCTGGAAACCCAGCACCGCACGGGCTACGACGCCCTGATGGCGCGCCTGGACGCGCTGGAGGCGCGCCTGAGCGCGCGGGCGCAGGAATCGGACAACATCACTGCCGCCTACGTGGGACAGTTGGAAGACCAATTGCACCGCCGGGGCGAGCCGAAAGCCGTGCAGCCCGTGCCGCCGGTGCGCACCGAGCCGGAACTCAGGCTCTGACGGCCCTTGCGCCATAAAAAAGGCCGCAGGGCGTGAGCGCTGCGGCCTTTTTGCAGGGCGCGCCGCGAAGGCGCTTTCCCCTCTGGATTACTTGAGCGACAGGACCCAGGTCGCCAGCTTCTTGGCGTCGGCGGCGTTCACCTGGGCGTTGGCGGGCATGGGCACGGGGCCCCACACGCCGGAACTTCCCTTCATGATCTTCTCGGCCAGCTTGTCTGCGGCGCCTGCTTGGCCCGCGTATTTGGCGGCAACGTCCTTGTAGGACGGGCCCACCAGCTTCTTGTCCACGGCGTGGCAAGCCATGCAGTTCTTGGAGGTTGCCAGGGCCTGGTCGGCGAATGCAGGGGCTGCAACCGACAGCGTCATGGCGAGGGTGATCAGTGTGCGCTTCATCGCGGGGTTTCCTCTAGGGTTGGGGTACATTTAGCCTTCAATGGGATTGTAGTGTTCGCCGTTGACGGGCTCCAGGCCAAAGCTCGCGCGGCACCAAAGGATGTGACCATGTATGCGCTGCTTTTAGGCATCTTGTTGATACTTCTCAAATATCTGGAGATCGGCCCTGTGGCGAATTGGTCATGGTGGTGGGTGTTGTCTCCTTTTGCGGTAGCTGCGGCCTGGTGGGCCTGGGCGGATGCCACCGGCTACACCAAGCGCAAGGCCATGGAAAAGATGGACCAGCGCCGCAAGGACCGCATCAACAAACAGAAGGAATCCATGGGCATGGGTCCGCGCCGACCGCGCTGAGGGCCTCTTCCCTGTCCAGACAACCCGCAGCGGTGCACGCGCCCTGCGGGTTTTTCTTGGGCGGTGATGGCGCAGCAATGATCCTGTTTTGATAGCTGCTGGCGCTTATTGGATAAGCGTTGGCGGCATTTTTCATGAAAAGTCATCCAGCACCGCACCCTTGCTGGCGCTGGAGGCGTTGAAGGCAAACTTGGCTTGCACGCCCCGCATGTAGCGCGGCGTGGGTGGCTGCCAGGCGGCGCGGCGCTGTGCCAGCGTGGCGTCGTCCACGTGCAGCTGCAGCAGCAGTTGGTGGGCGTCGATGGAGATCGTGTCGCCCTCATGCACCAGCGCAATAGTGCCCCCCGCAGCAGCCTCGGGCGCGACGTGGCCCACCACCATGCCCCAGGTGCCGCCCGAGAAGCGCCCGTCGGTGATCAAGCCCACGCTCTCGCCCAGGCCCGCACCGATCAGCGCGCCCGTGGGGGCCAGCATCTCCGGCATGCCCGGGCCACCCTTGGGGCCGAGGTAGCGCAGCACCATCACGTCGCCTGCGACGATCCTGCCGTCCAGGATGGCCTGCAGCGCCGACTGCTCGTCGTCGAACACACGCGCGGGCCCGGTGATGACAGGGTTCTTCAGCCCGGTGATCTTGGCCACGGCGCCTTCGGGACTCAGGTTGCCCTTGAGGATGGCGAGGTGCCCCTCGCGGTACAGCGCCTTGTCGATCGGGCGAATCACGTCCTGGTCCGGCCGTGGCGCGTCGGGTACATCGGCCAGGGTTTCGGCGATGGTTTTGCCGGTGATGGTCATGCAGTCGCCGTGCAACAGGCCGGCATTCAGCAGCACCTTCATCACCTGGGGAATGCCGCCCGCGCGGTGCAGGTCGACGGCCAGGTACCGACCGCTGGGCTTGAGGTCGCAGATCACGGGGACCTTCTTGCGCATGCGCTCGAAGTCGTCGATGGACCACTCCACACCCGCCGCGTGCGCGATCGCCAGGAAGTGCAGCACCGCGTTGGTGGAGCCGCCCGTGGCCATGATCACGGCCACGGCGTTCTCGATGGCCTTGCGCGTGACGATGTCGCGTGGCTTCAAGTCCTTGCGGATGGCCTCGATCAGCACCCGGGCGGATTCGCGGGCCGAGTTCATTTTCTCGTCGTGCGGATTGGCCATGGTGGAGGAGTAGGGCAGGCTCATGCCCAGCGCCTCGAAGGCCGAGGACATGGTGTTGGCCGTGTACATGCCGCCGCACGAGCCCGTGCCCGGGATGGCGTGCTGCTCGATGTCCTTGAGTTCCTGGTCGGTCATCCTGCCCGCGGCGTTCTGGCCCACGGCTTCGAACACGCTCACGATGTTCAGGTCTTGCCCCTGCCAGCGGCCCGGCAGGATGGTGCCGCCATACACGTAGATCGCCGGTACGTTGGCGCGCAGCATGCCCATCAGGCCGCCGGGCATGTTCTTGTCGCAGCCGCCGATGACGACCACGCCGTCCATCCACTGGCCCTGCACGCAGGTCTCGACGCAGTCGGCAATCACCTCGCGGCTCACCAGGCTGTACTTCATGCCCTCGGTACCCATGGCCATGCCGTCGCTGATGGTGGGCGTGCCGAAGACCTGGGCGTTGCCGCCCGCTTCCTCGATGCCTGCGATGGCCGCGTCGGCCAGGCGTTGCAGGCCGCTGTTGCAGGGCGTGATGGTGCTGTGCCCGTTGGCCACGCCCACCATGGGCTTGGCGAAGTCACCCTCCTGGTAGCCCATGCCGTAGAACATGGAGCGGTTGGGCGCGCGCGCCTTGCCCTGGGTGATGTGGGCGGAGCGGCGGTTCAGCGGCAGCGGGTCGGTCATGGCGGGTCCTGCTTCTGCGGTGGCGAGACGGCCGAGTGTGGACGCCGCCGCAGCGGCTGTCCATGCGGGTGAATGCGGGGCCAGGGCGCCAACGTGGGTACCGGGGCTACGACATAATCAAACGGTTTTGCCTAGGGCGGGGCTCAAGAGGTTTCCGCTGCGGCGCGCGCAGGCCCCCAAGCGCACGGGCCCATCGACTTTCCTGAGCCACTCATCTCCCGCAACCACGATGCCCGCATACCGTTCCAAGACCTCCACCGCCGGCCGCAACATGGCAGGGGCCCGCTCCCTGTGGCGCGCCACCGGCATGAAAGACGCCGATTTCTCCAAGCCCATCATCGCGGTGGTCAACTCGTTCACCCAGTTCGTGCCCGGCCATGTGCACCTGAAAGACCTGGGCCAGCTCGTGGCGCGCGAGATCGAGGCCGCCGGCGGCGTGGCCAAGGAGTTCAACACCATCGCCGTGGATGACGGCATCGCCATGGGCCACGACGGCATGCTGTATTCGCTGCCCAGCCGCGACATCATTGCCGACAGCGTGGAATACATGGTGAACGCGCACTGTGCCGACGCCATGGTCTGCATCAGCAACTGCGACAAGATCACCCCCGGCATGCTCATGGCCGCCATGCGGCTGAACATCCCGGTGATCTTCGTCTCCGGCGGCCCCATGGAGGCCGGTAAGGTGCAGCAGACCGTGCCCGGCACCAGCACCATCCAGATCAAGAAGCTGGACCTGATCGACGCCATGGTGATGGCTGCTGACGACAAGGTGAGCGACGCCGACCTGGCCGAGGCCGAGCGCAATGCCTGCCCCACCTGCGGCTCCTGCTCGGGCATGTTCACCGCCAACTCCATGAACTGCCTGACCGAGGCGCTGGGCCTGTCCCTGCCCGGCAACGGCACCGTGGTGGCCACGCACGCCGACCGCGAGCAGCTGTTCAAGCGCGCGGGCCGCCGCATCGTGGAGCTGGCGCGCCAGCACTATGAGCAGGACGATGAGCGCATCCTGCCGCGCTCGGTGGGCTTCAAGGCGTTCGAGAACGCGATGACGCTGGACATCGCCATGGGCGGCTCCACCAACACCATCCTGCACCTGCTGGCGATCGCGCAGGAGGCCGGCATCGACTTCAGCATGGCCGACATCGACCGCCTGTCGCGCAGCGTGCCGCAGCTGTGCAAGGTGGCACCCAACACCGACAAGTACCACATCGAGGACGTGCACCGCGCCGGCGGCATCTTCGCCATCCTGGGCGAGCTGGAGCGTGCGGGCAAGCTGCACACCGACGTGCCCACCATCCACGCACCCACACTGGGCGAGGCGCTGGCGCAGTGGGACGTGACGCGCACGCAGGACGAGGCAGTCCAGACGTTCTACAAGGCCGGCCCCGGCGGCGTGCCCACGCAAGTGGCCTTCAGCCAGAGCGTGCGCTGGCCGAGCCTGGACCTGGACCGCGCCGCGGGCTGTATCCGCTCCACGGAGCACGCCTTCAGCAAGGAAGGCGGCCTGGCGGTGCTCACCGGCAACATCGCCAAGGACGGCTGCGTGGTCAAGACCGCGGGCGTTCATGAATCCATCCTGGTCTTTGAAGGCCCGGCGCATGTGGTCGAAAGCCAGGACGAGGCGGTGGAGAACATCCTGGCCGACAAGGTCAAGTCCGGCGACGTGGTGGTGGTGCGCTACGAGGGCCCCAAGGGCGGCCCCGGCATGCAGGAAATGCTCTACCCCACGAGCTACATCAAATCCAAGGGCCTGGGCAAGGCATGCGCGCTGCTGACCGACGGGCGCTTCTCTGGCGGCACCTCGGGCCTGTCCATCGGCCACTGCTCGCCCGAGGCGGCAGCCGGCGGCGCGATCGGCCTGGTGCGCGACGGCGACCGCATCCGCATCGACATTCCCAACCGCACCATCAACGTACTGGTGAGCGACGAGGAGTTGGCCCAGCGCCGCGCCGAGCAGGACGCCAAGGGCTGGAAGCCCGCCCAGCCACGTCCGCGCAAGGTCTCGGCCGCGCTCAAGGCCTATGCCAAGCTCGTGACGTCGGCCGACAAGGGCGCGGTGCGCGACGTGTCGCTGCTGGACTGACGTGGTGCGGTGCACGCCCATGCCGGGTGTGCGCTCCTGATTTATGAGCTGCTCGCGCTGGACGGAAGCAATTTACAGGTGCGTTTGAGCTTCAAATGACCGTGCGGCCAGCGCCAACAGCTCTTTTTGTTGTAGCAACGGAATGCCATCGCCCATGAACGAGTTCCAGCAACGCATCGCAGCCAGCTTCGCGGCACAAGGTTTGATGGCCACCCTCGGCGCCCGCCTGGCGCTGGTGGCCGAGGGCGAGGTGCATATCGAGATGCCGTTCTCCATCCACCTGTCGCAGCAGCAGGGCTTCGTGCACGCCGGGGCCATCACCAGCATCGTGGACAGCGCCTGCGGCTACGCGGCGCTGACCCGCTCGCCCCCCGGCTGCGAGATCGTCACGGCGGAATTCAAGACCAACTTCATGCGGCCCGCCATGGGTACGCGCTTCCTGGCCGTGGGCAAGGTGCAAAACGCCGGGCGCATGCTCACCGTGTGCACCGGCGAAGTGCGCGCGTACACGGGCGACGGGCCCGACTACAAGGTGGTGGCGTTGATGCAGGCCACCATGGTCAACGTGCCGGCCGGCGCCTGAGAGCGCCGCAGCCTCACGAGCCCGAAGGGCCGCCCGCCTGGGTTTGCAGGTAGTTGGGCAGGCCGATCTTCTCGATCAGGCCGAGCTGCTTTTCCAGCCAGTAGGCGTGGTCTTCCTCGGTGTCGCGCAGCTGGGCCAGCAACATGTCGCGGCTCACGTAGTCGCGGTGGGATTCGCACAGGGCCATCGCGGCCTTCAAGCGGGCCTGTACGGTGTATTCGGTGTCCAGGTCCTTACGCAACATCTCCTGCGCGGACTCGCCGGGCGTGAAGTCGTGCGGGCGCATGTCGGGGCGCCCGCCCAGCATCAGGATGCGGCGCAGGATGGCGTCGGCATGCTGGGTTTCCTCCTCCATCTCGTGACCCATGCGCTCGTACAGGCGGGTGAGGCCCTGGTCCTCGTACTGGCGGGAGTGGATGAAGTACTGGTCACGCGCGGCCAGCTCGCCGCGCAGCAGATCCTTGAGGCAGTCGATGACTTCCGGGTGGCCTTGCATGTTGTTGTTCTCATGGGGGTGGTGATGGCGTGAGTATCCGGCGCCTTGCGCGCCGGTTCAATCGCGGCCGTCAATTCCCGGGCATGGGCGCCCTGGATGCGGGCCGTACGCAGGCGCATTCTCATCCTGGCAGCGTTGGACGGGCGCGGGCGTGTCACGGCCCTGCGGCACAATGCCCGCCATGCTGATGTACCCCCAAATCGACCCCGTGGCCCTGCAGGTCGGGCCTTTGTCCATCCACTGGTACGGCCTGACCTATCTGGCCGGTTTTGCGCTGTTCATGTTCCTGGGCATGCGCCGCCTGAGCCACCAGCCCTACGCATCCCTGCGTGGCGACCAGGCGTGGTCGCGCAAGGACGTGGAGGACATCCTGTTCCTGGGCGTGCTGGGCGTGGTGGTGGGCGGGCGGCTGGGGTACTGCCTGTTCTACAAGCCGGGCTACTACCTGAGCCACCCGCTGGAGATCTTCTACGTGTGGCAGGGCGGCATGAGCTTTCACGGCGGGTTGCTGGGCGTGATCGGCTCCATGCTGTGGTTTGCGCATTCGCGCCGCAGGCCCTGGCTGCAGGTGGCCGATTTCGTAGCGCCGTGCGTGCCCACGGGGTTGGCGGCCGGGCGCATCGGCAACTTCATCAACGGCGAACTGTGGGGGCGCTTCGCGCCGCAGGATCTGCCCTGGGGCATGGTGTTCCCGCAAAGCGGCTCCATGCTGCCGCGCCATCCGTCGCAGATCTACCAGTTCCTGCTCGAAGGCCTGCTGCTGTTCGTGCTGCTGTGGCTGTATGCGCGCCAGCCGCGCAAGCGTGGCGAGGTAGCGGCGGCGTTCCTCGTGGGCTATGGCGTGCTGCGCTTCACGGCCGAATACTTCCGTGAGCCCGACAGCTTCCTGGGCCTGTTGTCGCTGGGCATGAGCATGGGCCAGTGGCTGTGCATCCCGATGGTGGCGGCCGGGGTGGCGATGTGGGTCTGGGCGCAGCGGCAGGACGCTCCTGAGGGATTTGCATAAAAGAAGGCGTCAGCGCTTGTCCAGCAAGCGCTGGCAGCTCTCATTTTTGATTGTTCCTTGCGGGCGGCGCGGTGGCGGAGTGTTGCCGCGTTGCGTCAATATGCGCCGCTAGGGATAGTCCCCATCCCGGCGGCTTGGCATGCTTTCATAATTATTGAAAATTACGCGAAATGATGCAGTTTCGCGACCACTTGTGTGCCATTCGTGACTGCATAACGCCTGCCGCCCATTCACCATGCGCCGTCCGCCCGCCAATTCCCTGCACCACCAGGCCGCCGAGATGCTGCGTCAGCAGATCTTTGCGGGCGAACTGGCGCCGGGCAGCTTCGTGGACGAGGCGGCGTTGTGCGAGCGGCTGGCCGTGTCGCGTACGCCGCTGCGCGAGGCGCTCAAGGTGCTGGTGGCGGAAGGGCTGCTGCGCCATGAGCCGCGCCGCGGCTGCTTCGTGGCCGAGATCACGGAGCGCGATCTGCAGGAGATCTTCCCCGTGATCGCGCTGCTGGAGGGCCGTGCGGCCTATGAGGCCACCGAGCACGCAGGCCCCGCCGACATCGACGCGCTGCAGGTGCTGCACCAGCGCCTGCAGGACCATGCCGAGGCGGGGCGCATCACCGAATACTACGAAGCCAACTACGCCATCCACGAGGCCTTCATCACCCTGGCGGACAACCGCTGGCTGGCCCAGGTGATCGGCGACCTGCGCAAGATCCTGCGCCTGGCGCGGCACCAGACGTTGCAGGTGCCCGGCCGGCTGCAGCAGAGCCTGTCGGAGCACCGGCAGGTGTTCGCCGCACTCCAAAAGGGCGACGCCGCCGCGGCCGAGCAGGCCATGCGCAACCACCTTCTGGCGCAGCGCGACGCGCTGCGCGAGCTTGCACGCAACCACCCCTCACGGATCACACCATGAACGCCGCCTCCACCTGGATCTCGCGCAACGTGGACCGCCTGCGGTCCGCAGACAGCAAAGCCGCCAGCAAGAACAAGGACAAGGACGGCGCAAGCGCCGCGCCGCCCAAGCCTGCGGCCGAACGCTCCACGCACGAGCGTTTGCAGGCCACGCTGCGCAGGAGCGGCGAGGCGCTGTCGCCCCGCGTGCTGCGCCGGTTGCTGACCGACCTGCAGGAAGTGGTGGCCCCGCGCGTGAGCGAGATCGAAGGCGGGCGCCGCGCGCAGGCCATTGCCGCGTGGTACGCCGAGGCCACGCCCGAAGAGCGGCGCGACCTGTGGTTGCTGATGTGCGAGCAGTTCGCGCCCGATGCCACGCGTTTCAAATCGGCCCAGCAGCGCTACGAGGCCGCCGCCGGCACCGACGATGCGCCCCAGGCCGAAGCCCACCTGCGCCGCGCCATGGTGTCGCCGCGTACACGGCTGCTGCAGCGCTTTGCGGTGTTTCCGGAAGGCATGCGCTTCCTCGTGGACTTGCGCGCCGAGCTGCTGCCCCTGCTCAAGAGCGACAAGCGCCTGCTGCCGCTGGACGCGGAGCTGGAGCAATTGTTCTCCACCTGGTTCGATGTGGCGTTCCTCGAACTGAGGCGCCTGTCGTGGGATTCGCCCGCCTCACTGATCGAAAAGCTCATCAAGTACGAGGCGGTGCACGACATCCGCAGCTGGGCGGACCTGAAGAACCGACTGGACAGCGACCGCCGCTGCTACGGGTTCTTTCACCCCCGCCTGCCCAATGAGCCGCTGATCTTCGTGGAGGTGGCGCTGGTCAACGAGATTTCGTCCAGCATCACCCCGCTGCTGGACGAGGCCGCCGAGGCCGCCGACATCCAGCGTGCCACCACGGCGATCTTCTACTCGATCAGCAGCACGCAGACGGGGCTGCGCGGCGTGAGCTTCGGCGATTCGCTCATCAAGCACGTGGCCGAGACGCTCACGCAGGAATTCCCGCGCCTGCGCACCTTCGCCACGCTCTCGCCGATCCCGGGCTTTCGTTCCTGGCTGTCCAAGAACTGCGCCGCGCAGCTGGAGCAGCTCGACGAGAAGCGCCTGGCCGAACTGGGCCGCGCCGTGGGCTTCGAGCCGCCGCAGGCCGCGCATGTGCTGGCCGCGGCCGACAAGGCGCTGGAGCTGCCGCCCAAATCACCCGTGCGCCAGCTGCTCATGCAGTGCGCGGCGCGCTACCTGGGACGCGAGCTGCACGACGGCAAGCCGGTGGACCCGGTGGCGCGCTTTCACCTGGGCAATGGCGCGCGCGTGGAGCGGTTGAACTGGGCGGGCGACCCGTCGGCCAAGGGGCTCAAGCAGTCCTTCGGGCTGATGGTCAACTACCTGTATGACCTCAAGCGCATCGACAAGCACCACGGCCTGCTTGCGCAGGGGCGCGTGCCCGTGTCGGGCGATATCGACAGCCTGTGCCGTGACTGACGGCGCGCTGCCTCGGCGCCGGCGGGCGCGGCGGGCCTTGT
Organism: Diaphorobacter sp. LI3; assembly: GCF_022807955.1. Lineage (NCBI taxonomy): Bacteria > Pseudomonadati > Pseudomonadota > Betaproteobacteria > Burkholderiales > Comamonadaceae > Diaphorobacter > Diaphorobacter sp. LI3. The sequence continues at coordinate 3,381,670 of NZ_CP094346.1, read as the reverse complement.
ATGCTCGCGCCCAGCTGCCCTCGGCGGCCTTGGCCGAGCGGGCGCGCCGCGCCTGAGCACCTGCCAACCAACCCTTTTCACAACAGAAAGACAGGAGACAACGCCATGCGAGAGAGAGAGAACTTGAGCCAGATCGCCACCGCCGCGCTGCAACGTCGTGACATGCTGCGCGCAGCCGGCGCTGCGGGCCTGGCGCTGGCCACGGGCGGTGCCTGGGCGCAAGGCGCCAGCGGCTGGCCGACCAAACCGGTCAACATGGTGGTGCCGTTCCCCGCAGGCGGAGGCACGGATGCCTTTGCGCGCCCATTGGCTGCGCAGTTCGCCAAATCCACGGGCAAGACGCTGGTGATCGACAACCGCGGCGGCGCGGGCGGCACCGTGGGTGCCAGCGTAGCGGCCAAGGCGCCAGCCGATGGCTACAACCTGTTCATGGGTGGCGTGCACCATGTGATTGCACCGTCCATGTACCCCAAGCTGGACTACGACCTGGAAAAGGACTTCGTGCCGCTGGCCTTGGTGGCCAACGTGCCGCAGGTGCTGGTGGTGAACCCGCGCAACGTGACGGCCACCAACATGAAGCAGTTCATGGACTTCGTGAAGGCCAATCCCGCCAAGCTGAACTATGCGTCGGCCGGCTCGGGCACCTCGCACCACCTGGCGGGCGAGCTGTTCAAGCTGCAGACGGGGACTTTCATCACCCACATCCCCTATCGCGGCGCGGGCCCTGCGCTGCAGGACCTGATCGGCGGCAACGTGGACATGCTGTTCGACGGCCTGGGCTCGTCGGCCTCGCACATCAAGGGCGGGCGCATCAAGGCGCTGATGGTGTCGGGCTCCAAGCGCAACCCGGCCTTCCCCGACGTGCCCTGCGCGGCAGAGGTGGGCCTGCCGGACTACACCGTGTCCACCTGGTATGGCCTGTGGGCACCCAAGGGCACGCCGGCCGACCTGCAGGCGCGCATCGTCGAGGAGATCCGCAAGCTTGGCCAGGCCGAGGAGCTCAAGGCCATCTGGGCCGGCAACGGCGCGGAGTTCGGCACGCTGTCGCAGGCGGACTTCGCCAAGATGGTCAGCAGCGAGATCAAGCGCTGGGCGCAGGTGGTGAAGGCCTCGGGCGCCAAGCTGGAGTGATGTAGTCCCCCACTGCGGCGCCCCTCCAGTGGCGCCGCCTCCACCCCCACGAAGAGAGTCCGATCGCATGCCAGGTGAAGTTGTCGCGGCCATGGCCGCAGGAGAGGCCGCCGGCCGCGGCGTGGTGCGAGTGACGCTGCGCCACGAGGGCCGGCTCAACGCCATGTCGCGCGCCATGTGGCGCCAGTTGCGCACGGTGTTCCTGGACATCCAGCGCAGCGATGGCGTGCGCTGCGTGCTCATCGAGGGGGCAGGGGAGGCGTTCTGTGCGGGGGGGGATATTTCCGAGTACCCCGCCTTTCGCTTCGACCCCGCGCAGCTGCGCGACTTCCACGAGAGCGATGTCTGGGGCGGGCTGGCGGCCATGCTGGACTGCGACGTGCCCATCGTCGCGCGCATCGCAGGCGCCTGCATGGGCGCGGGCGTGGAGATCGCCAGCTGCTGCGACATCCGCATTGCCGCTGCCGGCGCGCGTTTCGGCGCGCCCATCGCCAAGCTGGGCTTTCCGATGGCGCCGCGCGAGGCCGCCTTGGTGGCGGGCGCCGTGGGCGACGTGACGGCGCGCCAGATGCTGTTGGAGGCGGCCACCTTCAGCGCCGCCGAGATGGCGCAGCGGGGCTTTCTGAGCCGCGTGGTCGACACCGAGCAGCTGGACGCGCAAGCCCTGGGCACGGCGCTGCGCATCGCAGCCTTGGCGCCCGGTGCGGCCCGGCTCAACAAGCAGACCTTGCGCGCTATACGAAAAAATGTGCCGCTAGCGCCCGATCAGCAAGCGCAAGCAGCTTCTGATTTGATAGCGGATAACGCACTGGCCGACCCCTACGCCTATGCCGACAGCGCCGAACACCGCGAGGGCATCAACGCCTTCCTGGCCAAGCGCGCTCCCGTTTTCTGATTCCTTTGTGTGTGCACCACCATGAGCTCCTCCTCCCAGAACCTGTTTTCCGCGCTGCGCGCCGCCTTTCCTGCTGACCTGGACCAGACCGCCGTCGAGGCCGCCTCGGCCGCGGGCGCGCCGCTGCTCTACACCTGGCGCGACCTCGACCGCGCCAGCGCCCGCATCGCCAACCTGCTGGCATCGCTGAAGCTGCCCGAGGGCAGCCGCATCGCCGTGCAGGTGGAAAAGTCGGTCGAAGCCATGCTGCTGTACCTGGCCACGCTGCGCGCCGGCTACGTGTTCCTGCCGCTGAACACCGCCTACCAGAGTGCAGAGATCGAGTACTTCATCGGCAATGCCGAGCCGGCCGTGGTGGTCTGCACGCCGGGCAACTTCGGCTGGGTGTCGAAGATTGCCTTTACTGCCGGCACGCAACATGTGTTCACGCTGGGCGACGACCGCACCGGCAGCCTGCTGGAGCGCGCTGCACACTTCGGCGACGAGCACCGCTCCGTCCCGCGCAAGGCTGACGACCTGGCTGCCATCCTCTACACCAGCGGCACCACGGGACGCAGCAAGGGCGCGATGCTCACGCATGGCAACCTGCTGTCCAATGCCCAGGTGCTCAAGGACTACTGGGGCTGGAAGCCCGGCGACGTGCTGATCCACGCGCTGCCCATCTTCCACGTGCACGGCCTGTTCGTGGCCATCCATGGTGCGCTGATCAATGGCAGCAAGATGATCTGGATGGCGAAGTTCGACCCCAAGGCGGTGATCGCCGCCATGCCGCGCGCCACGGTGTTCATGGGTGTGCCCACGCTCTACGTGCGCATGCTGGCCGAGCCGGCGCTGACCAGGACCGCGGCCAGCCACATGCGGCTGTTCATCGCGGGCTCGGCGCCGCTGCTCATCGAGACTTTCAAGGAATGGCAGGACCGCACGGGCCACACCATCCTGGAGCGCTACGGCATGAGTGAGACCATCATGCTCACCAGCAATCCCTACGCGGCCGACGCGCGCCATGGGGGGCAGGACGAGCGCCGCGGCTCCACCGTGGGCTTTCCGCTGCCCGGCGTGGGCCTGCGCGTGGTGGACGATGCCGGCAAGCCGGTGCCCGTGGGCGAGATCGGCAACATCCAGGTCAAGGGCCCCAACGTGTTCAAGGGCTACTGGCGCATGCCCGAGAAGACCAAGGAAGAATTCAGCGCCGACGGCTGGTTCAAGACCGGCGACGTTGGCAAGGTGGATGAGCGCGGCTACGTGAGCATCGTGGGCCGCAGCAAGGACCTGATCATCAGCGGTGGCTACAACGTCTACCCGGCCGAGATCGAGGGCTACGTCAACGAGATGCCCGGCGTGGCCGAGAGCGCCGTGGTCGGCGTGCCGCACCCGGACTTCGGCGAAGTGGGCGTGGTGGTGGTCATCCCCAAGCCCGGCGCAAAGGTGGATGGCGACGCGGTCATCGCATCGCTCAAGAGCCAACTGGCCAACTTCAAGATTCCCAAGCGCTGCTTCGTCACCACCGAACTGCCGCGCAACACCATGGGCAAGGTGCAAAAGAACCTGCTGCGCGACCAGTACAAGGGGCTGTTCGCCTGAGCCGGCGCGGCATTGCAATACAAAAAGGCGGCCTGGGCCGCCCTTTGCTATTTAGATGATAGCTGCTAGCGCTTGATGGTAGGGCGCTAGAGCCTGATTTGATGCTTAGCGCAGCACCAGCACCGGAATGTGCGAGTGCGTCAGCACGTGCTGCGTCTCGCTGCCCAGCAGCAGGCGCTTGATGCCCTTGCGGCCGTGCGAGGCCATCACGATCAGGTCGCACTTGTGCTTCTTGGCGGCGGCGATCACGGCTTCGGCGATCAGGTCGGACTTGGCGACTACGGTCTTCACGGTTACGCCTTCGTTGGTGCCCTGCACCTTGACCTTGTCCACCAGTTCCTGGGCCGCATCCGCCCACTGCTTCTCGATGCGCTTGATGTCCGCGGCGTCCACGGGCAGGCCACCTTCGAAATAGCTGCGCGGATACCGGGGAACGACCTTCAAGGCGACCACCGACGCACCTGTGAGCCCCGCCAGCGAGAGCCCGCTTTCCACGGCCTTTTGCGACAAGGGGGAACCGTCGGTGGCGATCAGGATGCGTTTGTACATGTGCAGCTCCTCATTTCGTTAAGAACGGTAAAAGCATAGGATAGTTCGTGGTCTATGTCTTGATTCAAGTCAATGAGTCCTTCGCGCAATCCGAATAGTCTTGAGGCTATGTCAAATCCTGATGCCGACCCGTGGGCGTCGCCCCTCTCCACGGCTGCACCGGATGAGGTCGCGCTGCTTGATGACCCCCAGGAATGGTCGGCCTTTGGCAAGCCCTGCACATCCACCCCCGCAGGTGCGGATGCCCAGGCGGGGCCGTGGGAGTCGCATGTGGTGCTCGACGGAATGCACTGCGCCGCCTGCGCCCTGACCATTGAGGAAGCCCTGCGGCGTGTGCCCGGCGTGGCGGAAGCGGACGTGAGCGCCGCCACCCGCCGCGCACGCGTGGTATGGGACCCGCGACGGGTGCGCCCGTCGCAGTGGATGGGCGCGGTCCAGAAGGCCGGTTACCGCGCGCTGCCTGCCCTGGATGCGCTGGCGCGGGAGCAGCGCCAGCGCGAGAACCGCAAGGCGCTGTGGCGCTGGCTGGTGGCGGGTTTTTGCATGATGCAGGTCATGATGTACGCATGGCCTGCCTACCAAGCCATGCCCGGCGACCTGACCATGGAAATGGAACAACTGCTGCGCTGGGCCTCCTGGGTCATCAGCCTGCCGGTGGTGCTGTTCGCCTGCGGGCCATTCTTCTCCAGCGCGCTGCGCGATATCCGGCAGCGGCGGGTCAGCATGGATCTGCCCGTGGCGCTGGGCATGCTCATCACCTTTGTGGTCAGCATGGCGGGCACGTTCGATCCGACCGGCCCCTTTGGCCGCGAGGTCTACTACGACTCGCTGACCATGTTCGTCTTTTTCCTGCTCACGGGCCGCTGGCTGGAGCTGCGCCTGCGCGATCGCACGGCAGGGGCGCTGGAAGCCGTGGTGAACCGATTGCCCGACAGCGTGGAGCGGCGGGCGGAAGACGGTAGCTTCACGCGCGTGGCCACGCGCCGTCTGCAGGCCGGCGACGTGGTGCGCGTGTTGCCGGGGGAGGCCTTTCCCGCGGATGGCCGCATCCTTTCAGGCGGTACCCAGGCCGACGAGGCGCTGCTCACCGGTGAATCCACGCCTGTGGACCGACCCGAAGGCAGCCGCGTGACGGCGGGCAGCTACAACCTGCGCGCACCGGTCACGGTGGAGGTTTTGGCGCTGGGCAGTGAGACGCGCTTTGGGCAGATCGTGGCATTGATGGAGAGCGCGTCTTTGCAAAAGCCCCGCCTGGCGCAGCTGGCGGATCGGGTGGCCCGGCCTTTCCTGGTGGCGGTGTTGTTGGCCGCGGGTCTGGCGGCAGTGTGGTGGTGGCCGAGCGACCCCAGCCACGCCCTGATGGTGGCGGTGGCGGTGCTCATCGTTACGTGCCCCTGCGCGCTGTCTCTGGCCACGCCGGTGGCCATGCTGACGGCTGCGGGTACCTTGGCGCGGAGGGGCGTGCTGGTGCGCAACCTGCAAGGGCTGGAGGCCCTGGCCGCGGTGGATACGGTGGTCTTCGACAAGACGGGCACGCTGACCCGCGATGGGCTTGCGCTGCATGCCGTACATGTGGCGCCAGGGGCCGGCTGGGGCGAGGGCGAGGCGCTGGCGCTGGCTTCGGCGCTGGCGGCGCATTCACTGCATCCCGCCTCGCGCGCGCTGGCATCGGCCGCGCAGTCTGCCGCGGCGCCCGCGGGCTGGACGGTCCATGCCGTGCAGGAGCTGCCGGGTGCAGGCCTGGTGGCCCGTGCATCGTCACCGTCACACGCCCAGGAAACGATTCTGCGCCTGGGCTCTGCGGCCCATGCCCGCGTGCCTGCCGTGGGCGGCGATGCGGGGCCGCAAGTCGTGCTGTCGATGGAATGCGAAGGCGCGGCGGTGGAAATCGCGCGGTTCGTGCTGAGCGAACAACTGCGCCCCGAGGTCGCGGCGACCGTGCGCGGGCTGCGCGCCGAAGGCGTGGCGGTCGAGCTGCTGTCCGGCGACCGGGCCGAGTCCGTGCAACGGGTGGCTGCCCAGGCGGGCATCGGCCAGGCCCGGGGAGACTGCACCCCGCAGGACAAGCTCGCGCATCTGCAGACGTTGCAGGCGCAAGGACACCATGTGGCGATGGTGGGCGACGGGCTCAACGACGGCCCCGTGCTGGCCGGTGCGCATGTCTCGTTTGCGTTCGGCCGCGCCGTGCCCCTGGCCCAGTCTCGGTCCGACTTCGTGGTTATGGGCGAAAATCTCGCCCTTGTTGCGCAGGCGCTCTGGCTGGCGCGGCGCACATTGCGCATCGTCCGCCAGAACCTGTGGTGGGCGGCTGCATACAACGCGCTGTGTGTGCCCCTGGCGATTGCGGGCTACATGCCGGCTTGGCTCGCGGGCCTGGGCATGGCGCTGAGTTCACTGCTCGTCGTGCTCAACGCGGCCCGCCTGGCGCGCCTGCCGGAGCCGCTCAGCCACGAGAGTTCCGGCGACTGCGCTGGTGCACCACGTGCCGTGAGCACGCCCTTGGAGGTCGTCTGATATATGGACATCCTGTATTTGTTGATTCCGCTCTCCGTCGTACTGGTGCTGTTTGTACTGGCGGGACTGTGGTGGGCCGTCTACCGTGGCCAATTTGAGAACGTCGATCAGGAGGGGGAGCGCATTCTGAGGGACGGTTGATGTTCGTCAATAGGCCTACTGCGAGCCTGGTTAAAACTTTTTACTGCAAATACTAGCAGGCCGTTGAAAAATCCCCCGCCGACGCCCGCGTTGGCCGCTACGATCTGAAGCCATCGGTGAACGACCCAGACGAGGACGATGAGAGGCAGTCAAGATTTCCAGGGGGCGATGTTCAGCTACATCAGCCTTGAAGAGCGCGTGCCGCAGGCACACCCGCTGCGCAAGTTGCGCGCGGTGGTTGATGCGCTGCTGGCAACCATGAACCGCGAGTTCGAAGCGGTGTACGCCCGCCGTGGCCGCCCATCGGTGCCACCGGAGATGCTGCTCAAGGCCTTGCTGCTGCAGATCCTGTTCTCCATCCGCAGCGAGCGCCAGTTGGTCGAAGCGATCAACTACAACCTGCTGTACCGCTGGTTCGTGGGCCTGAACATCGAAGACAAGGTCTGGGACCACTCCACTTTCAGCGCCAACCGCGAACGTCTGTTCAACGAAGACCTCGCCCGCGCCTTCTTCGAGCGCGTCAAGCTCAGTGCCCAGTGGGGCAAGCTCGCCAGCGACGAGCACTTCAGCGTGGACGGCACGCTCATTGACGCCTGGGCCTCGCACAAGAGCTTCAAGCGCAAAGACGACGACAGCGGCACGCCGCCTGGGCGCAACCCCGAGGTGGACTTCAAGGGGCAGGAGCGCTGCAACGACACCCACGAGAGCACCACGGACGCCGATGCCCGGCTGTTCAAGAAGAGCCAGGGCGACAAATCCCGCCTGTGCCACATGGGGCACATCCTCATGGAGAACCGCAACGGGCTGATCGTGGATGTCGAGATCACCCACGCCAGCGGCACGGCCGAGCGCGAGGCGGCGCTGGCCATGTTGGAGCGTCGGGGCAACAGGAACAAACGGGCCACGGTCGGTGCCGACAAGGGCTACGACAGCAAGGCCTTCATCAAAGGCTGCAGAAAGCTCAAAGTCACGCCCCACGTGGCGGCCAAGGACAAACACTCGGCGGTGGATGCGCGAGTGACACGGCACGAGGGCTACAAGACCAGCCTGAAGGTGCGCAAGCGCATCGAAGAGGCCTTTGGCTGGATCAAGACCGTCGGTGGTCTGGCAAAGACCAAGCTGATCGGTCAGGCCAAGCTCACGGGCCAGGCGCTGCTGTGCTTTGCCACCTACAACCTTGTGCGAATGGGCAGCATCGGCGGCTGGTGGGACGCGCATCATGCGTGAGCCCAGGGATACGTGCGCCCGAAATGGGCGGGAGGGCCTGCAAACCGGCCAGATGGGCCGTTGCAATCGCTGCGCAGACGCGTCTGGGCAGCTCGTGTCTTCGCACTCAGCGTCCCTGATGCGTTCGAAAAGCACTTTTTCAACGGCCTGCTAGAGGTGCCCGATGGATTCTTCACAAACAAGAGTTGCGCACTACGACGACACCGTAGTACGCCAGTTTTCTATCATGGCTGTCGTATGGGGGGTGGTCGGCATGCTGGTAGGCGTGTTCATCGCCGCCCAGCTGACCTGGCCTGAACTCAACTTCGGCATTCCATGGCTGAGCTATGGCCGGCTGCGTCCGCTGCACACCAATGCCGTGATCTTCGCATTCGGCGGCTGCGGCCTGTTCGCCACCAGCTATTACGTGGTGCAGCGCACTTGCCAGGCGGGGCTGTTTCTGCCCAAGTTGGCGGCGTTCACCTTCTGGGGCTGGCAACTGGTCATCGTAGCGGCGGCCATCAGCCTGCCGCTGGGCTATACCTCCGGCAAGGAATATGCCGAGCTGGAATGGCCGATCGACATCCTGATCGCTGCCGTGTGGGTCTCTTATGCGGTGGTGTTCTTCGGAACCATCGGCCAGCGCAAGGTGAAGCACATTTACGTGGCCAATTGGTTCTTCGGTGCGTTCATCATCGCCGTGGCGCTGCTGCACATCGTCAACAGTGCGGCCATTCCGGCGGGCTTCATGAAGAGCTACTCCGCCTACGCAGGCGTGCAGGACGCCATGGTGCAGTGGTGGTACGGCCACAACGCCGTGGGCTTCTACCTCACGACCGGCTTCCTGGGCATGATGTATTACTTCATCCCGAAGCAGGCTGGCCGTCCGGTGTACAGCTATCGCCTCTCCATCGTCCACTTCTGGGCGCTGATCTTCACGTACATGTGGGCGGGTCCGCACCACCTGCACTACACCGCGCTGCCTGACTGGACGCAATCTGTGGGCATGGTGTTCTCGCTGATCTTGCTGGCGCCCAGCTGGGGCGGCATGATCAACGGGATCATGACGCTGTCCGGTGCCTGGCACAAGCTGCGTGACGACCCCATCCTGCGCTTTCTGATCGTGTCGCTGTCGTTCTACGGCATGTCCACGTTCGAAGGCCCGATGATGTCCATCAAGACCGTCAACGCGCTCTCGCACTACACCGACTGGACTGTGGGCCACGTGCATGCAGGCGCTTTGGGCTGGGTGGGTCTGATCACCATGGGTTCGCTGTATTACCTGGTGCCTCGCCTGTTTGGCAAGGAGAAGATGCACTCCATCAAGGCAATTGAACTGCACTTCTGGATGGCCACCATCGGCATCGTGCTGTACATCGCCGCCATGTGGATTGCTGGCGTGATGCAAGGTCTGATGTGGCGCGCCGTGAACCCCGACGGCACGCTGACCTATACCTTCGTGGAAGGCGTCAAGGCGACCTATCCGTTCTACGCGATCCGCTTCTTTGGCGGTCTGCTGTACCTCGGCGGTATGTTGGTGATGGCATGGAATGTCTGGGTGACGGCGATCTCCGGACGCTCCGTCAAGGTGGCCATTCCCGCCGTGAAACCCGCTCACGCCTGAAGTTCGGAGGGTCAACTACATGTCCAATACGCATAACAAAGCATCCACCGGCTTCACGCACGAGAAGGTCGAAACCAGCAACTTCCTGATGATCGTGCTGATCTTGCTGGTTGTGGCCGTCGGCGGCCTGGTGGAAATCGTTCCTCTGTTCTTTCAAAAATCGACGACTGAGGCCGTTCAAGGCGTGAAGCCTTACACGGCAGTGCAATTGATCGGACGCGATATCTACCTGCGCGAGGGTTGCTACAACTGCCACTCGCAGATGATCCGTCCGTTCCGTGCGGAAACCCTGCGTTATGGCCACTACTCGGTGGCTGGCGAGTTCGTCTACGACCATCCCTTCCAATGGGGTAGCAAGCGCACTGGGCCCGACCTGCATCGCGTGGGTGGAAAGTACAGCGATGAATGGCATCGCATTCACCTGAACAATCCGCGCGACGTGGTGCCCGAATCCAATATGCCCGCCTATCCCTGGCTGGAAAAGAACCAGATCGATCCTTCCGTCGTCGCTCCTCGCATGAAGGCATTGCGCACGGTCGGCGTCCCGTATACGGATGAGGAGATCGCCAGCGCCGCCGAGCAGGTCAAGGGCAAGACAGAGATGGATGCCGTGGTGGCCTATCTCCAGGTTTTGGGCCGTGCGCTCAAGTAATCGAGGAACTGGTCATGGACATCACCACCATGCGTATCGTGGCCACGCTGGCGTCGCTGGCGTGTTTCGTGGGCATCTGGTTCTGGGCCTTCATGCGCCGCAACCGGGCCCGGTTCGAGGAGGCAGCACAGTTGCCCTTCGCCGAGGACTGAAGAAGTCTCCACAAGAAAAGAGATAACCCATGAGCGATTTCACGAGTAACTTCTGGTCCTTCTACGTGGCCGGAATCACCATCATCGGTATCGTGGCCTGCGGCTTGCTGCTGTGGATCACGTCCCGCAAGAAGGTCGAGGCTACGGCCGACAACACCACCGGTCACGTCTGGGACGAAGACCTGACGGAAATGAACAACCCCATGCCCCGTTGGTGGATGTGGCTGTTCATCATCACGCTGGTATTCGGTGCTGGCTATCTGGCTGCCTATCCCGGATTGGGGACCTTTAAGGGTAAGTTGGGCTGGACGCAGCTGGGCGAGTACCAAGCCGAAGTGGACAAGGCTAACGCAGAGTTGCAGCCCCTGTATGCGCGGTTCGAGGCCATGCAGCCCCAAGAGATGGCGGCCGACACAGCGGCCATGGCAATTGGTGAGCGTCTGTTCATGAACAACTGCGCGCAGTGTCATGGTTCCGATGCCCGCGGCAGCAAGGGCTTCCCCAACCTGGCCGACGGTGACTGGCTGCACGGCGGTGCGCCTGATCAGATCCAGAAGACCATCCACGATGGGCGCATTGGCGTCATGCCTCCCATGGCGGCCGCCGTGGGCTCGCCGGAAGATGTGCGCAACCTCGCCCACTATGTCCTGAGCCTGTCGGGAAGCCCGCATGACTCCCTGAAGGCGTCTCTGGGCAAGTCGAAGTTCACTGCGTGCGCTGCATGCCACGGGATGGACGGCAAAGGCAATGTGGCCCTGGGTGCCCCTAATCTGACGGATGACATCTGGCTGCATGGCTGGGGCGAAGCTGCCATCACCGCTATGATCAACAATGGCAAGACCAACGAGATGCCTGCCCAAACGGGCAAGTTGACCGATGCACAGATCAAGGTGTTGACGGCATACGTCTGGGGTTTGTCCAATAAGGCCGGCGCCCCGCGCTGATGCTCCCTGTGCGGCCGGCTCCCCGTCGAGGGGCGCCGGCCGTTTTGCGTTTTGGAAGTTGCACTTCCTTTTTGAGATTCCACCATGAAGCCAGCCGAAGGTCAGCCCCGTAAGGTGATTCCTATCACGCCAGTGGGGGCCGAAAGTTCGCAGACCGAGGTCATTTCGCTCTATGAGGCGCAAAAGAAAATTTATCCACGCTCGATAAGTGGAGTGTTCGCCCGTTGGCGTTGGGCGATGGTGTTTCTGACACAGCTGGTTTTCTATGGCCTGCCATGGCTGGAGTGGGGCCAGCGCCAAATGGTGCTCTTTGACCTCGGAGCACGCCGTTTCTATATTTTTGGTTTGGTGCTTTACCCGCAGGACTTCATTTATCTGACGGGTTTGCTGATTATTTCCGCGCTGTCGCTTTTTCTGTTTACCGCAGTGGCGGGACGCCTGTGGTGCGGCTTCTCCTGTCCCCAGACCGTATACACGGAAATGTTCATGTGGATCGAGCACAAAGTCGAAGGCGACCGCAGTGCCCGTATGCGCCTGGACAATGGTCCGTGGACATTTGAGAAGATCTGGAAAAAAACTGTCAAGCAAGCCATTTGGATTGCGGTCGCGTTCTGGACCGGCTTCACCTTCGTGGGCTATTTCGTTCCGATTCGCGAGCTGGGGGAAGAGTTGCTGGCCCTGCAAGGAGGGTGGCAGATATTCTGGGTGATCTTCTATGGGTTGGCCACGTACGGCAACGCAGGATTCCTGCGCGAGCAGGTGTGCAAATACATGTGCCCTTATGCGCGTTTCCAAAGCGCAATGTTCGACAGGGACACGCTGGTCGTCTCTTACGATCCCGAGCGCGGCGAGCCTCGCGGGCCCCGTAACAAGACCGTAGATCACAAAGCTGCGGGACTGGGTGACTGCATCGATTGCACGCTGTGTGTCCAGGTCTGCCCAACGGGTATCGATATTCGCAACGGACTGCAATACGAATGCATTGGTTGCGGTCTCTGCGTGGACGCTTGCAATACCGTGATGGATAAGATGAAGTATCCGCGCGGGCTGATTCGCTTCTCGACGCAGAACGGCGTCAAGAACCACTGGACCCAATCGCAAATGCTCAAACGCGTGCTGCGACCCCGTGTGTTGTTCTATTCAGCGGTGCTGGTGGTGTTGTGCATTGGCATGCTGGCCAGCTTGGTGGTACGCACCCCGTTGAAGGTGGACATCGTGCGCGACCGCGCTGCGCTCTCGCGCATCGTGGCGGGAGGCAAGCTGGAAAATATCTACCGGCTGCAGATCATGAACGCCACGGAGGGGGCGCAGCGCTACACCATCAGCGCCCACGGTATGGAAGGGCTGGAAGTGGCGTCCGAGACCGCAATTGACATTGGACCGGCGGAATCGCGATGGGTGGTTGTCCGTCTTCAAATTCCGTATGGCTCAGCATCTCCTGGATCGCATACGGTGTATTTCGATATTCAAGCGCAGGGTGATAAAGCCCAAGTGGCAGAGAAATCCGTGTTCCTTGTACCCCGCTGAAGGCGGTCGTGGAATGCAAATGAACAAGCTGTGCTCATAAACGAGCGAGGAGTTGGTATAAATGTCGAGTAATTCCCCCATGAATCTGGAAGACGCAGGAAAGCCTTGGTGGACGTTTGGCCATGTCTGGCTTGTCATCGCGGGGCCGGTGATTGTCATCATTGCGGGCTTCGTGACCCTCTGGCTGGCCGTGAGCCAACCCGACCCCGTCATCGCGGAAGACTATTACCAACGGGGCTTGAACATCAACGAGACCCTGAAGGAGTCTGGGGGCGACATGACGCCTGCCATGAAGGGGCGCAACCATGCAGCTACTCCGCTGGAGGATCAACCGCGCTGACCGGCAGGGCGAGTCCTCTTTGCATGCCGGAGAACAGATGCTAGGCTGTCAACTACACTTGCTAGGAGATGGGCGAATGTGGATGCAACGATTGATGTGGATCGCGTGGCCGGCCTTTTTGATGGCGGGCGTCATGGAAATGGTAGTGTTCGCCTTCGTGGATCCAGAAGCGCTGCAGTGGTTTGATCAACCCCTGCATCTCTCGCGCGAAGGTGTGTATACCATCGCCTTCTTCACGTTCTGGGTCGTACTCATGGCTTCCAGCGCATTGACGACGCTGTTGTCACTCTCGCCCTTTGAGTTGAATCGCTGCCCCGTGCCCAAAGGGGCGCGGCCGGCTGATTGCGCCAAATACGTTTCCTGATCTTTCCGCCGATCAGTTATGAATGAACAAAAAACCGAGGCTTAATGGCAGGCTTGCTGGCTGTTGACAATGCGCTTCAGCGCATCGGTATCGACGATGCGCACATGGCGCTGTTTTACTTCCACAATACCTTCTTCCACGAACTTGGAAAACGTGCGGCTGACGGTTTCCAGTTTCAATCCCAGGTAGCTGCCGATCTCTTCGCGTGTCATGCGCAGCACCAATTCGGATTGTGAGAAACCCCGGGCATGCAAGCGTTGTACGAGATTCAACAGGAATGCGGCAAGGCGTTCCTCGGCACGCATACTCCCCAGCAACAGCATGACCCCATGCTCACGAACAATCTCGCGGCTCATGATCTTGTGCACATGGTGCTGTAGTGCCGTTACTTCGCGCGACAACTCTTCAATACGGTCGAAGGGCATGACGCATACTTCGGCGTCTTCAAGCGCCACCGCATCGCAAGTGTGGCGGTCGCTCACGATGCCATCCAGGCCGATGATCTCGCCCGCCATTTGAAAACCCGTCACTTGATCGCGACCGTCTTCGGTGGCGACACAGGTCTTGAAGAATCCGGTGCGGATGGCAAAAAGGGATGTGAAGGGTTCACCGTTCCGGAAAAGCGTGCCGCCACGCTTGATCTTGCGTCGTACAGCAACAATGTCATCGATGCGCTTGAGTTGCTGGTCGTCCAGACCCACGGGCATGCACAGCTCACGCAGATTGCAGTTTGAGCAGGCAACTTTGATGGTCTGGAGATTCGTATGCATGGGAACCCTGTTCATGGCTTGAGCTTACCTCTGAACGGCTGGGAGACATGGAATGCCGTAGGCCGTTGGACGACTTTGAGCCGAAGTCAAATTGTCGCCACAAGGACCTTATGGGCGCTTGATCAACGTCAAGGACTCATGGGGGACTCTACGGCACAGTGATATGAAAGTGCAAGGAATCCCGTCATGACCGTTGTTACAACAGAGCTCCTGCGTCGTTTTGACGTCCCAGGGCCGCGCTACACCTCTTATCCGACTGCTGATCGTTTTGTCGAGGCTTTTGGCGAGCGGGAATACATCCTTGCGCTGCAGCAGCGTCGCGTGGGTTCGGTAGCCAAGGCGATGCCTTTGTCGCTTTATGTCCACATCCCGTTTTGTGAATCGCTGTGCTATTACTGCGCGTGTAACAAGATCATTACCCGGCATCCAGAGCGGGCAGAGGTCTACTTGCGTTACCTCAGCCGTGAGATCGACCTGCATACGGCGCACTGCGGTGTGGGTCAGCATGTGAGCCAGCTGCATTTCGGCGGAGGCACGCCTACTTTTCTGACGGATGACGGTTTGCGCGAACTGATGGGCATGCTGAGGCGCAGTTTCGTCCTCGTTCCGGGGGGGGAGTACTCCATAGAAGTGGACCCCCGGACCGTGGATGAAGCGCGGCTGGGATTGTTGGCGGAGCTGGGTTTCAATCGCCTGAGCTTTGGCGTGCAGGATTTCGACCCTGAAGTACAAAAGGCCGTGCACCGCATTCAGCCTGCCGAAAAGGTGTTCGCGTTGGTCGATGCGGCTCGGAAGCTCGGGTTTGAATCGGTGAACGTGGATTTGATCTACGGGCTGCCGCGCCAGACACCGGAGTCGTTTGATCGCACCTTGGAGCAGGTAGCCGAGTTGCGGCCAGACCGGATCGCGCTGTATGCGTACGCTCACTTGCCAGAACGCTTCAAATCGCAGCGACGCATCATCACGGCCGAGTTGCCCATGGCTTCGGCCAAGGTGTCCATGTTGGCCCGGTCACTTGATGTGTTCCAGGAAGCCGGCTACGTCTACGTGGGCATGGACCATTTCGCTCTGCCAGACGATGCGCTGGCGGTGGCCAAGCGGCAAGGCAGGCTGCACCGCAACTTCCAAGGCTATAGCACGCAGCCCGATTGCGACCTGATTGGTCTGGGTGTTTCTGCCATCGGGCGCGTGGGCGCTACTTACAGCCAAAATGTGAAAACGCTGGACGAGTATTACGACTGCATTAACCAGGGGCATTTGCCTGTGGTGCGCGGGCTGGCGTTGACCAAGGACGACTTAGTGCGCCGCGCAGTCATCATGGCGTTGATGTGCCAAGGTGAATTGCTGTTTGAGCCGTTGGAACAGTCCTGGCTGATTGATTTCCGCAGTTATTTCGATGCGGAATTACAGCAACTGCAAGAAATGGCGGCTCAGGGCTTGGTGAAAATCAGCGATGAGGGCGTTGAAGTCACGCCCATGGGGTGGTATTTCGTGCGCGGCGTGGCCATGGTGTTCGACAAGTATCTACAGGCTGACCGCAACCGCGCTCGCTTTTCCCGGATTATTTGACCCATGCTGTGGGCGCTGGCCACGACGGCCTTCCTGATGGGGCTGATGGGAGGGGCACACTGTTTGGCGATGTGTTCTGTTCCCTGCGCGGCGCTTACGGGGCTGGGTGGCACGCCGGACGCCACCCAAACCATTCAATGGGCGTCCCGTCGCGGAATCTTCCAACGGGTAGCGCAGTTTCACGTGGGGCGCCTGATCGGTTACGGCGCCGCAGGGGCGGTGGTTGCGCTGGCCATGGAGCAACTCGCATGGCTGGGGCAAAGCACCTCGGCATTGCGCCCCCTTTGGACGCTGATGCACGTGCTCATCCTCGCGTGGGGCGGGATGATGATGGTGCAAGCGCAGCAGCCCTTGTGGGTTGAGCGGGCGGGGCGTGCTGCCTGGGCGAAGGTCAAGCCCTTGGTCTCTCGGCCTGGCGGGCTCCTGACCGCGGGTGTGGCCTGGGCGCTCCTGCCATGCGGCCTTCTGTATACCGCACTGTTGACTGCCGCTCTCAGCGGAAGCGTGCTCCGCGGAGCCTTGTGCATGGTCCTGTTTGGCGTAGGAAGCGGTGTATGGCTGGTGCTGGGGCCGTGGACTTTTGGCCGCATTCGCGCTTGGATCGGCGTGAAGGGTGGGGCGTGGGGGTCTCGGCTGGCAGGTGGTGTGCTTTTTTCCCTGGGTGCATGGGCGCTGTGGATGGACGTTGTCCATGGGCAGCCGGCGCCGTGGTGCGTGCCCTGAAAACAGCGTTTTGTGGAACCACAGCGGCTCCGCGAAGCATGCCGTGGCAAGCGAATGGTGCACACTGAGACGCTCAGGCGTGACGGATCGCTGTCAGATCTCTACCAGCGGAAGTGACGAGTCTGTTCTCATCGACGTGGAGAAATCCAGCTACGCATCGCTGCCTTACTGGATGCGCCATCGTGCGTCTGGGGCGCGCGTTGCGTTTCAGTGAGATTGCCGAAGGACTGGGAAACGCCCGAACCACGCCAGGATATTTGGCATCGGTGCGACGACTACCAAGGTCTGCTCTGTGCCTTGCAGATGGGTGGGTTGCGCGCGCTGGCCGCGGAGCGCCGGATTTTCTGAGCAGGTATTGAGGTCGCTGGCACTCACCCGGAGCGAGGGCGCAAGCGATTACCGGAGAAAAGGTGTCTGCGAATGCCACCGGACCGGCATCCTGAACCGGGGGTTCAGGTGGGCGAGGGCAGCCAGGCGTTGGGTTCATCTGACGCGAGATGATCACGCTCACCGGGCGATGTACCAAGCCCGTGCTCAATGAGCATTGGTTCAAGGAAATATAAAGCCCGGCAGCACCGCAGACATGTTCATTGTAGTGGGCCGCCCGTGTGCAGCCAGGGGCCAGGCTTTTACCGTAATGGTTATAGGAGGCGCCCATCCTCGCCCAGCGCCTCGTCCAGGCGCAGGAGCAACTGCTGCACGCGCTCATCGCTGTCGTGCACATGCGGCGCGACCGGGGTGGGGGCGATGCGCGCAGGGGCTGAGGCGGCTGCCAAATCGGCGGCTTCGCGGTCGGCGATCTCGAAAGCCAGGTTGAGGGCCGCCAGCACGGCGATGCGCTCACGCGCGCGTACCTTGCCCGCGTCACGGATGCGCGTCATGGCGGTATCCACGCGCTCGACCGCCTCCAGCAGGCGCGACTCCTGGCCGTCCGGGCAGGCCAGGAGATAGCTTTGCTGGAGGATCTGTACCTCGATCTGCTTCATGGCGCGTCTTTCGTCTCGGCAGTGCCGGGGAGTTCGGGCTCGGCAGGCAGGCGGTCCAGCAATGCGTTCACGCGGGCACGGGCCGCCTGCAGGCGGGATTGGAGGGAATCGCGCTCCTGGGTGAGCGCCGCGACCTGTTGCGCCAACAGGGCATTGGTGCGCTGCAACTCGGCATGGCGCAGCAGCAGCCGCTCAACGCGCTCGGCGATCTGGTCGATGGAAGAGGGGGAGGCCATACGCTGCCGATTGTAGGGATCGGCGTGCGAACCATCGTAAAATTGCGCAGTTGGTGCTAGCGGCGTGGTTCACATGCCGCAGTTCAACGGGAAGCAGGGAGGGGCCCTCCGCCATGGAGTGCGTCCTGTGCCTGCGCTGCCCCCGCAACGGTCAGCGGATGAGCCGTACCTCGGCTCCCTCTTCATTGACAAGCCACTGAGCGCCTTGAACAAGCGTTTGGGAAGGCGATGCAGAGCGTTCCGCCAGCCCGGATACCGGCCAACGAGGTGGCTCCGCGTTTCCTTTTGTGAAACCTGGGCCGTTATGCCCAGGTGCCGACGGGGAGGTCGGCCGTGGCGATCTCTCTGTTTGCCCCACATGACAAACACCCGTCCGTTCAATGTGCGCTTGAGTGCGCTTTCCGTGCACGCGCGCGTCGCCGTGCTGCCGCTGGCGCTGGCCGCCGCTTTCCCCGCCGTGTCCCAAACCCTGCTGGCCCAGGCAGCCACAGAACCCCAACTGCGTGAAACCGTCATCACGGCAACCCGCGTGGCCCGGCCGCTGGCCGACATCGTGTCCGATGTGTCCATCATCGACCGTGAAACCATCGAGGCCAGCGGCGCGGTAGGCGTCATTGACGTGATCTCGCGCCTGCCAGGCGTGCAGATCACGCGCAATGGCGGCCAGGGCAGCAATGGCAGCGTCTACCTGCGCGGCGCGGAGTCGCGCTTTACCGCCGTGTACCTGGACGGCGTGCGCCTGGACTCGCAATCCACCGGCGGCGTGGTGTGGGAGCAAATCCCGTTGTCGCAGATCGACCGCATCGAGGTCGTGCGCGGGCCAGCGGCTGCTGTGTACGGCTCGGATGCCATGGGAGGCGTGATCCAGCTCTTCACCAAAAAGGGCGAGGGTGCGCCGGCGCCCTACGTGGGCGTGGGCCTGGGCAACCAGGGCACGCGGACGGTGCAGGCCGGCGTGAGTGGCGGCACCGAGCAGGTGGACTATGCGCTGGGGCTGTCGCATGAGCGCGCCGATGGCTTCAGTGCCCGCGTAGGCTCCGCCTACAACCCGGACGAAGACGGCTACCGCCGCACCTCTGCCAATGCCCGACTGGGCGTGCATTTGGACACGACCCATCGCCTGGAGGGCACGCTGCTGGCCAGCAACCTCAACTCGCAGTACGACGGCAGCAAAACGGCCGACGACCGCAATCACCACCAGTTGCGCACGGCCAGCCTGGCATGGCTGGCCAAGTGGAGCGACGTATACAGCACGCGCTTGCAGGTCACGCAGGGGCAGAGTGAATACAGCACCCGGCCCAACTTCTACATGACCGAGACCACGCTGCACAATTACCTGCTGCAAAACGAGTGGCGCCTGGGCGCGCATCTGTTCACAGCCGCGCTGGAGCGCCGCGAGGACGAACTGCACAACCCCGCCACCGAGTTCGTGGGCGACCTCCGGCGTGACCGCTCACAGAACGCGCTCGCGCTGGGCTATGGCCTGAACCAGGGCGCCCATACGCTGCAGGCCAACCTGCGCTATGACGACGACAGCGAGTTCGGCGGCAAAAGCACGGGCAGCCTGTCCTATGGCTACGCCATTACGCCGCAGTGGCGCGTCACCGCAGCGGCCGGCACGTCCTTCCGTGCACCCACGCTCTACCACCGCTTCAGCGAATACGGCGCGCCCGACCTGCAGCCCGAGAAGGGGCGCAACGTGGAGCTGGGCGCGCGGTGGACGCAAGGAGAGAGCAGCGTGGGTGTCGTGGCGTACCGCAACCGCGTCAGCAACCTCATCAATTTCGGCGCCGCGGGCCGCTGTGATTCCAGCTTCGGCTGCTACGAGAACGTGGGCCGCGCCGAGTACAAGGGCGTGACGCTGTCGGCCGCGCACCGCATCGCGGGCGTGTCGCTGCATGGCTCCATCGACTGGCAGAACCCGCGTGACCTGGACAGCGGCAAACTGCTGGCGCGCCGTGCCAAGCGCTACGCCACGCTGGGTGCCGACACCCTGGTGGCAGGCTGGACGCTGGGGGCGGAGCTCTACGCATCTGCGCGCCGGTACGACAACGCGGCCAACACCAACGTACTGGGCGGCTACACCACGCTCAACCTCTACACCAGCAAGCGCGTGGCCCGCGACGTGACGCTGCTGGCCCGCGTCGACAACCTGGCCGACAAGGACTACCAGTTGGCGCGCACCTACGCCACCGGCGGCCGCACGTTCTACGTCGGCCTGAAGTGGGCGCCGCAGTAACGCCATCACCGACTGCCACACCATGAGCCGCTGTCCCGCCCTGGTCATCGCCGCGCCCGCCTCTGGGCAGGGCAAGACCACCGTCACCGCCGCTTTGGCGCGCCTGCACACACGCCAAGGCCGGCGCGTGCGGGTGTTCAAGTGTGGGCCGGACTTCCTGGACCCGCACTGGCACCAATTGGCCAGCGGCGCCCCCGTGCACCAGCTCGATCTGTGGATGACCGGTGCGGCAGATTGCGCGCAGCGCCTGCGCGCCGCGGCGGCCGAAGCAGACCTGCTGCTCATCGAAGGGGTGATGGGGTTGTTCGACGGCGAGCACAGCGTGGGCGACCTGGCGCAGCGCTTTGGCATACCGGTGCTTGGGGTGGTGGATGCCTCTGCCATGGGGGGCACGCTGGGCGCCATCGTGCATGGGCTGCGGCACTACCGTGCGGGCCTGCCATGGGCCGGTGTCTTGGCCAACCGTGTGGCGGGCGACCGCCATGCGCAGATGCTGCGGGACGGCTTGGCCGACGCTGCGGACTGGCTGGGTGCGCTGCCACGGGTCGTGGGTGACGCTGCGGGCGGGAGGGAGCCTGGTGGCCTTCTGCCCGAGCGGCACCTGGGACTGGTGGCAGCGCACGAACTGCCCGATGCCCTGCAGCGGCTGGACGCCGTGGCCGATGCGCTGGCCGGCACGCCCCTGGGCCGCATGTCCGCCGCGGACCTGCAGCGCTGGGCGGTGGACTTCGGCGGCACGCCCGTGGGCCGCGCCGCCATCACGCCGCTGCTGGCCGGCCGCACCGTGGCCGTGGCGGCGGATGAGGCTTTCTGCTTCATCTACGAAGCCAATATCGACACCCTGCAGCAGCTGGGCGCGCGCGTGGTGCGCTTTTCGCCGCTGTGCGACGCTGCGCTGCCGGCCTGCGACGCGTTGTGGCTGCCCGGCGGCTACCCCGAGCTGCACGCCGATGCGCTGGCCGCCAATACGGCCATGCGCGATAGCCTGCAGGCGCACGTGACGGCGGGTCGGCCCGTGTGGGCGGAGTGCGGCGGCATGATGGCGCTGCTGGAGTCCATCACCCTGGCCGACGGGCGCCGCGTGCCCCTGTGGGGGCTGCTGCCGGGTCATGCCACCATGCAGCGGCGCCTGGCCGCGCTGGGGCCGCGCGCGCTGCGCATGGGCACGCATGAGTTGCGCGGCCACACCTTTCACTACTCGGTCACCGACAGCCCGGCCGCCGTGTGCGCACACGCCCAGCGTCCGGACCATGCAGGGGCACCGGACGGCGGTGAAGCCGTGTACCGCCACGGCAGCATCCACGCGAGTTACTTCCACGCATGGTTTGCGTCCAGCCCGCAGGCGACCGCAGCCTTGCTGGGCGCGGAGGCGGGGCCATGAACGCGGCGCCGCAGACCATCGCCCGCAGTGAACTCATCCTGGGTGGACAAAAGAGCGGCAAGTCGCGCCGCGCCGAACTGCTGGCGCGCCAGTGGCTGCAGGCCGCGCCGGCACACCGCGCGTTGCTGCTGGCCACCGGCCAGCCGTGGGACGACGAGATGCGTGCGCGCATTGCCCGCCACCAGCGCGAGCGTGCCGAGCGTGTGCCCGGCCTGCAGACCGTGGAAGAGCCGCGCGATCTGGCCCACGCCCTGGCGTGCCACAGCACCCCACAGACCCTGATCGTCGTGGACTGCCTCACCCTGTGGCTCACCAACTGGCTCATGCCGGCCGACCCCCAAGATGTAGAGCAAAAACAGCCTCTAGCGCCCGATTGGCAAGCGCAGGCAGCTCACTTTTCTGAAGCATTGACGCATGCGCCCGGCCCCGTGGTGCTGGTGGGCAACGAGATCGGCCTGGGCGTGATCCCCCTGGGGCGCGAAGTGCGCGCCTTCGTGGACGCGCTGGGCGCCCTGAACCAGCGCGCGGCGGCAGCCTGCCAGCGCGTCACGCTGATGGCGGCGGGCCTGCCGCTTACCCTGAAGGACGCACCATGATGCCTCTTCGCTGGCGCCGCCAGCTTGCTGCCGCCGGCTGGCTGCTGGGCCTACTGCTGGCCTTGCCCAGCGCCCACGCGGTAACCATCACCGACGACCGGGGCCGCGCGCTGCGGTTCGACCAGCCGCCCCAGCGCATCGTGAGCCTGCTGCCGTCGCTGACCGAGAGCGTGTGCGAGCTGCAGCGCTGTGAGCGCCTGGTGGGGGTGGACCGCTACTCCAACTGGCCCGCGTCCGTGCGGCGCCTGCCCCAGGTGGGCGGCGGGCTGGACCCGAACATCGAGGCCATCGTCGCGCTGCGCCCGGACGTGGTACTGCTGTCGGTCAGCAGCCGCGTCAGCGACCGGCTGGAGGCGCTGGGCGTGAAGGTGCTGGCGCTGGATCACAAGACCCATGCGGACGTGCGCCGCGTGCTGGGGGTGCTGGGTGAACTGCTGGCCGTGCCGCCGGAGCACGGCGCGGAGCGCGTGTGGCGCGTGATCGATGCCGCCGTGCAGGCCGCCGCGCAGTCGCTGCCGCAGCGCGCGCGCGGGGCGCGGGTGTTCTTCGAGGTCAGCCGCGGCCCCTATGCGGCGGGGGCCAGTTCGTTCATCAGCGAGACGCTGGTGCGCCTGGGCGCGCGCAACGTGGTCCCGCCCGAGCTGGGGCCCTTTCCGCGCCTCAATCCCGAGTTCGTCCTGCGCGCACAGCCCGACGTGCTGATGGTGGCGAACCGCAGCATGCAGCCCATGACCCAATACCCGGGGTGGAACCACCTGGCCGCGGTCAAGGCGGGCCGCGTGTGCGACTTCGGCCCCGAACTGTCAGACGTGGTGGTGCGCCCTGGCCCGCGCATGGCCGAGGCCGCGCGCATCATGGCCCGCTGCCTGGCGGAGAAGTACGAATGAGCGCGCGCCTCCCGCAGCCCTCTACCATGGTGGCGACCACCGCCATGCCAGCAACCTATGCCACCTCCTTGCACCCCGACGCCAGCGGCCGCCGCGCGCGCTGGCTGGGCCTGTGGCTGCTGGCCGCCAGCGTGGCGCTGCTGCTGCTCGGCGCCAGCGTCGGCAGCACGGGCTTTGGCAGCTTGCTGAACCTGCGCGGCGACCCGCTGGCGCAGCAGATCGTGTGGGACATCCGCCTGCCGCGCACGCTGGGCGCATGGCTGGCCGGCGCGCTGCTGGGGCTGGCGGGCGCCATTGCCCAGGGGCTCTTTCGCAACCCGCTGGCCGACCCGTACCTGCTGGGCAGCGCGTCGGGCGCGGCGCTGGGCGGCGCCGTGGCCATGGCCGTTCTGGGTGTGTCGCCCAGCACGGCGAGCTGGCTGGCGCGACTGGGCGTGACGGGCTTGGCCTTCGCGGGTGCTGCGGGCGCCGTGCTGCTGACGCTGGTGTTGGCGCGTGGTGTGCAACACACGCTGCGCCTGCTGCTGGCGGGCGTAATCGTGGGCGTGGTGCTTGGCGCTGCGCGCGACCTGATCCAGGTGGCGCAGCCCGCCATTCTGGAGCCGATGCAGGTCTTCACCATGGGCAGTTCGGCCTTCGTGGGCTGGCAGGCCTGCGCCATCATGGCTGGCGGCTGGCTGCTGTGTGCCGCCACGGCCTGGGGGTTGTCGCGGCTGCTGGACGGGTTGATGCTGGGCGAAGCCACGGCCGCCAGCCTGGGCCTGCCCATCGTGCCCATGCGCGCTGGGCTGGTGCTGGCGCTGGCCCTGGCCACCGGCACGGCCGTGGCGCACACCGGGCTGATTGCCTTCGTCGGGCTGGCGGCGCCGCACCTCGTGCGATCGATTGCGCGCGTCACCCACCAGTGGCATGTGTGGCTGTCCAGCCTGATGGGCGCGGTGCTGCTGCTGGCCGCCGACATCCTGGCGCGTTGGGTGGTGGCGCCGCAGGAACTGCCCGTGGGCGTGCTCACCGCCGCGCTGGGCGGCAGCTACCTGCTGTGGCTCATGCACCGCCGGGTGTTGGGAAGCTCGCTATGAAGAACATAGCTGTTAGCGCACGCCAGATAAGCGCCAGCATCGCAAATGCCTCTATCTTGCGCGGCATTGACCTGGACCTGCCCGCTGGCCGCTGGACCAGCGTGGTCGGCCCCAATGGTGCGGGCAAGTCCACGCTGCTCAAGGTGCTGGCAGGCCTGCTGCGCCATGCGCGTGTGCAAGGGCGGGTGCAGTTGCTGGGCCGCGCGCTGGCCGACATTCCCCCGCGCGAGCGCGCCCGCCAACTGGCCTGGCTGGGCCAGAACGAGTCCGCTGCCGAAGACCTGCCCGCCTACGACGTGGCCATGCTCGGCCGCCTGCCGCACCGTGCATGGATGGCGCCGGCCAGCGATGCCGACCATGCCGCCGTGCAGCAGGCGCTGCACACCACCCAGGCGTGGAACTGGCGCGACCGTCCGCTGTCAGAACTGTCGGGAGGCGAGCGCCAGCGCGTGCTGCTGGCGCGCGCGCTGGCCGTGCAGGCACCCGTGCTGCTCATGGACGAACCCCTGGCCAACCTGGACCCGCCGCACCAGACCGATTGGCTGCACACCGTGCGCGACCTGGTGGGGCAGGGCGGTACCGTGGTCAGCGTGTTGCACGAGGTATCCATCGCGCTGCAGGCCGACGACATGCTCATCATGGCCGCCGGCGGCGTGGTGCACCACGGGCCATGCCAGAGCACGGCCACGCACGCCGCGCTGGAGCAGGTGTTCGAGCGGCGCATCCAGGTGCGCGAGATCGACGGCCTGTGGATGGCGCTGCCCCGCATGGAGCGGTGAACGCGCTGCGCCCCTTTCCCCTTGAACCCCTTGCGGCCGGCGGCCGGCCGCAGAGGGCATGGAGTGTGAACGCATGAATTTGGACGCCGGTTTTGCCCAGGTCGCGCAGGTGCTGCTGTGGCCCGTACCCGTGCGGGTGGCGCTGGCCTTTCTCCGTGCCCTGTGGATGCGCGGCGCCATGCGCATGCAAGCTTGGCAGCGCTGGCGCCTGCCGCATTACCGTTCTGCGCGTGCCACCCGGCCTCTCGATGGAGGAGCTGGCGCTGCAGTTGGTGCGCCACATGCGGCCTTCCAGGCGCGGCGTGCTCCATCGTTTCCCGCGACGGCTTGATTTCCCAAAACTTCTTCTTGAGGCATTGCATGCAGATTGAAACTCCCCCCACCGAGAAACGCTACGACAAGGCCGAAGGCGAGCGCCGGGGCCTGGTCATCGTCAACACCGGCGACGGTAAGGGCAAGAGCACGGCGGCCTTCGGCCTGGCGCTGCGCGCGCATGGCCGGGGCAAGGCCGTGAAGGTCTTCCAGTTCATGAAGGTGCCCAGCGCCCGCTTTGGCGAGCACCGCATGTTCGAGCAGATCGGCTTGTCCATCGAAGGCCTGGGGGACGGCTTCAGCTGGAAGAGCAAGGACTTGGACCACTCCGCCCAACTGGCGCGCGACGGCTGGGCCAAGGCCCGTGCGGCCATCCTGTCGGGCGAGAACTTCCTCGTTGTGCTCGACGAAATCACCTATCCCCTGATCTATGGCTGGCTGCCACTGCAGGAGGTGCTGGACACCCTGGCGGCGCGGCCCAAGGATGTGCACGTGTGC
This sequence comes from Diaphorobacter sp. LI3, assembly GCF_022807955.1. Taxonomy (NCBI): domain Bacteria; kingdom Pseudomonadati; phylum Pseudomonadota; class Betaproteobacteria; order Burkholderiales; family Comamonadaceae; genus Diaphorobacter; species Diaphorobacter sp. LI3. The sequence goes on along the minus strand of NZ_CP094346.1, from coordinate 3,355,995 downwards.
CTGACGGGCCGCCGCTGCCCCGAGGAAATCATCGCCATCGCCGACACGGTGACGGAGATGAAGCTCATCAAGCATGCGTTCCAGGCGGGCATTCCCGCGCAGCGCGGTATTGAGGACTGAGGGGGCGTCGCGCCATGCTGTATGCGCAGACCATGCCTACTCCGCTGGGCGAGATGCTGGCCGTGGCTTCAGACCGGGGGCTGTGCCTGCTGGAGTTCGTGGGGCAGCCGGGTGTGGAGCGTGAATTGGCCCAGGTGCAGGCCGCCCGCGGTGAGGTCCTGCAGGAGAAGGGCAATGCGGTCACCGTGCTGCTGGCCAGTGAGTTGGCGGAATACTTCGGGCGCCGCCGCCGCGTGTTCGGTGTGCCGCTGGACCTGGTGGGCACGCCATTCCAGATCGCCGCGTGGCAGGCGCTGCTGGCCATCCCTTACGGCGAGACGCGCAGCTATGCACAGCAGGCGCGGACCATCGGCCAGCCCACGGCCACGCGCGCCGTCGCTGCGGCCAACGGGCAGAACAAGGTCTCCATCGTCGTGCCCTGCCACCGGGTGATCGGCAGCAACGGCAGCTTGACCGGCTTTGGCGGCGGCCTGCCGCGCAAGCGTGCGCTGCTGGCGTTGGAAGATACTTCCGCGCAGCGCGATTGGCTGAACGAGACGCCATAACGGCCCCCTCGCCCACACCGCCGCCGAACGCGCGGCCTTTTATCGCGCCGTTGGCGCGCACCGCCAGCGCCGTCCAGAACCTCTGTCTGCAGCGCGAGCGCGGCCGCGTGCCGCTGGCACCGGTGGTCTATGACGGCGACTGGGGGTGCCCGGCGACCGGTGGCGTTGATGGCGGTGCGTGCCCAAGGCAACACTGCCGAATATGCAGCCATGCTGGCGCTTCTGATCTACCTGCTAGGTCAGCGGAGTTCGGCGGAATGGGTCAGCTGGGTGATGGTGGGCGTGACCGCGTCGCGCTATCTGTTGGTGATGGGCGTGTTGGCTTCTGCCACGTTGGCGCGTCCCAACCCTTTCCGTGCCGTGGGGGCGCTGGGGACCTATGTTGGCGGTACCGTACTCGCATTGGCGTTGCTTTTTGCAGCGGCATAGATGTGGTGCGCAACGGTCTTGGGCCGTTGTGTTTCGGGAGGGGCACCACGCACCGGCCATGAAAGAAGTGGTGCCAGGCGCATGCGAACCATGTCACTCGGCACACGCGCGCCTGAAGCTGCTGGAGGCGCTACCGGCGAGTCATTGCGCGCCATGCTGTGAACGCAATGCCAGAGGCGATTGGCCCGTCACGGATTGGCATGTGAACCTGGCAACCCGCTTCATCCGCCCCCGAATGGACATAAAAAAAGCGCCCTCGCGAGGCTAGCCGTTCCGTTAAGGTGTTGCTAAGCCCTTGATTCAAGCCCCTCTGCTTCGGCACGAGGGGCTTCGTTTCTTTGGTCGCTATAAGGGACATGCTGAATTTCAAGCCCCTTTCCCTAGGCGTCGCGCTCGTGTGTGCCGCCAGCTTCCTCACTGCCTGCAACGACGAGCCCGCTCCGGACTTCAGGGGCAGCACTCCCGTGGCATACGGCAATCGGACTGTCTCTCTGAGCGTTGAGGCTTGGCGAGACAATGGCAGCCAGCCTTGTCGTGTCCTTATCAGAGGCGCTGAAGTAACAAATTGGGTCAAACCAACCGGTATTCTGCCGCGGATGACCCTAGCCCCGGCAGTAGTGCTGGCCTGCACAGGGCGGAGCCCGTACCTTTCCTCGGTGAGCGGCGAGGGTGAAGGGGGTGTAGCCGAATGGGAAGAGTCCTCGGGGCCTGAATCGGGAGCCCCCCTCTCTGTCTACCAAGTGCGAGTGAGCTCCCTGACTGCGGACCAAGCTCACCTCGAACTACGGGTCCTACGCGGCAAGTGACTCGCTTGCGTGAGCCACGGGGCCGGAGGGCTTGAGCGACCGAGCGGCAGGCGCGCGGCGTCTTTCGGGCGGTTCGGGAGTGAAATAGATGATGTCTTCGGGCGCTATGGGTCCGCGCGCCAGCCCCAGCCGCATTGCCGGCGTTTTCCCGTCCCGGCCAACCTCGCAGTAGTTGAAGTACGTCCGGAAGATGCCGAGCACCTTCACCAGGACTTCGGGGTTGTAGGCGCTCTTCCCGAACCAGAGACGTCGGTCGGTGTTGGCGCTGGCCACCGCGCGTTCTGCCAGCGTGAGGCCTCGCCGGACCTGCATAAAGAAGCGGTCGACAGCGGTAAGGGTGGCTTTCAGGTGCAGTAGCGCCTGGTGGCTAAGCTGGAGCCGACGCTTGTCCGGTTCGGTTTCGACCGGGTCGATATCGGTCAGCCAGCAAACGGATTTCTCAGGCTCACGCATCTCCGATATGGGATGGCGGAACCAGCGGTCCCCCCACTTGCCGATGGCAACCATGCGCGCCAGTTCTTCCTCGGCAGCCAGAAGTTCTGCAGCCTCAGGGGTTACCCCGTATTTCTCCGCTAAGCGCGCCAGACGCCGCTTGGTTGCACCAACCAGCGCGCGCTTCATGTCCACTGACATATCTTTGAGCACCTTGACATAGAAAGCGTCAGCCGTCCGGTCCAGAACCCTTTTCGGCACGGCCGTCAGAATGGCCGCACGTATGCCCGACTCCTGGTCTGTGAAGAAGCGAATCTTCTTGGCACGGCAGAGCAGTCGAGTGACAAGCTGGATGTGGGCGTACATCACCACTTGCTCATGCAGCAGCATGCCCTTTACGGGGGCACGGGATGAGTTCGCGGGGCCTTCACCATCTTCTATATCGGGGCGACCTAAGGCTGCGTCGTACGTCTCTTCGATGACCGATTCCATAGGCTTTCGGGAGGTACCTCCGCGAGGCGCCGCCCTCTCAGCCGCAGCATTCCAATCAGCCGGTAGCCAGACTCTCGCGTAGCGGCGAAACGCTCTGGCAAGTGCATGGTCGCCAAAGCGAACCATGTCCTTCTCTACGTCAGCAGAGTCCAGCGCAGGGTCAAAGTTGACGTTGACCCCGAACACATAGCCCGTAGCCTGGTCGGCCGTTGCAATGGACAGCAAAAGTGTGTTCTTTCGCACCTTCTTAGAGTGCCAGTTCACCACCAGCTTTTGCCGGTCAACCGACAGATATCTTGAGCCTAGGTCGTCGCGTCCCATGAGGGTTCGCTCACGCTCGCCGGCGAACATCTGGGCCTGCTCATAGAGGAAGTCGATGCGGTCGTATAGCTGGCTGGGGGAGATATCGAGGACCTTGATGATGCGCCGCAGCGGCATGGCGTTCATCAGATGCACCAAGATATCGCGATTGGAGTGACTGCGACGTTGGCGCTTGGTTGACCGGCCGCCGAAGGAGAACGCCTTCTTGCAGCCGACACACTTGAACCGGGGAGTTCCGTGGGCGTTGGTGCCGAAGCGAGTCACATTCTCAAGGGATGGCGCCCCCTCCGATAGAGAGCAGGCCTCGTTCGGACACTGCGGGAGTACTGGTTCAAGGTACTCCGACATGCGCATAAGCTCCTCGGCAATCGCCAAGTTGCTCTGCATAGGGGTGATTTCCTCGCACAGGCGGCACTTCAGTGCCGGCTGGTCCTTACCGGTAGCGACCACGGTGTAGTCGCCTGGGCCAACGGAAGAAGCTGGAGTACCGGCCCCGCCTCGGGCAACCGCAAGCTTGGGCGGTACGCCGAAGTTACCGCACTTGGGGTTCTTGCAGTGATTGACTTGAATACCCGCCGCGGCCGGCGGAAATCTAGGCGGCCACTTAGTCGGCTTTACTGAAGTTGGATGAGATTTTTCCTTGGACAAAGAAACGCCCTAGTCGTTGACTAGGGCGGAATTTTGAGCCATTACAGCTTTCTTAGCAACACTTTAACAGAACGGCTAGCCTCGCGAGGCGCTGATTTTTCTGGCGGTGGCGGAGACTGTGAGATTCGAACTCACGGACGGTTGCCCGTCGGCAGTTTTCAAGACTGCTGGTTTAAACCACTCACCCAAGTCTCCGCGAAGCCGCCTATTGTAAGCGGGTGGCGGGGCGGCGCGGTGCTTGTGGTGTGGCCCTGTAGGGGCTCGTAGTCAGCGCTTTAGCGCAGCCGCCAGTTGGGCTTTGTTCATCTTGGAACGCCCGGGGATGTCGCGCCGGCGGGCGTCCTCGTAGAGTTGCTCGCGCGTGCGGCCTTGCGGGCCCTGGTGCGACCGCTGGCCTCCGCGTACCGGGGCAGGCGTGTCCTGCAGTGTGTGGGGATCGGCCTGCTTGGCCTCGCCGTGCTGGGCACGTTCCTTGTTCACGGTGCGTGCGGCGATTTCTTCGGCGGTGTCCCGCTTTTCGCCGCGCTCCAGCAGGCTGTCCTTGATGTGCTCGTATTGGCGCTCGCGTTTGGCGCTCCAGGTGCGTTGGGGCATGGCGGCACTCCGCTGTGGAAATGGCTTCCAGCCTAGAAGGCGTGTGCAGGCGCGCCGTCGGCACCAGGCCTCCTTTGTCGTAGGACGCGGGCGGACTATGAATGAAATTGGCTTTTAGCGCTTTACGGATAAGCGCTAGCAGCTATATTTTCAATAGCAAAATGATGCTACATGCCGAGTGACCGGAGCAGCGCCTCGGTGTCGGCATCCGTTGCGCTGGCAGGGGCTGCCGCTGGCGCGGGTGCTGCCGCCTGCGCCATGAGTGCGTCGGGGTCGGGCGCGTCCTGGGGTTCGAAGTCGTAGAGCTTGATGAACTGTGTGCGGTCGATCGCCAGTTCCAGATAGAAGATGTTGTTGCTGCCCGTGTAGAAGGTCACGCGGCGGGCCTCGGGCTGGTCGAGGTTGGCGTCCACGCTCAGCACTACCTGTTGGTTCAGTACCAGCATCTTGGGCTGGTTCTGCGTGATGTGGGTCTGCAGTTCGCGGCGCACCTTGCCGGTGAAGTCACCCACCACCTGGTTCATCAGTTCGCCCATGACGTTGCTGACTTCGTCAGAGGTGAAAGAACTGGCCAGTTCCTGCGCCGACATGCCCATGCTGAGCATGTAGCGCTCGTAAATTTCCATGGCTGCGGCGGCCGAGAAATTGATGATCACCAGCCCCGAGAAGCCGCCGTCGAACAGCACGAAGCAGCCAATGTCCGGCTTCAGGCAGGTCTTGGTGATGCGCTGCACCATGCCTGAGTAGTGCACGGGGCCCTGGGTGGCGACCGACAGCACACGGGTCACGGAGTTGCACAGCGAGACCAGCACGTCTTCGGTGCCGTAGACGACGGAAGTGGAGGGAGGAGTCATGGGGATGCGGTGAAAGTGCGGCGACGGCGAACGCAAAGGTGGCGAAGGCCAATGCGCGAATCATGACATGCCCTGCTGCGCACGCGGGTGCGCGAGGGCCCCTGTCCAACGTGGTTAACCGCTGTCGTTCATAAATTTTGAATCGAAACATCAATACGGTTGAAACTTACCGCACGGAGCGCACTCTAGACTGCGTCACATCACCAGAGCGCCGTCTCTGCTGCGGGTCCCATCCGCACAATCGCCGCGCACTGTTCCTCTACCGCCACCATTCCGTATGACCACCGCTTCCGCACCACGACCCGCGCGCTACGGCGCCACCGCCATCGCCCTGCACTGGATCCTGGGCCTGTCCATCGTGGCCGTGATTTGTGTCGGCTGGTACATGACGGGGCTGCCGTTTTCGCCCCAGCGCCTGAAGCTCTACAACTGGCACAAGTGGGCGGGCGTGGCCATCCTTGCGCTGTCGGTGCTGCGGCTGCTGTGGCGCCTGACCCACCGTCCGCCCGCCTTGCCTGCGGCGGTGCAGGCAGCCATGCCGCGCTGGCAGCAGGCCGCGCACCATGGCGTGCATTACCTGATGTATGCGCTGTTCCTCATCGTGCCGCTGGTGGGTTGGGCCTACAGCTCGGCCGCGGGCTTTCCCATCGTTTTTCTCGGCCTGGTGCCGCTGCCTGACTTTGTGCCGGTCAGCCCTGCCCTGGCGGAGGCCATCAAGCCCCTGCATGCCATCAGCGCCTACGCCTTGACCGCCCTGGTCGTGTTGCACGTGGCGGCAGCCGTCAAGCACCAGCTTATCGACCGTGACGGCCTGGTAGGCCGCATGCTGCCGGCGCGTGGCTGAGCCCGTTTCTCTTCCTGTCCTGATCCATGAATGGAGCATTCACCATGATGCAGTCGTACCTTCCCCGTCTTGCTGGCATCGCACTGGCCGGCGCCGCGCTGCTGGCCGCAGGCAGCGCCTTCGCGCAGCAAAAGCTCGTGCCCGAGCAGAGCGAGATCGTCTTCGTGAGCAAGCAGATGGGCGTGCCCGTCGAGGGCCGCTTCAAGAAGTTTGATGCCCAGGTCGCTTTCGACCCCGCCAAGCCCGCCACCAGCAAGGTGGCGTTCACGGTGGATACCGGCAGTGCCACGCTGGGCGTGAAGGAAACCGATGCCGAGCTGCCCAAGCCCGTGTGGTTCAACGTGCCCAAGTTCCCGCAGGCCACGTTCCATTCCAGCGCCATCAAGGCCCTGGGCGCGGGCAAGTACGAAGTGGCCGGCAAGCTCAGCATCAAGGGCGCGGCGCAGGACGTCGTGGTGCCCGTCACCCTGACCCAAAGCGGCGCCATCACCACCGCGGCGGGCAGCTTCGCCATCAAGCGCCTGGCGTTCAAGATCGGCGAGAACGAATGGGCCGACACGTCCATGGTGGCCGACGAGGTGCAGGTCAAGTTCAAGCTGGCCCTGACCGGCGTGCCCAAGCTTTAACGCTTCCCCTTTTTAATCACCAACCTCTACTACGGAGAAACCGACATGCGTTCCACCTTCCTGACCATCGCTGCCGCCGCTGTCCTGACCGCGGGTGCCGTGCACGCCCAGCCCGCCACGTACGCCGTGGACCCCACGCACACTTTCGCCACGTTCGAGATCAGCCACTTCGGCGCCAGCGTGAACCGCGGCCGCTTCGACAAGAAGGAAGGCACCGTGCAGTTCGACAAGGCCGGCAAGACCGGCAAGGTGGAGCTGACGCTGCACATCGACTCCGTCAATACCGGTACCGCGCCGTTCGACAAGCACCTGCAGAGCGCGGACATCTTTGACGCCGCCAAGTTCCCCACCGCCAAGTTCGTGGGCGACAAGTTCACCTTCGAGGGCGACAAGCTCACGGCCGTGTCGGGCAACCTGACCATCAAGGGCAAGACGCAGCCCGTCACCCTGAAGGCCAACCAGTTCGCCTGCTACGACAGCCCGATGCTCAAGCGTGAAGTGTGCGGCGGCGACTTCGAGACCACGATCGACCGCACGGCCTTCGGCGTGGATTACGGCGTGCAGTACGGCTTCCCCAAGAACGTGCGCATCGTGGCGCAGATCGAAGCCGTCAAGCAGTAAGCCGGCAAAAACACGGGCCCGGCTGTCCAGGTCCGTCCTCCTGCCTCAAGGGCTGGTGCCGTCAGGTGCCAGCCCTTTTTTCATTGCGCACACAAAACGGCCTTTACGCCCCCAACTGGTCCGCCAAGTCCAGCAAATCGCGCGCGTGCAGGTCGTTGCCTGGGCGTGGCGAGACATCCTTGGCGTGGCCCGCGCCGAACTCCAGCGGCCGCTCGATATAAGCCGTGCGCAGGCCGCAGGCGCGCGCGCCCGCCAGATCGTCGTGGTGGGCGGCCACCAGCATCACCTGCTGCGGCGGCAGGTCGAACACGCGGGCCACGCCCAGGTAGGTGGCGGGATCGGGCTTGTAGGCGCGAAAGACCTCGGCGCTCAGGATGCAGTCCCAGGGCAGGCCGGCGCGCTTGGCCATGTGGGTGAGCAACCCGATGTTGCCGTTGGACAGGGTGGTGATGGTGTAGCGGCGTTTGAGCCGCGTCAGCCCCGCCACGCAGTCGGGCCACGGAGAGAGCCGGTGCCACACGCGGTTCAGGTGCACGCGCTCTTCCTCGCCCAGGTGCGCCAGGCCAAAGTGCGGCAGGATTTCGTCGAGGATCTGGCGGTGCAGGGCGTCGATCAGCGTCCAGCCCTGCGCGCCGCTCATCACCCGCGCCATCGCTGGCTGGTAGCCCGCGCGCCAGGCCCGGGCGAAGGCGTCGGCGTCCACGCGGGGGTGGTGCTGCTGCATTTCGCGCACGATGCTGCCGTGCCAGTCCACCACCGTGCCAAAGGTGTCAAAGGCCAGCACCTGCACGGTGCGGGCGATCTCCTGAAAAGCGGAATCAGCGTTCATGGTCGGCCCTGTGATGGCATTGCGCCGCAGCGTAGCACCTGTATCGCGTACGTGCAGCCGCCCCAAGCCCGTGCGCCGGCGGGGAAGTGCCATGCGTGCTATGGTCGCGCGCCCTGGGGTTAACCCTGGTTTCCGAGCCTTCCATGACTGTTTCTGCCACGCCCACTTCCAGCACCGCCACACCCCCCGCCGATGCCGCGGCCGCCAGCCCCGCGGACGAGCGCACGCTGGTGCGCGCCGTGCTGGCCATGGGCGTGGGAGGCTTTGCCATCGGCACCGGCGAGTTCGTCATCATGGGCCTGCTGCCCGAGGTGGCGCTCGACCTGGGGGTGAGCATTCCGCAGGCCGGGCACGTGATCAGCGCCTACGCGCTGGGCGTGGTGGTGGGCGCGCCGGTGCTGGCCGTGCTGGCGGCGCACTGGGGCCGGCGGGCGCTGCTCATGGCGCTGATGGCGGTCTACGCCCTGGGCAACTTTGCGTCGGCGCTGGCGCCAGGTTATGCGTCGCTGGGGCTGCTGCGGCTGGTCAGCGGCCTGCCGCACGGCACCTACTTCGGCGTCGCGGCGCTGGTGGCCGCGGCACTGTCACGGCCGGGCCAGCGCGCCCGGGCCGTGGGCTGGGTGATGCTGGGGCTGACCAGCGCGACGCTGGTGGGTGTGCCCATCGCGGCGGCGCTGGGCAGTCTGCTGGGCTGGCGCGCGGCCTTCGTGTTTGTGGGGGCCATCGCGCTGGCGGCGGTGTTCATGGTGCGGCGCTGGGTGCCCGACATGCCCGCGCCGCAGGGCGCCAGCCCCTGGCGCGAACTGGGCGCGCTGGCGCGGGGCCAGGTGTGGTTCACGCTGGGCATCGGCGCCATCGGCTTCGGCGGCATGTTCGCGGTGTTCAGCTACATCAAGCCCACGCTACTGGAAGTGGCCGGCATGCCGGCGGCGCTGGTGCCGTTCACGCTGTCGCTGTTTGGCCTGGGCATGGTGGCGGGCAACCTGGTGGGCTCGCGCATGGCGGACCGCGCGCTGATGCCGACCGTGGGCAAGCTGCTGTGGTGGTCGGTGGCGGTGATGGTGGTGTTCGTCGCGGCGGCGCACCACCCGCTGACGGCGGCGCTGTCCGTCTTCCTGCTGGGTACGGTGGTGGCCATCGGTCCCGCGCTGCAGATCCGTCTGATGGACGTGGCGGGCGATGCGCAGACCCTGGCGGCCGCGCTCAACCATTCGGCCTTCAACGCTGCGAATGCGCTGGGGGCCTGGCTGGGCGGTGTGGCCATCGCAGCGGGCGGCGGCTGGACTTCCACCGGCTGGGTGGGGGCGCTGCTGGGCCTGGGCGGCCTGGCTGTGTTCACAGCGGCGCTGGCCAGCGAGCGGCGGACACGGGCTCGTTGATCTGTTGTTTTGCTATCAAAAAAGAAGCTGCTGGCGCTTGTTGGACGGGCGCTAGAGGCCTGTTTGACCTTAAGTCACTGCGCGCGGCCATGGTGGCGCGCAAGGTACACCCTCTCGTCCAGCGACGACAGCACCAGCGCCAACACAATCCCTACCGCCGCGCCCAGGGTGGTATCGAAGATGCGTGACAGTGCCATTTCCGCGGCTTCGCCATGGTGCGCCATGTTCGTCATCAGCAGAGCCATCGGCGTCACGAAAATCTGGCCCAGTGCGTAGTTGAACCCGATCACCGCCTCGGTCAGCACCTGCAGCACGGCCACGGCCAGCAGCAGCGTCCAGAACGATGGCTCGGACGAGAGGATCGCCCAGGCGATGCCGGCGCCCACCACAGTGCCCAGCGTGCGCTGCCAGCCGCGGTGCACCGTGCCCGGCAGGTGCGCACCTTGCAGCACGGCCACCGCGCCAATCGACGCCCAGGCCGGGTGCGCCCAGCCCGCGGCGTGTGCCAGCAGGGCGGCCAGCGCGGCGCACAGCGCCACGCGTGCCGACTGCACGGGTGCGTAACCCGGCGTGAGGGGCTTCGGGGCGCGTGCCCCCTCCGCTGCCTGGACGGGTGTTGCGGCAGGCGGTGCTACTTCCAGGTCGCGCAGGCGGTCGGTCAGCAGGCACAACAGCCAGGCGGCGGCCACGCCCAGGGCGGTGGCGCCGGCGCGCCCGGCCAGTGCCAGCGCGCTGTCAACCGGACTGATCGCGGCGCTGGCCGCGAAGATGAAAATCACCGCTCCCGGCGCGCCCATCTGCATGCGGTGGGCCAGTGATGCCAGCAGCCCTGCCATGCCCGACAGGGCCAGCAGCATGGCTACCGGTCCCAGCCCCGACCAGGCCAGCAGCGACAGCAGCGCCACGGGCATGACCAGCAGCGCCCCCGCCGCGAGGACGACGCCGCGGCGGCGGGCCAGCGGCGCGAAGCGCCCGAACAGTGCCGCCAGAGCGCCCAGGCTGCCGAAACCCGCCACCTGTGCCCAGGGCGAGACATGCAGCAGCCCGGCAACCAGGATCACCGCCAACGCCACCTGCGCGCCGGCAATCGTGGCGTTGCGCAACGAGGCAGGGCGCTGCAGCGACAGGCTCTCCCGCAGCCGCGCGGATGCCAATGCCTGGCGCAGAGCGTGGCCGTGGGAGCTGGGAAGGAGAGGGCCGGTTGGCAACGCCATCGCATCAGTCCTCGTGCTGGGCGCTGGCAATGCGCGCTTCGATCTGCTCGAAGGCCTGCAGCAGGGTGCGGGCGGTGGCCTCGTCCAGGTCGGCCAGCAACTCATCCTCGATGGCTGCAAGGCGCTTGCGGATGCCGTTGGCCGTGCGCTTGCCAGCGGCAGTGAGGCGCACGAGCTTGATGCGGCGGTCGCTCGCGTGCGCCTGGCGCTCGACCAGTCCCTGGGCTGCCAATGCGTCCAGCAGCCGTACCAGGCTGGAGCCGTCCAGCCCCACGGCGGCTGCCAGCTCGGTCTGCGAGATGCCGTCGCCCAGGCGGTGCAGGTGCACCAGCGGCGTCCAGACGGCGTCGCTCAGGCCTTCGGCGGCCAGTTGTGCGTCCAGCGTCTTGCGCCAACGCCGGCCCAGGCCCACGAGCCGCACGCCCAGCAGGCGCTTGGGGTTGGCGGGGCGGGCGGCATCAGACGATGAGGCAGCAGACATTTTGTTATTCTAACAAATCATTTGAATTCAAATGATTTGTCAAAAAATAAGGGCCGCGCACCATGGACTGGCGGGCGGCCCTGCTGTGCGCTGCGCTTACTTGCGGCGCGCGGCGCTGCTGGCGACGGCCAGTGCGGTCATGTTCAACACCCGGCGTACGGTGGCTGCGGGCGTGAGGATGTACGCCGTGGCCGAGGTACCCATGAGGATCGGTCCGACGGTGACACCGCCGCTGGTCGTGGTCTTGAGCACGTTGTAGAGGATGTTGGCCGAGTCGATGTTCGGGCAGATCAGCAGGTTGGCCGAGCCGGTGAGCGTGGAGTCCGGCAGGTAGTTGTTGCGGATCTTGGGCTCCAGCGCGGCGTCGCCATGCAGCTCGCCATCGCATTCGATCTCGGGATGGCGGGCCACGAACAGGTCGCGTGCTGCGCGCATCTTGCGCGCCGAGGCGCGCTTGGACGAGCCGAAGCTGGAGTGCGACAGGAACGCCACCTTCGGCGGAATGCCAAAGCGCTGCACTTCCTGCACCGAGGACCAGGCGATGTCGGCCAGCTGCTCTGCCGTGGGGTCTTCGTTGACGTAGGTGTCGGCGATGAACAGCGTGCCGTTGTTGGTCGTCATCAGCGCGTTCAGCGCCGCGTATTGCTGCACGCCGGGTGCATGGCCCAGGATGCTGTGGATGCGTTCCAGGTGCGTCTCGTAGGTGCCCACCAGGCCGCAGATCATTGCGTCGGCATCGCCCAGCTTCACCATCAGCGCGGCGATGATGGTGTTGGAGCGGCGCACCGCCGCCTTGGCCACCTCGGGCGTGGCGCCGTCACGTTTCATGAGCTGGTGGTAGGCCTCCCAGTACTGGCGGAAACGCGGGTCGTCCGAGGGGTCGCAGATCTCCACGTCCTTGCCCGGCTGCATGCGCAGGCCGGCCTTGGCGATGCGTGCGGCGATCACCGCCGGGCGTCCGATGAGGATCGGGTGGGCGATACGGTCGTCGATCGCAAACTGCGCGGCGCGCAGCGCACGCTCGTCCTCGCCGTCGGCATAGGCCACGCGTTTTTGCGCGGTGGGCAGCGTCTTGGCGGCGTTGATCACCGGGCGCATCAGGATGCCGGTCTGGTACACGAAGCGCGACAGGCTCTCCTTGTACGCCTCCATGTCCTCGATGGGACGGCTGGCCACGCCCGACTCCAGCGCTGCCTGCGCCACGGCGGGGGCGATCTTGAGGATCAGGCGCGAATCGAACGGCGTGGGGATCAGGTAATCGGGGCCGAAGGTCAGCTCCTGGCCGGCATAGGCGGCAGCCACTTCCTCGCTGATGTTTTCCTTGGCCAGCGCGGCGATCTGGCGCACGCAGGCGAGCTTCATGGCCTCGGTGATCTTGGTAGCGCCGCAGTCCAGCGCGCCGCGGAAGATGTAGGGGAAGCACAGGACGTTGTTGACCTGGTTGGGGTAGTCCGAGCGGCCGGTGGCGATGATGCAGTCCGGGCGCACGGCCTTGGCCAGTTCGGGGCGGATCTCGGGCTCGGGGTTGGCCAGCGCCAGGATGATGGGCTTGTCCGCCATGGTCTTGACCATCTCGGCCGTGAGCACGCCGGGGGCCGAGCAGCCCAGGAATACGTCGGCGCCGTTGACCGCATCGGCCAGCGTGCGCGCGTCGGTCTTCTGTGCGTAGCGGGCCTTGGATTCATCGAAGCCGCCGGGGCGACCTTCGTAGATCACGCCCTTGGAGTCGCACATGAAGATGTTTTCCGCCTTCACGCCCAGGCCCACCATCACGCCCACGCAGGCAATGGCGGCGGCACCCGCGCCCGAGACGGCGACCTTGACCTGGTCGATCTGCTTGCCCACCAGTTCCAGGCCATTGAGCAGCGCGGCGCTGGAGATGATGGCCGTGCCGTGCTGATCGTCGTGGAACACTGGAATGTTCATGCGCTTGGACAGCTCGCGCTCGATGTAGAAGCACTCGGGCGCCTTGATGTCTTCGAGGTTGATGCCGCCCAAGGTGGGCTCGAGCGCTGCCACGATCTCGATGATCTTGTCGGGGTCGCGTGCGTCCAGTTCGATGTCGAACACGTCCACGCCGGCGAACTTCTTGAACAGGCACCCCTTGCCCTCCATCACCGGCTTGCCGGCCAGCGGGCCAATGTCACCCAGGCCCAGCACGGCCGTGCCGTTGGTGATCACACCGACCAGGTTGCCGCGCGAGGTGTAGTCGAACGCCTTGGTCGGGTCGGCCTGGATGTCCAGGCAGGGATAGGCCACGCCAGGCGAGTAGGCCAGCGACAGGTCGCGCTGGTTGGACAGGGGCTTGGTGGGCGTGACGGCGATCTTGCCGCGCGTCATGTTGCGGTGGTATTCGAGCGCGGCTTCGCGCAGTGCCGCTTCAGCGGCAGACAGGGGCTGGGTCATACGAAATACGAATGGTGCGGTGCACGAAAAAACAGGCCAACACGGGCCAGACAAGCTTACTGCATGCTGACGCAGACGGAGGGCCTGCACGGCAGCCTGCGTGGACGTCAACAAACCTTCCGCGCCCCGTGCGCCATACGGCACGCGGGGCGCGATCCTTCGGGTGGAAGGCGCGAGGCAGGGCGACGTTCAGTGGGCGTCGGCCTGCCGGGCGGCGAGCACGGCCGCAGAGGTGTCGCGGCTGGCTCCATTGAAGAAGATGTTCAGGACCACGGCAGTGATCGAGGCCAGCAGAATACCGGATTCGATCAGCGGATGGATGGCATGGGGCATCCACTGGCGGAAGTTGGGTGCGATCAGCGGGATCATGCCCACCCCGATGGACACCGCCACGATCATCGCGTTGTTGCGGTTCTTCTGAAAGTCCACGTTCGACAGGATGCGGATGCCCGTGGCCGCCACCATGCCGAACATCACCAGCCCCGCGCCGCCCAGCACCACGGTGGGCAGCGACTCGATCAGCGCCGCCATCTTGGGCAGCACGCCCAGCACGATCAGGATCATGCCGCCGGCCACGCACACCCAGCGGCTCTTGACGCCGGTGACGGCCACCAGCCCTACGTTCTGCGAGAAGCTGGTGTACGGGAAGGTGTTGAAGAGGCCGCCGATCAGCGTGCCCAGGCCGTCGGTGCGCAGGCCGCGCGTGAGATCGTCGCGCGAGATCTCGCGCCCCGTCATCTCGCCCAGGGCCAGGAACATGCCGGTGGACTCGATCATCACGACGATCATCACCAGCGTCATGGTCAGGATCAGGATGGGGTCGAACACCGGCAGCGCGATCTCGAATGGCAGCACCATGTCGAACCACTGTGCCTGGGCCACCTTGTGAAAGTCCATCAGCCCCATGGACGCAGTGACCACCCCGCCCACGATGATGCCCAGCAGCACCGAGATGTTGGCCCAGAAGCCCTTGCCAAAGCGCGCCACTAGCAAGATGGTGAGTAGCACGACGCCCGAGATGCCCACGCCTGTCAGGTCGGCATAGCGCGGGTTGGGCAGCGTGGGCACCACGGCGAAGCCCTTGGGCACTGGCGGCAGCGAGGAGCCGGGCGCGCCGGCGGCGGCCTGAGCCTCGGCCAGCCACTTGAGGTGCTCCGGGTTGGGCACGGCCGGGGCCGTGGGCCCCACGGGGTTGCCGAAGATCCAGTTGATGCCCACGCGCATCAGGCTGATGCCGATCACCGCGATGATGGTGCCCGTGACCACCGGCGGAAAGAACCGCAGCAGGCCGCTGATGACCGGTGCGATGAGCATCGAGACCACGCCCGCCCCGATCACCGCGCCAAAGATCAGCCCCGCGCCCGCCTGACCGCCCGTGGCTTGCGCCATGGACACCATGGGGGCCACCGCTGCGAAGGTCACGCCCATCATCACCGGCAGCTTGATGCCAAACCACTGCGTGGCACCCCACGCCTGGATGAGCGTGACCAGCCCGCAGACGAAGAGGTCGGCAGAGATCAGGTGCGCTACCTGCTCGGGCGGCAGGTTGAGCGCGCGCCCCACGATGAGCGGCACGGCCACCGCGCCGGCGTACATCACCAGCACATGTTGCAGACCCAGCGTGGCCGCGCGGCCCCAGGGCAGCTTTTCGTCAACCGGATGAACGTTTGTGGACATGGGTGTTCCTTGGAATCCTGGCTTGCTGTTCAAGGGGCTTCTGCCGTGCCGGACAGGGCTGCCATTGCGCACAGCAATCCATACAAAAACTGTATACAAAGTATGCGGAATTGCCTGTCGTAAGGCGACCCCGATCAAGGTCGAATTGCTAGGGGTTTGCCCTTGCTGCTTGCCAAGCGGCGGTGTCGGCAGACAACGGCGCAGCTACGCCCGGCGGGTGCTCGCCACCAGTCGGCGCGATGGGATCGGCGCAGGGCGTAAAAAAGCCCGGCATGGGCCGGGCTGGAGCATTGGTGCGGCTGTGCGTCAGGCCGTCAGGTCTGCCAGGCTGCGCGCTATGACCTTGGTGGCGCGGCGCAGGTCTTGCAGCACCACGCGCTCGTCGGCGCGTTTGGCGTGCGATTCAAGCACCGTGCGCGGGCCCGCGCCGTAAATCACGCCGGGGATGCCGCGCTCCACATAGAGGCGCACATCGGTGTACAGCGGCGTGCCAACGGCGGGAGGCTTCTCGCCAAAGACTGCCTCGCCGTGTTGCTGGATGGCCTCCACCAGCGGCTGATTGCCGGGCAGCGGCGTCATGGCGTTGGCCAGCAGCAGGCGTTTGATGTCCACGCGTAGGGCGTCTGCGCTCCCGTAGCCGCGCTCGGTATTGAAGCCTTCCACCGCCTGGGTGATCACGGCGCGGATGCGCGCCTCGACCTCGGCGGGGTTCTCCTCCGGGATCATGCGGCGGTCGAGCTTCAGCACCACCTTGCCGGGCACCACGTTGGTGTTGGTGCCACCTTCGATGCGGCCGATGTTCAGGTACGGGTGCTGGATGCCCGGAACGTTGGACGTCACCTGCCGGTACTGCACATTCTCGGCATACAGCGCATTCATGATGGCCACCGCGCCCTGCAGTGCGTCCACGCCCGTGTGCGGCACGGCGGCATGGGCCATCTTGCCCTGCACGGTGACCTCCATTTGCAGGCAGCCGTTGTGGGCGGTGACCACCTCGTAGCTGAAGCCCGCGGCGATCATCAGATCGGGCCGGGTCAGCCCCTGCGCCAGCAGCCAGCCGGGGCCGAGCAGGCCGCCGAACTCCTCGTCGTAGGTGAAGTGCAGCTCGATCGCGCCCTGCGTGGGCTTGGCCACCGCCTCCAGCGCGCGCACGGCGAAGGTGAAGGTGGAGAAGTCGCTCTTGCTCACCGCGGTGGCGCGGCCATACATGGCGCCGCCCTCGATCTGGGCGCCGTACGGGTCCCTGGTCCAGCCTTCGCCCGGCGGCACCACGTCGCCGTGGGCGTTGAGGGCGATGGTGCGGCCCGAACCCGCGGGCCCATAGGGCCGGCGCACGATCAGGTTGGTGATGGACTCCATGCCGTAATCCTTGACCTCCTGCGCGGGAACGGCGTGCTTCTCGGCCTCGAAGCCGAAGGCCTGGATCAGTTCAGCGGTGCGCTCGGCATGCGGTGCATTGTTGCCGGGCGGCGTGTCGGTGGGCACCTGCACCAGTGCTTGCAGAAAGCGCACCTGCTCGTCGAAGTGCTGGTCGATCCACGCATCCAGTGCGGCGTAGGTGGCTTGGCGGTCTTGGTTCATGGCGGAGCGTTCCATGGATGGGTTATTCGGCGGCCAACTGCTGCAGCACATGGCTGAAGGCATCCACCGCCAACTGGATGTCGTCGGCGGTGCTGGATTCCAGCGGGTTGTGGCTGATGCCGCCGTGCAGGCCGCGCACGAACAGCATGGCCTGCGGCATGATTTCGTGCAGTTTCATGGCGTCATGGCCGGCGCCGCTGGGCATGCGGTAGACGGGGACGCCCAGGGCGTCGACGGCCTTCTCCCAGCGGTGCTGCCAGGCCGGGGCGCTAGGGGCTGCGGCGACCTTCATGGCCAGCTCGGCCTTGTACTGCAGGCCGCGGCGTTGGGCGATTTCTTCCAGCTGGGCCAGCACGTCGGCCACCATGGCATCGCGCTGCGCATCGGTGGGCGCGCGCATGTCCATGCTGAAACTGCACTTGCCCGGCACCACGTTGATGGAGCCGCCTGGCACCTGCAGCATGCCGATGGTGGCCACGCTGTCGCCATCGCGCGCGGCGCGCTGCTCCATGTACAGCGCCAGCTCGGCCACGCCCAGGGCGGCGTCGCGGCGGCGGTCCATGGGCGTGGTGCCCGCGTGGCTGGCCATGCCCAGCATCTCGCAGACGTAGCGCACGCCGCCGTTGATGGACGTGACCACGCCCAGCGGGATATCCAGTTCGTTGAGCACCGGGCCCTGCTCGATGTGCACCTCGATGAAGCCCAGGTAGCGGGCGGCATCGCGCCGCAGCTTGGGGATGTCGCCAATGCACAGACCGGCGTGCTGCATGGCCTCGCGCATGGTGATGCCGTCGGCGTCCTTCTGGACCAGCCATTCGTTGCGGAAGTCGCCAATGAGCGCGCCCGAGCCCAGGAAGGTGGCCTTGTAGCGCTGGCCTTCCTCCTCGGCAAACGCCACCACTTCGATGCCGAACGGCAGGCGCCTGGCCTGGCGGTGCAGCTCGCGCACGCAGGCCATGGGCACGAAGATGCCCAGACGCCCGTCGTACTTGCCGCCGTTGCGCACGGTGTCGTAGTGGCTGCCGGTCATCAAATACTTGCCGTCGGGTGTGGCTGGCTTGTAGCGGCCGACCACGTTGCCCACGGCGTCGATCTCGACCTCGTCAAAGCCGCAGTCGCGCATCCAATGGCTGATGCGCTGGGCGCAGGCGCGGTGCGCATCGGTGAGGTAGGTGACGGTGAGCTGGCCTTTCTCGGCATAGCCCGTGTCGCTGTGCTGGGCCAGGCGCTCGTGCCAGTCCCAGACGTCGTTGCCCAGCACCGGCTCGGCGCCGAACTTGTCGTTCAGGCGGATCTCGGCAATGCGGTGGATGTTGCGCAGTGCCTCGGCGTGCTCGAAGTCGGGGTGGTTGGACAGGCGACGTGCGAAGGTGGCGATGATCTCCTGCCTCGACAGTCCCGTGCCGCGCGGCCCGCGCACCGCCAGGATGAAGGGAAAGCCGAAGCGGGCGTTGTAGTCGGCATTCAGTTGCTGGATGCGCGCGAACTCCTCGGGCGTGCAGTGGGTCAGGCCCGCCTGGCTTTGCTCGTTCGTGGACTCGGCCGTCAGCGCCTGCGCCACCATGGCCTTGCCCGCCAGCTCGGGGTGGGCGCGGATCAGCTCCAACTGCCGTTCCATGCCGGCGCCGTTCAGCACCTGCACCATGGCGTACTTGAACTGCGCCAGCGAGCGGAAGGGGCGCAACTGCAGCGCAGCCTCGGCGATCCAGGGCGAATGCTCGTACAGGCCGTCGAGCATCTGCAGGGCCTCGGCGGGGGAGGCGGCGTTGAGTTGTTCCAGGGTCCAGGCCATGGCGGTTCCTATAGCTATCAAAAAAAGAGCTGCTCGCGCTTATTGGATAAGCGTTACAGCCCGATCTGGCTTAAATGGCGGGTACGGGAAAGCGCTGCGCCCAATGGCGCGCGAGGTCGATGCGGCGGCACACCCAGACGTGGTCGTGGTGTTGGATGTGGTCCAGGAAGCGCTGCAGCGCCGTGATGCGGCCGGGACGGCCGAGCAGGCGGCAGTGCATGCCGATGCTCATCATCTTCGGCGCGTTGTCCCCGCCCGGATCGCCCTCGGCGTAGAGCGCATCGAACGTGTCCTTCAGGTACTGAAAGAATGGGTCGGCGTGCGAGTAGCCCTGCGGCAGCGCAAAGCGCATGTCGTTGCAATCCAGCGTATAGGGCACGACGAGCTGGTGGTGCGCGCTGCCGTCGCTCTTGGCCACCTTCATCCAGAACGGCAGGTCGTCGCCGTAGTAGTCGCTGTCGTAGGCAAAGCGCCCGTCGTCGGCCACCAGGCGGTGGGTGCGGGGGCTGTCGCGGCCGGTGTACCAGCCCAGCCCGTGGTCGCCGCCGTGGCCGTAGAGCGTGTCGAAGATCTCCAGGCACTGCGCCATGTGGGCGCGCTCCACCTCCTCGGGCACGTTCTGGTAGTGGATCCACTTCAGCCCGTGGCAGGCCACCTCGTGGCCCAGCTCGGCGAAGGCCTGGGCCAGCTCGCGGTGGCGCTGCAGCGCGGTGGCCACGCCGAACACCGTGAGCGGCAGGCCGCGCTTTTCGAACTCGCGCAGGATGCGCCACACGCCGGCGCGCGCGCCGTATTCGTAGATGCCCTCCATGCTCATGTGGCGTTCGGGGTAGGCGGCCGGGTTGAACATCTCGGACAGGAACTGCTCGCTGGCGGGGTCGCCGTGGAGCACGCAGTTCTCGCCGCCCTCCTCGTAGTTCAGCACGAACTGCACGGCCACGCGGGCGTTGCCCGGCCAGTGCGGGTGCGGGGGCGTACGGCCGTAGCCGATCAGGTCGCGGGGGTAGGGCGCCGTCGTGTCGTAGGTCATGGCGATACGGAGGAAAGGGCCATCGAAAGGTCGTTGGTCGGCAGGTCGCGGTCGAAGGTCAGGCCCGCCTCCACGTTGTCCAGGTGCTGCTGCATCAGCCGCACGGCCAGCGCCGCGTCGCCCGCGGCCAGTGCCGCGACGATGGCGGCGTGCTCCTCGTGCGAATGCTCGGCGGCGGTGGTGGACTGGTACATCAGCGTGATGAGAGCGCAGCGCGAGATCAGCTCGCCCAGCAGCTGGGCCAGCACGTCGTTGCCCATGAGCTCGGCCATGCGCACGTGGAAGTCGCCCAGCAGCTCGGTGCGCTGGCCCACGTCGTTGCCCTCCATGGCCTTCTTCTCGGCCGCCACATGGGCCTTCAGCGCGCGGATCTTGGCCGGCGTGCTCTGCGCCAGGAAGGCACGCACCATCTCGGCCTCCAGCATGCGGCGCACGGCGAACACCTGGCGCGCTTCCTGGACCGAAGGCGCGGCCACGAAGGCGCCGCGCGCGGGCTCCAGGCGGATCAGGCGGTTCTGCGACAGCTGGAACAGCGCCTGGCGCACCAGCGTGCGCGACACGCCAAAATGGTCGGCGAGCTTCTGCTCGGCCAGCTTGGTGCCGGGCAGCAGGCGGTGCTCGACGATGGCGCGCGTGAGGCTTTCGACGATGAAGCCGGTGGTGGAGGTTTCCATGCGGCCATCATAGTCGTGAAAGACAATTTTTGTATACAGTTTCTGTGGACTGTTAAATGCCTGGTGCGCTGCCGTTGAAGTGCTGTGCCACGAAATCAACGAAGGCCTTGACCCGCGCGGTGGCCGCATGCCGCTGCGGGTACACGGCGTAGATGTCCGCCGGCGGCGTGTCGTAGTCCCGCAGCACCTGCACCAGCCTCCCGCTGCGCAGGTAGCGAGCGATGTCCCATTCCGCGCGCATGACGATCCCCATGCCCGCCAGTGCCCAGTTCACAGCAATCTCGCCGTCGTTGGTGCTCAGGTGGTTGCGCAGCCGCACCGTCTCCTGCTTGCGGTGGCCGTTGAAGCGCCACACGCCGTGGGCGTCGTCGCCCTGGCGGATGTCGATGCAGTCGTGTTGCGGCAGCTCGGCCGGCCGCGTGGGCGTTCCGCGGCGCGCCAGGTAGGCGGGTGCGGCGCACAGCAGCCGCCGATTTGGGGCGAGGCGCCGCGCAATCACGCGCGCATCGGGCGGCTCGCCGAAGCGGATGCACACGTCGAACCCATCGTCCGCCAGCGGCGGTGGCTGCACCGACAACTGCAGCTGCAGTTGGATCTGCGGATGGCGGCGCACGAAGGCAGGCACCAGTGGCGCGATGTGGCTGCGCCCGAAGCCCAGGGTGGCGTTCACACGCAGCAGGCCCTGGGGCTCGGCCTGCATGTCGCTCACCAGTTGCTCCATGGCGTCGATCTCCGCCAGGATGCGGCGCGCGTGCCGCAGGTAGGTATTGCCCTCGGCCGTCAGGTGCAGTCGCCGCGTGGTGCGGCTGACCAGCTGCACGCCCAGGCGCGATTCCATCTGCGCCAGGCGCTTGCTGGCCGCCGCCGTGCTGATGCCCAGCTCTCGCGCGGTGGCCGACAGGCTGGCCCAGCGCGCCAGCAGGCTGAAGAAAGCCATCTCTGACGGGGCGGTGGAGGGGGTGCTCATTGTTGAATGAAAGTAAACAATGGCATCACTTTAACGCGGTGATATGTGGGCATGGCATCGCTAGATTCAGGGCCATGCCACGCATGTTGCGCGGCCTTCTGATTTGAGGAGCGAGCATTTCCATGAGCAAGACCTATCGCATTGCCTGCATCCCCGGCGACGGCATCGGCAAGGAGGTGATCCCCGCCGGCCAGGCCGTGCTGGAGGCATTAGCGGCATCCCAGCCGGGCCTGGGCTTTGCGTTCACCAGCTATGGGTGGGGCGGAGACTGGTATCGCGCGCACGGCGAGATGATGCCGGCCGACGGCCTGCAGGCGCTCAGGGACAAGGACGCCATCCTGTTCGGCTCGGCCGGCGACCCGCATATCCCCGATCACATCACGCTGTGGGGCTTGCGCCTGAAGATCTGCCAGGGGTTCGACCAGTACGCCAACGTGCGCCCCACCCGCATCCTGCCGGGCATCGATGCGCCGCTCAAGCGTTGCGCGCCCCAGGACCTGGACTGGGTCATCGTGCGTGAAAACTCCGAAGGCGAATACGCCGGCGTGGGCGGCCGTGTGCACCAGGGCCATCCGCTGGAGGCCGCGACCGACGTGAGCATGATGACCCGCGCCGGTGTGGAGCGCATCATGCGCTTTGCGTTCAAACTGGCGCAGTCGCGTCCGCGTAAGCTGCTCACGGTGGTCACCAAGAGCAACGCCCAGCGCCACGCCATGGTGATGTGGGACGAAATCGCGGTGCAGATCAGCCGCGAATTTCCCGATGTGCGGTGGGATAAGGAACTGGTGGACGCGGCCACCGCGCGCATGGTGAACCGCCCCGCATCGCTGGACACCATCGTCGCCACCAACCTGCATGCCGACATCCTGAGCGACCTGGCCGCCGCGCTGGCGGGCAGCCTGGGGATAGCGCCCACCGGCAACATCGATCCCGAGCGCCGCTACCCCAGTATGTTTGAGCCCATCCACGGCTCGGCCTTCGACATCATGGGCAAGGGCCTGGCCAACCCGGTGGGCACGTTCTGGAGCTGCGTGATGCTGCTGGAGCACCTGGGCGAACACGCCGCCGCGCAGCGCCTGATGCGTGCCGTGGAGCATGTCACCGCCAACCCTGCGCTGCACACGGGCGACCTGGGCGGCCAGGCCACCACGCAGCAGGTCACCGATGCGGTGTGCGCCCAACTGGCGCAGCCGGTGGGACAGCAGGCAGCGCTGGCCTGAGCCGGTGGGCGGCACGCACCGCCCATGCGTTTTCATCACGACAACACAGGAGACAAGAGATGAGGAACCATCGCAAACGCGCCCTGCTGGGTGCTTTGGCCGCCGCCGCGGCGCTCGCGTTGCCCGGCGCCTGGGCCCAGACCTGGCCCAGCCGCAGCGTGAGCATCATCGTGCCGTTCCCCGCGGGCGGAACGACCGACGTGCTGGCACGGGCGCTGGGGCAGGAGCTCTCCAAAACCCTAGGCCAGCCCGTGGTGGTGGAGAACAAGCCCGGCGCCGGCGCCACGCTGGGCGCTGACTATGTGGCCAAGTCCAAGGCGGACGGCTACACGCTGCTCATGGGTGCTGTGCACCACACCATCGCCACCAGCGTGTACCGCAAGCTGGGCTACGACTTTGAAAAGGACTTCGCTCCCATCACTACCGTGGCCCTGGTGCCCAATGTGCTGGTGGTGAATCCGCAGGTACCTGCCAAGACGGTGCAGGAACTGCTGGCACAGGCCAAGGCGCAGCCCGGCAAGCTCACCTACGGCTCTAACGGCACAGGCACGGGACAACACCTGATCGGCGCGCAATTCGAAGGCATGGGCGGCGTGCAGCTGCTGCACGTGCCCTACAAGGGCAGCGGCCCGCTGACCACCGACCTGCTGGGCGGGCAGATCAGCATGTCGTTCGACACCGTCACGCCGGTGCTGCCGCACATCAAGGCCGGCAAGCTGCGCGCGCTGGCCGTGACCACGGCCAAGCGCTCGGTGGCACTGCCCGACGTGCCCACGCTGGAGGAGGCGGGCCTCCCGGGCTTCGACATGGGGACGTGGTTCGGCATGCTGGCGCCAGCGGGCACGCCCAAGGACATCGTGGCGCGGCTGAACGCCGACATGGTGAAGATCATCCAGTCGCCCGAGTTCCGTAAGAAGATGGACGACATCGGCGCAGATCCCATCGCCAACACGCCCGAGCAGATGGCGCGTCAGATCAAGGACGATACGGCGCGCTTTGCGCGACTGGTCAAGGAAGCCAAGGTTTCGCTGGATTGACGGTAGGGCTTGTGCCGGCCGCGTGCTTTGGATAATGCGCGGCGGAGACAACGACCCATGACCATGACAGCCTCAGACCCCTTGCGCGACCCTCAGGCCTTCCTGCTGCACCTCTACCGCGTGGCGGTGCAGCGCGCCCAGCCCTTGCACAGCATGGCGCAGCATCTGCCGCCGCCACCCAAGGGGCGCACCGTGGTGCTGGGCGCGGGCAAGGCGGGTGCCTCCATGGCGCAGGCGCTGGAGGCGCTGTGGCCGCAGGATGCGCCGCTGTCGGGGCTGGTGGTCACGCGCTACGGCCACATACCGCCGCGGCCCGAGGGGCTGGCGCAGCGCCTGGAAGTCGTCGAGGCCGCGCACCCCGTGCCCGACGCGGCGGGCCTGGCCGCGGCCGAGCGCATCCTGGCGCTGACCCGAGGGCTGACCGAAGACGACCTGGTGCTGTGTCTCATCTCGGGCGGTGGCTCGGCGCTGCTCACGCTGCCGGCCGAAGGCATCACGCTGGAGGAGAAACAACGCATCAACCGCGCACTGCTGGAAAGCGGCGCGGCCATCGGCGAGATGAACTGCGTGCGCAAGCACCTCTCGCGCATCAAGGGCGGTCGCCTGGCGGCAGCCTGCGCGCCGGCGCGCGTCGTCACGCTGACTATCAGTGATGTGCCGGGGGACGACCCCTCCGTGATCGCCAGCGGCCCCACGGTCCCCGACGCCAGCACCTGCGCTGACGCGCTGGACATCCTGGCGCGCTACCGCATCGACATTCCCGCCGCCGTGCACACAGCGCTGCAGGCCGGTGCGCTGGAAACCCCCAAGCCCGGCGATGTCCGCTTTGCCGGCCATGCGGTGCACATGATCGCGACACCCCAGCAGTCGCTGCAGGCAGCGGCGGATGCGGCGCGCGCGGCGGGGGTGGCGGCGTACATCCTGTCCGACGAGATGGAGGGCGAGTCGCGCGAGGTGGGCAAGGTGCACGCCGCGCTGGCGCGTGCGGTGGCGCGCCACGGCCAGCCGTTTGCGCGGCCGTGCGTGATCCTTTCGGGCGGCGAGACCACGGTCACCGTGCGCCCGCGCGCCCCGGGCGCGCCGAAGGGGCGCGGCGGCCGCGCGGGCGAGTTCTGCATGGGCCTGGCGCAGGCACTGCAGGGCCAGGAAGGGGTGTGGGCGCTGGCGGCCGATACCGACGGCATCGACGGCGTGGAAGACAACGCCGGCGCACGCGTGGCACCCGACACGCTGGCGCGCGCGGCGGCGCAGGGCGCACGCATCGGCGACCATCTGGACCGCAACGACGCCTACGGCTACTTCGAGCGGCTGGGCGATCTGGTCGTCACCGGGCCCACGCACACCAATGTGAACGACTTCCGCGTGCTACTTGTTTTGTAGCTTGCCGCGCCTGCTGTTGCTGGATTTCAGATGCGAATTCATCTGAACCTGGCTTCTATCCAGCGCTGGCAGCTCACTTTTTTGATCTGCTGGCGTGGACGCGCCCTGCCTGAGTACGCGCGGCCTGCCGGCTGTTCCCCATCAGGCGATCCGCGCGGGAACTGTCCTGGACGGCGCACCACAGGACGTGGCGTTATCGCGTACAAAAGTTGTATACACTTTGATCGTAGGAAAGGGGAGCGCATCACTTGCCTGCCCATTCGCCAGCGCATTCCTCATCACCATCGGCGGGCCGCGGCTTGCCATTGCAGGAGACTTCACCATGGGCCTCAGCACCCACGTTCTTGACACCATGCACGGTTGCCCCGCGGCGGGCATGGTGGTGGCGCTGTATGCCACGCAGGGTGACCAGGCCACGCTGGTCAAGCGCCTGGTACTCAACCCCGATGGGCGCACCGATGCGCCGCTGTTCGACAACGCCAGCCTGCGCACCGGCACCTACCGGCTGACGTTTGATGTGGGGGCGTATTTCAGGGCGAAGGGCGTGATGCTGCCCGAGCCCTCATTCCTGGACCGCGTGAGCCTGGACTTCGGCATTGCCCACGCCGACCAGCATTACCACGTGCCGTTGCTGGTCAGCCCCTGGAGCTATTCCACCTACCGCGGGTCCTGATGCTGCAAGCCCGCGCCGTGTGCCGCGCGGCGCAGGGCAACGCGGAGCCAATTCTTGCGAGTCGCGCATGCCTGCTTTGGGCGGGCTGCGGCGGTGCAGGTGCCCGCAGTCGCTACGGCTATTGCTGCGCTTCGCGCCTTGCAAACCAGGGCGCGCGCCATCGCGGGGGCCTGTGCGGCGGCGTCTTAGAGCTGGCCCTCGGTCAGCGTGTCGAGCTGAAAATTCCCGGACTTGTCCCACAGCCAGGTGTCGGTGTAGGTCACGCGCGCCATGCGCGTGGGCACGGGGAAGGGCGCTGCCGCGCGCACCGTGCGTTCAATCTCGGCCACCACGTCGGGCGCATGGCGGGGCGCACGCATCCAGCGCAGCGAAGTCACGCGGCCCGCGCGGTCGATGTCCACCTCCAGTACGCCAATGGCATGCAGCAGCGGCGGCAGCTTGCCCTTGTAGATGCGCGCTGCATTCAGGCCATAAATGTGGCTGGCGGCATCCTGCCGGTAGGCGCGCGGGGTGGCCGCGGAGGACGCGCGTGCCGAGCCCTGGGCGGCCGGCACCGGACCGGTGACGCGCGCGTCGCTGCCCGGTAGGCGCGAGTCCTGGGCGGAGGGCGCCTCGGGCCCCGACTTGCAGGCCGAGACGATCGCCGCGACCAATGCCATCACCCCGGCGGGCAGCCACCACGTTCGGCGCGCACGGGATGCACGCTGGGCCGAAGAGGACGGGGCAGAAGGCAGCTGTGGCATGGTGTTTGTCGCTATGCTGTACCGCGGCCACGACCAAGGCGGTGGCGCGCATGAATCAAGCTGGAGGAATCAGCGAGTGAAGGCATTGGACTGCCTGCTGGAGCGTATCAAGACCGCACCCGCCTGCCTGGTGACGGTGGAGTCTACCCAAGGCTCGGCGCCGCGGGAAGCCGGGGCATGGCTGGCGGTGTTCGCGGTGGGCGACGACTTCGTCGGCACCATCGGTGGCGGCCATCTGGAACTGCAGGCGCTGCGCGAAGCGCGTGAACGCCTGGCGGAGCACCTGGCTGGCAACCCTTCGCGCATGCCGCTCGTGCGACATGCGCTGGGCCCCAGCCTGGGGCAGTGCTGCGGCGGCGTGGTGCAGTTGCGGTTTGAATGCGTGGGGGCTGCTGACGCGCCGGCCTTGCGCGAGCGCCTGGCGCCGCGGCTGCAGCCGGTGGCGCTTTTCGGCGGCGGCCATGTGGGGCATGCGCTGGCGCGGGTGCTGGCGCCGCTGCCGTTTGCGCTGCACTGGATCGACAGCCGCGATGGCGTGTTCCCGCCGCAGGGGGGCGACGCGTCCGTGGTCAGTGAGCAGTCCGACCCGGTACAGGCGGCCGTGCCGGGTGTGGCACCGCAGTCCTTCGTGCTCATCATGAGCTTCAGCCACGCGGAGGATCTGGACATCGTGGCGGCGTGCCTCGCACGGCAGCGGGCGCGCGGCGATCTGCCGTTCATCGGCCTGATCGGCAGCCGTACCAAGTGGGCCACCTTCCGGCACCGGCTGGCGGCGCGGGGGTTCTCGGATACCGAGCTGGCGCAGGTGACCTGCCCGATCGGCGTGCCCGGAATCGCCGGCAAGCAGCCCGAGGTGATCGCCGTGGCCGTGGCCGCGCAGTTGCTGCAGCGGCTGGCCTGAGATTGCGTATAAAAATGGCCGCTGGCGCTTATGGAGCGAGCGCCAGCAGCTATTAATACAGGAGTTGCGTGGGTCACGCCAGCGTATAGGCCGTCTTCACCGTCGTGAAGAACTCCTGCGCATAACGGCCTTGTTCCCGCGGGCCGTAGCTGGAGCCCTTGCGCCCGCCGAAGGGCACGTGGTAGTCCACCCCGGCCGTGGGCAGGTTCACCATCACCATGCCCGCCTGTGCATGGCGTTTGAAGTGCGTGGCGTATTTCAGGCTGGTGGTGGCAATGCCGGCGGACAGGCCGAATTCGGTGTCATTCGCCACGGCCAGGGCTTCGTCGTAGTCGCGCACGCGGATCACGCTGGCCACGGGGCCGAACACCTCTTCGCGGTTGATGCGCATCGCCGGCGCCGTGTCCACGAACAGCGCGGGCGCCATGAAGAAGCCTTCGTTGCCGCTGCCCGTGTGGCAGGCCGCGCGCAGGCCGCCGGCCGCCAGCACGCCGCCCTCGGCCTTGGCGATCTCTACGTACGACAGGTCTTGCTCCAGCTGCGCCTGGCTCACCACAGGGCCCACGTCGGTGCCCGTGGCCAGCGCATCGCCCACTTTGATTTTCGCCAT
This sequence comes from Diaphorobacter sp. LI3, assembly GCF_022807955.1. Lineage (NCBI taxonomy): Bacteria > Pseudomonadati > Pseudomonadota > Betaproteobacteria > Burkholderiales > Comamonadaceae > Diaphorobacter > Diaphorobacter sp. LI3. The sequence goes on along the minus strand of NZ_CP094346.1, from coordinate 3,328,069 downwards.
GCGTGCCTGCAGCGCCTCGATGAACTTCGGGTAGATGCCCTGGGTGACGATCAGGCGGCTGGACGCCGTGCAGCGCTGGCCCGTGGAATAGAACGCGCTCTGTGCGGACAGCTCCACCGCCTGCGCGAGGTCGGCATCGTCCAGCACCACCTGCGGATTCTTGCCGCCCATCTCCAACTGCACCTTCTTGCCGTTCTGCACGCACGCCTGGGCAATGCCGCGGCCCACGCCGACCGATCCGGTGAAGCTGATGGCGGTCACGCCGGGGTGCTGCACCAGCGCCTCGCCGATCACGCGCCCGCGGCCCATCACCAGGTTGAACACGCCGGCGGGGATGCCCGAGCGGTGGATGATCTCGGCCAGCGCCCACGCACTGCCGGGCACCAGGTCGGCGGGCTTCAACACCACGCAGTTGCCGAACGCCAGGGCCGGCGCGATCTTCCAGGCGGGGATGGCAATGGGGAAGTTCCACGGCGTGATCAGACCCACGACGCCGATGGGCTCGCGCGTGACCTCCACGCCGATGCCGGGGCGCACCGAGGGCACGGTCTCGCCCGCCAGGCGCAGGCATTCGCCGGCGAAAAACTTGAAGATCTGCCCGGCTCGGGCGACTTCGCCGATGCCTTCTGCGCGGGTCTTGCCTTCCTCGCGCGCCAGCAGCGCGCCCAGCTCCTCGCGCCGCGCGAGGATTTCATTGCCGATCTTGTCCAGCGCGTCGTGGCGCGCCTGGATGCCCGACGTGCTCCATGCGGGGAAGGCAGCGGTGGCGGCCGCCACGGCGGCGTCCACGTGCGAGGCGTCGCCCTGGGCGTATTCGCCCACCACATCGGCCAGGTTGCTGGGATTGGTGTTGGGTGCGGCCTGGGACGTGGAAACCCATTCGCCGTTGATGAGCAGGCCGTGGGGGGAGGAAGCAGACATGGGAATCCTTGGGAAGTGTGTGGACAGAGAAAAGGAGAGGCGGGCACGGCCGTGAAGGCGTGCCATTTGAAATATTGGAACACTAATATATTAGTGCACGAATGCGAGAATCCACGTATGCCCATACTGACCAAGTTCCGCCTTGACCGTTCGCGCCTGGCCGCTCCGCAGGTCTTCGAGAGCCTGCGCGAGGCCATTCTGACGCTGGAGCTGGTGCCCGGCGCGATGCTGGTGCGCAGCGACCTGGCCGGGCAATTTGGCGTGAGCCAGACGCCCATCCGCGAGGCGCTGCTGCGCCTGGAAGAGGAGGGTCTGGTGGAAGTCTTTCCCCAGCACGCCACGCTGGTCAGCCGCATCGACGTGGCGGCCGCGCGCGAAGCGCACTTCCTGCGCCGCTCCATCGAGCTGGAGATCGTGCGCACGCTGGCGCTGCAGCCGCCCCCCGGCCTGGTGGTGCAACTGCAGGCGCAGTGCGCACTGCAGGAATCGCTGGCGGCCGCGCAGCGCTATGACGACTTTCTGGGAGCGGACCATGGCTTTCACCGCCTGATGTATGAGGCGGCCGGTGTCATGGGCCTGTGGGCGTTGGTGCGCCGCTACTCCGGCCATGTGGATCGCTTGCGCCGCCTGCACCTGCCCACCGCAGGCAAGACGGGCGTCATCATGCGCCAGCACCGGGCCATCCTCGACGCCATTGACCGGCAGAACGCTCCCGCGGCCCAGGAGGCGTTGCGCGAGCACCTGTCGGGCACGCTCAGCGCGGTGGACGACGTATGCGCCCAGCATCCGGATTACATCCTGCAGGGTTAGGGACAATCCCTGAGCCATTCCAGCGGCCGTTGCCAAAAAAGTGCATACACTTCCTGTTCACAAAACGGGTCGCAGCGGTGCCCCGGCAGCTTCCTGCCACGGTGCGCGGCCCCTCTCTTTCTGCTCAGAGCGCCCGCAGTGGTGAGCAGCTTGCAGGCGGCCCGCCGGGCCGCCAAGGTTGAAACACGATGGAAAGCTACTTCCTCGACTGGGCCAATCTGCTGCTGCGCTGGCTGCACGTCATCACTGCCATCGCCTGGGTAGGCTCCTCGTTCTACTTCGTCTTTCTGGACAGCAGCCTCACGCCGCCGGTCGACGAGGACCTGAAGCGCCAGGGCGTGAACGGCGAGCTTTGGGCTGTGCACGGCGGGGGCTTCTACCACCCGGTCAAGTTCAACGTGGCGCCCCAGAAGCTGCCGGACCATCTGCACTGGTTCTTCTGGGAGAGCTACACCACCTGGCTCAGCGGCTTTGCGCTGCTTACGGTTTCGTATCTGTGGAACGCGGGCATCTACCTGGTGCATCCGGCCGACCCGCTCATGTCGCCCGCCATGGCCATCGCGGCGGCACTTGCCTTCCTAGTGGTGTTCTGGCTGCTGTACGACGGCATCTGCCGCGTGTTCGGCCAGAAGGCCAACGGCGATGCCACCGTGGGGGCGCTGGTGCTGGTCCTGGTGTGCATCGCCGCGTGGCTGGCCTGCCGCATCTTCCCCGGCCAGGCGGCCTTCCTGCTGATGGGCGCGATGCTCGCCACCTCGATGAGCGCCAACGTGTTCTTCTGGATCATTCCCGGCCAGCGCAAGGTGGTGGCGGCACTGAAGGCCGGCCAGCCGGTGGACCCGGTGCATGGCAAGCGCGGCAAGCAGCGCAGCGTGCACAACACGTACTTCACGCTGCCGGTGCTGTTCGCCATGCTCTCCAACCACTACGGCTGGCTCTACAACCATGGGCAGAACTGGCTGGTACTGATCCTCATGATGTTCGCAGGCGCGGCCATTCGCCAGTTCTTCGTGATGCGCCACGGCTACAAGCTGGGCCGCAACGGCCATCCCTGGCCTTATGCGGCCGTCGGCGTGGTGGTGCTGCTGGGCGTGGTGGTATGGCTCAAGCCGGCTGCGCCGGCCGTGTCCGCCGCCGCGCCGGCCGCCGCAGGCTACGAACAACTGCACGCCGTCATGCAAAAACACTGCGTGGTGTGCCACAGCGCCAATACCGTCGCGCAGAAGAACGTGAAGTTCGACACCCCGCAGGACGTGAAGAGCCACGCGCAGCAGATCTACCAACAGGTGGTGCAGCTGCGCAAGATGCCGTTTGGCAACCCGGGCGCACTGTCCGACGAAGAGCGCGAAACCTTCAAACGCTGGTACGAAAACGGCGCCAGCATCGCGCCCTGACGCCCCCGGTATTGCGGGCATCATCCGGGGCCATGCACCTTTACCGATCTGCGCTCCTGCGCTTTGCCGATGACGGCACGGCCCTGTACGAAGAAGACGGCCTGTTGGCCACCGCGCCCGATGACCGGGGCGTGCAGCGTGTGCACGCTGCCGGCGCGTGGCGCGCGCTGGCGCCCCTCTATCTTCCTCAGGCCTCGCAGCCGGTGACCCACTGGCCCGGCCGCATCATTGCACCGGGCTTCGTGGACATGCATGTGCACTACCCGCAGCTGGACGTGATCGGCTCGCCCGCCGAAGGCCTGCTGCCCTGGCTGGAGAACTACACCTTCCCGCACGAGTCGCGATTCGCCGATGGCGGCTACGCCGTCGGGGTGGCGGGCTTCTTCCTGGATGAGCTGCAGCGCAACGGCGTGACCACGGCGCTCACCTTCGCCACCTCGCATCCGGGCTCGGTGGATGCGCTGATGGCGCAGGCACAGGCGCGGCGGCTGCGCCTGATTGCCGGCAAGGTGCTGCAAGACCGCCACTCGCCCGACGGCGTGCGCGACGCGACCGAGCAATCCCTCATCGATACCGAAGCGCTCATCCAGCGCTGGCACGGCAAGGGGCGGCTGGGCTATGCGATCACGCCGCGCTTTGCCCCCACCAGCACGCCGCAGCAGCTGAGCGGCGCGGGTGCGCTGGCCGCGCGCTATCCCGACGTGTGGGTGCAGTCCCATGTGGCGGAGAACCAGCAGGAGATCCGCTGGGCGCGGGAGCTGTTCCCCGGCACGCGCAGCTACCTGGATGTGTATGCCCGAGCCGGCCTGCTGCGTGAGCGCGCGGTGTACGCGCATTGCATCCATTTCGACGACGAAGACCGCGCCGCCATGCGCGAGAGCGGCGCGGTGGCTGCCGTATGCCCCACGAGCAACCTGTTCCTGGGCAGTGGCCAGTTTGACTTTGCGGGCGCGGACCGCATGGGCTTCGGCTACGGCTTGGCCAGCGACGTGGGCGGCGGCACCAGCTTCAGCCCTTTCCACACGATGCTGGCCGCGTACTACGTGGGCCGGGAGGGGCAGACCAAGACGGGCCTGAGCCTGGCGCCGCAACGGCTGTGGTGGCTGCATACCGCCGGCGCCGCGCGGGCGTTGGGGTTGGATGGCGTGGTGGGCAACCTGCAGCCGGGTTGCGAAGCCGACTTCGTGGTACTGAATCCTGCGGCGACCCCGCTGCTGGCGCGGCGCACGGCGGGCGCCGCCCACCTGGACGAACTGCTGTTCGCGATGATCGTCCTCGGCGACGACCGTTTGATCGAGCGCACTGTCATTGCATGAAATATTTGCCTCTGACGCTTATGGGTCAAGCGTCAGCAGCTATCATTTAAGTAGCTTTCATTCGCCTAGAATACGCGCCAGGAGTACCCCATGAGCATCAAGAGCGACAAATGGATCCGCCGCATGGCCGAGCAGCACGGCATGATCGAGCCGTTCGAGCCCGGCCAGATCCGGCAGCAGGACGGGCGCAAGATCATCAGCTACGGCACCAGCAGCTACGGCTACGACATCCGCTGCGCGCGCGAATTCAAGGTCTTTACCAACATCCACAGCACCGTGGTGGACCCGAAGAACTTCGACGAAAAGAGCTTCGTGGACTTCGAGGGCGACTACTGCATCATCCCGCCCAACAGCTTCGCGCTCGCGCGCACCGTGGAGTACTTCCGCATCCCGCGCGACGTGCTCACCGTCTGCCTGGGCAAGAGCACCTATGCGCGCTGCGGCATCATCGTCAACGTCACGCCGTTCGAGCCCGAGTGGGAAGGCTACGTGACGCTGGAGTTCTCCAACACCACGCCGCTGCCCGCCAAGATCTACGCGGGCGAGGGCTGCGCGCAGGTGCTTTTCTTCCAGGGTGACGAGGAATGTGCCGTGAGCTACAAGGACCGCAACGGCAAATACCAGGGCCAGCACGGGGTGACGCTGCCCAAGGCCTGAAGGACCTGCCAGAAGGACCGCGGCCTGGACCGTGGGGTGCGCGCCGGCGCCTGCGCCGGCGCTTGCCGCCGTCCTACACGCAGGCTGGCCCTGCGCCGGTGGTACGGCTGCGTGGCGCTGCCTAGGATGGCTGCAGTGTTTCAGGAGTACTGCATGTCCCGCCCCATCCATGATCCCGCCTCCCCCGCTGCGCCCCGGCCATGGGATCCGCCCGTGAAGTCTGCGTCGATGCCCAGCCTCTGGATGTGGCTGGGTGCCGCCATCGTCATCCTTGCGCAGTTGTGGGTGCTGCAGGCGGTGGTGGAACGCCACACGCACCAAGCCCACGAACGGATGGCGAAGTACGTCAACCACACGCTGCAGCCGCGCCCGTCGCAGGACATGTTGCTGGCAGCGCAGTAGTGCGCGGCGCGAAATCCCGAGGGTGGCGCCGCGGGGCGTAACATCGGCGGCTGGTGCGTCGTGCACGCAGGAGATACCCATGAGATGGGAAGGCAATCGCGAATCGGACAACGTGGAAGACCGGCGCAGCGGCGGCGGGGGTGGCTTCATCGGCGGACGCTCGATCGGCATTGGCACCATCGTTGTGGCGCTCATCGGCTGGGGTGTGTTTGGTATCAACCCGCTGACCACCATTGGCGTGCTGTCGGGCGGGGGCGCGCCGCAGGTCCAACAGGGGCCGGCCCAGCGTCCGCCGCAGGGCGACCGTGAGGCCGCCTTCGTCTCCACCGTCCTGGCGTCCACGGAGGATGTGTGGGCGCAGGTGTTCCAGCAGGGGGGGGCGCAGTACCGCCAGCCCAAGCTGGTGCTCTACCGCGGCGCCACGCCTACGGCCTGTGGCACGGGGCAGAGCGCGATGGGGCCGTTTTACTGCCCCGGGGACCAGAAGGTGTACCTGGACATGGATTTCTTCGACACCATGAGCCGCCAGCTGGGTGCGCCGGGCGAATTTGCCCGCGCCTACGTGATCGCGCACGAGGTCGGCCACCATGTACAGACCCTGCTGGGCACCACCGGCAAGGTAGACGGCATGCGCGGGCGCGTGAGCCAGCGCGAGCAGAACGCGCTGTCGGTTCGGCTGGAGCTGCAGGCCGACTGTTACGCCGGCATTTGGGCCCACCATTCGCAACAGGCCAAGAACTGGCTGGAGCAGGGCGACATCGAATCCGCGGTGAACGCCGCCGAGCAGATCGGTGACGACGCGCTGCAGCGCCAGCAGACCGGCACCGTGCGGCCCGATGCCTTTACCCACGGCTCCAGCGCGCAGCGCGTGCGGTGGTTCACGCAGGGGTTCAAGACCGGCAGTGTGCAAGGCTGCAACACTTTCAACGCACAGTCGCTTTGAAACCGTGAACGCACGCTAAGCCGTCGTTTTCGCGCCAAGCAGGAGACGCCCCGGTACAGGCCGTTGACGGCCTTGTTGGCCTTCGCCGCTGCTGCAATGCGACAATAGCGGCTTCATGACACAACCCTATTCCACTCTTGCGCTGGCCGAGCCGCTCAAGCGCGCCGTAGCCGAGATGGGCTACGAGAACATGACGCCGATCCAGGCGCAGGCGATCCCTGTCGTGCTGACCGGCAAGGACGTGATGGGTGCGGCGCAAACCGGCACCGGCAAGACGGCGGCTTTTTCGCTGCCGTTGCTGCAGCGCCTGCTCAAGCACGAGAACAGTTCAGCCTCTCCCGCGCGCCACCCTGTGCGCGCGCTCGTGCTGCTGCCCACGCGCGAGCTGGCGGACCAGGTGGCGCAGCAGATCGCGCTGTACGCCAAGTACACCAAGCTGCGCAGCACGGTGGTGTTTGGCGGCATGGACATGAAGCCGCAGACCATCGAGCTGAAAAAGGGCGTCGAGGTGCTGGTGGCCACGCCCGGCCGTCTGCTGGACCATATCGAGGCCAAGAACGCAGTGCTCAATCAGGTCGAGTACGTGGTGCTGGACGAGGCCGACCGCATGCTGGACATTGGCTTCCTGCCCGACCTGCAGCGCATCCTCTCCTACCTGCCCAAGCAGCGCACCACGCTGCTGTTCTCCGCCACCTTCTCGCCTGAGATCAAGCGCCTGGCCGGCAGCTATCTGCAGGACCCGATCACCATCGAGGTCGCGCGCCCCAACGAGACCGCCTCCACCGTGGAGCAGCGCTTCTTCGCGGTAGACGGCGACGACAAGCGCCGCGCCATTCGCCATGTGCTGAACGAGCGCGGCCTCAAGCAGGCCTTCATCTTCGTGAACAGCAAGCTGGGCTGCGCGCGCCTGGCCCGCAGCCTGGAGCGCGACGGCCTCAAGACCGCAGCGCTGCATGGCGACAAGAGCCAGGACGAGCGACTGAAGGCACTGGAAGCCTTCAAGAGCGGCGAGGTGGACCTGCTGGTCTGCACCGACGTGGCGGCGCGGGGCTTGGATATCAAAGACGTGCCCGCGGTGTTTAACTACGACGTGCCCTTCAATGCAGAGGACTACGTGCACCGCATCGGCCGTACGGGCCGCGCCGGCGCATCGGGTCTGGCCGTCACGCTGGCGGCCAGCAGCGATACCCGCCTGGTGGCGGATATCGAGAAGCTCATCAAGAAGAAGATCGAGCTGGAACCGCTGGAATTGCAGGAAGATCGTCCGCGGGGCCGCTACAACGACGGCCGCCGCGCCTGGGGCGGCGACGATTCGGGCGAGGGCGCTCCAGCCGCCCCCCGCAGCCGCGAGCGCAGCGCGTACCGCTCCGCGCCTGCGGCGTCTCGCGATCCGTTCTTCGACAAGCCCTACGAGGCCAGCACATCGGCCGGTGCGTCGGCGAGCTGGGAGGTGGCCCCCAAGGCGTCGCCCGCGCGTGGCGGCATCTCCGCCAACATCAAGCCCAAGCGCAAATTACCCGCCTTGTTCAAGGCACCGCAGGCCTCTACGGCCGAGCCATCAACCCACTGAAAACACAGGCCGCCGTTCAGCGGCCTTTTCAATAAAAAGTGCCCCTAGCGCTTGCGGAATAAGCGCTGATAGCTATGTTTTTAATAGCGAGTGCTAGGGGTGATTGTGCCCGCCAGGGCCCGCCAACTGCGCGATCAGGGGTGCATCCACGGCGCCAAAGGCGAGCACTGTGCCGCCGCGCTGTACGGCAAAGGCCTGCGCGGCCTCCCGTGTCGAGAACGCGGGCAGATTGCCGGCGCGCATCGGCCCCCGCGCCGACGAGCCGTGCACGTAATAGGCAGACAGCGCGTCCGTCCAGCGGGCGCCGCCCGCGGCCGCAGGCCGCGTGGTGTCGGTGACGTAGTGCGCCATGATGTCCCGTGCACTGCGGCCGGGGCTGTAGCGGGCCACGTCCTGCAGGTACATGAACAGCGACAGGGGCGAGTCGAAAAACTGTGCGTCGCCATTGCGAAAGATGACCTGCGCCGCCCAGTCGGGCGAACGGGCGGGGAACATGCCGCATACGGGACAGCGCGCATCCACCGGAATGGGGCGCGCTGCCGTGGGAGGCAGGCCTGACGCGGGGTCGTACGGCGTCGGGGGTGCGACGATGCACACGTCCGGCTCCAGGGCGGGAGCCGGCTGGGGCCGCAGCGCGCTGCGCAGGCTCGGCACGCCCCAGAGCCCGCCCGCCGCGGCTGCAAACGCCAGCGTGCCCGCAACCAGCATGCGCCTGCGGCGTGGCTGGTGCGGCGGAGGACTCAGGGTGGATGCAGACATGGTGCAAGGGCTGTTACATGCGGGTGTCGTGCAGCGCACCGCCGCTCAGGTCCACCATGTCGAGCTTGATGTCCGCAAAGCGCAGCACCTTGCCGCCATGTTCACCGGCGAACTTGGCTGCATCGGCCTCCTGCGCGAAGCTGGCGATGGTGGGGCCCATGGAGCCATGCCGCTTGCTGCCCAGCACGTAGACGGCGGTCTTGGCGTCGATCCAGTGGCCTTTGGGTTCGTTCCAGTCGGCCTCGCCCATGTCCTGCACGTACACGGCGCGCACTGCACGCACTTGTTCGCCGGCGAGCAGGGTGTTGAACAGTTCGATGGTGTCGCAGAAGAAGGAGGGCTTTTCCTGGCCCGCGTAGTGGATCTGCGCCTTGGGGCCGGGGTAGTCTGCAAGCAGCATGCCGTCGAGCTCGCAACTTGTGGAACGGTCGATCTCCACGGGCGCAAGGGACTGCTGTTCGGCTGCCTTGTCGCCGCAGCCAGCCAGCAGGCTGCTGGTGGCCAGCGCCGTGAAGGCGGCCATGCACAGTGCACGGCGACGGGTGATGCAGGAACAGGTCATGGCTTGAATCTCCAGTTGGCGATGGCGAGCGGCAGGGCGATCCACGCCAGCATCACGCCACCCATGATTGCGGGGCTACCCAGCGACGAGGGAACGACGCTGGCGAGCCCGTAGAGCGTGCGCACGTCTTCGAGCGAGAACACGTTGAGGATACGGAACACGTCGGCCGGGTTCAGCAGCAGCAGCCAGGCGAACGCATCGCCCGCGAACTGCCCGCCCGTGGCCACCAGCAGGCCCAGCAGCAGCAAATCGAACACCAGCACGAAGAAGAACCAGGTAGCGATGGCCAGGCCCGAGGCGCGCGTGCGGTCGCGAGCCAGCACTGACAGCATCACTGCCAGGCTCAGGAATGCGAGGCCCAGCAATACCGAGCTGATCATGAAGCCGCCGTAGTGGAACAGGGCATTGGCGCTCATGTGACGCCACAGCAGCACCGCCACCAGCCCGAAGCCCGCCAGGGTGGAGAGCGCCAGCGCAGCCGCCAAGCCCAGGTATTTGCCCAGCAGCAATTCCAGCCGGGTGATGGGCAGGGCCAGCAGCAGATCGAGTGAGCCGCGCTCGCGCTCGCCCACGATGGCATCGAACCCCAGCAACAGCGCAATCAGCGGGATGAGGTAGATGACCAGGCTGACGAGGCTGGCGATGGTGAACTCGATGGAGCGAAAGCCCACCGTGCCCTGCTGCGCGCCGCCGAAGTAGGCGATGACGAGTGAGAACACGGTGAAGACGAGGGCCACCGCAAGCACCCAGCGATTGCGCATGCGATCGCGGAATTCCTTGGCGGCGATGGTGAAGATCTGGGTCAGTTCCATGGGGCGTCGTGGGCAGGGTGTCAGTCGGCGAAGCCGAAGAACACGTCTTCGAGCGAGGGCTCCAGCAGCTTGAGGTCGCGCACGCGCGCACCCAGTGGCGCGAGGGCGGCCAGCACGGCCATCTTCTGCTCGCGCGGGCAGTGCAGGCGCAAGCCTTCGGGCGTGTGCTCGGGGACGATGCCCGTCGCTTGTTCCAGCGCCTGTGCGGCGGCGGGCCGGTCGGCGGGTGCGATGTCCAGTTCGAACGACAGCGGCATGCGGGTTTGCTCGCGCAGCTGCTGCACGCTGCCCAGCGCCTGGATGCGGCCGGCCGAGAGAATGGCGAGCCGGTCCACGCGTTCTTGCAGTTCGGCGAGGATGTGCGAGGTGATGACCATGGTCACGCCCTCGGCCTGCAGGCCCCGCAGCGTGGCGTAGAAGTCGCGGATCGCCTGCGGGTCCAGGCCGTTGGTGGGTTCGTCCAGGAACAACACGCGCGGGCTGCCCAGCAATGCCTGCGCGAAGCCCAGGCGCTGGCGCATGCCCTTGGAATACTCGCGCACCGGGCGCTTGCCGGCGTGTGCCAGGCCCACGCGCTCCAGAATGTCCGCGCACTGCGCCAGCGGGGCGGATTTCAGCCGCGCGAAAAAGCGCAGCGTCTCCAACCCGTCCAGGTTGTCGTAGAGCACCACGTTCTCGGGCAGGTAGCCCAGTTGGCGGCGGGCGGCGCGGAATCCCCGCCCACCCACCTGGGCGCCCGCGATCAAAAGCGTGCCCTGCGTGGGCTTCACCAGCCCCAGCATCATCTTGAACAGCGTGCTCTTGCCTGCGCCGTTGTGCCCGATCAGGCCGAAGATCTCGCCCTTGGGGATGTCCAGGTCCACGCCGTCCACGGCGTGCAGCGCGCCGTAGTGCTTGCTGACGCCGCGCAGCGAGATGGCCACGTTGTCACTGGCCGGGGAAATGCTTGCCACGCCATTCACTCCATTGTTGATTGCTGGGCTGCATGCGCGGCTTCGGGTCCACGACCGATGGCACGCGCAGCACAGGGAACTGCCGGCCCACCAGGCGCAGGGCCTGCACGGCCGGGCTGGCCAGCAGCAGCTTGACGCTAGGGTGGCGCCAGGTCAGGCGGTCCACCATGTCGTTGGCCTCGTAGGGCACATCGCCGACACCGTCGCCATCGCGGTCCCAGCCCAGGTAGTTGCTCCAGTGGTTGCCGCTCTTGGCGCCCCAGCGCTCGTCGCGCGCACCCACGTAGCGTACCTGCTCGCGGTTGGAGATGAAGTCGTTGCCTTCGACTTCGTTGTTCTTCGAGCCCGCGGCCAGGTGCACGCCGACGGTGTTGTCCACCACCAGGTTGTTGTTGAGCTTGATGTACTCCACGTCGTAGATGAAGAAGCCCCGGCTGTTGCCGGCCACGACGTTGCCTTCGATCACCGAATCCTGCAGCGTGCGCAGCATGATGCCGTGGTCGGAGTTGCCCCAGGCGCGGTTGTTGCGCACGGTTTGCTCGCGCACTTCCATCAGGGCCAAGCCGCCACGGTTGTAGTAGGTGTCGTTGTCCTCCCACAGGTTGTAGTAGGAGTTCATGTAGTGCGTGCCGTAGCGGCTGTGATGCAGCTGATTGCCCTTGAACAGCGCGTGGTGCGAGACGTCCACGTAGAGCGCGTCGCGCACGAAGCTGATGTTGTTGTTCAGGATCTTTGCGCCTTTGGTGTTGTACAGCTGCACGCCGTTGCCACGCTGCGGCGAGGAGTATTCACGCTTGCCGGTGATGACGTTGTGCTCGATGAGCACGTCATTGGCCTTCTCGATCCACAGGCCGAACAGGTTGTAGGTGAGGTCGCAGCGGCGTACGACGGCACGGTGGGCGCCAGGGTAGAGGTAGATGCCGGCGTTCTGATCCTTGAGGTCGTCACCCGAGTCGCGCACGATCAGGCCCTCGATCACCACGTCCGGTGCGGTGACGCGGATGGTGTCGCCCTGGTTGCCGCCGCTGATGGTGGGGCGGTCCACGCCGCGCAACGTGAGGGGCTTGTCGATCACCAGATTGGCGCGGTACGTGCCCCGTGCAATCTCCAGCACATCGCCTGCCTTGGCTTTGCGCACGACGGCGGTCAGATCGTCGCCCGCTCGCACATGGAGGGTGGCCGCCTGGCAGGCCCCGGCGAGGGTCATCGCCAAGGCCAGCATTAAGTGGGTGACACCGCCCTTCATGGGGTGAACAGTCCCAGCGCCTGCAGCACCAGGAACAGCGCAGCACCGATCATCAGGTTCTTGAATCCTACGTAGCTCATCATGTCCATTACACCTGCAACGCGGTAATTGTCGCGCCACCATGGGCCGTCCTTGACGTACCGGCGGCCCGACAGGCGAATCAGCACCTCGTACACGCTCCAGCCGAACCACCAGCCGATGATGGCGCCCGACGAGAGGTGGCCCATCGCCGCCATGATCCAGGCGATGGTGGCTGCCACCGCCAGCGACAGCCCGGCGATCTGCAGCGCGCGCTGGCTGCGCCAGCCTTCGGCGCTCCAGGGCCAGAGATGGTCGCGCAGTTCCAGCAGCAGCCAGCTCGTGAAGCCTACGTTGCGCTTGTGCGCGGGCAGCGTGGGTTCGGTGGGCATGCGCGGATCGGGGCCCTGGGCCGCCTTGGCCGATATCTGGTCCTGCACGGTGGCGGGGTAGATGGGGATGAAGTAGCCGTTCTTGCCGATGGGCGTCATCTCCAAGCCGTCCTTCTCGCGGCGCTTGCGCTCCTTAGCCAGAGGCGGGCAGCCCTTGGTGTCGGTGTACAGGATCATGCAATCCAGGCAATGCAGGCATTCGCGGTGATCGATGCGCCCGTCGGCGTCGATGGCCTGGGCTCCGCAACCCACTGCGCAGGCCTTGCAGCTGTTGCAGTCCTGCTTGCGCTTCAACCCGAACCAGCGGAAGGTGCTGGGCATGGCCAGCGAGGCGCCCAGCGGGCAGATGTACTTGCAGTAGGGGCGCTCGATGAAGATCGACACGCCGAGGATGGCGGCGACGAACAGGCCATAGGGCCATGCCCGGTTCATCACGCCGACCAGGAACGTGGTCTTGAAGGGCTCGACCTCGGCCAGCTTCTCGGCCAGACCCATGGAGAACATCGACACCGCCAGCAGGACGAAGAAGACGGCGTACTTGATCCACTTGAGCCGGTCATGCCACTTTTGCGGCAGCTGTGTCTGGAAGCGCTTCAGCCCGAGGGCCTTGGCGATCTTGAAGATCGCCTCCTGCAGCGAGCCGAACGGACACATCCAGCCGCAGAACAGCCCGCGCCCGAACAGGAAGACGGTCACGATGATGAAGATCCAGAACAGGAAGATGAACGGATCGGACAGGAACAGCGACCAGGTCCACTGGAACAGGACGGAGTGGAACCAGGTCAGCACCTGGGTGATGGACGGCTGGGCCATGTAGCCAAAGCCGATCCAGAAGATGCTGATGGCCCAGAAGGTGTACTTGAAGCCATTGACCGGCCACTTGTTCTTGTGCGTGGACAGGCGGGTGAGCCTTTCGCGGAAGGCGTACACCACAGTGACTGCGATCAGCAGCAGGGCGAACAGGCTGATGGGCAGGGCCTGCGATTTCCAGATGCGTACCCAGGGGGCATCGGGTTCTTGCACCTTGGGGCGGCCGCCTTCGAGCAGATCTGCCGGCAACCAGTACTTGGACTCGAAGACGGCAAAGCTGCGATGGCCTGTGGCCCGATCGACCCGGTTGCCCAGGAAGGCGAATTTCCACGGATAGGCCGCAGAAAAGGCCTGCGAGCGGATGATGAAGATGGACGACTCGGTGTAGCGGGGTGCGCCGGCGGCCTCCAGGCCGTACAGGTTGAGGGAGTCCAGGTCGCGGAAGGTGAAGGAGTCGGCACCTTGCTTGACCTGCACACGGTCAAAAATGCCGCCGCGTACGAAACCTGATCCCTTGAAGGACTCCTGCCCGCCGGTCTTGATGACGAACATGGCGCTCTCGCCTTCCTTGAGGCGCGAACGCAGGCTTTCGAAACTGTTCTTGCCCAGCAGGCTGCGGCCTACGTCGGGCTGGTTCAGGTCGCCGAACCACATTTCGATGAAGGGCTCGGGGCCGCGCGGCAGGCCCACCTGTTCGGGCTTGACCAGCAATTGCTGCACCGCGCCCATCTTGACGAGTTGGGCCCAATCGTAGGTTTGTCCGGTGGTGACAAAGCGGGGCTGCTCGCGCACCGTGGGAGCAATGATGCCGGTCTGGCGTGCCACGGCCGAGCCCGAGGCCATGACCACCTGGTTCTGAGCCACCACGGTGACGGTGGCTCCGGAGATGGCGTCGACGCCGATGACGTTCTCATCGGGGCGGGAAGGGCCGACTTCGATGGTGTCGGTGACCGACTTGCCGATGTACTGGTTGTTGAAATTGATGAGTGCCGACTCGGGGATGCCCAGCAGAAGGATGGGCTCGGAGTGCTTGAGCACCTTCATGCCGACGAAGCGGCCCTGCGTGTCCATACCGATGAGCGTGACCACCGGCTTGCCCGAGTAGGCGGGCGTGTCGGTGATGTCGGTCGACAGCATGACGTAGCCCAGAAGCTTCTTCTGGGCCGAGTCGTTGTCATACGCCTCGACATAGGGCGGCTGGCCCTTGCGCGGCGAAAAATGCGTAGCACCCGGAAATACTTCAGTGCACGGCAGCAGCGCGCACATGTCGGGCGTGGTGGCCAGGTTCGCAGGCAGTTCCGCCTCGTAGGCTCCTGCGTGCGCCCGCGGCACCCATAGCGGGGCGGCGAGGACCAGAGCAAGACAGAAAGCGGCTAACCGTGAACCTAGGGAAAACATTGCACTATCCAACTAATAGCAGGCGCCGCTTGCTGCTTCTGCGAAAGAAGCCAATTTGATTTGCAACCCTCCCAGGCCAGGCCCAGGAGGGTTGCGCGTCATCAGGCTTCGACGATCATGCGCGTGCGCATTTCCAGGTGCAGCGCATGGCAGAACGTGGAGCAGTAAGCCCAGAACACACCGGGCTTGTCGGCGATGAAGGTCACCGACTTCGTCTCCAACGGGTTGATCACGAACTGGATGTTGTACTTGGGCACCGCGAAGCCGTGCGTCAAATCTTCGATCTTGTCGAGGTTCGTGAGGATCAGCGTGACTTCATCGCCCTTCTTGACGGTGAATTCACGCAGGCTGAAGGCAGGGGCCTGCGACGTGAGCTTCACCGTGACCTTCTTGCCGTTGCGGAAGACGCCGGATTCCTTGGCGTCCTTGACGGCCAGCGGGAACTCGTCCAGGTCGTAGACCTGCTTGGGCTTCACGATGTCACGCTTGAAGATGATGAAGTCGTGGGGCTCGCCGCGCACTGGGTGGTCGGCCAGCAGCACCATCTTGTCGCCCGAGATGTCGATCAACTGCTCGTTCTCGGGGTGGAAGGGGCCCACCGGCAGGAAACGGTCCTTGGAGAACTTGCAACCCACGGCGAGGAACTTGCCGTCAGCGGCCACGGTTTCCGAGTGCGTGGCATTGATGTGCCCAGGCTGGTAGTGCACGTCCAGGCGGTCCACGACGTAGGTGGCGTTCTTGTCACCCTTGTGGAAGGCGATGGCCTTGTCGATGTTCCACTTGACGATCTGGCTGTCCAGGAACAGCGTGGTGTAGGCGTTGCCGCGGCCGTCGAAGGCGGTGTGCAGCGGGCCCAGGCCGATTTCCACCTCGGCGACGATGGCGTCGTCGAGCTTCTCGCTCTTGCCGTCGAACCAGTCCAGCACCTTGGCCAGTTCGATCACGGTGGCCGTGGGCGACAGCTTGCCGGCGCAGATGAAGTACTTCTGGTCGGGGCTGGCGTTCACGCCGTGCGGGTTCTTGGGAACGCTCACATAGGCGGTGAGAGCGGTCTTGGCATCCTTGTTGGCTTCGCGGGTGCCGTCCACCACGGGCACCTTGGACGTGCCGTAGGTCTTGAACTTGCCGGCCTTCACGGCTTCTTCGATGCGGGCAATGTTGAAGAACAGGCAGGCGTCGCGCTCGGCCGACATCATGTCTTCGTAGTGCACACCGTTCTCGGTGTTGTACTGGTTGGTCGCTGCCAGCTTGCCGTCGAACGACGTGGCCGTCAGGTCGCAGTTGCCGTCGATCAGGACCTGCCAGCGCACTTCCATGGTCTCGGCATCCACGCAGGTGAACATCGAGCGGTACTTCTCGGTGGCGTTCACATCCTTGCCGTCGTTGGGCAGGGGAATGCCGAATTCAGCGCCGCAGAACACGCGCGTGGTGTAGTTGATGTTGGGATCGACCGGATCGCGCTTGTCGGGGAAGATGCCGTGGAAGCCCTGCACGTTGGGCAGCTCGGTGATCTTGTCGCAGATGAAGTAGTCCAGGCGGATGCGGGCGATGCGGCTGTTGATCTTGTCGTTGACCCAGGCGTAACGGCCGTCGTAGTTGCCGTCCTTGTACGAGCCGTGCAAGTGGTGGGTGTCCGCCACGGTGTAACGCAGGCTGCCGTCGGGCTTGGTGCCCATCACGGCCTTGGATTCATTGGTGATGCCCCAGCCCACGAGGGCGTCAGGCACGAAGCAGGGAATGCGCAGAAGTTCACGACCGGAGGGCAGGCCCAGCACGCGAACGTCGCCGTTGTGGCCGCCGCTCCAAAGACCGTAGTAGGTATCGAGCTCACCGGGCTTGAGGTGCACATTGGCGCCGGCGTGGGCGGCAGCAGCGGGGGCGGGTGCCGGCGCGGGGGTGCCGGATGCTGCAGGGGCGGCCGCGGGCTTGTCGTTGCACGCGGCAACGCCCACGGTCAGTCCCGCCAAAGCAGCGGTATTGATGAACCGGCGGCGTCCCATGCCGACGGTTTCAGGGTTCAGGCTCTCTCTCTTGTCGCTCATGATGTCCTCTTTCAGGTAGTGCAAGCGGAAAATGGGGGCGCGCGCGCAGGTGGTGGCGCGGCCGTGGGGGCAACGGCCACCACACGAGGCGGTGGCAGGGGTACGGAATGGGTGATGGGCCAGCCCGGCACGGTCAGTACGGCGGGTTGCGGCGGTTCCATGCTGGGCAGGCACAGCGAGCAGTCCATGCCCAGGGTGTCGAGCACGGCATTGCTACCGGCATGGTGAACCACCAAGGTGGCGCCGCTGGCACTGGAACAGACGAGTTCCATGGTGCGCGGCTGAATGAGGGGGGAGGCCAGTGCCGCCCCAAAACCAAGGACGAACCACGCCACTGCCCACCAGCGTAGGAGGTTCAGGGAGCGGAGTTTATCCATGGCGGAAGTATGGGCTCTAACGGCGCGTGGTGGAAGCCACCTCTGTGGTGACAGTGCCTAAATGTTCACTTTGAATGTTTCTTTCGATGTTGATTTACATCAAATGAATGATTCTGGAAACTACAAAACTGACGACCCATTGAAGGGCAGGCTCGTTGCATGGGGCGCAGGCTAAGATGCCCTTTTGGTTTTGGACGTCAACAAGAAAGGCTTTCATGAAAAAGACATCTCTCACGATGGCGCTGGCCGCCGCAACCCTGCTGCTCGCCGCCTGTGGCAAAAACGACGCTCCGGCGCCCGCGCCTGCACCTGCACCCGCTGCGCAAGCACCGGCTCCCGCGCCTACCCCTGCTCCCGCGCCAGCCGCTCAAGCACCTGCCGCCGCCCCCGCGACGGCGGAGAACACCGTCGGTAAGAGCGTGTACGGCAAAACCTGCGCGATGTGCCATGCGGCCGGCGTTGCAGGGGCTCCCAAGCCTGGCGATAAGGCCGATTGGGCGCCGCGTATTGCCCAGGGCAAGGACACGCTCTACAAGCACGCCATCGAAGGCTTCACCGGCAGCAAGGGCATGATGCCCGCGCGCGGCGGCGCGGCTTCGCTGAGCGACGACGAAGTGAAGGCCGCCGTGGATTTCATGGCTGACCAGTCGATGTAAGGACCGGAGGGGCTCGCGATGAATTCAGATCGGTGCATGCCGGCGGTAGGCAACCGGTGGACGCGGCGGCGCTTCGCCCTTGCGCTGCCGTTGCTGGGCGCGCTGGCGTACCTCCACCCGCGCCAGGCTTTGGCTGGCATGGTGGAGGGCGCGCAGCCCCTGGTGCGCGCGAGCCGTACCCTCATGGGCACACGCATGGACATCGCGGCTGCCGTTGGCAATGGCCGCGATGCCGGCGCTGTGCAGCAGGCGATGCTGCACGCATTCGCGGAAATGGAGCGCCTGGAGGCGCTCATGAGCCGTTACCGGGAGGGCAGCGACGTGGCGCGGCTCGGCGCGGCCGCCGGCCGGCATGCCGTGCACGTGGCCCCGGAAGTGATGCAGGTGCTGCGCACGGCGCGTCGCCTGCACCAAGAAAGTGCTGGCGCCTTTGATCCCACCGTCGGTGCACTGCGGGGCTGGCATTTTGAGCCAGGCCACGAAGCCGCGCCGGCACCTGAGGAGATCGCTCAGGCGCTGCGTTTGGTGAACGCGCGCCACCTCGTGCTGGACGAGCGCGCAGGAACGGCCTACCTTGCGCGGCCGGGCATGGGGTTGGATCTGGGCGGCGTGGCGAAGCTACCTATTTTGCAGGCGGGCTTGCAAGTGCTGGAGCGCGCTGGCGTCACGGATGCGCTGGTCAACGGCGGTGGCGATGTCCTGGTCATGGGCCGGCAGCACGACCGTCCCTGGCGTGTGGGCGTGCGCAATCCCTCTGCTCCGGCGCAGCTGCTGGGCGTACTGGAACTGCAAGGGCGCGGCGTGGTGGCATCGTCCGGCGACTACGAGCGGGGCTTCCTGCGTGCAGGACGCCGCCTGCACCATGTGCTCAACCCCCGCACGGGTTGGCCCACGGAAGGTGTGCCTGGCGTGGCGCTCCTGGCCGAGCGTGTTGAAGACGTCAACGGCTGGGGCACGGCGCTGATGGTGCAAGGGGCTGCGGCCGCACCTGCATGGCATGCGGACCACGCACATGTCGAAGCCCTCGTGGCGAGCGCGGATGGCACGCGCTGGAGCTCCCCTGGCATGCTCGCCGCGCTGCGGCCAGTGCCGGCGCGCGCAGGATGAAAATCTTTCTTCGCGGGCCGGTGGCGCCGCGAAGAAGGCTTTTGGCGATTTGCGGCTCAACTGACGGGACAGCAAGCGCCCCAAGCTATATTGTTGATAGCGTGCCTAGGCACCGGGCATTTGCGCCTGCGGGCATTCCACGTGGCAGCGCTCGCGGTCGGCCAGTGTCGTGCCGAAACGCACTGCGCTCAGGCAGCCGCCCCACACGCAACCGGTGTCCAGCCCGAGGACGTCCGCCCGATCCAGCCAGCCCAACGTGGACCAGTGGCCAAAGGCGATCAGTGTGTTCTGCGTGCGACGTCCGGGTGCGTCAAACCACGGCACCAGTCCTGGAGGCGCCTCGGAGGCGCTTTCGGTGCTCTCGAAATCCATACGGCCCTCGGGTGAGCAAAAGCGCATGCGCGTGAGCGCATTCACGATCACGCGCAGGCGGTCCGTTCCCTGAAGCTCCGGGCTCCACAGGTCGGGAGAATTCCCGTACATCTGCTGCAGAAAACCGGCGAACTCCCGGCTTTGCAGGACGGCTTCGACTTCGCCGGCATATGCCAGCGTCTCATCTGCCGTCCATTGTGGCAACACGCCGGCATGCACCATCAGCAGGTCGCCGCCACCATGGTGTACACGCCGCGCCAGCGGCTGGTGCCTCAGCCATTCGAGCATCTCGTCCCGATCCGGCGCCAGCAGGATGCCCTGCAGCGTGTCGCGCCGCGACGGTCGGCGCGTGCCGTAGGCGGCAGCGAGCAGGTGCAAATCATGGTTGCCGAGTAGGGGCCGCACGCTGTCTCCGAGGGTGATGCAGCGGCGCAGCACCGCGGCGGAGTCCGGGCCGCGGTTCACCAGATCACCCAGCACGTACAACGTGTCCCGGCTGGGAGAGAATCCAATGGTGGCGAGCAGGCGTTCAAAGGCGTTGTCGCAACCCTGGATGTCGCCCACACAATATAGAGCCATATTCTTAGAACAGAGTCAGGAGAAGCGGCGATTGTGCTCGCCAACTGGGTGGAATCGGTGGTTATTTGAAGGGCTATGCGACGCTGGCAAAGTGCTGCGCAAACCAGAAGCGTTAGTAACTAGTTGAATCAAATCACCATTTTGGTGCAAGCAATGATACGGATGCATTGGTGCACCTGCGCGAGAAAAGGTTCCTTGAGGGTGTCCATGAGAGGTAGTGATCTGGGCTGGGGTTGTTCGTTGCTTTTTTATGCGGGGCGGTCTCAAATCTGAAGTGCAACACCGCTGGTTGATATTCAATGAATGGTAGCGGAGCTTTTCTCGGCGATAGCCGCCATGAATCGCTGAAAAGCCTGGTAGGGAGAATCCCAGCCGAGAGTCTGACGAGGACGGTTGTTCATCAGATCGGCCATGGAGTCCAGCGCATCCTGGTCATGCATGCTCAGGTCTGTGCCCTTGGGCATGAACTGGCGCAGCAGCCCATTCGTGTTCTCACAACTGCCTTTTTGCCAAGGGCTGTGCGGATCACAAAAGTACACCCGCATGCCAAGGGCTTGGGCGAGTTCCTTGTGCCGGGCCATCTCCTTGCCCTGGTCGTAGGTGAGCGTCTGGCGCATCGGCTGTGCGATCTGGCGCAGCTTGTTGGTGAACGCGGCCAGCGCACTGTCTGCGGATGCGTCAGGCATCTTGCACAGCAGCACCAAGCGCGTTGAGCGCTCTACCAGCACACCCACCGCCGATTGGTTGCCAGCACCCTTGATCAGATCCCCCTCCCAATGCCCCGGGATCACGCGATCATTGACCTCGGGTGGGCGAACATGGATAGAGACCATGTCTGGAATCTGACCACGCCGATCAGAGCCTGCTGAACGCGGGCGGCGTGTACTCTTGCCTTGGCGCAGCAGTGCGATGAGCTGGCGGCGCAACTCACCGCGTGGGTATGCATAGATGGCGGTGTAGATGCTCTCGTGCGAGGCATGCATGGTTGGGTCCTGGGGATACATGCGCTGGAGTGTGCGTGCAATCTGCTGGGGCGACCACAGCCAGCACAGCATGGTGGTCACAAGAGTCCACAACGCCCCGCAGCTGTGCAGCTTGGGGTATGGCTTGGCCTGAATGCGCCGCAGCTGGCACAGACGCTGCGCAGGCGCGCTGGCGTAACCGCCGTGGCAGGCGTTGCGCCGCAACTCACGGCTGATGGTGCTGGGGCTGCGGCCTTGAAGGCGGGCTATGGCCCTGATGCTCCAGCCCTGCTGGCGCAGCGATGCCAGCGTCACTCTGTCTTCTGGCTGCAAGTGCTCGTATCTCGTTCCCATTTGCGTACATTACCCTTGGTGAGGGTGTTGCACTTCAGATTTGAGACCGCCCGGCCAATTGCCATGAACTTGTAACGGGATTGGGTTTAGGACTTTATAATCCGCGTGCCCATTAATCCTTAACGCTCCATACCTCCATGACCGTCAGCTACAAAGAACTGTTGAAACAGCGTGAAGCCCTTGAGCAGCAAATCACCGAGGCGCGACGCCGTGAATTGACGGCTGCTATCTCGCAGGTGCGTGAACTGGTGGCGGAATATGGCCTGACGCAGCAGGACGTGTTCCCTGCAGGCCGCACGGGCCGCGTTTCTGCAACCAGTGGAACCAAGGTCGCGCCCAAATACCGCGACCCCGCCACGGGCCAGACCTGGACGGGCCGCGGCAAGGCGCCGAAATGGATTCAAAACGAAGACCGCGAGAAGTTCGCTATTTGAACACCACGTGGCGGCGCGGCTCGGCGCAATTCTCCGGGCCGACCTAACCGCTGTTTTGCGTGTGATTTGAAGAACCCGCTGGGGCGTGGCCTTGGCGGGTTTTGTCGCTTATGAGGGGTGCAGTATTCGTGGCGCGGTGCGCGGCAATATGGTGGGCGCGTCAAAGGCCCCGCTGATGTCAGACACTCGGTAAAGTGGCCCACGCTCCGATTAACGGATACGGTGCAGGAGCGGTGGAACGGTGCTTTCTGGCCGCGCGGCGACCGCAGAACGCGTATTCATTTAAATCCGATTGCCCCCAGCGTGGGGTAAAGGTATTTCGCGATGCGTTGGCTCTGCAGTGCGGCGCTGCCAAAATGGGCTCTGTCGTTACCCACAGGAGTTCTTGTATGGCAGCCTCCCGCAACCCCGGTCACGCTTTTGCTTCCACGCTCGCTACGTTTGCCACGGCAGCGGGAAAGAGCGGCAAGTTCTATTCGCTGCCTGCGCTGGCGCGCCAGTTTCCGGGGGTGAACCGGCTGCCGGTGTCCCTGCGCATCGTGCTGGAATCCGTACTGCGCAATTGCGATGGCCGCCGCATCACTGCAGAGCATGTGGAGCAGTTGGCTCGCTGGGCGCCCAATGCGCCGCGCAAGGACGAGATTCCGTTCGTGGTGTCGCGCGTCGTGCTGCAGGATTTCACGGGCGTGCCGCTGCTGGCCGATTTGGCCGCGATGCGCAGCGTGGCCCAGCGCCTGGGCCACAACCCCCGCAAGATCGAACCGCTGGTGCCTGTGGACCTGGTAGTGGACCACTCCATCATGGTGGACTACTACGGCACGAAGAAGGCCCTCGACCTGAACATGAAGCTGGAATTCCAGCGCAACCGCGAGCGCTATGAGTTCATGAAGTGGGGCATGCAGGCCTTCAGCACTTTTGGTGTGGTGCCTCCGGGCTTTGGCATCGTGCACCAGGTGAACCTGGAATACCTCGCACGCGGCGTGCACAAGGGCAACGACGGCGTGTACTACCCCGACACGCTGGTGGGCACCGACAGCCACACCACCATGATCAACGGCATTGGCGTCGTGGGCTGGGGCGTGGGCGGCATCGAGGCCGAGGCCGCCATGCTGGGCCAGCCGGTGTACTTCCTCACGCCCGACGTGGTGGGCTTCGAACTCTCGGGCCAACTGCGCGAGGGTGTCACCGCCACCGACCTGGTGCTCACCGTGACCGAGATCCTGCGCCGCGAGAAGGTGGTGGGCAAGTTCGTGGAGTTCTTTGGAGAAGGCACGCGGACCCTGGCGCTGCCCGACCGCGCCACCATCGGCAACATGGCACCGGAATATGGGGCCACCATGGGTTTCTTCCCGGTGGACGAGAAGACCATCGACTACTTCCGCGGCACGGGGCGCACCAAGGCGGAGATCGATGCGTTTGAAGCGTACTTTCGCGCACAAGGCCTGTTCGGTGTGCCGCGCGCGGGGGAGATCGACTACTCGCAGGTGGTGCGTCTGGATCTGGGGGATGTCACCCCCAGCCTGGCCGGCCCCAAGCGCCCGCAGGACCGCATCGAACTGGGCAACGTGTGCCGCCAGTTTGCCGAGTTGTTCAGCAAGCCGGTGGCCGAGTCGGGTTTCAACCAGCCCGCTGAGCTGCTGCACACGCGCCACCATATCCACCGGCGCATGGCGCCCGTGACCGAGGGGGCCCCCAGCGAAAAACCCGCACCCGAAGGGGCGCCGCGCTTCCTGGTCGAGATGGAGCAGAACAAGCCGCGCCTGGAGGTGCAGCACGAAGACGCGGCGATCCATTTGCCCGCCAAGGGGGCGGACCCGACCATCGGCAACGGCGACGTGCTGATCGCGGCGATCACCAGCTGTACCAACACCTCCAACCCCAGCGTACTGCTGGCTGCGGGCCTGCTGGCCAAGAAAGCGGTGGAGGCAGGGGTGCGGGTCGCGCCGCATATCAAGACCTCGCTGGCGCCGGGCTCGCGCATCGTGACCGAATACCTCACGCAGACCGGGCTGCTGCCCTATCTGGAAAAGCTGGGCTTTGCCCTGGCGGGCTATGGCTGCACGACCTGCATCGGCAATGCGGGCGATTTGGCGCCCGAGCTCAACGAGGTCATCACCAGCAATGACCTGGTGTGTGCCGCGGTGTTGTCGGGCAACCGCAATTTCGAGGCGCGCATCCACCCCAACCTCAAAGCCAACTTCCTGGCCAGCCCGCCGCTGGTGGTGGCCTATGCGATCGCGGGCACGGTGCTCAAGGACCTCATGACCGAACCGGTCGGCAAGGGCAAGGGCGGGCGCGACGTGTACCTTGGCGACATCTGGCCCACCAGCGACGAGATCCATGCGCTCATGAAGTACGCCATGAACGGCAAGGCCTTCAAGGAGAACTACGCCAAGGTCAAGACCGACCCCGGAGCCCTGTGGAACAAGATCCGCGGGGTGGACGGAGACGTCTATGTGTGGCCCGGCAGCACCTACATCGCGGAGCCGCCATTCTTTGCGGATTTTGCTCTCGATTCAGTAGCTGGTGGCGCTGGTAAACAGGGCGCTGCAGGCCAAAAATCCTCGGAGTCCGTGATGGGTGCCCGCATCATGGCGCTGTTCGGCGACTCCATCACCACGGACCACATCTCTCCCGCAGGCTCCATCAAGGAAACCTCTCCCGCCGGCCAGTGGCTGCTGCAGCACGGGGTGGCCAAGCCCGACTTCAACAGCTACGGCGCGCGCCGCGGCAACCACGACGTGATGATGCGTGGCACCTTTGCCAACGTGCGCATCAAGAACCTCATGATCCCGCCGCTGGCCGACGGCTCGCGCGAGGAGGGGGGCGTCACCCTCTTTCAGGGCGAGGGACCGATGCAGGGCCAGAAGATGTTCATCTTCGACGCCGCGATGCACTACATCGCCAACAAGACGCCCACGGTGATCTTCGCGGGGGAGGAATACGGCACCGGCTCCAGCCGGGACTGGGCGGCCAAGGGCACCCAGTTGCTGGGCATCAAGGCGGTGGTGGCGCGCAGCTTCGAGCGCATCCACCGCTCCAACCTCGTGGGCATGGGGGTGCTGCCGCTGCAGCTGCGCGACAACGACTCGTGGCAGAGCCTCGGCCTGCAAGGCGACGAGGTGATCGACGTGATTCCAGACCCCGCGCTCACACCGCAAAGCGAGGCGCGCCTGGTCATCCGCCGTGCGGATGGTTCCTGCCAGGAAGTGGCCGTCACCCTGCGCATCGATACCCCCATCGAGGTGGACTATTACCGTGCGGGCGGCATCCTGCCGTATGTACTGCGACAGTTGCTGAGTGCGTGATTCCATCTCTTAGGACGCGATGCTGCGGCCCCAGGCGGTGCGATCTGGTCTGCGCGCCGTGGGATTGCGCCATGCCTGATGCACCGCTGATAGCAGGGTGGCTGCCGGTGGGCGGACAATCGGTCCATGCAGAAACAAGTCTTGATCGCAGGCGGTGGCATCGGAGGATTGGCTGCGGCCCTGGGTAGCTCGCGAGCCGGGTGGGAAGTGCGCCTCTTCGAGCGTGCCGCGGAGCTCACCGAGGTGGGTGCCGGCGTGCAGATCGGCCCGAACGTGGTGCGCCGGCTGCAGGCCTGGGGCCTGCAGGGGGCGCTGCAGGCCGTGGCCGCCTTCCCCGAGCGTCTGCAGGTGCGCAGTGCGCTCACCGGCGCTGAGTTGGCGGCGCTGCGCCTGGGCAACACCGCCATCGAGCGCTACGGCGCCGCCTACGCCACTATCCACCGTGCGGACCTGCACGGACTGCTGCTCGATGCATTGCGCGAGCGCACCGGTGTGCACCTGAACCTGGGCCATTCCATCGTGCACCATGCGCAAGACGGTGGCGTGGTCACCGTGCGCGTAACGCGCCCCGGCCCGGGAAGCGACAGCGAGGGCGGTGCGCAAGATCTGCTGATCGAAGGTGATGCGCTCATCGGCGCCGACGGCCTGCGCAGCGGCACACGCATGCGTTTGCTGGGTGAGACGCCCACGCGAGTCTCCGGCCACCTGGCCTACCGCGCCGTGGTGCGCCAGGATGCGCTGCCCCAGGCGCTGCGCAGCCAGCAGGTGACCGCCTGGCTGGGGCCGCGTCTGCACGTGGTGCAGTACCCGCTGCGCCGTGGCGAATTGCTGAACGTGGTGGCCATCCGCCACGGGCAGCCGCCGGCCGACCTCGATTCCTGGGACCATGGCGCCAACGCGGCCGATCTGGAGGCCGCGCTGGCCCGCACCTGCACGCCGCTGCAGGACTTGATTCGCGCCGTGCCGCAGGCGGGCAGCGGCTGGCGCCTGTGGCCGCTGCTGGACCGCCCGCCCGTCGCCGGCCCGCAAGAGATGGCGCAGGGCTTGGTGGCTTTGCTAGGCGACGCGGCACACCCCATGCGGCCCTACCTGGCGCAAGGCGCCGGCATGGCCATCGAGGACGCGGCCGAGCTGCAGCGCGCCCTGGCCATGCACGACCTGGAAGTGCCGCTGCGCCTGCGCCGTTACGCGCTCAACCGCTGGCAGCGCAACGCGCGCGTGCAGGAGCGCTCGCGGCGCAACGGGCGCATCTTCCATGCCACGGGCCTCGTGCGCTGGGGGCGCGACACGGCGTTGCGGCTGCTGGGAGAGCGGCTGCTGGACGTGCCCTGGCTCTATCGGGGCGACGGCTCCAGCGCCAGCTCGCTGTGAGCGTGCGCTGGGGCAGTTGGCATGTGATGCTATTTAATTGATAGCTATTTGCGCTTATCCTATAAGCGATAACGGCAGATTTGACTGCTATCTTCCACCCTGCGGCGGATGCGGCAGCAGCCGAAACGCCAGCGCCGCCAACGCGAGCAGCACGGCGATGCTGGCCATCACTGCCAGGTAAGGGTCCGTCCCCCCGCGCTTGGCAAGGGACGCGACCAGCCCCGTGAGCCACTGCATGGCCGCCACACCCAGGAACATGGCCATGGTGAACACCGCCATGGCCCGCCCGGTGAGCGCCGCCGGGTAGGCCGCGCGCACGTCCGCGTACTGCAGCACGATGAAGCCCGACAGCAGCCCCACGGCCAGCATGCAGGCCACGTCCAGCAGGGCGGAGTGCGGCAGCACCATGGCCGCGAACAGGACCGCCATAGCCAGGGTGCAGGCCACGATCCAGCGGCGGCGCCGGGCGGGGCCGGGGTCGATGCGGCCGAACAGCATCGGCCCGCACAGCGCCACCACCGACAGGGCCAGCGCCACGTTGCCGCTTTGCACCAGCGAGAAACCGTGGCGCTCGATCAGCATGGGCCCCAGCCACAGGCCGCGCAGGGAGATGAGCGCCGCATAGGTCACCGCGCCCAGCACCACGATGCCCCAGGTGTGCGGCACGGTGAACAGCGCGGCGAAGCGCAGCACCGCCTCGCGCACGGATTCGCGCGGGGCCTCCTGCTGCGCATGTGCGGCCGCAGGCTCATGCACGCTGCGCCAGATCCACAGCCATGCCGCCAGCGCCAGCACCGCCAGCACCACGAATCCCGCGCGCCAGGACCACTGCTGCACCAGCCAGGCCAGCGGCGTGCCGGTGAACAGCATGCCCAGCGTACCCAGCGCCATCGCCATGCCCGACATCGCCGCGAAGCGTTGCGGCGCGAAATGCCGTGCAATGAACACCGTGCACACCAGGAAGGCCGGCGCGCAGCCCACGCCGATCAGCGCCTGGCCCAGCAGCAGCGCGCCGTAGCCCGGCGCCAGCGCCGACAGCAGCGCCCCCGCGATACACAGCGGAAACGCCGCCAGGATCGTGCGGCGCACGCCATACAGGTCGATGCCGATGCCCATGAAGAGCTGCATGGCGCCAAAGGCGAAATGGAAGGTGCCCGCGAACACCCCCAGCGCTTGCGGCGACAGCCCGAAGTCCGCCTGCAGCGGCGCGGCCATGATGGCGGCCACGGTGCGAAAGGCCGAGCTCAATGCGAAGCCCGAGGTCAGCGCCACCAGCATCAGCAGGGCGGCGCGCGGCGCCATGGCGATGGGGGCGGGTGGAAGCGGCGCGGCGGAGGGGGCGTTGGGCATGGGGCCCGAGGCTACACCGGACGCGGCGCGCGTGCAGGCGCCGTGCGCACCGGCCCGCGCTTACATGGCCTTGAACAGCGGCGCATACAGCCGGCTCACCGCCAGCCGCTCAGGCCTGCCCCGCAGCTGCAGATGCATCCGGCCCGCTTCGTCGCGTATGGCGCTGGCGATGGCGGCGGCACGTACCAGCGTGCCCCGGTGCACCTGCCAGAAGTCGGCCGGATCTAGCTGCCCGGCCAGTTCCTTGAGTGGCGTGCGGATCAGGTATTCACGCTCGGCGGTGAGCACACGCACGTACTTGTCGGCCGCCTCGAAGTACACGACCTCCTGCACAGGCACGAGGTGGATCTGCGTGCCGCTGCTGGCCTGGATCATGCGCAGCGGCGCGCCGCCGCCCGCTGGGGGCTGCACCGATCCGCCCAGCCCTGGGGCCTGCGCCAAAGCGCGCAACTGGGTCAGCGCTTGCTCCAGCGCCGGCAGCGCGCCAGGGGCGCCGCGCTGTGCCAGCAGTTGCTGCAGCCGCTGCACCGTCTGGCGCAGCCGCGCGGGCTGCACGGGTTTGAGCAGGTAGTCCACCGCCTGGGCTTCAAAGGCCTGTACGGCGTATTGGTCGTAGGCGGTGACGAAGACCAGCGCGGGAAAGGCTGCGGTATCGGGCCAGGCATCGGCCAGCTCTGCCGCCGCCTCCAGGCCGCTCTGGCCGGGCATGCGGATGTCCAGCAGCAGTACGTCGGGGCGCAGCGCCAGCGCCTCACGCACGGCGCTCAGACCGTCGCCCACGCTCGCAGCGACCTCCAGCGCGGGCCAGGCTTGCTGCAGCTCATGGCGCAGGGCCGCGGCCAGCAGCGGCTCATCCTCGGCAATCAGGGCTCGGGGGAACGTCGAGTGCATGGTGCTTCAAGGGAAAAGTGATGATGCAGGCCGTGCCCTGTGCGCTAGCAGCTATCAATTCGAGAGTGCCAGCGTCGCCGTACAGGGTGGCGAGGCGCTCGCGCACCTGCTGCAGGCCAAAGCGCGCGGTGGTCGTGCCCGCGGTGCCCGTGGGTGGTGTGTCGCACAGGCCCGCGCCGGTGTCACGCACGGCCAGCTGCACGCGCGCCGCCGGGGTGCCTCCCTGCAGCAGCGCGGCCTGTACGTGGATGTGGCCACCCTGCACCTGTGGCTCCAGGCCGTGGCGGATGGCGTTCTCCACCAGCGGCTGCAGCAGCAGGGGCGGGACGGGCACGTTGCGCAAAGCCTCGGGCAGTTCCAGGGTGTAGTCCAGGCGCGGGCCCATGCGCACGGCCATGAGGGCCAGGTAGTCCTGCAGCCGCGCGAACTCGTCGGCCAATGGGTGCAGCGCGGCGCGCGATGCGCCCAGGGTGGCGCGCAGGTAGGCGATGAAGTGGTCCAGCATCTCCTGGGCGCGCGGCGGATCCGTGGCCACCAGCACGCGCAGGTTGGCCAGGGTGTTGAACATCATGTGCGGCTCCAGCTGCGTTTCCAGCAGCTTCAGGCGTGCCTCGGCCGCGTCACGCTGTACCTGGGCCACGCGCGCCTGCAGAAAGCGCGCCTTGCCACGGCTGTGGAAGAAAAACGAGATGGATGCGCTGGCAGCGATGGTGACGACCAGGGTGGACACGGCCTCGTGCCCGCGCAGCCAGGCCAGGTCGCCCAGTGCGCCGCCGTTGTACAGGTGTCCCACCACCGAGCCGGAGACAAAGCCCATGGCCGTGCCCGCAAAGATGAGTACCGCTCCCCATGGCCGCCGCGGCCACGGAATGGCGCTTTGGCGTGTGAGCGCCATGCGCCCCAGGTCCACCGTGAACCAGCTCACTAGGCCGATGGTGAGCGAATACACCAGGTTCGCATCCCAGGGCGTGGATCTCGCCAGTGTGACGCCCAGCGCCACCAGGCAGCAGAACGCCGCCGTGGTCAGCAGCCGGCAGAGGAAGGCGATGGGGTGGTTGACGCTCATGGAACAGGCGGGGTACGAGCCATTGTGCTGCAGGGCCGGCCCGTCATTGCGGTGCCGAGTCGTTGTGGCCGCTGCGCTCGCGTGCCAGCGCCGCCCGCTCGCGTGCGACAAGCGCTTCGCGCCAGTGGGCTCCGGGCAGGGCCAGCCACACGACCGCCCCATGCAGCAGCAGGCCCAGACCCCAACCGAGGGCGGGGTAGGGCGTCCAAGTCCGCCCCTGCATCAGCGCCAGGCCCGCCAGCGCCAGCTGAACGGTGAGGTAGACGCCCGCGTGCAACAGCCAGCCCAGCTTGGCACCCGCGCGCCGCCGGGCCAGGCGGTCGAGGGTATCCGGGTGGTTCGGGGAATGAAGAGAGTGATGCATGGCGCGTCTCCAGACGGGGTACTGCACCCCGTTGCCGTACTGTGCAAGGAGAGGGGGCCCACCAAACAGTGCATTGCGACGAACGGCAGCCGCGTGGCGCGGGCGGTTGCCTGGCGGGCGCGAGCGGAGCCGTTTCAGCGTATGGCCCGGCAGGACACAGGGCGTGACACCCGTGTCACGCCGCACGGGGCTGATAATCCGCGCTTTGCTTTTCCGCTGTCAGGACGCTTGCGTGGACACTCTTTTGCTGCTCAAGGCCGCCATCATGGGCGTGGTCGAAGGGCTGACCGAATTCCTCCCCATCTCTTCCACCGGCCACCTGATCCTGGCCGGGTCGCTGCTCGGGTTTGACGATGCCAAGGCCAAGGTCTTCGACATCGCCATCCAGACCGGCGCCATTTTCGCGGTCATTCTGGTCTATTGGCAGCGCATCCGCGCGACGCTGGTGGCGCTGCCCACCGAGCGGCAGGCGCGTCGTTTCGCCTTGAACGTGCTGATCGGCTTTCTTCCGGCCGTGCTGCTGGGCCTGTTGCTGGGCAAGGCCATCAAGGCGCATCTGTTCACGCCGGTGGTGGTGGCCAGCACCTTCATCCTGGGCGGCTTCGTCATCCTTTGGGCCGAGCGGCGCCAGCAGGCCGCCGTGCGCATCCATGCCGTGGACGACATGACGCCGCTGGACGCGCTGAAGGTCGGCCTGGTGCAGTGCCTGGCCATGGTGCCCGGCACCAGCCGCAGCGGTGCCACCATCATCGGCGGCATGCTGCTGGGGCTGTCGCGCAAGGCGGCTACCGACTATTCGTTCTTTCTCGCCATCCCCACGCTGATCGGCGCAGGCGTCTACAGCCTCTACAAGGAGCGCGCACTGCTGTCGGCGGCCGACATTCCGCTGTTTGCCGTGGGACTGGTGTTTTCGTTCATCAGCGCCTGGCTGTGCGTGCGCTGGCTGCTGCGCTACATCAGCTCGCACAGCTTCGTGCCGTTCGCCTGGTATCGCATCGCGTTTGGCCTGGTGGTGCTGGTCACGGCATGGAGCGGCCTGGTGACCTGGGCCGAATAGCCGCGTCAGGACGACGCCAGCGCCAGGTCGCCCTTGTTGCGGCGCACGCAGAACTTGCCCTGCTGCTTGCCGCTGTACATGGCGGCGTCCGCCAGGCGGATGAGGGTGCAGGCGTCGCAGGCATCATCGGGCGCAAGTGCGTAGCCGATCGTCAACCCCACGCGGATCTCGACGCCCTGCACGTAAAACGGCTTCAGGAAGGATTCCAGCAGTGCGATCCCGAGATCGTGCGCCTGCATTACGCTGGGCAGCTGCTGGGCCATGACGACGAATTCGTCCCCGCCCAGCCGTGCGATCAGGTCGGCGTGGCGCAACTGGGCGCGCAGCCGCTGCGCCACGGCCACCAGCAGCCGGTCGCCCACGGCGTGTCCATGCTGATCGTTGACGGGTTTGAAGCCGTCCAGGTCCAGCATAAACACGGCCAGCAGCCGGTCGGCTTGCGCGTGGGGCAGCGCGGCGCCCAGGGCTGCGTCCAGGCCGCGCCGGTTGGGCAGGCCGGTGAGGGGGTCGGTGCGGGCCAGCGACATGAGCGCATCGCGCTCCCGGCTGGCGTCTTGCACTGCGTCACGCAGGCGTGCGTGGCGCAGGCCCAGCATGCGCATGAACAGCAGCATGTTGACCACGGCTGCGATCTGGAAGAGGTGCATGGGCCAGAACCGGGCGGGGAGCTCCCCATGCACCAGCAGAGCGAGCGCGACGGCGGTGCCGATATAGGCCGGCCATGCGAGCAGCAGCGTGTGCCCGACGGGGTCGTTCTCGTGCATGCGCCGCGCGGCCATGGGCAGGCTGATCAACGCCGGCAGCGGCCCCAGAAGTGCCAGCGTGGCGAGGGTCGCGGGCGTGTTCAAAACGTTTGACAGGAACGCGGCGCAGAGCAGGACGGACAGCGCGGCTCCTCCCTGCATGGTGCGCAAAAATCGACCGGGCCGGTTGTCGCGCGCCAGCGAGTGCCCCATGAACAGGAAGGCGCCGATCACCGCGATGCAGACGAACAGCGGGCCGGCGTGCTGCTGCATCCAGGGGTGGTGCCCCCAGATGAACAGGCTGCCGATGCCAAAGAAGTGGATGGAAAACCCCGCGCTGCCCAGCACCAGCAGCGCGTAGTAGGCGAACACCTTTTCCCGTAGCGCAACGGCCTGCAGCAGACCGTAGATGAACAGACACAGCGCCAGGCCCACGAACAGGCCCTGCAGCATCTGCTCGCGCAGCATGGGCGCAGCCATGTCTCGCCAGGTGCCGATGCGCAGCGGGACAATCATTCCGCCCAGCGTGCGCACGCGCACCAGCAGCTCGTAAGTGCGTTCGTGCTCCAGCGCCAGAACCACCGCGGGGGTGCGCCAATCCAGCGCGTGGGGGCTGGGCTGCTGCAGGTTGCCCAAGGCGTGATGCTGCAGCACCTCGCCGTCCGCCACCAGATAGACGTCGAGTTCGTTCAGCAGCGGGAAGTCCACATTGATGACCCAGGGCCCTGCGCGCGCCTGGGGGACCAGTGTCGCCTTCAGCCACACGGCATCCGGGCGCACGCCCAGTGAACCGCCGCGCGTCACAGGTGCCGCGAACTCCGTGGGCGTGGCCAGCATCTCCTGCACCGTGCGTGCCAGCGTGGGGTCAGAGCGCATGCACAGGTGGGCCCACAGATCCACGGGGCCCCTGCCCGGCTCCAGCACTGTGGCTCTGCAGGCCTGCGCCGGGCCGGGGTGCAGCGCGCCGAGCAGGCACAGCATTCCGCCCAGCACCGCGCGCAGCCGCACGCCGCCACGCAAGATTCCGCACCAGAGCAACAGCAAAAGCCGCATCGCACCCTCCGCAGGAGGTTCAAATGTATCACCGCGTAACGACTGCGGTGTGAGCGGATAGAGGGCAAGTCGCCGCGGGCTGCCGCGGGCTGTTGCGGACTGCCGCGGGCTGCGCGTGTCAGGAATCCGCGATGTGGGCCAGGTTCAGCAGCGCGGCTTCGATCGCCGCGGCCGTGGCGCGGGGCTGCTCCATGGGAAAGAGGTGACTGCCGTCCAGCATCGTCACGCGGCCCTGGGTGATGCGCTGGGTCATCGCCATGCCCACCTGGCGCATCTCGGCGGAATCGCGCCCGCCGATGAAGGCGGCCGGGCAGCGCAGCGGATGCGCGTGCAGCAGCCGGGCCAGGTTGTGGGGCAGGGTGTTGTAGATCTGGGTTTCCACCGCGCGGTCAAAGGCCAGCACGCGCTTGCCGTCCTGGTCCTGCAGGCCGTGTGTCACGTAGTCCCGCAGCACGCGCGGGTCCCAGTGGGCGAAGGCCTTCTTGCGGCGAAAGTGCTCCAGCGCCTCCTCGTTGCTGGACCAGCTGTTGCGCCGCGCGCGGCTCACGCGTCCGGGCGAGACGGCGCCCACCACCTGCGTCTGCTTGGCGACCCCCAGGGCACTGGCGCGCCAGCCGCCGATGAGGGGCGAGTCGATCAGCACCACGCCCCGTGCCAGCTCGGGGTGGCGCGCGGCGGCCATCACGCTCAGGAAGCCCCCGAGCGAATGGCCCACCAGAAAGGCCTGTTCGCCGCTGCGTTGCTGCTGCTCGGCGGCAAAATCCGCCAGGTGCTGCACCAGGTGGGGCCAGTTGTTGCTGACGGGGTATTTCTCGTCATGGCCATAGCGCTCGATGGCGCTGACGCGAAAGCCGCGCTCGCGCAGTTCATCGAACAGCACGCGGTAGGTGCCGGCGGGGAAACTGTTGGCGTGGGAGAAAACGATGCAGGCCATGGAACGGTTCACACGAGCTTGTCGCGCGGTGTGGTGATCTTCTTGATCGGCCGGCTGCGCAGGGGCTCCACGCGGATGGGCACTTCGGTCACGCCGCCGTTCCATGCCGGGTCCTCGATGCTGTCGAACACCTGGCGCAGCTTCTCGCCCCAGCTGTCGTGCAGCATGCGGAAGTAGGGGTTGTGCTCGTCGATGCACACGATCTTGTCGGTGGCGAGGCGCCCCTCCTCGTACACCACGAGGTCCAGCGGCAGGCCGACCGAGAGGTTGGACTTGAGCGTGCTGTCCATGGACACCAGCGCGCACTTGGCCGCCTCGCTCAGCGGCGTGTGGGGCGTGATCACGCGGTCCAGCACGGGCTTGCCGTACTTGGACTCGCCCACCTGGAAGTACGGCGTCTCGGCCGTGGCCTCGATGAAGTTGCCTGCCGAATACACCTGGAACAGGCGCATGCCCTCGCCCTTGATTTGGCCGCCCAGCAGCAGGGAGACGTTGAAGTCCACCCCCGCGCGCTGCAGTGCGGCGCCGTCGCGCTCGTACACGCGACGCACCGCCGCGCCCAGCACGCGCGCCACGTCGAACATGCTGGTGGCGTTCCATAGCGTGATGGGCGTGCTGTCGCCGGGCTCCTGGAGCTGCTCGACCTGCAGGATTTCGCGCACCGACTGCGAGATGCTCAGGTTGCCGGCCGACAGCAGCACCATGAAGCGGTCACCGGCCTGCTCGTAGACCATCATCTTGCGAAAGGAACTGATCTGGTCCAGCCCGGCGTTGGTGCGCGAGTCGGACAGGAACACCAGGCCGGCGTTGAGCTTGATGGCGACGCAGTACGTCATGGGATGGGCAGTGAAGGCGAAGAGGGCGAGTGTAGGGCGCTTTGCCGGGTGGCCGTGTCGCGGCTGCGGCGCTGCGGCGGGCGCAGGGCGGGCATGCTCATGAGGTTTTGTTTGCTACCATAAACATAGCTGCTAGCGCTTTACTGGTAAGCGCTAGAGCCTTATTTTATTCAAAACCGGGCGTGCTCAGCCGCTTGAGCTGGTAGAGCGCGTCCAGCGCCTCGCGGGGCGACAGCTGGTCCGGGTGGATCTGCGCCAGGGCGGATTCCACGGGGCTCACGGCCGCCACCTCGGGCGCGGGCGGCGGAGCGAACAGGTCCACCTGCAGCTCATCCTCGCCCGCGCGTTCTTCCAGCGCGGCGAGCGTGTGGCGCGCGTGGTGCAGCACGGCGGCGGGCACCCCCGCCAGCTTCGCCACCTGGATGCCGTAGCTGCGGCTGGCGGGGCCGGGCTGGATCTCGTGCAGGAAGACGATGTCGTGGCCGGACTCGGTGGCGCCCACGTGCACGTTCACCGCGTGCGGGTGGCGCGCCGCCAGTTCGGTCAGCTCGAAGTAATGCGTGGCGAACAGCGTGAACGCGCGGGTCTTGTCATGCAGATGGGTGGCGATGCCGCTGGCCAGCGCCAACCCGTCGAAGGTGCTGGTGCCCCGGCCGATCTCGTCCATCAGCACCAGGCTGTGCGGCGTGGCGGCGTGCAGGATCTGCGCCGCCTCGGTCATCTCCAGCATGAAGGTGGACTGGGCATTGGCCAGATCGTCGGCCGCGCCGATGCGGGTGTGGATCGCGTCGATGGGACCCAGCCGGCAGGCCGCGGCCGGCACGTGGCTGCCCATGCTCGCCAGCAGCACGATCAGGGCGACCTGCCGCATGTAGGTGGACTTACCGCCCATGTTGGGGCCGGTGATGATCTGCATGCGCGCGTTGGCGTGCAGGCGCGTGTGGTTGGGGATGAAGGCGCCGCTCGATGTTTCGGCCAGCCGGGCCTCCACCACGGGGTGGCGGCCCGCCTCAATGTCGATGCAGGGCTCGTTGACGAATTGCGGTGCGCACCAGTTGAGCGTGAGCGAGCGCTCGGCCAGCGTGCACAGCACGTCCAGCGTGGCCAGCGCATGCGCCACGCGCGTGAGCCGCGGCACGTACTGCTGCAGCTGCTCCAGCAACTGCTCGTACAGCCATTTCTCGCGCGCCAGGCCTCGCTCCTGCGCGGAGAGGGCCTTGTCCTCGAAGGTCTTCAGCTCGGGGGTGATGAAGCGCTCGGCGTTCTTCAGTGTCTGGCGGCGGCGGTAGTCTTCGGGCACCTTGTCCGCGTGGCTGCTGGTGACCTCGATGTAGAAGCCATGCACCTTGTTGAACTGCACGCGCAGGTTGGGGATGCCGGTGCGCGCCTTCTCGCGCGTCTCCAGATCGAGCAGGAAGTCGTCGCAGTTGTTCTGGATGCCGCGCAGCTCGTCCAGCTCGGCATCGAAGCCCGGCGCGATCACGCCGCCGTCGCGCACCAGGGCGGCGGGCTCCTCCAGAATGGCGGCACGCAGCAGTGCCGCGCAGTCGACGGGGGGCTGCAGGTGGCTGAAGATTTGGGCCAAAAACGGCTCTGGCGCTTGACTGTTAAGCGCGAGCAGCTCTGCTTTTTGTAGCGTCTTGCACAGCGCCACCAGCTCGCGCGGGCGCACCTGCCGCAGCGCGATGCGCGCGGTGATGCGCTCCACGTCGCTCACGCCGCGCAGTTCGCTGCGCAGGAGCTGCCACGGGCCCTGGCCGCTGCCGGCGCCGCGCAGCGCGGCCGTGGCCGCCAGGCGCTGGCGCGCGTCGCTGCGGTCGCGGCGCGGCTCCAGCAGCCAGGTCTTGAGCAGGCGGCTGCCCATGCCGGTCATGCAGGTGTCCAGCAGCGAGAACAGCGTGGGCGCGTCCTCGCCGCGCAGGGTCTTCACCAGTTCCAGGTTGCGCCGCGTGGCCAGCGGCAGGTGGATCAGTTCGTCGCTTTGCTGTACGCGCACGCCGTGCACATGGGTGAGTGCGCGGCCCTGCGTGTGCTCGGCGTACTGCAGCAGCGCGGCGGCGGCGGCGTGGGCGTGGGGCAGGCCCTCGGCATTCCAGGCCTGCAGGCTGGCCGCGCCGAGCTGCTCCAGCAGCTTGCGCTCGCCCAGGGCACCATCGAACTGCCAGTCGGGCCGCAGGCTCATGGGGCAGGTGAACACGCCGCCCTGGCGCAACTGGGTCAGTTGTTCTTCAAAGCGCTGGGTGATGCCCGCGCTGTAGATCACCTCGCTGGGGGCGATGCGTGCGAGCCAGGTGCCCACGTCGGCCTGTGCACATTCGGCCAGCTGCACCACACCCTGGGTGACGGAGAGCCACGCCAGGCCGCAGCGCGCACGCGCGCCCTGGTGCACGGCCAGCAGCATGGACTCGCTCTTGTCGGACAACAGTTCGCTATCGGTGAGCGTGCCGGGGGTGACCACGCGCACCACCTTGCGCTCCACGGGGCCCTTGGCGGCGCCCACTTCGCCCACCTGCTCGGCAATGGCGACCGACTCACCCATCTTGATGAGGCGGCCCAGGTAGTTCTCCAGCGCATGAAAGGGCACGCCTGCCATGGTCACCGGCTGGCCGGCCGACTGGCCGCGTTGGGTGAGGGTGATGTCCAGCAGGCGCGCGGCCTTCTCGGCATCGGCGTAGAAAAGCTCGTAGAAGTCGCCCATGCGGTACAGCAGCAGCGTGTCGGGGTGCTGCGCCTTCAGGGCCAGGTACTGCGCCATCATGGGCGTGTGGTTCGAGAAGTCGGCCTCGTCGGGGCGCGGGGTGGGCGCGGGTTTCCCGGTCATCTGCGTGCGTGTTCCTTGGGTGCGGACGAAAGTGGCAAGGGCGCGCGACGCGCCAGGATTGGTGCGGGCCCTAGGCCGGCTGCGGGCCGGGGCGGCCGTCTTCCACCACGAATCGGGCCAGAGTGTACGCGGCGCTGCCGGCATCCAGCGGGTCGCGCAGGGCGCGCAGCGTGGTGGTCCAGCGCGTGGGCGTGATGTCGCACAGGCCGTAGCCGCGCTCCTCACAGCGGGCCAGCAGTACATGGGGGTTGTGGCGGGCGATGGCATCCACTTTGTCCTGCGTGGTGCCGGCGCGCGAGGAGATCGACGTGCCGCAGAACTCGCTGGCCAGGATGCGCGGCGCACCGTGGGCATGCGGCCCGTGTGGCGCCATCACGTTGCAAACATAGTTCTGGTGGATGTCGCCGCCCAGCAGCACCGTGTTGCGCGGCGGGTGCTGCGCCAGCGCCTGCAGCAGGCGGTCGCGTGCGGCGGGGTAGCCGTCCCAGCTGTCGGTGGACTGTAGGCCCGAGGGGTAGCGGCGTGGCGAGAACAGGGTCTGCTGCGCCAGTACGCTCCAGCGCGTAGTTTGGTTGCGCGCATCGGCTGCCAAGCCCGCGTGTAGCCACTGCTCCTGTTCCCAGCCGAGGAAGCTGCGGTGGCCGTCCAGGATTTCGGGGCAGGCGTCGGGCCGCACCGCGCCGGTCGCACCCTTGCCCGGCGTGCGGCAGGCCTGCAGGTCGCGGTACTGGCGTGTGTCCAGCATGTGCAGCCGCGCCAGGCGCCCCCAGAGCAGACGGCGGTGGATCTGCAATTGATGGAAGCCGGAGCCGGCCAGCGTGGATACACGCATCGGCATGTGTTCATAGAAGGCCTGCCACGCGGCGCTGCGCAGCGGCAGCCATTCGGCGCGCTCGCCCCGGCCCTGGCCAGCGGCGTAATCGTTCTGTACCTCGTGGTCGTCCCAGGTCACCGCCCACGGGGCGCAGGCGTGCGCGGCCTGCAAGGCGGGGTCGCTCTTGTGCAGGGCGTAGCGGTCGCGGTAGTCCTGCAGGTTGCGAGGCAGGCGCAGCGCGTGCACGCGGGCCAAGCCCGTGGCGTCCTGTGGGCTGGGATATTCGTAGATGTAGTCGCCCAGGAACAGCACCAAGTCGGGCTGGTCCGCGCAGGCATGCCGCCAGGCGGCGTAGTGGCCGTGCTCCCACCGCTGGCAGGAGGCGAACACCATTCGCAGGCGCCCGGGCAGCGCATCCGGTGCGGGTGCGGTGCGGGTGCGGCCGACGGGGCTGGTGGCGTCACCCAGCATGAAGCGGTAGTGGTACCAGCGGTCGGGGCGCAGGCCGGCCACCTCCACATGCACGCTGTGGCCCAGTTCAGGCAGCGCCATCGCCGTGCCTTGCTGCACGATGTGGCGAAACTGCGCGTCGTCGGCCAGTTCCCAGCGTACGGTCAGGGGGCCGACCCAGGGTGCGTGGGCGCCGGCCAGGTCCGCGGGCGGAAGCACGCGGGTCCAGAGGACCACGCCGTCGTGTACTGGGTCGCCACTGGCCACACCCAGGCGAAAGGGGTCGTGCCGCACGGCGGCCTGGGCCCAGGCCCAGCGGGGCAGTTGCGTGGCCATGCCGGCCCAGGCGGCCTGACGCAGCAGTGTGCGGCGCGAGATGTCAAGCGAAGGCGGGTGCACGGGACATCGCACAAGGGTCCAGGCGTCAGGCGGCAACCACGCGGTTTTTGCCGGTGCGCTTGGCCAGGTACATGCCCTGGTCGGCGCGGCGGATCGCGTCGGCGCTGCCTTGTTCGCCCTCCACCTGGGCCACACCGGCGCTGAAGGTGATGAGCACCCGTTCCTGGTCTTTGAGGAAGTAGCGCGTGGTCAGCTCGCGTTGCAGGCGCTCCATGGCCTTCACGCCTTCCGCCAGTTCGGTGTCGGGTAGGATGATGACGAATTCCTCGCCGCCATAGCGCGCCAACTGGTCCTGCGGCCGCATCACCTCGCGGGTGACCTGCGCCAGATGCACCAGGGCCGCGTCGCCGGCGGTGTGGCCCAGGCGGTCATTGATGGACTTGAAGTTGTCCACGTCCAGCAGCGCCACGCACAGCGGCGCGTCCTGGCGGCGCGCACGCGCGATCTCGCGCTCCATGGCCTCGGCAAAGCCCTTGCGGTTGAGCGAGCCCGTCAACGGGTCGTGGCGCGCCTGGGCGCTCGCGCGGTCCAGCTCCTGGCGCAGTTGGTCGATTTCGGCGTGCTTGGCCTCGGTGCGCTCGCGCAGTTCCTGCAGTTCGCCGCGCGTCACCCGGCTGCTCAGCGCCATGGCGCGCGTGGCGGCCATGACTTCCTCCAGCAGCGGCATGATGTCCTGCAGCTGCGTGGCCTGGCTGATGCGTTCGGCGCAATCCTCCATCTTGGCGTTGTAGGCGCTGCTGGATTCATCCATCTGCGCCAGGCGCTCGATGAATGTGGCCAGCAGTTCGCGCATCTGCATCTGCGCGTGAACGGTGCGTTCCTTGGCCTCAGTCTGCTTGAAGATGACGTCCTTGAGGCGTCGCTGCACGTCGTCCAGCCGGCGCAGCGTGAGCGGCGGGGTGGAGGCCGCAAGCAACGCCTCGGCCTGGCCGTGCAGCCACTCGTCGTCCATGCTCAGGGCGGCAATGTTCTCGAACACCAGGCGCAGCAGGCTGAGCAAGCTCAGCCGGATGGCGGCTTGGTCTTCCGCCGCGAAAGACAGGCGGTAGCTGAAGTTGCCGAGCATCAGCTCGGTGGTGGAGACGGGAGGGTCGGGCTCGCGCAGGAAGGTGCTCAATTGCGCAGCCAGCTCATGCACGCGGGCATCGTCCTCGCCCAGCGCCGGCAGGGTGTTGTCCACCAGCCGCGCCAGATTCTGCGCCAGTGTCAGCGGCAGGTGGTCAATCCGGGTGCTCGCGGGCTCGGGCGCGGCCACGGGCGAGAGTCCCAGGTTGGCGTATCCCACCAACACGTTTTGCAAAACGCCCCAGTCCTGCTGGGTGATGGCGGTTTCCAACAGGCCCAGCAACCGCTTTTGCGCCGGGGTCTGGCCGGGGATCACCCGCGAGATCTGCCGCA
This sequence comes from Diaphorobacter sp. LI3, assembly GCF_022807955.1. NCBI lineage: Bacteria > Pseudomonadati > Pseudomonadota > Betaproteobacteria > Burkholderiales > Comamonadaceae > Diaphorobacter > Diaphorobacter sp. LI3. Next base: position 3,287,368 of record NZ_CP094346.1, on the reverse strand, counting down.
GCTGGGCGCTGGGAAACGCCGGCGCGCTGGTGGTGCCGGCCACTTCGTCATAGAGGGCCTGGTAGTGGTCGGGCGTGGGAGGAAGCCGGCGCGTGGCGAGTAGCTTGAGCGTCTCGCGGGCAATTTCAGAAGGGGATTTGGCGGAGGCCATCTGCAGGGACGCAGGAAGATGCAAACAGCCAAAAGTGTGACAGAGTGCAGCCCGCTTGGATAGCAGGCCGGGTCAAGCCATGTGTAAATCGTGTCAGTTGACCAGAACCAGTTTGCCGATCACCGCACGTGCGCCCATGTGGGCAAACGCGGCGGGTAGCTGTGACATGGGCATGGTTCGGTCGATGGCGGGCCTGATCTTGCCCTGTGCATACCACTGGAGCAGGGTGCCCATCATCGAAGCATTGGCCTGGGGCTCGCGCTTGGCGAATTCGCCCCAGAACACGCCGACGACAGAAGCACCCTTAAGCAGTGGTAGATTCAACGGCAATGAAGGGATGGGGCCTGATGCGAAGCCGACCACCAGATAGCGGCCTCGCCAGGCGATGGAGCGAAATGCGGGCTCTGCCAGTGCGCCGCCCACCGGGTCGTAGATGACGTCCGGTCCCCGCCCGTCGGTCAGTGACTTGGCGGCGTCGCGCAGGTCCTCCACGCTGTAATTGATCACGGCATCGGCGCCCAGCTTCAGGCACACGTCGCATTTTTCGTCCGTGGAGGCGGCGGCGATCACGCGCGCTCCCTTGGCCTTGGCGATCTGAATCGCGGCGGTGCCCACGCCGCCAGCCGCGCCCAGCACCAGCACGGTCTCGCCAGGCTGGAGCTGGCCCCGGTCCAGCAGGGCGTGGTAGGAGGTTGCATAGGTCATGATGAATGCCGCCGCATCCACATGGCCAAAGCCGTCCGGCAGGGGTATACAGCGTGCGGCCGGGGCGATGGTGTGCGTGGCGAAACCGCCCGTGCCGCTAAGGCAGGCCACGTTTTGACCCACCTGCAGATGGGTGACGCCGTCGCCCACGGCCTGCACGACGCCCGCGAACTCCGAGCCGGGCACGAAAGGCAGGGGTGGCTTGATCTGGTACTTGTTCTGCACTATTAGCAGGTCGGGAAAATTCAGGCTTGCCGCGCGGATCTCGACGAGGACCTCGCCCGCCTTGGGAGCCGGGTCGGGCAGTTCTGTCCAGGCCAGGGCCTCGACGCCGATGGGGTTGGTGCAGAGCCAGGCGTGCATGAATGTCTCCTTGGTCGCTACGAATCTGTTGGGCGGGCATCATAGGGGCCGTCTCTGAGGCTGGGTTGTCCCTTGCGTGACCAGCGACAGCGTGTGTGCGCGCTCCTACAATGCCAGCCGTTCCGCCTTCCAGACCATGAAAATCCTCATCTCCAACGACGACGGCTACCAGGCGCCTGGCATCGTGGCGCTGCATGACGCCCTTAAGACCATTGCTGATGTGGAAGTGGTGGCTCCCGAACACAACAATAGCGCGAAGTCGAACGCCCTGACGCTGCATTCGCCGCTGTATGTGCAAACCGCGCACAACGGCTTTCGCTATGTCAATGGCACGCCTGCCGATTGCGTGCACATTGCGCTGACGGGCCTGCTGGGTTACCGGCCCGATCTGGTGGTCTCCGGCATCAACAACGGTGCCAACATGGGCGACGACACAATTTATTCCGGCACGGTGGGTGCTGCGATGGAAGGCTATCTTTTCGGGATCCCGTCCATCGCCTTTTCGCAGGTGGACAAGGGGTGGGGCGAGATCGAGTCGGCTGCGCGCAAGGCGCGCGAGATCGTTCAGCAGATGGATCGCCAAAACCTGGTCGGCGAAGCCCCCTGGCTGTTGAATGTCAACATTCCCAATATGCCGTATGACGCATTGCGGCCCTTGCGCATGTGCCGCCTGGGCCGGCGCCATGCGGCAGAGCGTGTCATTGAGCAGCAGAGCCCGCGTGGGGAACTGATGTACTGGATCGGTGGCGCTGGCGCCGCCAAGGACGCGGCGGAGGGCACCGATTTTCATGCCACGGCCCACGGCCATGTATCCGTCACGCCATTGAAGGTGGACCTGACCGATTACGACGGACTGGGGTATTGGGCGCAGACGGTGGCCCGTCTCGTACCAGCGCAGGCGTCCGGCGAGGTGGCTTGATGCAGCGGCGGCCAGGTTTTCCTGCGCGGATCGACTGGCGCCAACCCGGTGCACCCACCGCGGCGCCACCGGTAGGCGCGCGCCGCGAGGTGCAGCCGCCCACGCCGCACGGCGTGGGGCTGGACTCCGCTGCCGTGCGCGCACGCATGGTGCAGCGACTCGCAGCCTCGGGCATCTCGGCGGGGGCGGTTCTTCAGGCCATGGGAATGATTGAGCGGCATCGTTTTGTCGACACCGCCTTGGCCAACCAAGCCTATGAGGACACCAGTCTGCCCATCGGACTGGGTCAGACCATTTCCAAACCCAGCGTCGTAGCACGCATGATCGAATTGTTGCTGGGGGCCGAGTGCGCGCGCGGAAAGGGAATGGGCCGGGTGCTGGAGATCGGCACGGGCTGCGGCTATCAGGCAGCGGTGCTGTCGCGTGTCTCGCGCGAGGTGTATACCGTTGAACGCTTGCGCGCGTTGCATGAAAAGGCGCGAGACCACTTGCGCCCCCTGCGCCTGGCCAACGTGCACCTGATCCTGGGCGACGGAATGTTGGGTTACCCCAGCGGCGCGCCCTATGCGGGCATTATTGCCGCGGCGGGGGGGGATAGCCTTCCCGCCGCGTGGTGCGAGCAACTTGCCGTGGGTGGCCGGCTGGTCGCCCCACTGGCGGGCGCCGACGGCCAACAGATGCTGCTGGTCGTTGATAAAACTGCGCAAGGCTTCAAGCAGGGCATTCTGGAAGCCGTGCATTTCGTCCCCCTAAAATCGGGGATCGCCTGAAGGATTTGCTTATGTTGGTATCGCGTAGTCTTGTGGTTTGGGGAGTTGCCGTGCTGGCTGGCGGTTTGCTGGCGGGGTGCAGCACCCCGATCAACAGGGCTCCCGTGGAAGATCGCGGCACCTTTGCCGCGAGCAGCGGCACGACTGCGCCCGCCGGGGCCGTGCCTGAGGTCAAGCCCTTGCCTGGTGCTGAGAACGCGGGCAAACTTGGCTACTACACCGTGAAGCCAGGCGACACGCTGATTCGCATTGGCCTGGAAAACGGGCAAAGTTGGAAAGATATCGCGCGCTGGAACAACCTGGAAAACGCCAACCTGATCGAGGTGGGCCAGGTGCTGCGTGTTGTGCCCCCTGCTGCGGCTGCGGCGACTGCGGTGGCATCTGACACCGGTGTGGTCACCCGCCCCGTCACGTCTTCGCCCTTGGCTGCAGCATCGGCTGCGAGCGCACCCAAGCCGTCGGCGTCGGCGGCGTCTACACCGGCCGCGGTGGCGCCGGCAGCGGCACCCAGCGCGCCGGCGATGGCTACCGCGCCGGCCGCTACCGCTGCAACGGATGACGTCAACTTCATCTGGCCCTCGTCGGGCAGCCTGTTGGCGGGATTCGACGAGGTGCGTAACAAGGGCTACGACATCGGCGGTAAGGCAGGCGATCCGGTGCTCGCCGCTGCCGATGGGCGTGTGGTGTACGCCGGGGCTGGGCTTCGCGGCTATGGCAACCTGGTGATTTTGAAACACAACAACACCTATCTCACGGCCTATGCGCACAACCAGACGCTGCTGGTGAAGGAAGATCAGAACGTGCGCCGGGGCCAGAAGATTGCCGAGATGGGAAGCACCGACGCGGATCGTGTGAAACTGCATTTCGAAATCCGGCGCCAGGGCAAGCCCGTGGACCCCGCCCGCTACCTCCCCTCCCGTTGAGCGCGCCGGCTTCCATGGGAGAGGCGTCCTGGCTGGAGGATGCTGATCCAGCAGAGACAGGTGGGAGTCAGGCGGACGAGTTTGAGGCGGAACTGCGGGAGGTCGTGGTGGGCGCCGAGCAGCATGCTCAGCGGCTGGACAAGGCACTCGCGGAACTGGTCCCAGAATTTTCCCGCAGTTATCTGCAGCAGTTGCTGCTCCAGGGCTGTGTACGCCTGAATGGGCGGGAGGTACAGAAGCCGGCGTCCCGGGTCAAGGCCGGGGACCGCATCGCGGTCGAGATGCGCCCTACGCAGCAGAGCCAGGCTTTTCGGCCCGAGCAATGGCCATTGGATGTGGTGTATGAGGATGAGCACATCCTCGTGATTCACAAGCCTGCGGGGCTGGTGGTGCATCCCGCGCCCGGCAATTGGAGCGGCACATTGCTGAACGCCTTGCTTGGCCGGGATGCGCAGGCGATGCAGGTGCCGCGTGCGGGCATCGTCCATCGACTGGACAAGGACACCAGTGGCCTCATGGTCGTTGCGCGCAGCCGGTCGGCCATGGATGCACTCGTCCGCATGATCGCTGCACGCGAGGTCAGCCGCCAGTATGTGGCGCTGGGGTGGGGCGGCTGGACGGGGGCCGCACATCGATCGGTGCATGCCCCGATCGGTCGTGACCCGCGCAATCGCCTGCGGATGGCGGTGGTCGATCTAGCACAGCATCCAGGCAAGGAAGCCCGCACCGATTTCGACCTGATAGATGCCAACGAGGAGGTGTGCCTCGTGCGTTGCACGCTGCACACGGGGCGAACGCACCAGATCCGCGTGCATATGGCATCCATACGTCATCCCTTGGTGGCAGATGTACTGTACGGCGGCGCGATGGCCGGGCCCATGCATCGACAGGCGCTGCATGCATTCCGGCTGGCGTTTGTACACCCGGTCACTGGCGCTCCCCTGGAGTTCCACGCGCCGCTGCCGGAAGACATGACGCAGGCGCTGGATTTTTGGGGGCTGCGCTACAATCGCTCCTAACGGCTGTTCTGCCGTGAACCGCCGGTCAGCACGAGCTACCGGCCCCGTGAAGGCGCATTGCCACGCTCTGCTTTCTGCGCCGCAATATCTCCAACCCAAGGCGCAGCCTCCCGTTTGATGCGAGGCTGCCTTTCCAGGGACTGTTGGACCATGAATTCGGTGGACGCCAAACGGGTTCTTGAAACCGCGTTGATCTGTGCCCCGCAGCCTGTATCGATCCGTGACTTGCGGACACTGTTCGATGACGCGCTGGGCTCCGATACAGTAAAGATGCTGCTGCTGGAACTGCAGCAGGACTGGGCCTTGCGAGGGGTGGAGTTGGTACAAGTGGCCACAGGTTGGCGTTTCCAGAGCCGGCCCGAGATGCGCGAATTTCTGGACCGGCTGCATCCTGAAAAGCCGCCCCGCTACACGCGAGCGACGCTGGAGACGCTGGCCATCATTGCTTACCGGCAGCCCGTGACCCGCGGGGACATCGAAGACATCCGTGGGGTGACGGTCAACAGCCTCATCATCAAACAACTGGAGGACCGCGGCTGGGTGGAGGTCATTGGCCACCGCGAGACAGTGGGCCGGCCTGCGTTGTTTGCTACCACACGGCAGTTCCTGGACGATTTGGGACTGCAATCACTGGATCAACTGCCTACGCTCGAAGACCCCGGCGTGCAGGTCAGCATGCTTGAAGCGCTGGGCGCCATTCAGGGGGCACCGCAGAGCGAAGACACTGCAGGGGTACCTGAGGACGGCGTGCAGGTGCCGGCCGTAGACGAAGTAGATATTGAAGATGCCCCTGATCTGGTAGTGGGCGCGACACACAGTGGTGCCGAAGAGGGGCCACGGGACATTGACATATGAATGATGAATCTCACAAGGATCCGGACTCCATGGCGGGTCACTCGACGTCGCCCGCATCGGAGGCTGCTGCGCCGCGCAGGCCCCGCAAGCGCAAGTCTGCGGAAGGCGCGCTTCAGGAGGATGCGGCAGTGCCGCAACTGAGTGGTGCTGACGGTGCCCAATCGGACGTGAAGATGCAGGAAGTGCATGAGCAAGGCGCTGCTGTTGAGGTGCCACGACAGTCCAGCGGCCATGCTGCCAAGCGCGCGCCGAAGGGTGATGGCTATCAGTTTGCCGACGTGGTGTCGGGTCAGTTCGACGAGGATGAAGCCAACGCCGAGCTCGCCCCCGCCAAGCGGGTGCTGCTTCCCCAGCCAGAAACCCCCAAACTGCACAAGGTGCTTGCCCAGGCGGGCATGGGGTCTCGGCTGGAAATGGAGCAGCTCATCCTGGAAGGGCGTATTTCCGTCAACAATGAGCCGGCCCATATCGGACAGCGCGTGCAGTTTGGGGACCAGATAAAGGTCAACGGCAAACCCATCCGCTTCCGTATTGCACCACCGCCGGTACGCGTGATTGCATACCACAAGCCGGTGGGCGAAGTGGTTACGCATGACGATCCGCAAAACCGCCCCACGGTGTTTCGCAAACTACCCCGGCTGCAGCAGGGCAAATGGCAATCCGTCGGGCGACTGGACCTGAATACCGAAGGTTTGTTGCTATTCACCAGTTCGGGGGAGCTTGCGAACAAGTTGATGCACCCCCGCTTCGGGCTGGAGCGTGAATATGCGGTCCGCGTGTTGGGTGCGTTGAGCGCCGAGGAAAAGCAACGCTTGCTGGAAGGCGTGCCGCTGGAGGATGGCATGGCTTCCTTTGGCTCCGTGGAAGACGGCGGCGGCGAGGGCGCCAACTGTTGGTACCGGGTCACCATCTCTGAAGGCCGTAACCGCGAGGTCCGCCGTATGTTCGAGGCGGTAGGACATGCGGTGAGCCGGCTGATTCGGATTCGCTACGGGGCCATGATGCTGCCGCGCGGGCTCAAGCGCGGGGCATGGCTGGAGCTTGATGAGCGCGACATTCGTGCCCTGATGCAGGCGGCAGGTGCAACGCTGGACGGTGGTGGTGCGCGCCCCACTAGTGGCCAGGGCAGGGGCGGCCGCAAAGGCGATCGTCGATCCGCGGGGCCGGGCAAGGCATCTGGCAGTGGGCGTGACAAGACGGGGGGGCGTGCGGGGCGATCGCCCTCACCGAATGCCCAGCCGGACCCGATGAAGACGTCGCTCGGCTATATCGGGGCTGACAGTTTCTCGCGCCATCGCCAACAGCAACGCAACAACGGGCCGCGCCGCGGCGGCCGTTAGGGGATTGGCGTAAAGCTAAAATTGACGGTTTGCCTTCAGGGCAAAAAATACCGCAACACCTCACTAGGAAAATCAACATGGCTATCGAACGCACCCTTTCCATCATCAAGCCGGACGCAGTTGCCAAGAACGTGATCGGCCAGATCTATGCGCGCTTTGAAGCCGCGGGCCTGAAGATTGCCGCTGCGCGCATGATCCACCTGTCGCGCGCCGAAGCCGAGCAGTTCTACGCAGTGCACAAGGAGCGCCCCTTCTTCAAAGATCTGGTGGACTTCATGATTTCCGGCCCCGTGATGGTGCAGGCCCTGGAGGGTGAGAACGCCGTCCTGAAGAACCGCGAACTCATGGGCGCGACCGACCCCAAGAAGGCGGCGCCCGGCACGATCCGCGCCGACTTCGCGGACAGCATCGACGCCAATGCGGTGCACGGCTCCGACGCTGCCGAAACCGCCCAGGTGGAAGTGGCCTTCTTCTTCCCCGGCCTGAACATCTACTCGCGCTAATGCAGTGGCTCCGCGTGCCGGGCGGTCCTGGTTTGGCCGCCCCCGCGCGGATGCGCTATGTGGGCGTGGACATCCGTGAACGTTATGACCACGAACCTTCTGGATTTTGACCTGGACGGCCTGGCTGCTTTTTGCGAGCGGCTGGGAGAAAAACGTTTTCGGGCCACGCAACTGTTTCGCTGGATCCACCAGCGCGGTGCCAGCGATTTTGACCAGATGAGCGACCTGGCGAAATCGTTGCGCGAGAAGCTCAGGGGCTGCGCCCATGTGGCAGGGCTGCAAGCCATCAGCGAACATGTCTCTGCGGACGGCACGGTGAAGTGGCTGTTCGACGTGGGTGACGGCAACGCCGTGGAGACAGTCTTTATTCCTGAGGACGATCGCGGCACCTTGTGCATCTCCTCGCAGGCTGGATGCGCCGTAGGCTGCCGTTTTTGCTCCACCGGTCACCAGGGGTTCAGCCGCAATCTCACTACTGGCGAAATCCTGGCCCAGCTCTGGTACGCCGAGCACGCACTACGGCAGCGCCGCGGTGACGGTGAACGCGTGATTTCCAACGTGGTGATGATGGGAATGGGCGAGCCGCTGCAGAACTATGCTGCACTGGTGCCTGCGCTGCGTGTCATGCTCGATGACCATGGTTACGGCTTGTCGCGGCGTCGCGTAACCGTGTCTACCTCAGGCGTCGTGCCCATGATGGACCGCCTGGCGCAGGATTGTCCTGTGGCGCTCGCTGTTTCGCTGCATGCTCCCAATGACGTGTTGCGCGACAACCTCGTTCCCCTGAACCGCAAGTACCCGCTGCATGAACTCCTGGCGGCGTGTCGGCGTTACTTGGACCACGCACCGCGGGACTTCATCACTTTTGAATACTGCATGCTGGAAGGCGTGAACGATCAGCCAGAGCATGCGCGACAGTTGATTGACCTGGTGGGCCGCAAGGCGGCCGACGGCGGGGTGTCGTGCAAGTTCAATCTCATCCCCTTCAACCCGTTCCCGGCTTCCGGTCTGCGCCGATCTCCCCCGGCGGCTGTGACGGCTTTCGCACAATTGTTGAGTGACGCGGGTATCGTCACGACCGTTCGCAAGACGCGCGGTGACGATATTGATGCGGCATGCGGACAACTGGCTGGCGATGTGAAGGACCGAACACGGGTCAATGAACGCATGGCCAAGCTCAGGACCATCGAGATCAAGCCGGTCATCTGACGGCGTGGCGCAACAATTACGGGAGGCTTTCATGGCGAAGTGGCGGATCAATCATGGCGGGTGGCAGGCGATGGCGGCGATCGGCATTGCCGTTGTCGTCTCGGGCCTTGCCGGTTGTGCCCACCAAGGGGCGTCCGATGCCAATGGTGCCGTGGCGGAATCCGCGTCCGGCGGCGGCGAAGCCGACGTGCGTCGCCGTGCACGTATCCGGCTGGAGCTGGCTGCGAACTACCTGCAAATGGGGCAGACCACCGTGGCCATGGAGGAGGTGCGGCAGGCGATCACGACCGATCCCACGTACGCCGACGCCTACCACCTTCGCGGCTTGATATACATGAACATGGGCGACCTGGCGCTCGCGGAAGACAGCCTCAAGCGCGCCCAAGGCATGAAGCCTTCCGATCCAGACATCATGCACAACTATGGCTGGCTGCAGTGCCAGCGCCAGCAGTACGACGTCGCCAATCAGATGTTCGAGCGGGCGCTTGCCGTACCGAGTTACAAGGCACGCAGCAAGACGCTGATGTCCCAGGGCCTGTGCTACCAGCGGGCGGGGCGTCTTGCAGAGGCCGAACAGGCGCTGAAGCAGGCCTATGAGATTGATGCGGGTAACCCGGCGGTGGGTTACCACTTGGCGGCCGTGCTGTTTGCGCGGGGCGAGGCCAAGCGGGCGCAGTTTTATGTCCGTCGCGTGAACAATGGCGAGTATGCCAATGCCGAATCTCTGTGGTTGGGTGTGAAGATCGAACGCGTGCTCAAGGAGTTCGTGGCCATGCGCCAGTTGGGTGATCAATTGCGCAAGCGCTTCCCCAACGCAAAAGAAACCCTGGCATTCGAACGAGGGGCCTTCGATGAGTGAGCCCATGGGCGCCGCTGGGGGGATTGATCACCGGATGCAGGATCACGGCACTGAACCCGCGGGCGGCGTTACCGCGGGGCAGTTGCTGAGGCAACTGCGCGAATCCGCAGGGGTCCATGTTGATGTGCTGGCCGGAACGCTGAAAGTGCCCGCGTACAAACTGCATGCGCTGGAAGCGGACCAATACGACGCATTTCCCGACGCCGTCTTCATGCGGGCGTTGGCGTCGGGCGTCTGCCGGACCTTGAAGGCCGATGCTGCGCCGGTGCTCGCATTGCTGCCCCAGAGCGGCCCCGTGCAGCTTGTGGTGGACAAGGGACTCAACGCGTCTTTCAGAGACCCTGGTCACCGGTTCATCAAGGGGGGAACGCTGGAGCGACCCAAATCGCGCATGATGGGTGTGACGGTTGCCGCGCTGTTGGCCGCCGCGGTGGCCATCGCCTTTCTCCCGAAGGGCAACGACAGTTTGCCGGTCGCCAGCAGTCCGGAGGCGATAACACCGCCACAGCGCGCGCTCGAAGCCACGCAACTGGACCCGGTGACTGCTGCGGTGCCCTCAGTACAAGAATCCGTTGCCTCAGGGGGACAGGCAACCGCTCGGGCAGAGCCATCTTCTGCTGCGGTGGCCTCAGCGGCCCTCGCCGCATCGACCCCCGCTGCGGCGGTGGAGCCGGCCCCATCCCACGGCGTGACCAACGAGGCCGGAGTTGACGCCAAGGGCACCGAGGCTTCGGGCGTGCTGGTCATTCGCGCCCGGGGAGAATCCTGGATTCAGGTGCGCAACGCCGCGGGCGGCGTCGTGCTGCAGAAGATCCTGGCTGCGGGCGAGAGTGTTTCCGCGGCGGGCAGCCCTCCCTGGTCGGTCGTCATTGGCAAGGCGGATGCCACGGAGGTGGTTGTGCGCGGCCAGCCCATGGATCTGAATGCGATTGCGCGCGAGAACGTTGCGCGTTTCGAGGTGAAGTAAATGAATATCTCCGGCACAGCCGCACCGATCGCTATGGCACAGCCCCAGGCACGCCGCTCGCGGCAGGCACGCATCGTCTGGGGCAGCCGGGTGGTCACGGTGGGTGGCGGCGCACCGGTTAGGGTGCAGTCCATGACCAACACCGACACGGTGGATGCGATCGGCACGGCCATCCAGATCAAGGAACTGGCGCAAGCGGGCTCCGAGTTCGTTCGCATCACGGTGAACACGCCGGAGGCCGCAGCGGCCGTGCCTTACATCCGTGAGCAGCTGGACCGCATGGGCGAGACGGTGCCGCTGGTGGGCGACTTTCACTACAACGGCCACCGCCTACTGACGGAATTTCCCGACTGCGCACAGGCATTGTCCAAGTACCGCATCAACCCGGGCAACGTGGGCAAGGGCGACAAGAAGGACAAGCAGTTCGGCCAGATGATCGAGGCCGCGGTGCGCTGGGACAAGGCCGTGCGCATCGGCGTGAACTGGGGCAGCCTGGACCAGGAGTTGCTGGCCGAGCTGATGGATGCGAACAGCCGCCGCGCCCAGCCGTGGGATGCGCGCCAGGTCATGTACGAGGCGCTGATCACCTCCGCCATCGAATCGGCGAAACGCGCCGAGGAAATGGGCCTGAGCGGCGACCAGATCATCCTTTCGTGCAAGGTCAGCGGAGTGCAAGACCTGATCTCGGTGTACCGCGAACTCGCGCGCCGCTGCGACTATGCGCTGCACCTGGGTCTGACCGAGGCGGGCATGGGCACCAAGGGTATCGTGGCGTCGACCACCGCGCTTTCGATCCTGCTACAGGAAGGCATTGGCGACACTATCCGTGTGTCGCTGACTCCGCAGCCCGGCGAGGCGCGCACCCAGGAGGTGGTGGTGGCCTCCGATATCCTGCAATCGCTGGGGCTGCGCGCGTTCGTGCCCAGCGTGACCGCTTGCCCGGGGTGCGGCCGCACCACCAGCACCACATTCCAGGAGCTGGCCAAGCAGATCGACGATTACCTGCGTGCGCAGATGCCCGTATGGCGGCTGCGCTATCCCGGCGTGGAAAAACTCAAGGTGGCCGTGATGGGCTGCATCGTCAACGGCCCGGGCGAGAGCAAACATGCCGACATCGGCATCAGCCTTCCCGGCACGGGCGAGGCGCCCGCCGCCCCGGTCTTCATCGACGGCGAAAAGGCCATGACCCTGCGGGGCGAGGGCATCGCGCGAGAGTTCCAGGATATCGTTGAAGGCTACATTGCCCGGCGTTTCGGCAACGGCGCAGGCGCACAGTAAAGTGCGCGCAAGTTTGCTATAAATATTATAGCTTATAGCGCTTGATGGATAAGCGCTAGAGGCTGATTTGATTCAAAATCACAAACAATAGAACAAGATGCAGAAGCTGGTTGCCATCAAGGGCATGAACGACATTCTTCCGCCCGATTCGGCGCGCTGGGAATGGCTGGAGGACAAAGTGCGCACCCTCATGGCGCGCTACGCTTATCGCAACATCCGCACGCCCATCGTCGAGCCTACGCCGCTGTTCGTGCGCGGTCTGGGCGAAGTCACCGACATCGTCGAGAAGGAGATGTACTCCTTCGAGGACCGGCTCAACGGTGAACAGCTGACGCTGCGCCCCGAGGCAACGGCGGGGGTGGTGCGTGCGGTGGTAGAGCATTCCATGCTCTACGACGGCGGCAAGCGCCTGTACTACATGGGGCCGATGTTCCGGCATGAACGGCCACAGCGCGGCCGCTACCGCCAGTTCCACCAGATCGGTGCCGAGGCGCTGGGCTTTCCCGGCGCGGAAGCCGATGCCGAAATCATTCTGCTGGCGCATGCGCTGTGGGCGGAACTGGGGCTGGAGAACGTGCGGCTGGAATTGAACAGCCTGGGGCAGCCCGACGAGCGCCGCGCCCACCGCGCGGTGCTGATCGCATACCTGGAGCAGCACATGGATGTGCTCGACGAGGATGCGCGCCGCCGCCTGCACAGCAATCCGCTGCGCATTCTCGACACCAAGAACCCCGCGATGCAGGCGCTGGTGGAAGGCGCCCCGCGGCTCATCGACTTTCTAGGCGAGGCGTCGCTGCAGCATTTCGAGACCGTCAAGGCGATCCTGGATGCCAACGGCGTGGTCTGGAGCCTCAACCCCCGCCTGGTCCGCGGGATGGACTATTACAACCTCACGGTATTCGAGTTCGTGACGGACCAACTGGGTTCGCAGGGCACGATCTGTGGTGGTGGCCGTTACGACTACCTGATCGAGCAGATCGGCGGCAAGCCCGCTCCGGCCGTGGGCTGGGCGCTGGGGGTGGAGCGCGTGCTGGAGTTGCTCAAGGAGCAGGAGACGCAAGTGGCCCGACCAGCTGCCGATGCCTATGCCGTAGTGCCCGACGCGTCAGCCCTGCCGGTGGTCATGGCTACCTTGCAGCGGCTGCGTGCGCAGGGGGTGTCGGTGCAGATGCACAGCCCCACCACCGCAGGCGAGGGCATGGGCAGCATGAAATCCCAGTTCAAGAAGGCGGACGCCAGCGGCGCACGCTATGCACTGGTCTTCGGCGCCGACGAACTGGCCCGCGGGGCCGTGACCGTCAAGCCGCTGCGGGATAGCGGCGAGCAGGCGGAGCGCCCGCTGGCGGCGCTGGCCGAATGGGCGGCCACCCTACAATCCTCGCGCTGAACGGAACCACAACATGGCCAACAACTTCGACCTTCAAGAACAAGAACAGCTTGAGCAGATCAAGCACTTCTGGAACACGTGGGGCACGCCCATCACCTGGGCGTTGATTGTCATCATGGGGGGGCTTGCCGCCTGGAACGGCTACCGGCTGTGGCAGGGCCGCCAGGCCCAGCAGGCGACGGCACTGGCCGAGGCCGTGGAAATGGCCGTGCAGGCGGGTGACCTTGCGCGCGTGGAGCAAGCCGTGGGCGACTTGAAGTCGAGTTACGGCGGCACCGCGCAGGCGGGGCAGGCAGGCCTTCTGGCTGCCAAAGCGCTGGCCGACGCTGGCAAGTGGGATGCCGCCAAAAGTACGTTGGCTTGGGTGGCCGAGAAAGCGTCTGATGAGGGTTACCAGGCCTTGGCCCGGCTGCGCCTGGCCAGCGTCCTGATCGAGCAAAAGGCCTACGACGAGGCCTCGGCGCAGCTGTCGGGGAAATTCCCCGCAGAGTTTGCTGCTACGGTCGCGGATCGCAAGGGTGATGTGTTCGCGTTGCAGGGCAAGAAGCAGGAAGCCATCGCCGAGTACCGCCGTGCCTACCAGGCTTTTGACGAGCGTGTGGAATACCGCCGCCTGGTGGAAGCCAAGCTCAACGCTTTGGGCGCACAGGTGGAGACGGTAGCCTCCGCTACGTCGGGGGGCGTGCAATGAGCCAGGCACGTAGTCATGCCATGAGGGCGCTGACCGGCGCCTCTTTGCTGGTGAGCCTGCTGGTGATGGGAGGTTGCTCGTTGTGGGGCGGCACGCCGAAGCCGAAGGCGGCGGAGCTCGGTCCCAACGTCCCTGTGCTGGGAGTGCGTCAGGCGTGGGTGTCCCAGATTGGGACGCAAGAAGGCCTTGAGCTCGACATACACGTGGAGGGCAGCGTGGTGACGGTGGCCTCTGCCAATGGCGATGTGGCGGCCATCGATGCTCGCACGGGGGGCGACGTATGGCGCACGCGCCTCAACCAGCCGCTTGCCTCGGGCGTGGGAAGTGATGGGCGCTGGACGGCGGTGGTGTCGAAGGGCAACCAAGTTATCGCACTGGACGGCGGTCGGGAGATCTGGCGCAAGCCATTGCCCGCCCAGGCTTATACGGCGCCGTTGGTCGCGGGCAAGCGCATCTTCGTGCTGGCGGCGGATCGCTCCATTTCCGCCTTCGACGCGGCGACTGGCTACCGGCTCTGGAGCCAGCAGCGGCCGGGTGAGCCCCTGGTCTTGCGCCAGGGCGGTGTGCTGATGGCCGTGGGTGACACCCTGGTTGCGGGGCTGTCCGGCCGTCTGGTCGGCTTCAATCCCGACAACGGCGTGGTGCGCTGGGAGGCGCCCTTGGCCAGTCCGCGCGGCACCAATGACGTCGAGCGGCTGGTGGAGATCGTTGGCCGTACGAGCCGTGTGGGCGACAGCCTGTGCGCGCGGGCTTTCCAGGCCTCGGTGGGTTGTATCGATGCATCCCGGGGGACGGTCTCGTGGACGCAGCCCGCCAGCGGCGGCGTGGGCATCCACGGGGATGACACCATGCTGTTCGGCACGGAAAGCAACGGAACAGTGATTGCATGGCGACGCACTGATGGGTCCCGCGCCTGGACATCGGACAGGCTGCAGTTCCGCAAGCTCACAGCGCCCTTGGTGCTGGGGCGTTCGGTGGTAGTGGGTGACGATACAGGGCTGGTGCACCTGCTGTCCCGTGAGGACGCCGCACCGCTCAACCGCCTGACGACTGATGGCTCGGCCATTGCGGCGGCCCCGGCGGTGGCGGGCGACACCTTGGTGGTGGTGACGCGCAAGGGCGGCGTCTACGGCTTCCGTCCGGACTGATAGGGATATAGGACACAGGATGAAGCCTGTCATCGCTTTGGTGGGGCGGCCCAATGTGGGCAAGTCCACCTTGTTCAACCGTTTGACCAAGTCGCGCGATGCGATTGTGGCCGACTTTGCCGGCCTCACGCGTGATCGCCACTATGGCAATGGGAGACAGGGCAAGCACGAGTACATCGTCATCGACACCGGGGGGTTCGAGCCCGATGCCTCCAGCGGCATCTACCGCGAGATGGCCAGGCAGACCCAGCAGGCCGTGGCGGAGGCAGATGTCGTGGTTTTTGTCGTGGACGTGCGCGGCGGACTGTCCGCCCAGGACCACGACATTGCCAACTACCTTCGCCGCCTGGGCAAACCCTGCGTGTTGGCAGGCAACAAGGCCGAAGGCATGCAGGACAGCATGCATCTGGCCGAGTTCTATGAGTTGGGCCTGGGAGAGGTGCACCCCGTATCGGCGGCGCACGGCCAGGGTGTGCGCAGCCTGGTGGATCTCGCGCTGAAGCCGCTCGCGTTGCCCGAGATTGAGGAGGAGGATGCGGGGGCCGAGAAGAATGTCATCCGTCTTGCAGTGGCAGGGCGCCCCAACGTGGGCAAGTCCACACTGATCAATACCTGGCTGGGCGAAGAGCGTCTGGTGGCTTTCGACATGCCCGGCACCACGCGCGATGCCATATCGGTGCCTTTCGAGCGCAACGGGCAGAAGTTCGAGTTGATCGACACGGCGGGCCTGCGACGCAAAGGCAAGGTGTTTGAAGCGATCGAGAAATTCTCGGTCGTGAAGACCCTGCAGGCCATCGAGTCAGCCAATGTCGTGCTGCTGCTGCTGGACGCCACGCAAGGAGTGACGGACCAGGACGCACATATTGCCGGCTACATCCTGGAGAGTGGTCGCGCCGTGGTGATCGCAGTGAACAAATGGGATGCGGTGGACGACTATGGCCGGCAGCAGCTGGAGCGTTCCATCGAAACGCGTCTGTCGTTTCTAAAGTTCGCGCCGTTGCACTTCATCTCTGCGAAGAAGCGGCAGGGCATCGGGCCGCTGTGGTCATCCATCATCCAGGCGTACAAATCTGCCAACCGCAAGATGCCTACGCCGGTGTTGACGCGCCTGCTGCAGGAGGCGGTGCAGTTCCAAAGCCCTAAGCGCTCGGGTATGTTCCGGCCCAAGATGCGCTATGCGCACCAGGGCGGCATGAATCCGCCGGTGATCGTGATCCATGGGAATTCGCTGGAGCATGTCACGGACGCCTACAAGCGCTTTCTTGAGGCGCGTTTTCGCAAAGAATTTGACCTCGTCGGTACGCCGCTGCGTATCGAAATGAAAACCTCCAGCAATCCTTATACGGACAAGCAGAACTCCTGAGCCCCTGGACGGCGTATGGCCGTCTGGCTGTGGTAAGGTGCTGGTTTACAACAACATTTTTGAACACGGAGAATATCGTGAGCAATAAAGGTCAGCTTCTTCAAGACCCCTTCCTGAACGCATTGCGTCGGGAGCATGTGCCGGTTTCGATCTATTTGGTGAACGGCATCAAACTGCAGGGTCAAATCGAATCCTTCGATCAATACGTCGTGCTGCTGCGCAATACCGTGACGCAGATGGTGTACAAGCACGCCATTTCCACGATCGTGCCTGGTCGTGCCGTCAACTTCTCGACTGCGGAACCCGCCGCCGACGGGGACAACCAGTAAGCCCCTGCGGCAGTTCAAGGCTGCGCCACGGCGCAAGCATTGCGCATCCCAGGGCACGCAGCCTTGAGTTCCCATTCTTCTCCTGACACGAAATCCACGCCTGTTCTATTGGTAGGCGTGGATTTTGGTTTGCCCCATTTCGATGCCGAACTCGAAGAGCTTGGCTTATTGGCCCAGACTGCAGGCTTGAATCCTGTCGCGCGGCTGACGTGCAAGCGAAAGACGCCTGATGCGGCGCTGTTCGTGGGTAGCGGCAAAGCCGATGAGATCCGCACTCTGGCGCAGATGCATGGCGCGAAGGAGGTGCTGTTCGACCAGGCGCTGAGTCCGGCGCAGCAGCGGAATCTGGAGCGAAGCCTGGAATTGCCCGTCAATGATCGCACGCTGCTCATTCTGGAGATCTTTGCCCAGCGCGCCCGCAGCCACGAGGGCAAGCTGCAGGTGGAGTTGGCGCGTTTGCAGTACTTGAGCACTCGACTTGTGCGGCGCTGGTCGCACTTGGAGCGTCAACGCGGGGGGATTGGCACACGGGGCGGACCGGGCGAAACACAAATTGAGCTCGACCGTCGCATGATCAGCGAAGCCATCAAGCGCACGCGGGAGCGCCTGGTCAAGGTCAAGCGCCAACGGGCGACCCAGCGGCGGCAGCGGCAGCGGCGCGATACATTCAATATCTCGCTGGTGGGCTACACGAATGCGGGCAAATCCACGCTGTTCAATGCATTGGTGAAGGCGCGAGCCTACGCAGCGGACCAGTTGTTCGCCACGCTGGACACCACCACGCGTCATCTTTATTTGGGCGAAGCAGCGGGTTCGGTGTCCCTGTCCGATACCGTGGGCTTCATTCGTGATCTGCCGCACGGGCTGGTGGATGCGTTTCAGGCCACGTTGCAGGAGGCCGTGGACGCGGATCTGCTCCTGCATGTGGTCGATGCCGCCAACCCCGCCTTTCCCGAGCAGATTGCACAGGTGCAACTGGTTCTTGGTGAGATTGGCGCCGCAGATATTCCACAACTCTTGGTATTCAACAAATTGGATGCCCTCACGCCCGAAGTGCGTCCTAACGTGCGGCAAGATACCTATGAACTGGATGGGCGGCCTGTACCGCGGATTTTTGTCAGTGCCGGCCTTGGCGAAGGGGTGGCTGACTTGCGGCAGCTATTGGCAGACATGGTTCAGAAGTCACTTTCGTCAGGCATGCCCCCTGTGACGGCGGCTGAATTGAAGGGCGAGTGGGACTGATTGGGCACAATGCTGGTGTTCTATTGCTATTGAGAGTACGAGAATTCGCGCATGAACCTTCTTAACCGTGCCTCTCGCTGGGCCGTGCTGCCTGAGCGTATTCGGGGGATGTTCAATCTCAACGATCCTCGTTGGGGCCGTGGGGACGATAAGGGCGAGGGTGGACAGCGCCCTGATTCGGAGCGCCCTTCTCCGGATAACTCACAGCGTCCACGTGGACGTGACCAGAATCCTTCGGGACAGCCGCCGGACCTGGATGAGTTGTGGCGTGATCTGAACCGCAAGCTGGGTGGGTTGTTTGGCGGCGGCGGGTCGCGTGGTCCCGCTTCTGGTGGCGGCAATGGTGGTTTCCAGCCAGACATGAAGAACGCGGGAGTTGGCGTGGGATTGATCGCCGCCATAGCGGTGCTGATCTGGCTGGGCACTGGCTTTTTCATCGTGCAAGAAGGCCAGCAAGCGGTGATCACCCAGTTCGGCAAGTACAAGAGCACGGTCAACGCCGGCTTCAATTGGCGTCTGCCTTACCCCATTCAGCGCCATGAACTGGTGTTCGTGACCCAGATCCGGTCCGCTGATGTGGGGCGGGATAGCGTCATCAAGAGCACGGGACTGCGTGAGTCCGCCATGCTGACCGAAGACGAGAACATCGTCGAAATCAAGTTCGCAGTGCAATATCGTTTGAATGACGCGCGTGCGTGGCTGTTCGAGAGCCGCAACCCGGCCGAAGCCGTGGTTCAGGCGGCAGAGACGGCGGTGCGCGAAGTCGTGGGCAAAATGCGCATGGATACCGCCTTGGCGGAAGAGCGGGACCAGATTGCTCCGCGCGTGCGCAACCTGATGCAGACCATCTTGGACCGATACAAGGTCGGCGTGGAAGTCGTTGGCATCAACCTGCAGCAAGGGGGGGTGCGCCCTCCTGAGCAAGTACAGGCGGCTTTTGATGACGTGCTCAAGGCGGGCCAGGAGCGGGAGCGCGCTAAGAACGAAGCCCAGGCTTATGCCAATGATGTGGTTCCGCGTGCCACGGGTACGGCGTCCCGCTTGATCGAGGAGGCGGCAGCCTACAAGGCGCGCATCGTGGCGCAGGCGCAGGGTGACACACAGCGCTTCAGCGCCGTCCTTGCTGAATACCAGAAGGCGCCGCAGGTGACGCGAGACCGCATGTATCTGGAGAGCATGCAGCAGATTTACGGCAATGTGACCAAGGTACTGGTGGAGTCGCGGCAAGGATCCAACTTGCTGTACCTGCCGTTGGACAAGATCATGCAGAGCGTTTCACAGCAGACTTCGGCGGCTGCGGCGACCGATACGCCGCCAGCGACAGTCCCTCCTGCCGCGACCTCTCAATTTCCCGGCGATTCTCGGTTGCGTGATGCCAACCGTTCGCGCGAACGTGAGTCCCGATAGGAGAGCCGTGTGAACAGAATCGGATTTATCGCATCGACAGTTCTGCTGTTGCTGGCATTGCTCAGCTCGATGGTGTTCGTCGTCGACCAACGCCAGTTTGGCGTGGTGTACGCGTTGGGGCAGATCAAGGAAGTCATCACGGAACCAGGCTTGAATTTCAAGCTACCTCCACCTTTCCAAAACGTTCGCTACATCGACAAGCGTCTGCTCACGCTGGACAGTTCAGACACCGAGTCGATGCTGACAGCCGAGAAGCAGCGCGTGGTGATCGATTGGTATGTGCGCTGGCGCATTACCGACCCATCCGAGTACATCCGCAATGTGGGACTGGACGAGAACGCAGGTGCACTGCAGCTCAATCGGGTGGTCCGCAATGCATTTCAGGAAGAAGTCAACCGTCGCACCGTCAAGGAGCTGCTGTCGCTCAAGCGCGATGCACTGATGTCCGACGTGAAACGGGAAGTGCTGGAAGCTGTCCGCGGCTCTAAGCCTTGGGGTGTCGATGTCGTGGACGTGCGCATCACGCGGGTCGACTACGTAGAAGCGATCACGGAGTCCGTCTATCGACGCATGGAAGCGGAACGCAAGCGCGTTGCGAATGAACTGCGCTCCACGGGCGCGGCGGAGGGGGAGAAGATTCGCGCAGACGCAGATCGGCAGCGCGAGATCACCATTGCCAATGCCTACCGCGACGCCCAGAAGATCAAGGGCGAGGGTGATGCGGAAGCTGCGCGTCTGTATGCGGAGGCATTCGGCCGTGATCCTCAATTTGCACAGTTCTACCGTAGCCTCGAAGCTTACAAGGCGAGCTTCAACCGCAAGGGCGATGTCATGGTGCTGGATCCGGCGAGCTCTGAATTTTTCAAGGTATTCAGAGGCGGGACGGGTAACGCATCTGCGGCCCCCCGCCGCTGATGAGCGACTGATGGCGGTGGTCGGCTTCCATGAACGGGTTCTGGATCGCGTTGGGTTGGGTGCTGGTCATCGAAGGGCTGCTGCCCTTCTTGTCACCTGGTGGTTGGCGCCGCATGTTCACGCAGCTTTTGCAATTGCGTGACGGCCAGATTCGCTTTTGCGCGCTGTTGGGGCTGATCGCTGGCGGCGCCATTCTGCTGCTCGCGTAGCCTGGCCGCTTTCGGTCCCGGGGTGGGGCTTATCCATGCCGGTAGAATCAACGTTTTAACAGCCTGCCCCATCCCATGTCTGCCTGGGTCCTGCCGGATCATATTGCCGATGTCTTGCCTTCCGAGGCGCGGCACATTGAAGAACTTCGCCGCGGACTGCTCGATACGGCACGCAGTTACGGTTATGAGTTGGTCATGCCTCCTTTGCTGGAGCATCTGGAATCACTGTTGACGGGCACTGGCGAGGCGCTGGACCTCCAAACGTTCAAATTGGTGGACCAACTCTCGGGTCGATCTCTCGGCTTGAGGGCCGATACGACCCAACAGGTCGCACGCATTGATGCGCACCTGCTCAACCGGCAGGGGGTGGCGCGTCTATGCTATTGCGGCCCAGTACTGCACACGCGTCCCGATCGTCCGCACGCCACCCGAGAGCCCTTGCAGTTTGGAGCCGAGATCTACGGTCATCCAGGTATCGAGGCGGATATCGAAGCAGTGTTGCTGTCGTTGGAGTGCTTGCGCAGTGCCCACGCACAGGAGGTGAGCGTAGATCTGGCCGACGTCCGTATCGTGCGCAGTCTGCTTGCAGGACTTCCTGTCGGTATGCATCAGCTCGCCCACGTCCACGGTGCGCTTGCTGCCAAAGATGCCAGCGAATTGGCGTCGTTGACGCGCGATTTCCCGTCTGCATCGCGGGAAGGGTTGTTGGCACTGTTGCAGCTGTATGGCGATGCAACAGTGCTGAATGAGGCCGAAAACTTGCTGAAGCCCTTTCCTGGTGCGCGCGAGGCGCTATCAGATTTGAGGGCGATTGCAGCACGAATGGACGGTGTGCGGGTCACATTTGATCTGGCAGATCTGCGGGGTTATGCCTATTACAGCGGCGCGCGTTTTGCGATTTATGCGCAGGGCGCCAGTGATGCGCTGGTGCGAGGCGGCCGCTATGACGAGGTCGGCGCGGTCTTCGGCCGTAACAGGCCAGCCGCAGGCTTTAGCTTGGACGTGAAGCAGCTGGTGGGTGTGGTGTCGGCTCCGTCATTGCGTGCGGCCATCCGGGCGCCCTGGGGCGATGGTGGTGCGCTCAGTGCTGCCATTGCTACGTTGCGTCGTCAGGGCGAAACCGTGGTGTGTGTGCTGCCGGGGCACGGCAGCGAAGTGGACGAATTCCACTGCGATCGGGAGCTTGTCCTGGTGGATGGCAACTGGGTCGTAAAGGCGATTTGAGTTTCTTCAGCATTTGAATCGGGTTTGACATGAAAGCAAGCAAGGGTCGTAACGTTGTCGTGGTCGGCACCCAGTGGGGCGATGAAGGCAAAGGCAAACTGGTTGATTGGCTGACTGAGAGCGCCCAGGGGGTGGTGCGGTTTCAGGGCGGGCACAACGCTGGTCACACGTTGGTCATCAACGGCGTCAAGACGGCGCTGCACTTGATCCCCAGCGGGATCATGCGCCCGGGTGTCAAGTGCTACATCGGCAACGGCGTCGTTCTCTCGGCAGGCAAATTGTTTGAGGAGATCGAGGGGCTCGAAAAAGCGGGCGTCGAAGTGCGCTCGCGTCTGCGCGTCAGTGAAGCTTGTCCATTGATCCTGCCGTTCCATGCGGCGCTGGATGTGGCGCGTGAAGCGGCGCGTGAACACGGTGGCGCCGAGAAGATTGGTACCACGGGCCGTGGTATCGGACCGGCCTACGAGGACAAGATCGCTCGCCGTGCCCTGCGCGTACAAGACCTCAAGTATCCAGAACGCTTTGCCGCCAAGCTGCGCGAATTGCTGGCGTTGCACAACCATGTCCTCAGCACCTTCTTGGGCTCGGCCAATTTTCAGTTTGGCGACGCACTCAAGCCCTACATCACGGGCGGGCAAGTGCAGTTTGAGCCGGTCTTTGAGGAGGCCATGCGGCATGCAGAGATGCTCAAGCCCATGATGGCAGATGTCTCGCGTGAACTGAACGAAGCGCATGCCGCGGGCGCAAATCTGCTGTTTGAGGGGGCCCAGGGCACGTTGCTCGATGTGGACCATGGCACCTATCCCTATGTCACGTCCAGTAACTGTGTGGCGGGTAATGCGGCAGCGGGGTCAGGTGTTGGCCCGGGGCATCTGCACTACATCTTGGGGATCACCAAGGCATATTGCACGCGGGTGGGGGGAGGGCCTTTCCCGACCGAGCTGGACTGGGAAACGCCTGGAACACCGGGTTATCACATGAGTACAGTGGGCGCCGAAAAAGGGGTGACGACAGGGCGCAGCCGTCGCTGCGGTTGGTTTGATGCTGCGCTCCTCAAGCGTAGCGCGCAGGTCAATGGTCTTTCAGGGCTCTGCATCACCAAGCTGGATGTTCTGGACGGGTTGAGGGAACTGTCGCTGTGCGTGGGATACGAGTTGGACGGTGAAACGATCGACCTTCTGCCAATGGGTGCCGAAGAAATCGCGCGTTGCGTACCTATTTACGAGAATATTGCCGGTTGGACGGAATCCACCGTGGGAGTGACTCGCTATGAGAACCTGCCGTCCAATGCGCGTCGCTATCTGGAGCGTATTGAGCAAGTGACGGGGGTGCCTATCGCAATGATCTCGACCAGTCCAGACCGTGATCACACGATCTTGATGCGCCATCCCTACGCGGCGGACTGAGGGCATAGTGGGGCAGTAGGAGTGTGTCGCCCGCTGTTAAGGCGATTGTTGCTATCAATTCAGGAGTTAGTATGCTGACGGAAGACGGCAAGCATTTGTACGTGAGCTACGACGAGTATCACAACCTCATAGAGAAGCTTGCGCTAAAGGTGCATCAATCCGCATGGCAGTTCGATACGATCCTTTGTCTTGCACGTGGCGGCTTGCGACCTGGGGATATTCTGAGCCGTATCTTTGACAAGCCCTTGGCCATCATGTCCACAAGTTCTTATAGAGCAGAAGCTGGGACAGTCAAGGGGCACTTGGACATCGCTCGCTTCATCACGACTCCCAAGGGGGAGATCGCTGGCCGCGTGCTACTCGTGGATGATCTGGCGGACTCGGGTCATACCCTGAATGCTGTGGTGGAAATGCTCAAGACCAACTACGCACCCATCACGGAGCTGCGTAGCGCGGTGATTTGGACGAAAGGGCTGTCGACTTTTGCGCCTGACTATTCTGTGGAGTTCCTTCCCACCAACCCCTGGATACATCAGCCCTTTGAGGGCTATGACAGTCTGACGCCCGAAAAACTGCTTGAAAAGTGGCAATGGTGAGATGTTGGATGAAAGTAGAAAATTTGTTGGCGGTCTCAAATCTGAAGTGCAACACCCTCACCAAGGGTAATGTACGCAAATGGGAACGAGATACGAGCACTTGCAGCCAGAAGACAGAGTGACGCTGGCATCGCTGCGCCAGCAGGGCTGGAGCATCAGGGCCATAGCCCGCCTTCAAGGCCGCAGCCCCAGCACCATCAGCCGTGAGTTGCGGCGCAACGCCTGCCACGGCGGTTACGCCAGCGCGCCTGCGCAGCGTCTGTGCCAGCTGCGGCGCATTCAGGCCAAGCCATACCCCAAGCTGCACAGCTGCGGGGCGTTGTGGACTCTTGTGACCACCATGCTGTGCTGGCTGTGGTCGCCCCAGCAGATTGCACGCACACTCCAGCGCATGTATCCCCAGGACCCAACCATGCATGCCTCGCACGAGAGCATCTACACCGCCATCTATGCATACCCACGCGGTGAGTTGCGCCGCCAGCTCATCGCACTGCTGCGCCAAGGCAAGAGTACACGCCGCCCGCGTTCAGCAGGCTCTGATCGGCGTGGTCAGATTCCAGACATGGTCTCTATCCATGTTCGCCCACCCGAGGTCAATGATCGCGTGATCCCGGGGCATTGGGAGGGGGATCTGATCAAGGGTGCTGGCAACCAATCGGCGGTGGGTGTGCTGGTAGAGCGCTCAACGCGCTTGGTGCTGCTGTGCAAGATGCCTGACGCATCCGCAGACAGTGCGCTGGCCGCGTTCACCAACAAGCTGCGCCAGATCGCACAGCCGATGCGCCAGACGCTCACCTACGACCAGGGCAAGGAGATGGCCCGGCACAAGGAACTCGCCCAAGCCCTTGGCATGCGGGTGTACTTTTGTGATCCGCACAGCCCTTGGCAAAAAGGCAGTTGTGAGAACACGAATGGGCTGCTGCGCCAGTTCATGCCCAAGGGCACAGACCTGAGCATGCATGACCAGGATGCGCTGGACTCCATGGCCGATCTGATGAACAACCGTCCTCGTCAGACTCTCGGCTGGGATTCTCCCTACCAGGCTTTTCAGCGATTCATGGCGGCTATCGCCGAGAAAAGCTCCGCTACC